>CACZHK010000015.1 GCA_902780915.1 Pseudoselenomonas ruminantium | reverse complement strand
ATGACAAGCACCTCCTCACTCCAGTGAACTCCTATATGTCTATTGTATCTTATGACAGGACATTTGAGAAGAGCGGCAATAAATCAGTATTTCCCTAAACTGCCTGGGAGAGAGCCTATGAACAGTGGAGGCAGATTGCCACACTAGCAGTATATTGATGCGACAATAAGAAATGCCTCCACCTTTGCCGGTAGAGGCATTTTTTATTATGCGATTGGAGGTTTCCAACAATCAAGAAAGTCGCCATACATATCAGCATGGTCACGGATCAGCCAGCGTTTGAACGCGGCAAAGGGGGAACTGTTCATAAGTTCGTGTTTTATTGTATGGAATAATTCTTCTTTTTGTTTGCCGTGTGCCTGTGTATAATCCCGGACTAGATTTTTGAAACCACTAAGTTCCTCGCGCAGTTTTTTTCGAATGAAATTTGCCTCGATTTGCTTTTGCGTAGTGGTGCCGTAGTAGATATCATTCAGCAAGGCACAGGTGTTTTGAGTTTCGTCAAGAGAATCGCAAGGCTCAAATTTTAATTTTTCAGGTATACCGAAATAGCCCTCCTTGCGAAAGGCTATATGCTCGTCTACGTCCTCTTTTGTACAATCCAGAATAGGCCAATATCTATCACCTTTCAGGTTGTTGCAATGTGTGCATGATAGAAAAAGGTTTTCCCAGGAAAACTTTAGATCAGGATCTTCATGGTGAGGCTGCAAATGTTCGATTTGGCAAGATTGCAGGTTGTTGCTTTCGCAAAGGTAGCATTTACCATAGAATATGTCTTGTAAAGCAGCATTGACTTCCTCGGTGTTGCATGTACCGTTGGCCTTTGATTTTTCTCTTGCCAGAGAAGCGATGGCTTCTTGTGATAGCTCGTTGGCTGTTCTTTCAAATCGTACCATTTGCATCACCTGCCAGTTCCTCAAACTCGTTTTTGATTCTTGAAGCCAGCTTGCCAGGTACATCCTTCAAAGACATAGCAAGTCTGGTCTTTTCTATGATTTCCTCTTCTGTGAGGTTGTCTTTTTGGGAAAGAAAGCGATAGCGTTCAATATCATCAGCCAATTTTATGGAGTATTCTTCTGCCGTAAAGAAAGCCTGAGCTACATCATCAGCGGAGTAGTTGGTCAGATCCGTGAAAGTGACTTTGTTTTCGAGGTCATAAATGACTGCGTTGGGGATGGAGGTAAGGATATAGGGGGAGTGGGTACTGATGATGAACTGGATATTAGGGAAGAAGGAGGTTAGGAAGGGGAGTATTTTACGTTGGAGTTCGATATGCAGGTGGGTTTCCAGCTCATCAATAATGGCTATGCCTTCTATATCGTAAGTGCTAATATTGCCTTTTAACAGCCAGTTCTGCTCCATGCGAAGAATTAAATCGGAAACAATTCTTATGATGGAGGAATAGCCATCGGATAACTGGTTAAAGCCAAAGGGGAGCTTATCCTTTTGATGGATAAGGAAATTGTACTGCTTATAGTTGTATTCCAGTTTTAAGCTCTTGTCATCGAGCAATTCGCCAAGGGCGGATTGGAAGCGGTCGAACCATTTTTTGATTGAGTTCTCCACTGCAGTATCATTTTCCTGGCGAGCGTATGCCTGTTGCGTTTTTAGGTGAACCATGTATTTGATAAGAAGCTGGGCAGGGTCAGCGTTAAAGTCGTAAACAGAAGAAAGTTTTACATCCTCAACGCCGTTAGCTAGTGCTATATTGGTTTTGCGGTCTGCGGAAAAAAAAGCAGTAATGAAGTTTCCAGAGGAAAAGGCAGAATCCAAAACTTCATCTGTATTAAATTCTATGTGTATTCCCGTGGAATATTTTTGATATGAGCGTACAGGTACAGCAGGCTGTCCCTGTATAAAGACTGTTGGTTTTGCGTTGGAGCCTTGCTTGTAATCCATCCAACTCTCATCGTTTATGGCAGATAGTGTCTGTTTTATTGCGTTCAAAAGAGAAGTCTTGCCGGAACCATTTTTGCCAGTCATCAGAAGATGCTGTTTTTTTTCTAATGAAAGACTTATGGATATGTTTTCTAGGTTCAGCAATTTATCAATATAGATTTTTGTTATAAAATGTTTTTGGTCGGACATGATATATATCCCCTTATTTGAAATGCTTGTTGATAAGTTCTTTTCGGCGTGAAATAAGACTATCTTTTATTTTTTGAGCGTCAAATTTCGATTTGTCGGTGAGTTGCATAAAGGAGAGATAACTGTCCAACAGTTCTTGACTTGGGACAGGCAACATCATTTCATTCAGCTTTTGCTGGTTAAGTTTGGGCTGTGCCGACCCTGTTATTAAATTTGATATGTCTACCATAGCAAAATAATTTTCAACAAAACATTGCAAAGCCTCATCCTCAAATCGCAATACATGAGCATGATTGTTTACCCAAATCTTACCTGACACACTAAATGCTATCGGCGTTGACCGCATGAGCAAATTTGCTCCGTCCTCGGACACGAGGAGTAATCTCTCATCAAAAATATAATCTTCGACATAATCAACGATACCTGATGCACCGTAGTATGGATAACCCCCTGACTTCCTATTTCCGCTCTTTATAGGGATACGCTTGCTATCCAAGTTTTCACACATTGTATCAAGCCGTTTGACCTCCCACCCCATCGGATTCGTCATCGGATCCCCAAACATCTCGATAAACCGTGATTTAATATCCTTATCACATTTTTCAATAATCCCATCTTGCTCGTTGATTTGTTCGTCAACGGCTTGAAATTCCTTGATGATTTGATGTTGTTGCTTAATTGGTGGTATTAAAATATAAAAATTTTTAATATCGTTTTGGTTGATACTCGGATATGAACCTTTTCCCATTTTTGAACACATTTGCTCCATAAGAATTGGATCATACATAAACAGCAAATAAATAAATTGATTTAAAATGATATTTGAATCTTTAGAAGAAAGTACTGCAAATCCTGTTGAAAATATTGCATTATTGGGCAAGTCTCTTACAATTGAAAAACCTTTTAAATTGGGCCGTACCGTGGATATAAGGATGTCACCTTCATTGGCTATTCTTCTCGCCCGTGACGGAGCATTTTCTCCCGTTATTATATTGGAATAATCAATTTTATTTGATTTGATAGAACCTATATCAACGTAACAATATTTCCCTTCAGGATTTACATGAGGGTCAAATGTTTCAAGATTGATATCAACAATTTTTTCCAGTTGCTCTGTTGGGTATAATCTTTCTGTGCGGATAGATTTTTCAGAGATTGCAGACGTTTGAATTGCCTTATTGAACTCTACCTTACCAAAATCCAGCATATCCTTCAACGGTAGCCAATGATAATACTTCTCCAGTTCTGCAATGTCCTTGTAACTTTCGTCGTAACTGCTTCGTATCAATGCTGCCAAGGTAGCTTCCTTACTGCGATTGGTGGGGCAATACAAAAGTCCGCCTTCTTTTTTGATCTGTATGCCCTCCTGCCTTTTGCGGTTGCTCCATGTGTATCCAAGGAAGGTTTCCTGCCCTTTGTTGTCAGCGGGAGCAGTGATGACAAGGGTAGCCTGTCTGTAGCAGAGGGCAAAATAGGTCAGCTTCTCAGACTCTATCTTTAGGGCAAAGTCGTAGAAGTTGTCATTGCACCAGACTAGCTGCTCATCAGATGAGGAATTAAGGTACCCTTTCTGTTTAATTTTTGCAAGGTATTCACTGGAATTTAGGAAAGCGGACACATACATAGAGAAATAAGGGGAGAACTTCCAAGCGGAATAATCTACTTCTCTATTGATGAATCTAAGATAGCTGTCCTTATCTATGCCAATTTTTCTAATATAGTTTGCCAGTATATCATTGTCTTCCCAATCTACGAGATTTTTGCTGGAGAGTATAGCACTTACGCTGTCGCTGACTAAATCGATGCGCTTGGGAGGTTCATTATATTTCTCAAGGAACAAAATAACTGTCTTGGTGTCGGTTGCACCGAAGGTCTTGCCACTAAACAGTGCAATGCCTCTAATCTGGAAATTAGTTAGTAGACTTTCTCTAGCGGCTACAAAGCTCCTACCATTTTCTTTGTTTAATATGCTACTGGGCAGTATTACTGCTGCAATACCTTTGGGTTTTAGTAGTTGGGCAATGCGCTCTACAAACAGTGTTTCTATTTCTGAGCCATTGTTGGAAATCTTGGGCAGAATATCAAAATTGTTGTCCTTGAGCTTCAGATGTGGCTTGAAGGCGGAAACAGAGTAAGGAGGATTGGCTACCAGAATGTCGAAGGTGCCAGGTGTGATGTCCTTATCCCGATAGTTATCCAGTCCATCGCCGAAGATGATATTTCCTTTTCCAGCCCCGTGCATAAAAAGCGAAATCTTTGATACCCTAGCCAAGCGGTAATCTTTCTCTACCCCATAGAGTTTTTTTTCTGCCCAGTATTCATCTTTTGGCAAGTCATGTCTTTGACGGCAGTCTTCTACGGCTTCATATCCTTGGGTAAGGAAGTGTCCGGCTCCACAGGCATAGTCGATGATTTTGGGATAGGTGATGTCATTGCCATCGGACATTATATTATCCAAAGGCAGGCTGTCCCAGATAAAGCGGGTTATGGGAATAGGGGTAAAAAACTGTCCTTCGTTCTGCTTGAAGCCTTTGCTCAGAAGTTGCTCGAACAAATCGCCTAAGACCTGCAAGTCGTTGGAGTCAATGATGCGGTATTTCTCGAAAAGCTGCACTACCTCTACCAGTATTTTCCCGTTCTGATAGAATAGTTCCTCGTTATGCACATCCTTGAAGGTGAAATCATTGTTTGTATAAAATTTCAAATAGCGGAGAGTCTTTTTGAGCTCATCAATCATCTTCGTCCGTTTTTGGCCTGTGTACTGCTGAAGAAGGTCTTCTGCATAGCTGTCTGGCACATAGAAGATGTCCTCCCGCATGAACTCTTTCATGCCCTCTTTGTGGAGGCGTTGCAGACGGTCTTGGAGAGTCTCGTAGGTATCAGTTCCTATCTTGTATTGGAAATCCACTTCATCCTGGTCGCCCTTTTGCATTTCATCAACTAGTTTGCATATAAAGAGAGCCACCAAGCGGTTGAATGCATTTTCCTTATCAGAGACGTTATTATGGCGCAGAATTTCCTCAAATTGATTTACCACGCCGTCCTTTTCGGCAAAGTCTTTCAAGTCGCCCTTGCGCAGGGGCTTTACGCCTATCTTATAGGCAACTGTGTCATCATGGAAAAGAATGTCGCCGCAGAAGCGTTTTTCGTAGGTCTCGTCCCATACGGCAAACAGTTCTTCTGTGGTATGGGCATCCTGATAGAGCTTTATGGAACTGTCCTTCTTGGCGGTGAGCAGGATATTTTGGTCATCGTGGCAGTCAACACTGTCGGTTTGGTAGATAACCTTACCGTCAGCATAATCTGAGGCATAGAGAACAAGCCACTGGGTGCTTCGTTCTTGTTGCCAGTAGGAGAACAACTGTCCACCATCGGCTTTTGTCTTGCGGTATTCGGATTGATATTCCTTGTCAATGGTTTTGCATTCAATGATGAATAGCATTTTGCCATCGGGGGCAGTCACGCAGATGTCAGCACGCCCGCCTTTAGCATCGTGTCCAAGATGCCATTCTTTTTCAAGTTCTATATGCTCTGGGCGATAGCCTTTTATAAGCAGCCTGTTGACGCATTCGAAGACTACTAGATTTTCTTTATGAGATTCATCATAAAAGTCATTGCGCTCTCGTCCCTTGATTTCTTCTGGGTAAAACAACTTACGCTTGTCAAGGTCGACTTTGAGGGACACGCCGAATGTAGGATATTTCTTTTCATATGTAGTATTGCTTGCTTGGAAACCCATGGCTTCCAGAGCGTTCTTGAAATTAGCTGGTGTCAGCATTTACTGTTCCTCCTAGACATTCCAGTGTATAACTTTCTTCTATTTTAGTTGACGCGTGTTTGTTATGCAATCTTTTATAGCAGATAACTTGACTTATTTATGGCAGTGTGGGAAGATAGGTGCATATTGCGTAAACTTGCTGACATTGGGCCATTTAAGACCATAATAGGGATAAAGGAGCGTTTATCATGCGTAATCGTGCCGCTTGGGCTGAAATAGATTTGGGGGCTTTGGAGCATAATTACAGGGCCATCAAGTCCTGCATCAAAGGGAATGCGAAACTTTGTGCCGTGGTGAAGGCTGATGCTTACGGCCACGGGGCCATAGAGGCGGCCAAGGTGGCTCTGGCGGAAGGGGCTGACTATCTGGCGGTGGCTACCATTTCCGAGGGCGTTGAACTGCGGGAGGCCGGCTTTAGAGTGCCGATTCTCCTGCTGGGACTTATCCTGCCTGAGGAAGCGGCGCTGGTGGTGGAGCATGATATCACCCAGGCAGTCTGCGAACTGCCCCTGGCCAAGGCGCTTTCCGAAGCTGCTGCGAAACTTGGTAAGACGGCCAAGGTCCATCTGAAGGTGGAGACGGGCATGGGGCGCATCGGTGCCCGCCCGGAGGAAATGGCTGCTTTGGCTGCGGTTGTGAGCGAACTGCCCAACATTGAGATTGAGGGCATGTTCTCCCACTTTGCCACGGCAGACTGCAAGGACAAGACCTTTGCCAGGGAGCAGCTGAAGCGTTTCCTGGCGGCTTGTGAGGCGGTAAAGGCTATGGGCGTTGACCTGAAAATCCGTCATATTGCCGAGTCTGCCGCTATCCTGGAAATGCCAGAGGCCCACCTTGACATGGTGCGGGCAGGGGTCATCCAGTACGGCATGTGGCCATCTGAGGAGGTTACGCATCCTGTTGAGCTGCGTCCCGTTATGAAGCTCTGCGCTCAGATAGTTTTTTTGAAGAAGATGCACCCGGGGGAGACTATTGGCTATGGCAGGGCTTGGGAGGCGAAACGCGAAAGCCTCATCGCCACTCTGCCTTTGGGGTATGCGGACGGCTATATCCGCGCCTACGGCAAAGGCGGTGCCAAGGTATTGGTTAATGACCAGTTGGTGCCTGTGGCTGGTCGGGTCTGCATGGATCAGGTGATGGTGGATGTGACAGACCTGCCTGAGGTGCATGAGGGGGATACGGCTGTCCTCTTCGGTGCGCCGGAGCTCACGGCAGATGATGCCGCCCGTGTTCTGGACACAATAAATTACGAGGTAACCTGCCTTGTGTCAGCCAGGATACCTCGCGTGTATGTGCGTTCTTAATTTTTATGGTCGATGAGCTGGGCCTTCCAGTATTCAAGGTCATGTTCATTCAGGGGCAGGTCGATGGTCTGCCCGTTGTCGTAGTAGAAGCGGAAACGGACGGTTTCCGCTTTTTTGATGGCCGGAAGGCTGGAACGGGGCATTTCCACGAAGAGCTTGTTTTCATACTGGTAGGGGTGCTCAGCGTTGATGGCGGAGGTGTCCGGATCCTGGGCCTCCTCACGTTCCTGGGGGCTGAGCTGCTTCACGGCGGCATTCATCTCCCAAGCATCGCCATCGGTGTAGAGCACCGCCTTGGGCAGGAGCTTCGCCCCATCATAGCGGAAGTCCCAGATGGACAGCACCGCGCCTTCCAGTTTGCCCTGGTCCGTGAAGGAACTCTGGAAGTCTATGCGGCAGTAAGCAGACAGGCTTTCTGCCGTGCGGTGGTCGATATGATAGGTATAGGAAAGGCCGAAGATACCGGCCATGATACAGATGATGCCAAAGATAAAGATGAAGTTCTTGCATGGATTGCGCATATATCCTACTCCTCAATCAAGACTGCGTTTGGGTTGCTGAAAATCACCATAGTATTATAGCATATTTTTCAACATTACTGTAAAACTATGGCGAAACGAGGTCGTATAATAAGATATTGAGGGAATATGCGACAAATTTGTAAATTTTCTTTTCGGATTGTAAACTTTTTGTAAACTTTTTCTCGAAAGACGTTGCAGATGGTGTTTTGTATTGGTACAATAAGGTTTACAATATTCTTCTTGTGCCCGGAAATTTTGTAACAGGAAGGGAAATCCCAAGTACAAGAAAGAAGGCCTTGGTGGGATAGGCTCGAAGAATTTAGGAGGAAGAAAATGATCAGAGAGCATCGCAGTAGATCCAAGCTCGAGGCTTATTATCAGAATTACACGGAAAAAGGGGTGCTGGATCCCAATGTGCACCCTTGGGTGGCGGCTTCCTGGCAGCGGAGCCAGGAACTTGGCGTGAATCAGGACAAGCTGGATATTTCTCATCGTCTGTTGCCTGAGAAATTCCACGAGCTCCAGCAGAGCCATAGCACGGCTATCAACTATTTGGGGCGGCTCAGCGAGGGCATCAAGGAATTCTTCCAGGAGTATAATTTAAGTCTCTTGCTGGTGGACGCAGACTGCGTGGTACTGAAAAGCTATTCTCTGCCCTTCTACCAGATGACTCCGGGGGAAATCGAGGGCGTGCGGGTAGGCGAGGCCGAGGTGGGCACTTCCTCCATCAGCGTGGCTTATGAAATGAAGGCGCCCTTCTGGATGTTCGGTCCTGAGATGTGGGTCAGGGAGTGCCAGCTGGGGGATGCCTGCTCTGCTCCTGTCTTTGTCAACGGCGAATTCCGCTATATCGTGACCCTGGTATCCATGGAGCCTGTGCCCATGCCCCAGGATGCGGTGATTTCCTTGCTCTTCACCATGCGTACGGCACTGGAGCAGCATCTGGAGGCCGAGCTGCGCATCACGGCTGAGGAAGCTATACTCGACGCGGCTCCTTTTGCGGTGTACCATGTGCTGCCCGGTGGCGAGGTGGCCTATGCCAACGAACTTGGCAACAAGCGGCTCAAGGGCATCGGTGCCAAGCACGAGAGTCTCCACGGCAGCCTCCATACATCCAATCTCAACGATGTGATCCTGAACTATCAGCATACCCCTGTGTCCAAGGGGTTCCGGGGGGTGCCATCCTACAACAAGGAGGTCACTTGGATTACCCCCTCCAAGACCTATGAGGACATTACCACTGTGGTGCCACTGGAGCGTGACGAAGACCAGCTGGTGCAGAGCGTGGTAGTCATTTCCATGCCCATCGAGGATCTGCGGGTGCTGGTGGCTCATGCGGCTGGCTATACGGCCAAGTACAGCATCAACTCCATGGTAGGGGAGGGCACTACCTTTGCCGCTGTGCGTTCCAAAGCGGAGCGGGTGGCCCGCAACAAGAACCACGTGCTCATTCAGGGCGAGTCAGGCACGGGCAAGCAGCGCATGGCCCACGGCATACACCAGTCCAGCAACAGGGCAGCCGGGCCACTCATTACCCTGCGCTGCGGGGATACTACCCCGGAACTTCTGGAGCAGGAACTCTTCGGCGTGAGCCGCAGCAGTGAAGTCAGTCATCAGGGGCGGCTGGAGCTGGCCTCCGGCGGCACCCTGTTCCTGGATGAAATCGAGAAAATGCCCAAGAACATAGCTCATAAATTGGCAGAAACCTTGTCCAGCGGAAAGGTAGCCCGAGTGGGGGACACAGTCATGCGCAGCATTGATGTGCGCATTATTGCTGCCTGCGACAGTGACCTCAAGCGCCTGTCCGAGCGTGGCCTTTTTGACGAAAAGCTCTACGAGATCGTATCCAAGAGCGTCATCCGCGTACCGGCTCTCCGCAACCGCCGGGAGGACATTCCCAAGCTGGCAGCACACATCATCGCAGAGCTGGCGGAGCAGCACCAGCTGCCCGTGAAGAAGATTTTGCCGGAGACGGAGCAGAAGCTTTGCCAGTACGAGTGGCCCGGCAACATCAAGCAGCTGCAGAGCGTGCTGGAATATGCTTTCTTCAACACCCCCGGCGACACTATCCGCGAGCAGGATATTTCTCTCATGGGGGATGTGAAGCCCGACAACAAGTGGAAAGAGGATAAAGAGGTCTTCGTGAAGGCCTGGAAGGCGGCAGGCGGCAACGTGAGCCGTTTGGCCAACCTGCTGGATGTGAGCCGCGTGACCCTCTACCGCTATCTGAAGAAATACGGTTTGGAAACCAAGAGATAATAAGGGAGAAAGATTGTGAGACTGAGAAGAAAACCCTGGGTGGACGAAGCCATCCATAACTTTGACAGCTTTGTGTTCAGCAAGGATATGGAAATCGGGGAGGAGAAAAAAGGCCAGTGGGCAGAAATCTTTGGCCGCCAGGCCCCTCTCCAGGTGGAGCTGGGCACGGGCAAGGGAGATTTCATCAGCCAGCTGGCAGAGAGAAAACCTGATATCAACTACATCGGCATCGAGATGCAGCAGGATGTGCTTTACTCCGCCGCCAAGAAGATTGCGGCGCTGGAATTGCCGAACGTCCGCCTGCTGGTCTTTGACATCAACAAGATCGAGGATATCTTCGCTCCTGGCGAGGTGGATCGTTTCTACATCAACTTCTGCGACCCCTGGCCTAAGAAGCGCCACGCCAAGCGTCGTCTGACCCACGTGGGTTTTTTGGAAAAGTACCGCGGCCTTTTGAAGAAGGGCGGGACGATTCACTTCAAGACCGACAACCGACCCCTCTTTGACTTCTCCCTGGAGCAGTTCGAGGAGGCTCATCTTGAGGTGCGCGATGTGTCCTTTGACCTTCACGCCGAGAATCGCCCGGACAATATAATGACCGAGTATGAAAGGAAATTCAGCGGCTTTGGGGAGAAAATCAACCGCTGTGAGGTGGTATTCCCTTGAGGGGAGAGCTGAGGAGGCTTTGAAATGCGTATCCGCAAGACTCTGTGGACCAATGACGCAGAGCCTGTGATTGTGATTATGATCTTGTTGCTGGTGCTGGGGACGCTCAATGTGTTCAGTTCCAGCTTTGTCATGGCTACCATAGATTATGACAATCCCTATTATTTCCTGACCAGGCATGTCGTCATGTTGGTGGTAGGGCTGGGGGCTTTTGTTTTCTGCCGCAAGTTCAATTACATGCGCTGGCGATACCTCATGCCGGGCATGGTGGCCTTTATTATCATAGCTTTGGTGGCGGTGCTCATCGTGGGCACCGAGGTCAATGGCGCCCGTCGCTGGCTCTATGCCGGAGGCGTGGGCTTCCAGCCTGCCGAGTTCGCCAAGCTGATTTCCCTCCTGCTGATGGCGGCATATCTGTCGTCAAAGCTGAAAGCGGGCAGGGCGCCAAGTGTGCTGAATCTGCAGGCGGGGATAATCATCATTATGGCGGCGCTGACGGAGCTGGAGCCGGATATGGGGACGGCTCTCATCATCGTCGGGGTGCCCTTCTTTATGCTGGTAGTGGCGGGGGTGCCCAAGAGGCAGCTGCTGCCTTTGATTGGCATTGGCGTGGTGGGGGCGATTGGACTGATTTACCTCCAGCCCTACCGGCTGGAGCGTGTCAGGGTCATGTTCGACCCCTGGGCAGATGCCCAGGGCAAGGGCTATCAGACGGTGCAGTCCCTGTCTACTATTGGCTCAGGGGGCTTCTGGGGCATGGGCCTTGGCTCCGGCGTCAGCAAGTATGACTATCTGCCCGAGGCGCACACGGACTTTGCCTTCGCCATCTTCTGTCAGGAGCACGGCTTTTTGGGAGCCATGCTGATATTCTTCCTGCTGGCGGCGCTCTTGCTCTACTGCGTGAGAATCGCTAACCGCGCCTCCGACGAGTTCGGCCAGATGCTGGTTCTGGGCATCATGCTCCTGATCTTGGGACAGGGCATTGCCAACGTGGCCATGGTAGGCGGCCTCCTGCCCGTGGTAGGCGTGCCGCTGCCCTTTATCAGCTACGGAGGCTCGTCCCTCATAGTCACCATGTGTGCCATGGGGATTCTCTTGAACGTCTGTGACCACGCCAAGGATGGCAAGAAGAAAGAACAGCCAGAGCCAAGGCCAAGGGAACTGAAACAAGCAGAGAGCAAGCCCGGCCTTCATTTGGTGAAGTAGGGCATTTATCTATGATGCGATGGAAAGTCCCACAGAGGATAGTGAACTCTGTGGGACTTATTCGTGTGTGAAATTGTATGGACTTACTGCTTATGCTCTCGGTATTTCTGCCGGAGTATGAGCTTGCGCTTCATCTGTGCTACGAAATCTGCGGCGGCGGCCAGGTCTTCCTCGTTGGGGTGACTGGACGCCCGCCGCCAGCGTTCCATGGCTTTGGTGCCGCCATGGGGGTCATCGGGGGAGGCGTTCCTGCGCTTCTCGATGAGGGCGGGATTGATCTTGCCCTGGCAGCCGAAGGTGCCAAGGATTTCGCAGCCCTCCCCCAGCAGGTAGGCCGCTCGCGCAAAGGCGGTGATGGCGTGCTCGCTGCCAGGGTCGGTGCCGTGGGTCTCGAAGAGAATCACTGTGCTGTCCTTGACCTTGGGCAGGTACTGCATCATCTTGGGGTCAGCCCCGCCCAGGCGCAACCAGTAGCCCAGAGCCACTACCTCGTAGCCGGACAGGTCGTCTGGCATTTCCTCTACTGGCAGTACATCGGCAGCATCGGCAGTCTCCGCGATTTTTTCCGCTATCATCTTCGTGTTCCCCGTTACCGAGGAATAAAATACACCCCACTTGCCCATGAATAGCAACCTCCTGTCTGTTTTCCTTATACTATAGTGAACGCAATAATATTTGGTTTGCCTCCCCGCTTACGGGGGAGGCAAACCAACATCAGATATTGCATCCACTATAACACATTAGCGATGGGCATTGCGTAATAAATGTTACAAAACGTCTTTCGGTGCAAAGAAAAACTGCCGAAGGAGCCTCCGGCAGTTGCGTTTGCAATTATTTCTTATCTTTCTTATCCTTGGACTTCTCTTTGGCCTTGGCCTTGTCGTCTACCTTCTTTTGTTGCTGGTACTTGGCATAATCCACGCCCATGCTGGCCAGCTTGTGCTTGAAGGCCATGATGGGATGGCGCAGGAACATGCTGGTGCTGGTGGAGTTCATGATCTGCAGGAAGTCGTGGGTCTGCTTGGTGCCGAAGCAGGGCCTGTCGCAGCGGTCACAGATGGGCTTGGTGATGCCGTAGGGGCAACGGTTCATCTTGGTCATGACCGTGGCGAGAAGGGCCGTGCACTTGGGGCAGAGCTTGTCGCCCTCGGTGTTGTGGTGCTTGTGGCAATAGATGCCGAAGGTCTTGCGGATATTGGCCTTTTCTTTCGGGATATTGTTCTTTATCTCGGGGGGCTTGCGCTTCGGCAGGAAGCGGGAAAAAATGCTCATTTGTATCACCTTTCGATTGTATAATTGCAAAAATTTAAGCTCTCCTTATTATTTTAAGGGCAAACGGACTTAAAAGCAAGTCGGTGGCTATATTATCCTTGCAGAAAAGCCCTGCTTGAGATACACTAAATTGGTATGAACGAATGATAGGGGGAGATTGAAATAGAATTCCTGAAGAAGCACAGCAAAATTATTTCTAATATACTGGTAGTGATTCTGGTCATCGGTGCCATTGTGGTGAAGGTGGAGGACAGAGGCTGGGACGCGGTGTTCCATGCAGGCGATGCCTATATGCTGGCGGGAGCCCTGCTGGCCTTCGTGGTGCTGAAGATATTCCTCAAGAAGCACAACCAGAACAGCGGTGAGGAAAAGTAAGGAGCCTGTGATGGGACGCAGCAAAAAACTCCTGGACGAGGCGGGTAATCTGAGCACAGATGCCCTGAAGTCTATCCTGAACAATACCATAGAGACCATCGAGTCCAATAAGACTCAGATCTTTGATATCTACGAGACAGCCAAGGACGAGGTGGAAAGAAGCAAGCAGTTGCTGGCAGAGCTCAAGCAAAAGGCACGGGAGACCATCGACCGGGTGGACAGCCTGGCCCGGGAGGAGCAGCAGGAGAAGCAGAATCTCGTGCGGGTGAGCAGCAACTTTGCCCAGTATTCCGAGAAGAACATAAGGGACACCTACGAAAAGGTCAAGAATGTCCAGGTGGCTCTCGGGGTGGAGCGGGAAAAGGAGGCAGATCTCAGGGAACGTCGGGACAAGCTGGAAATGCGGTTGCGGAAGCTGGGGGTCATGCTGGATCAGGCGGAGCACCTGGCCCTGGCCATCGGCTCTGTTTTTTCCTACCTTTCCTCCCAGGTCAGCGGGGTCATGTGGAAAATCGAGGCGGTGCAGAAGGAGCAGTTCGTGGGTGCCCGGGTCATCAAGGCCCAGGAGGACGAGCGCTACAGGCTGTCGCGGGAAATACATGACGGCCCTGCCCAAGACATGGCCAATATGCTGATGCAGACCTCCATTGTGGAAAAGCTCATGGATAGGGATATGGAGGAGGCCAAGCGCACCCTGCGGGAACTGCGGGGGCAGATCAAGGACTGCCTGGGCAGCGTCAGGCAGATTATCTTTGACATGCGCCCCATGGCTCTTGACGATCTGGGGCTGGTGCCTGCCCTGCAGCAGCTGGTGGCGCGTCTCTCTGCCCGGGGCATGATTGCCACGGACTTTTCCGTGGAGGGAGAGGTCTACGAGCTCCCCAAGCATGCGGAGATTGCGGTCTTTCGCATTGTGCAGGAGGCTCTCAACAATGTCGTCCATCACGCTGGCGTGCAGGAAGCGAAGCTGCGCCTGCTCTATACTGGGGCGGTTTTGTCTGTGCTGGTGGAGGACAAGGGGGCGGGCTTCAACGTGGAAGCTCGCAAGGCGGAGATTGCCGCAGGCCCTGAAGATGCCGGCGCTTCTGAAGCACAGGACAGCGGTGAGGAAGCTTCCTCCGAGGCCAAGGAAGCCAAAGAAAGAGATGCCATGGGCCACTTCGGCATGATTGGCATGGAGGAAAGGGCCCGCATAATTGGGGCACAGCTCAAGGTGCTGTCAAAACCGGGCGAGGGCACCCGCGTGCATCTGAGGCTGGAGCGCAAGGCCCTGGGCAAGAAGGAACAGAAATAATGGATAGAACAAAACTCACAGCCCCCATAGCCGAGGCTATGCGAAAATACCGGGAGGATGGGGCCATGGCCTTTCATACTCCGGGACACAAGCAGGGGCTGGGTGCTCACTATCTGCTGAGGGAATTGGTCACGGAGCAGGGGCTTCGTGAGGAAGTTTCCCTCATGGAGGAACTGGATGACCTCCATGAGCCATCCATGTGCATTGCCGAAGCACAGAAACTGGCGGCAGAGCTCTATGGGGCAGGTCAGGCTTATTTCTGCATCAACGGCACCACCGGGGCGGTGCAGGCCATGCTCCTTGGCACTTTGTCAGCAGGAGACACGGTGCTGGTGCCCAGGAATGCCCATCGCTCCATTATTGGCGGGCTGATACTTTCAGGGGCAAGGCCGGTCTACTTGCAGCCTGAACTGGACGAAAGGTTGGGCATACCTGTGGGCATCAGCCTTGAAGCCTTGCAGGCGGCAGTTGCGGCTCACCCTGAAGCCAAAGCGGTGGTGCTGGTCTATCCAACCTACTACGGCACCACGGTGGACTTGCGGGCTATTGCAGATTTTTTGCACAGCAGGAAGATGCTGCTGCTGGTGGATGAGGCTCACGGGCCTCATCTTCCTTTTTCTGAGGAACTGCCCCAAGAGGCCATTGCCGCCGGGGCAGATGCAGCAGCCCTCAGCATCCATAAGATCCTGGGCTCCATGACCCAGACTTCTATGCTGCTGGTGAATAAAGAAACTAAACTGGACAGGGAAAGGCTCAGGGAAAGCGTGAGCCTCTTACAGTCCACCAGCCCCAATCAGCTGTTGCTGGCTTCGCTGGATATTGCCCGCCTGCAGATGGCAGAGCAGGGCAGGGAGCTTGTGGGCAGGGCAGTGGCCTTGTCGCAGAAGCTGAGACAGTCCATCAACGGCCTGACGGGCCTTTGGTCCCCCGGGGCAGAGGATTTCACCTCGTCGGGAGCCTGTGGGCTTGACTCGACGAAAATCACGGTGCAGGTGAAGGATCTAGGCATTTCGGGTCTGGAGGCGGAGCACTACCTGCGCTTTGAGCAGAAAGTGCAGTGCGAGCTGTCCGATGCCTGGAACCTGCTCTTTATCATTTCCTATGCAGATGGGGAGGAGCAGGCGGCAAGGCTGCTTGAGGCCTTGCGAGCCCTGTGCGGCTATGCCGGAAAGCTGGGGAATGAGCCCCTGCGTGAGGGCCTGCCGCCCAAGGCAGACCGGTGGCAGGAGACAGAGCTGACTCCCCGGGAGGCCTTCTTTGCGGCTAAGGAGCAGGTGGCTTTTGCCGAGGCTGCTGGCAGAATCAGCGCGGAGCAGGTCATGTTCTACCCGCCGGGAGTACCTTTGCTGGTGCCAGGTGAGAGGATAAGCCGGGAGCTTTTGGATTATCTCAAAGCCCAGCAGGCACTGGGAAGAAAAATAGTAGGGCCGGAGGATACGGCCCTCGGTACACTGAAGGTGGTCAAATGAAAAGGAAACTGATTATCATAGAGGCAGGGGACGGCTCCGGCAAGGCCACCCAGACCAGAAAACTGTATGACAGGCTCGTTGATGAAGGGAAAAGAATTCACAGAGTAGAATTCCCCGACTATGAAGCAGATGGTTCCATGCTGGTGCGCATGTACTTGCGCGGGGATTTTGGTGCTCATGCAGATGATGTCAATGCTTATGCTGCCTCTACTTTCTTTGCGGCAGACCGTTATGCTTCTTACCGCATGAAGTGGCAGAAATATTATGAGGCAGGGGATATTATCCTGGCGGACCGCTATACCACCTCCAATATGGTTCATCAAGCAGTGAAACTGACAGACCGGGCGGAGCGGGAGAGCTTCCTTGCCTGGCTTTGGGACTATGAGTTCAACAAGCTGGGGCTGCCTGTGCCGGATTTGGTGGTCTTCCTCGATATGGAGCCGGAGGCGGCAGACAGGCTGATAGCCGAGAGAGCCAAGGCAACCGGCCAGTCGGATATCCACGAAAAAGACAAGGACTACCTGCACCGCTGCCATGGGGCTTATCTGGAACTGGCAGAAAAGTACGGCTGGGCTAGGGTCAAGTGCAGTTCTGGCGGTGAGCCGTTGCCGGTTGAGGAGATACATTCTAAGGTTTATGAGATTGTGGAAGCTGCGCTGCGGTAGGGGTGCTTTTCTTTGGTGCAAAGGAAGTACCTAAAAAACTGCGTCCATACTTGGGCGCTGAGGACGATTTACCTGACAAGGAGCAAGACATTGATAAAGGAAGTATTGGTTGTAGAGGGCAAGATGGATGTGGTGGCCATCAACAAGGCGGTGGAGGCCGACTGCATCATCACCGAGGGCTTCAACCTGAAGCCTGCCGCCCTGAAGAATATCGAGCAGGCTTACAAGAAGCGGGGCATCATCATTCTCACTGACCCGGATTCTGCGGGGGAGCGCATCAGAAAATTCCTCACCAAGCGTTTCCCAGAAGCCAAGCATGCCTTCGTGCCCGTGGAGGAGGCTACTGCCAATGACGATATTGGCATTGAGCAGGCCGGCCCCGAGGCTATTCGCAAGGCTCTGGAGAGGGTGCATACCCTGAGCTTTGAGCCGTCCAATGAGTTCAGCGGCAGCGACCTCATCATGGCAGGGCTTTCCGGGGGGGACGAGGCCTCTGCCCGCCGCGCCCAAATCGGTGAGAAGCTGGGCCTGGGCTTTGCCAATGCCAAGACTTTTTTGAAGCGGCTGAACCATTATGGCGTGACCCGCGAGGAATTCGAGGCTGCGGTGGCAGAACTGGATAAAGAGAATTAAGGAGCAAGAATGGATAGAGAAGAAAAAATCGTACAGCCCAAGATTGCCAGCCGTGAAGTGACTACTCATATCCTGAAGGCTTTCGGCCTTCACATGAGCAAGAAGCTGGGGCAGAATTTCCTCATTGATGCGGGCATTGTCCAGGGCATTGTGGATGCGGCAGATATCCAGCCCGGGGACAGGGTATTGGAAATCGGCCCCGGTATCGGCACCCTCACCCAGGGGCTGGCAGAAGCAGGAGCACAGGTCACGGCGGTGGAGCTGGACAAGAAACTGCCGGCGGTGCTGGCGGAAACCCTCAAGGCTTATCCCAATGTGACCATCGTGCCGGGGGATATCCTCAAAGTGGACATTCCCGCCATCATGGGGGAGGGCACCTTCAAGGTGGCGGCGAATCTGCCTTACTATATCACCACCCCCATCATCATGACCCTGCTGGAGCGACGCCTGCCCATTGAGCGGCTGGTGACCATGGTGCAGAAGGAAGTGGCGGAGCGCATGATAGCCAGGCCAGGTACCAAGGCCTACGGAGCGCTTTCCGTGGCGGTGCAGTATTACACGGAGCCGGAAATCGTGCTGAATGTGCCGCCCCGTTCCTTCATCCCTGCCCCGGAGGTCATGAGCGTGGTCATTGCCTGCAAGGTAAGGGAGACTCCCGCTGTGCAGGTGCAGGATGAAAAGATGTTCTTCAAGGTGGTGAAGGCCTCCTTCGGCCAGCGCCGCAAGACCTTGTCCAACGCCCTCAAGGGGGGCGGCTTCCCCAAGGAGCAGGTGCGGGATGCCATGGAAAAGGCAGGCATTGACCCCACCCGCCGGGGGGAAACTTTGTCGTTGGAAGAATTTGGCAAGTTGGCGGATGCTTTTGCAGGCCTTCCCCTTGAGGGGAAGGTGTCAGCCGAAGGCTGACGGATGAGGTGTAAGTGCAAGAGCAGTATCAACTTGCAAATAGTGCGATTGGTGACTTGCTACTATGCAAAAAATGTTATACAATTAGACCCATGTGGTTTTTAAAAAATTATAGAAAGTAGGCGTATTCATGGCACATACAGCTTGGGCCGTCCTGCCGCCTTTGATTACCATCATTTTGGCGCTATGGACCAAGGAAGTTTATATGTCCCTGCTGATTGGTATCTTTGCGGGGGCTATGCTTTTCACCGGGGGCAGCATCCTGGAATCCATCCTCACCATGTTCCAGATTTTGGGAGACAAGGTGGGGGGCAATGTCAATATCCTGGTGTTCCTGGTTATCCTGGGCATTCTGGTGGCGGCCATCACCCGTTCCGGCGCCACCCGGGCTTACGGCGAGTGGGCAGCCAGGAAAATCGAAGGGCCTCGCCAGTCTCTGGTGGTGACAGCGCTTTTAGGACTGGTCATTTTCATTGACGATTATTTCAACTGTCTCACCGTAGGTACGGTCATGCGGCCTGTGACGGATAAGTTCAAAGTGGCCCGCACTAAGCTGGCGTATGTCATTGATGCTACGGCAGCGCCTATCTGCATCATCGCTCCCGTGTCCAGCTGGGCGGCAGCTGTGGGTTCCTCCCTGCCGGAGGGCAGCGAGATTGACGGCTTCTCCTTGTTCCTGCAGACTATTCCCTTCAATCTCTATGCCCTTCTGACCCTGGCTTTCATGGCCTTTATCATCTGGACGGGCAGGGATTTTGGCGCTATGGGCAGCAGCGTGGAGCGCAGCAATGAGCATTTTGAAGTGCCGGAGGAGTATCAGGATACGGAGCACGCAGCTCTCAGCCGTGAGGGCAAGGGCCAGCTCATTGATCTCTTCCTGCCTTTGATGGTGCTGATTGGCGCCTGCGTCTTCGGCATGCTTTACACAGGCGGCCTCTTTGCCGGTGAAGGCAAGAGCGTGGCTGATGCCTTCGCGGACTGTGATTCTTCCAAGTCACTGGTGCTGGGCTCTTTTGTGGCTTTTGCCTTTACGGGGCTGCTCTATCTGTCGCGGGGGATTATCACTTTCAATGCCTTCTGCGACTGCTTCAGCCGCGGCTTCAAGGCCATGACCCCGGCCATCTTCATCCTGTGCCTGGCCTGGACCCTTTCCGGCGTGTGCAGTGACAAGTATCTCGATTTGGGTGGCTTCGTAGGCGGCGTGGTCAGCGCCCATGCCTCCATCATCATGTTCCTGCCTCCCATCTTCTTCCTGGTGGCCATCGGCCTGGCCTTTGCTACCGGCACCAGCTGGGGTACCTTCGGCATCTTGATTCCCATTGCCATTGCTATCCTGGGAGTGGAGAATACTTCCATGCTGGTGATTTGCGTGGCAGCTATCCTTTCCGGCGCTGTGGGCGGCGACCATGCTTCCCCCATCTCCGATACCACCATCCTGGCCTCGGCAGGTGCCCAGTGCCATCACATTGACCATGTGAGCACCCAGCTTCCCTATGTGCTTACCGTGGGAGCCTGCAGCCTGATTGGCTATGCAGTGGACGGCTTCACCGGCAACGGCTGGGCTGGTCTTTGCGCAGGCTTCGCCTGCCTGGCTGTGGTCATGGCTGTGGTAGTTGCAAAAGTAGATGTAAAGCCGCACTATAAAGGCAAAGATTAAAAATAAAAAAATACGGGGAAAACGACAAGGCGAGTCGTTTTCCCCGTAATTTTTTTGCAAGATATATTTACTGGCCAGAGGCCTGATGATTGGCATATCTGGCCAGAGCCAGGGTATAGGCATCGGGTCTGTGGCCTTCAGGGGCAAGGCCTGTGCGGAGAAATTCCTGGGCTTTTGCCACATCGTGTTTCATCTTGCCGCTATGCTGCCAGGCATGCCATAGGGAAAGGACACCCCAGGCTGTGCCGAAGGCCAGGTGCAGTTTTTTGCCTGCAAAGACGCTGGCCACTGTGCCCACGGAAGCAATGGCCAACGGCCAGCCCAGAGGGGCTTTTTGAAGGTTTTCTTTGATGTGCATAGGAATTACCTCCCTTATTGAAATATGTTCTGATGGGTTCATTATAACGCCTGTGGTTTGGTTTTGCTATATGAAAAGTCCGATCAAATCAGCAGTGGACTGTCGGTTTGATCGGACTTTGCTTTTGAAAATGGGGACTTAGAAGAATTTTCCCAACATGCCCAATATAAGGCCGCAGGCTCCTGAGCCTGCCAGCAGCTTGATGACGCTGACCTTCAGGCGCACGGCGATGAAGGTGGCTATGAGCATGATGATGCCGATGGGGTCTAGGTTTTCGAGGGGTCTGGCGGGCAGGGCTTCTTCGTTCCAGAGGGAGAGAATGATAAAGCCCAGGCCCGCAGAGCAGATGAGGGCGATGACGGCGGGGCGCAGGCCATTCAGGAGGCCGCGTATGGGGCCGATATCACCGTATTTGAAAAAGAGCTTGGCCACGATGATGCAGAGTATGAGGGAGGGGGTGACGAAGCCAAGGGTGGCTAGGATGGCGCCGCCTGGTCCCGCCACCTTCATGCCTGCGAAGGTGGCGGCATTGATGCCGATGGGGCCAGGGGTCATCTGGGAGATGGTGAAGATGTCCACGAACTCACTGAGGGAGAGCCAGTGATTGCCTTCCACTACGGCAGCCTGGATGAGGGGCATGGAAGCGTAGCCGCCCCCCACGCAGAAGAGGCCTACTTTCACAAATTCCAAGTACAGAAGCAGATAAATCATAGCAAGTCCCTCCTTAGTTGTATTTCGCGCCGCGCATGAAGGCAAGGCCGATAAGCCCGTCCAGCACTACCAGCAGCATGATGTTTATGCCGAAACAGTAATTGGCGACAAAAGTGCCTGCGATAATGGCCATGGGCAGGGCCAGTTTCTTTTTGAGCTGCTTCTTCAAGAGGTCATAGGCCACATTGATGATGATGGCGGTGGCGCCGCACTGCATGCCCTTGAGGGCGTAGCGCACATATTCGTTATGGGCGAAAAGATCATAGAAGCAGGAAATGATGGAAATGGTGATGAGGGGCGGCAGAATGGTGGCCAAAAGGGTGGTGAGGGTGCCCGCAAGGCCTGCCATGCGATAGCCAAGCATGATGGCGGAGTTGCAGGCCACCACCCCGGGCATGGACTGGGCGATGGAAACGAGATTGAGGGTCTCCTTGTCATCCAGCCAGCCGTACTCGTCTACATATTTGGCGCGGAGCAGGGGGATAATCACAAAGCCGCCCCCTACGGTAAAGGCGCTGATGAGAAAGGTGGACTTGAAAAGTTCCCAGAAAAAATGGGGCGTGTCCCTTCGCATCCGGGCAAGTTCTTCTTCTGACATGAAATTCCTCCTTAGGATATTGTCCTTCAATTATACCACCATGGGCATATCTTAGAAGGCTTTTCCTGCAAGTTTTAAGATTCCCCTTGCCAAGCGCTGCGGCAGGTGTTAGCCTTTTTAGCAAGGAGTGTTTTGATTATGATTACTGACTTGCATGACTGCCGTCTCTGCCCCAGGGCTTGCGGCGTGGATAGGTATGAGCGGACCGGTTTCTGCGGGGCGGGTGAAAAGGTGCGAGTGGCGCTGGTATCCCTGCATCCTTGGGAAGAACCCTGCCTGACAGGTGACAAGGGGGCGGGCACGGTGTTCTTCTCCTATTGCAACCTGCGCTGCTGCTTCTGCCAGAACCATGAAATCAGCCATGGGGGCAAAGGGGAGGAAGTGACGGAGGAGCGTCTGGCGGAAATCTTCCTTGAGCAGCAGGCGCGGGGGGCGGCCACCCTTGATCTGGTGACCCCCACCCACTATGTGCCCCAGATTATCCATGCTCTGGCCATGGCGAAGGAAAGGGGCTTTGGTTTGCCTGTAGTCTACAATTCCGGCGCTTACGAAAGTGTAGAAACCATCGAGGCTTTGGAAGGGTATGTGGACATTTACCTGCCGGACTTGAAGTACCTCAGTGGGGAAAGCGCGGGGGCGTATTCTGCGGCACCGGACTATCCTGAGGCAGCTAAAGCTGCCATCAGGGCCATGTTCCGGCAGGTGGGGCCGTTGCGGTTCCATGAGGATGGCAGCCTTGAGCGTGGTGTCATCGTCCGCCACATGGTGCTGCCGGGCCACCGCCATGAGAGCATGGCCATTCTCGACTGGCTCTGGCAGGAGTTTGGCTATGAGGTGCAGATAAGCCTGATGAGCCAGTATACTCCCATGTACCGGGCTGGAGAGTTCAAGCATCTGAACCGCCGTCTCACTACCTTCGAGTATGAGTCTGTGGTGGAGCATGCCCGTGAGCTGGGCATTACCCGCTGCTACACCCAGGAACGGAGAGCCGCCAGCGAGGAATATGTGCCGGACTTCGACGGCAGGGGCGTAAGGAGAGAGCCATGAGAGGATATGTGGACGAGAGTCTCTGTCTGGCCTGCGGTCTCTGCGCCCAGGCCTGCCCCGAAGGGTTCCGCATGGGAGAGCAGGGGCTGGCAGCGGGCTATAGGGAACTGCCTGACTACGCCATAGACGATGCCATGCAGGCAGCAGAGGACTGCCCGGTGGGAGCGATAAGAGTAGAGAAGTGATTACTGCGAATTTGTCTGTCGACAAAATCTGAGCAATAGTGTTACAATAATAATATCTGTTTATATTGGGGAAGGGGAGGTATTATCAATGTTTGGTTTAGGTGTACCGGAACTTATTATTATACTGATTATCGGCCTGGTGCTCTTTGGCCCCGGCAAGCTGCCTGATGTGGGCAAGGCTTTGGGCAAGAGCATACGGGAGTTCAAGTCTGCCACTACGGAGCCGGAGAAGTCTGAGGACAAGATGGTGAATGTGACGGAGCAGCCCAAGGAACTCTCCGAAAAGAATGATAAGGGCTGATGGCGTTGGCAGAGTTAGAAAATAACAAACAGGCAGAGCAGGCCTTGCCGGCAGCCCAGGCAGGCGGTGAGATCATCTCCGAGGTGACGGAGGCAGACGATGACGGCAGCATGAGCCTGACGGCCCATCTGACGGAGCTGCGGAGCCGCCTCATCAAGAGCCTTATTGCCGTGGCCCTGGGCAGCTGCGTAGGCTATTATTTCATCGAGACCATCATGCACTACCTCACCCTGCCGGTGGGGAAGCTCTACTTCATGCAGCCCTCGGAGGCCTTCTTCACTTACCTGAAGGTATCGGTGTTCGTGGGCTTCCTGCTGGCGCTGCCGGTGGTGTTCTTCCATGTGTGGCGGTTCTTTTTGCCTGCCTTGACGGTGCGGGAGCGCATGGTATTGGGGCTTATCGTGCCTGCTTCGGTGGTGCTCTTTTTCATCGGCCTGGCCTTTTCCTTTTTCCTGGTGCTGCCTACGGCGGTGAAGTTCTTCATGGGCTTCGGGGGCGCGGATTTGGAGGCCATGTTCTCCGTGGGGAATTACTTTGATTTCGTGCTGACCTTTGTGCTGCCCTTCGGCTTTGTGTTCGAGCTGCCGCTCATTATCACAATCTTAGGCAAGATGGGGCTAGTGAGTTCGGCCTTTTTGGGGCGGCATTTCCGCATCGTGATATTCCTGTCCTTCGTGATAGGTGCCATCATCACCCCCACGCCGGACATCTTCACCCAGTCCATGATTGCCCTGCCCATGTTCTTGCTTTACGGCGTGGGGTATGTCATTGTCCGTTATGTGTTGCATAAGTAAGGAACAAACGGGCTTTTTTAAGGAGGAATCTCATTGGCATATAAGGATTTGCGCGAGTTCATGGAGGTGCTGGAAAGCCGGGGCCTCTTGAAGCGCGTCAAGACGGAAGTTGACCCGGAGCTGGAAATCACGGAGATTGTGGACCGCATTTCCAAGGGGCCGGAGGAAAAGAATGTGGCCATTCTCTTTGAGAAGGTGAAGGGCTCCTCCATGCCTGTGCTCATCAATGCCTTTGGCAGCTATGAGCGCATGTCCCTGGCCCTGGGGGTGGAGAAACTGGATGATATCGCAGAGGAACTGCGGGAAATGCTGAAGCTGCCCTATGTGTCCCTGCAGAACAAGATGAGTGTCATCACCATGATCCCCATGATCAAGAATGCGGTGAATTTCCCCAAGTATGTGAAGACCGCCCCCTGCCAGGAAGTGGTGGAGACGGAAAATCCCAATCTGGACGAAATCCCCATTCTGAAGTGCTGGCCTGAGGACGGCGGGCCTTTCGTGACCCTGCCGCTGGTCTTCACCAAGAATCCCAAGACCGGCAAGCGCAATGTGGGCATGTACCGCCTGCAGAAGTACGACAGCCGTACCACGGGCATGCACTGGCATATCCACAAGAACGGGGCGGAGAACTACCGGGATATGGAAGCTGCCGGCGGTGAGAAAATAGAGTGCGCCGTGGCCATCGGCACCGATCCGGTGCTGACCTATGCGGCTACCGCGCCGCTGCCCAGGGACATTGATGAGATGGTTTTCGCTGGCTTCCTCAGGCACAAGTCCGTGGAAATGGTGAAATGCAAGACCGTGGATATCGAGGTGCCCGCCACGGCGGAAATCATTCTGGAGGGCTATGTGCTGCCCCATGAGAGCCGCATCGAAGGGCCTTTCGGCGACCATACAGGCTACTATTCCCTGGCGGACGAGTACCCTGTGTTCCATATCACCGCTATCACCCACAGGAAAGACCCCATCTACTTTGCCACGGTGGTGGGCAGGCCCCCCATGGAGGACGCCTATCTGGCCAAGGCTACGGAGCGCATTTTCCTGCCTCTCCTGCAGCAGATGCTGCCGGAGGTGAAGGATATCAATATGCCCATTGAGGGCGTTTTCCATGACTGCTGCCTTGTTTCCATCAAGAAGCAGTTCCCCATGCACGCCCGCAAGGTCATGCATGCCTTCTGGGGCATGGGACAGATGATGAATGTGAAGATGATCATCGTGGTGGATGACCATGTGGATGTGCAGGACTATGCCCAGGTGGCCTGGCGTGTGTTCAACAATATCGATGCCGACCATGATCTGGAAATCGTGCATGGCCCCCTGGATGTACTAGATCATTCCTCACCTATGGCCAAGTGGGGAGCCAAGCTGGGCATTGATGCCACCAAGACCTGGCCTGAGGAAGGCCATGCCCGCCAGTGGCCCGAGGAAGTGGCTACCCCTGAGGCCGTGAAGGCGCGAGTAGATGCCAAATGGAAGGAGCTAGGACTGGATTGATCAGCATAAAGGCCCATATCAACAATGTGGCTCTGCACCACACCCTCTTTGACCTGCCCTTTGGCCTGATGGCGGCGGTGCTGGCCGCAGACGGCCACCCTGAGCCTATGGTGCTCCTGTGGGTGGCTCTGGCCATCACCACGGGCAGGGCGGCGGCTCTGGCTATGGACAATCTGGCAGACCTCAAATATGACAGCCAGCAGCCCCGCATGGCTTATCGTGCCATGGTGCGGGGGGAGATTACCAAGCGTGAGGCAGTGGTGTTCATCATCATCTGCCTGGCGCTGATGGTGCTTTCCGTGGCCCAGCTCCAGCCTATTTGTCTCTACCTGCTGCCTGTGGCTGCGCTGCCCTGCCTGGTTTATCCTTACATGAAGCGGATTACAGGCTGGGTGCATCTTTTCCTGGGCCTGGCCATTGCCATGGCTCCCGCAGGGGGCTGGGTAGCTGTCCGGGGGACTATTGATGCCCCCATGCTTGTGCTGTGCACGGCCGTGGCCCTGTGGATTGGGGCCTTTGATGCCATGTACGGGGCACAGGACGAGGAATTCGACAAGAGCCAGGGCCTCCATTCCCTGGCAGTTTCCTATGGTGGTGCAGGTGCCTTCAGGATTTCAAAGGTGCTTCATGTTATTTGTGTTGTTTGTTTCTTTGCCGTGGGCATGATGCTTTCCCTGCATTCCCTTTATTTTGTGGGCGTGGGCATTGCCGCAGGCACTTTATACTATCAGCACAGCATTGTGTCCCCTACGGATTTTTCCCGGGTGACGCAAGGCTATTTCCTGCGCAATGGCATTGTTTCCGTGGCTATCTGCCTTTGCGCCTGGGTGAGCTATTATCTTTGAGTTGAACGTCGGCAGTTTCTGTCGGCGTTTTTCTGATATAAAGCCTTCCCCTATGGGGAAGGGGGACCGCGAAGCGGTGGATGAGGTGTGGCGTTTTGAGTTGTGTCAGCTAAACAGGTTTGGCTTCACCTCATTGAAGACAGCTTATTATCATATGGAGGGGTTCATTTGTCAGCAAGATTACTGGAAGGAAAAGTTTTTGCGGGGCAGTTCAAGGAAGATGCCAAGACAAGGGCAGACAGGCTGGAGGAAAAATACGGCGTGCGCCCGGGGCTGGCGGTCATCATCGTGGGCCATGACCCGGCTTCCGAGGTCTATGTGCGGAACAAGCACAAGGCCTGTGAGGAATTGGGCATCTACTCCGAGGTCATTGAGATGCCGGAGGAGAGCACGAAAGAGGAAATCCTGGCCAGGATTGACAGCCTGAACAAGGACAGTAAGATCCACGGCATCCTGGTGCAGCTGCCCCTGCCCAAGGCTCTGCGCCCTGCCGAAGCGGAAATCCTGGACAGCATTGACCCGGTGAAGGATGTGGACGGCTTCCACCCGGTCAATGTGGGCCGCATGGTGAAGGGAGAGGAGGCCCTGCTGCCCTGCACTCCCCACGGCTGCCTGAAGATGCTGGAGCTGGCGGGCATTCCAATAGAAGGAAAGAAAGCTGTGGTAGTGGGACGCAGCAATATCGTGGGCAAGCCCATGCTGCACCTGCTGCTGACCAAGAATGCCACCGTCACCGTCTGTCATTCCCGCACAGAGAATCTGCCTGCCGTCACCAGGGAGGCAGATATCCTGGTGGCAGCCGTGGGCCGTCCCAAGTTCATCACCGCCGAGATGGTGAAGGAAGGGGCCACGGTCATCGATGTGGGCATTAACCGCCTGCCTCCTGCCGAACCGGGAGCCAAGGGCAAGCTGGTGGGGGATGTGGACTTCGAGGCGGTGAAAGAGGTGGCAGGTGCCATCACACCTGTGCCGGGCGGCGTGGGGCTCCTCACCGTGGCCATGTTGATGGAAAATGTGGTGCAGGCTGCAGAAATGCAGCTGGGCTGAATTGTTGACTGAAACTTTAGGAGGAAATGCCATGAAAACCGATGTGGAAATTGCACAGGAAGCCAAGATGCAGCCTATCAAAGAGATTGCCGCAGAATTAGGCCTGACGGAGGACGATCTGGAGCTGTACGGCAAGTACAAGGCCAAGCTCACCTCTGAGGTGTGGCAGAAGGCAAAGGACAGGGAGAACGGCAAGCTGGTGCTGGTCACCGCCATCAACCCCACCCCTGCAGGGGAGGGCAAGACTACCACCAGCGTGGGACTGGCAGATGCCCTGCACCGCATGGGGAAAAAAGTGAGCGTGGCCCTGCGGGAGCCTTCCCTGGGCCCCTGCTTCGGTCTCAAGGGGGGCGCTGCCGGGGGCGGCTATGCCCAGGTGGTGCCCATGGAGGACATCAATCTGCACTTCACCGGGGATTTCCACGCCATCACCACCGCCCACAACCTGCTGGCGGCTGTCATAGACAACCACCTGCAGCAGGGCAACGCCCTGGACCTGGATGTGCGCCGCATCGTGTGGAAGCGGGTGCTGGACTTAAATGACCGCGCCCTGCGCCATGTGGTGGTGGGCATGGGGGGCAAGGCCCACGGTGTGCCCAGGGAAACTGGCTTTGACATCACCGTGGCCTCTGAGATGATGGCCATTCTCTGCCTGGCCTCTGACCTGCAGGACATGAAGAAGCGCCTGGGGCAGATTGTGGTGGCCTACACCCGCAACGGCAGGGCTGTGCGGGCTGATGAGCTGGGCGTCACCGGGGCGCTCACCCTGCTGTTCAAGGATGCCATCAAGCCCAATCTGGTGCAGACTTTGGAGGGCACTCCTGCCTTTATCCACGGCGGGCCTTTTGCCAATATCGCCCACGGCTGCAACAGCGTCATGGCCACCAAGCATGCCCTGAAGCTCTCCGACATCGTAGTGACGGAGGCAGGCTTCGGCGCCGACCTGGGGGCGGAGAAGTTCCTGGATATCAAGTGCCGCTTTATGGGTGTTCACCCCGATGCGGTGGTGATTGTGGCTACCGTCAGGGCACTTAAGATGCACGGCGGCCTGGCCAAGGATCAGCTTGGCAGCGTGGATATGGAGGCCTTGAAGAAGGGCCTGGCCAACCTCTCCAAGCATATCGAGAGCATCAAGGGCTTCGGCCTGCCCGCCGTGGTGGCAGTGAATGCCTTCCCCACGGATACGACTGAGGAATTGAAGTTCGTGGAAGACGAGTGCAATAAGCACGGTGCCCAGGTGGCCATCTCCGAAGTCTGGGCCAAGGGGGGCGAGGGCGGTCAGGCTCTGGCCGAAAAGGTGCTCGCTGCCATGGAGCAGCCGGCAGATTTCCGTCTGACCTATGACACGGAACAGACCATTCCCGAAAAGCTCACGGCCATTGCCCAGAAGATTTACGGGGCAGACAAGGTCATCTTTGCTCCCTCTGCCCAGAAGCAGCTGGAGGAAATCGAGGCCCTGGGCTTTGACAAGATGCCCGTCTGCGTGGCCAAGACCCAGTATTCCCTCTCCGATGACCCGGCGAAACTGGGCCGTCCCCAGGGCTTTGATATCACCGTGCGTGAGTTGCGGGTATCCGCCGGTGCCGGCTTTATCGTGGCCCTTACCGGCAGCATTCTTACCATGCCAGGCCTGCCCAAGCAGCCGGCAGCGGAGAAGATGGATATAGATGCCGAAGGGCGCATTACGGGACTTTTCTAAAGGTTTGACAAAAGCAGGCAGTGGCTCTTAAAATAGAATGAGGAAAAATCCTTTGGGTGTGTCCCAAAGAGTATAGCGGGCGGCAGTAAAGGGCCGCCTGCCTCATTTATAGGAGAGTTGTAAGATGCGAAATTTTGGTTCTTGTCATAAAAGGATTTTGGCAGGCTTGATGTGCCTTTTGGCCGGTGTCATGAATCCCGGCCCCGTGGCGGCAGAAAATGCTGCCGGGGTTGAGTCCAGCCAGATAAGCGAGATGCGCTTTCAGTGGGAGACTGTGCCGGGGGCGGTGCAATACGAGTTCGTGTTGCTGGGCAGTGCAGAAAATACCAAGGACAATGTGCTGCTGCGCCAGCGGGAAATCTACACCAATGGCGTGGATGTGGAAGTAAGTCGCTTCAGGAGCCGCATCAGGGACTGCTACTGGAAGGTCTGCGCCCTGGATTTCCACGGCAATTATATGGGCAGCTTCACCGATCCCAAGCCCGTGGCTGGGGCCGAGATAAATCCTCCTGCCCCCAAGCCAACCACCGAATTTGAAAAGATGGACTATATGCCCATGTATCCCGTCTATTCCTGGATCCCCCAGGCCGGGGTCAAGGAGCACGAAGTAGAGGTATATCGTCAGGGACCGGGAGGAGCTGTGAAGATTCGCACTCTCGAAGCCGGGGAGTATGACGTATACGAATATTACGGCTACACCCAGCCGGGGGAATACTATTGGCGGGTACGCTCCGTGCAGCCCTCAGGGGTCAGGAGCAGCTGGTCGGAGCCAAGCCATTTTTCCATCAGCGGGGAGCCTGCGCCTATAGCGGCTCTGGGAGACAGCATCACCCACGGTGGTGGTGTGGTTTCTGTGCCGCCTGGTTACACTATGTATAATTGGGAGACATACAGCGCTGTTCCCATCAAGAATCTGGGCTTTAGTGGCAACACCACGGCGGCTATGCTGGAGCGTTTTGAGAGTGATGTACTGCCCTGGAAGCCCAGGCTGCTGGTCATTATGGGAGGCGTCAATGACTTCCGCGAAGGCACTCTGGGTTGGGAAACGGTGGAGAATCTTTCTGCCATCCGGGATAAATGCCATGCCTATGGCATTATTCCCGTGTTCCTTACGGCTACCCCCATCAATGCCTATATGATGGTGCATCGCATTCCCGGCATTGCCGTACCGCCTTCTGACTGGCAGGTGCATCAGCAGTATGTGAATGAGTGGGTGCTCAGCCAGCCTTATAGCATTGATATATCCTCCGCTTTGACAGATGCAGATGGAAATCTTAGAGCCGAGTATACTACGGATGGTCTGCATCCTGATTATATTGGCAAAAAGCATATCGGCGAGCGGGTAGGGGCGTATTTGCAGCAGCATTTTGGCTGGCTTACCCAGGGTCTCAGCAAGAAGTGAAAGTGACAGGGAGAAGTGACCATGATAAAAATCATCTTTTCTGATATGGACGGCACCCTTTTGGACGAGCAGGGGAATCTGCCGGAGGAATTTCCCCAGGTGGTAGAGGAAATGAAGGCCCATGGGGTGCTGTTTGCCCCATCCTCCGGTCGCCAGTATTATTCTCTGATGGACAGTTTCCCGGCTTACAAGGATGATTTCCTCTTTGTGGCTGAAAACGGCACCATGGTGATGTATAAGGGCAAGGAGATTTCCTCCAGTCCCATGCCCAGGAAACTGGCCCTGAAGGTGCTCAGGACGGCGCTGGAAAATACCTCCGGCTATGCCGTAGCCTGTGGCAAGAAAAGCGCCTATGCCCTGGAGCGCCAGTATACAGATGAGTTCAAGGTAGAGATGCACAAGTATTTCACCCATGCTCAGGCCGTGGCTGGTTTCGATGATATAGATGATGATATCATCAAGGTGTCCTTTTTTGACCCCAGTGCCCAGGCCGACAAGACCATCTATCCCTATCTGAAGAAGTTCAATGGCCGCCTGCAGGTGGTGCTGGCCAGCGCTTACTGGGTGGATGTCATAGGCTTCGGCATCAACAAGGGCATGGCTATCCAGCAGGTGCAGAAGAAGCTGAAGATCACTCCCAAGGAGTGTGCTGCTTTCGGCGACTACATGAATGACGCGGAGATGATGAGCTCTGTCTACTACAGCTACGCCATGGCCAACGCTCACCCCAAGGTGAAGGAGCTGGCCAGATTCGAGGCCAAGAGCAACGCCGAGCACGGGGTCATGGTGCAGATCAGGGAACTTTTGAGAAGCGGTCTCTGCGGCGAGAAGAAAAACTGATGAGTGAGGTCTGTGGTTTCCAAAAGAGGGAACTGCGGGCCTTTCTTTGTAGATGAAAGGGGAAAGATCATGAAGGCAGATTATCATATGCACTTTGAGAAAGGCTCCTATGACAAGGAGTGGGTGGAGGGGTTCTTCGAGGCAGCGCGGGAGCGCGGCTTGGAAGAAATCGGCATTTCCGAGCACTCACATACCTTCCCGGAGTTCAGGGAACTTTACTATGAGGACTTGATCCTGGACGATTCCTTCGTGGGTTCTTTTCAGCAGAAATGGTTGCAGAGCAATAAGTTCAAGTACACCATTGATGAATACTTCGCCTTTGTGCGCGAGCTGCAGAAGTCCCATCAGGTGAAGATCGGCATGGAGGTCTGCAACTTTCAGGATCAGAAGAAGGTGGCGGATATTCTCAAGGGCTATGACTTCGACTACCTGATTGGCTCCGTCCACTTCCTGCGGGGCTGGGCCTATGATTCTGCGGAAATCAAGGCGGAGTGGGAGAACCACGACCTGCGGGAGATTTATGAGTGGTATGCGGAGGAGGCAGAGAAGCTGGCAGACTCCGGCCTTTATGATGTGCTGGGGCATCCCTTCAATATCCGCCTGTTCAAGATTCTGCCGGACTTCGATGTGACACCATATCTGGAAAGGGTGGCAAGGGCTCTTTCCAAAGCGAAGATGGGCATTGATGTGAACACGGGCACCTACTATCGCTATCCCATCGAGGAGATCTCGCCTTACCCTGACTTCATGAGGATAGCGGAGAAGTACGATCTGCCCATCATCATCACCTCCGATGCCCACCAGCCAGAGGACTGTGGTGCCTACCACCAGGAGGCAGTGAAGTACGCCCGTTCCTTCGGGTTTACAAAGATGTGGAATTTCTCTCGGCGGGAGCGGTCTTTAGTGACGTTAGTGTAAATGAGGTTACGCATTTATGAAATAATAATGAAAATTTATTAAATTCTTGACTAATTACATCTACTTAGTGTATAATAAGTCCAGAGCTTGGGGGAGGGGAGATGCCCACCCTGCTGGACTTATTTTTTCACTGGCAATGTTTGGTTGGGATGCTTAAGTTTTGGGACTGATTGTTCGATAACATTTGTAAGAAGCTTCAGTAAAGGAAGCTGAAGGCAGCCGGCGCAATGGTGTCGGGGATGACACTTTGACGCTGGCGTCAATCGAACAATGATCAAGGAGGGACTTATCATGAAGATGCAGATTTATTCTCAGTGGATGGAAGACGTATTTATCCCCGCCAGGGTAAAACAATTCAGCAAGGCGGCAAAACTGATGGGCTGTCAGAGCTTTGCGGCTTATGCCGGTGAGAGCAGCGACGAGCGCAGTGCCGTGGGGCAGTGGCTGGATAGAGCAGGCGAGCAGGCCGCAGAAAGCGTAGCATAAATGAATAACAACGAACATTGCCAGAAGCGATAGCGCAGGCCTCTTTGTTGGGTCTGCGCTATTTTTTACATATGGGAATAAAGGGTTGTCTTCCGAAGATTAAAGTCATAAAATAAAGACAAAGAAGGGTATGGTTGTATGAGGAGGGAGCACTATGTACGTTACAACAGTGGACTTTCAGGCAAACATGGATAAGTATCTTGCCATGGTCGGTCAGGAAGATATTTTCATAACGGCAAATGGGAAGACCGTTGCCCAGATGACACAGCCAAGGGAAAGCGTCGTGGATTCTCTTAGAGGTCTTTTGAAGGATGCGCCGTCAGGGATAACTGCGCGGTCTATAAGAGAGGAGTGTCTAGGAAGATATGAAAGTCATGTGTGACACAAACATAATTCTTGATGTTCTCTTAGACTAGGAGTCGTTTGCAGAGGCCTCGGCTAAGGTGTTGAGCTTATTTGAGGCGGGGAGGTTGGATGGGGATATATTACTGCCTCCTGCATTACAGCTATTTTCTATATTGTTGGTTTTCCAAAATAATTAACAAAAAATTATGTTAACATTGCTTTTGAATCTGGGAAATATTCGGGTATTATTAGGATAGAATATTAAAATTTTATCTTACAGTAGTGTCTATTTTTAAGAAGGTATAATATAAATAGAATAATTATTAATACATAGCTAAAAAATGGGGTTGAGAGCATGTCAAAGTTTTGTAAAAAATGCAATATCCATTTAGATAATGATGAAAGTATTTTTTGTCCAAAGTGCGGAGAAAAATTAGTTATCGATGGTTGGAATTGTACAAAGTGCAATACAAAAAACAGTGCGGAAGCGTTATTCTGTCAAAAGTGTGGCTCACCTAAAGTTCAACCACAATCTTCTAAGAATTTATGGCCACAATTTATAATAAAAAATGAATTACTTCCCAAAAAAATTATAGCGTGTATTTTAGGTATAATATTTATACTTGTTGTAGGAGTTTTTGTTAACCAGGCTTATCAGAAGCATAAAGAAGAAGTAGCACATCAACAATATATAGAGTGGCAAGAGCAACTTGCGAACGATAAGACAATCTTTTCTGATGACATTGGATTTACTTCAATGTATTTTGACAAAGAGGGTATAGATATTCTTGATACAAGAGTAATTTATTTTAAAGATATAGCTTTTAAGCTTTTGACAGATTTAAAGGCTACACAACAGAACGATAACATCGCAGAGTTTTGCGATTATTCATCTGATGGTGAACATAGACTTGTAATAGAAGTTCTTACAAAAAACGATATTATAAAAGGATATCAGAAATTAAGTGATATCCCAGTAAAAGACGAAGAACAAGTTCAAGAAGCAATGTCTAAGTATATTAAAGATTTAGCAGAAAGGAGACAAGCAAGAGTACATATAAAAAATTCTGAAGCTTTTAGATACAATAAAATAGAATATTATGTAACATTATCGACACAACAGACAGATAAGTATGACCGTCAAACTGTTTATACATACTTGATAATAAATAAAAATGACGCTTATTTTATAACTGAAATATGTCCATATAACGACAAGCCTGCTAGAATCTCTAATTATTATTGGGCAGCTGGGGTGCTATACACTCTTTGGATTGGCTAATGATTACTTGCAATGCTTATTGAACAAAAGCAGAAGGTGATACTTAATGTTGGTTTTCTGGATTATATTTGTAACAGGATTTGCATACTATTGTAAAGCAATATCGACTAGTTATAAACAAAAAAAGTATGGAAAAATGTTTACTTTTGTCATTTTAATGTTTGTATTCTTATGTATATCTATGCTCATAAAGGCAATAGCCCAGCAAGCTATTAGAGAATCTGTTAAAAGCTCTATGGGATTATAAAAGAAGGTGGTTATTATGTATTGTCACAAATGTGGTAAAAAACTTTCTAATGATGTTGATTTCTGTATATACTGTGGTGCAAAAGCAATAAAACTAGAGAAAACAATTATTAATACCACAGCGTTGCATGATAGCGAGTACCTAAAAAAGAATACTGGCAAAATGGAAAAGGAAAATATTTCGATAATGAATGACTATAGTTTCTCAAATAATCCTAAACAGAGTTTAGATAATTCTGCACAAGAATCAATTAAGGATGGTGATATTACAACAGAGGATTATTCGATTTTGTCTGGTATTGCATTTATCGGCGTAATGCTAATTTATGGCTTAATATTTACATAAACCTTTCATGCTTAATATGTACAATAATCGTTAAGAGTTAAAGATTAAGGAGCTGTAAATCATTGAAAAATGTTAGTGTCGAACTGAAAAACTGTTTTGGGATTGAATCCTTAAACTACGCATTTGATTTTACTAATGACAATGTGTACTCTATATACGCAAGAAATGGACTAATGAAAACGTCACTTGCAAAAACTTTTGAAAAAATTCAGCGAAAGAAAGACAAAGAAATTGGAGATATAATTTTTCAAGAACCTGGTATCGCTCAAGTAAAAGTTGATGGCAAAAATATATCAAATTCAAATTTGTTCGTGATAAAGTCATTGGATACTTCATATGAATCTGATATATCTTCGCTCTTGGTGAACTCTGATGTTAAGATGAAGCTGAAGGAGGCACTTAAAGCCAGGATAGATTTCTTAAAAGCAATTGAAGCTTCATCGGGTGTAAAGATAAAAAAGACAAGTGGTGGAAAAGCTATCTATGAGCTTGAAGAAACACTGATTAGGGATTTTGGGTATTCAGAAGATAGTATACTGGTCAATGCAGAACAGTTATCTCAAGAAACTTCCACCATATTGTTTCCTAATGTACAATATGCAGCAATCTTTGATGCGTCAGTTATTAAAAAAATTGAGTCACAAAAATTTCAAAATGGCATTCAAAGTTTCATCAAAGAAACTGACCGTGTTTATGAATCGTTTGGATTCCTTGAAAAAGGAAGTTTCACACTTCCTAAACTAAAAGATATAAAAAAATCTCTTTCAAAATACTCTTTCTTTGTAAAAGATAATGCACTATATTTAACCGGAACAGAAGGTGCTACTAATGAAAAAGAGCTGGAAGAACGAATTACAGCGATAGAAACAGCAGTAAAACAATTACCAGAGTTAAAAAATATCGAGGATATGCTTACAGACGCAAAAGGAATGGTTCTCAAGGATGTCATTGAAACAAATCCATCAATTGCTCCTTATTTGATGAAGGATAAACTTCATGAACTGAAAAAGACGCTATGGATTTCTTATATAAGCGTAAATAAACTTTTGTTTGACGATATGTTGAATAAGTATAAGTGGTTATCTTCTGCTATAGATAAGATGCCAATGGATGATACCCCATGGAAAAAGGCTTTGGATATTTTCAATGAGCGTTTTTCTGTTCCGTTTACTATGTGTGTCGCAAATCTTAAAAGTGCCATAATTGGTGAAAGCATTCCACAAGTGGAATTTGAATTCACAAAAAACAATTCTGAAGTACGAGTTAATAGAGCTCAACTAGACGAATTAGATACTCTAAGTCAGGGAGAGAAAAGGGCACTATATCTGTTAAATATTATTTTCGACCTAGAACAGTTGAAGAAATCAGGACAAGATGTGTTACTTGTAGTTGACGATATAGCAGATTCATTTGATTACAAAAATAAATATGCGATTATAGAATATCTGTACGAACTCTCCAAAAATGAAAAAATTAAACTTCTCCTATTGTCCCACAATTACGATTTTTATCGTACAGTATCTAGCAGATTATCTGTTCCTAGAGAACATAGGCTATTTGCTGAAATGGGTGAACACGGGATAATTCTTATCGAGGAAAAATATCAAAATCAACCATTCAAGTATTGGAAGGGACACCTTAATAAGAAAATCGTATTGGCAATGGTTCCACTCGTTAGAAATCTTGTGGAGTACGGAAACGATAAGGATATTTCCGGCAAAGGCTCAGACTTTAAATTTCTCACATCATTGCTTCATGATAAATCCGACACATCCAATATCACATTTTCTGATTTACTTCCCATATTTCAAGAATATGTAGGTATAAAGTCTTTTGCTCAGAATATAAACACAGCAGACAAAGCTATTAATATTCTTTACCAAGAATGTGCAAATGTAACGGAAAAGGATGTTGCACTTGAAAACAAGATTATTCTCGCAATGGGCATTCGTCATAAAGCAGAAAAATTCATGAAAGATAAGATTGTAGCATATTCCGGTACATTTTATTGGGATAAGGGAAAAATCTCTGGTACAAGCAACGAGTTCCTATCTTACATTGAATCTAGTGACAACCAAACACGCAAACTGATGAATGGCTTTGTTCAGATTGGGAATCAGGAGGAGATAAAAATATTATCTGCCGTAAATATCATGACTCCAGAGAATATACATTTCAATTCATTTATGTATGAACCACTTCTTGATATGGATATTGTTGAACTTTTGAGACTGTATCAGGATGTTAAAAAATTAACGGATGTATCTACCAATGGATAAAATGTGCATGGAGTCACCAGACATCACATTGACTAACATAGAAAAAATCAGTGCCATCTTCCCCAACTGCATCACGGAAACTATTGACGCTGACGGTACTCTTAAAAAGGCCATCAACTTCGACACGCTCCGGCAAATGCTTTCCTTAGACGTGGTAGAGGGCGATGAAGCTTACGAGTTCAATTGGGGAGATCAAAAGGCTAATATTTTAATGTGGGCGAGCTTTTCAAGGTGCTGGATCCCGATACCAGAGTGAAGGTGATTTAACATGATGAATGAGAACATATTAAAGGAAATCACCGATGCCGGGGATATAAGCGAGTTAGCTCAAAAGGCAATTTCACTTGTCGAGTATTCGCGTAATGCAGCAGTCAAGCAAATCGACAAGTTGCAAATCATGACATATTTTATGCTTGGCTGTTGGATTGTGGAGGTATAGCAGGACGGAAGAACAAGAACTAAATATGGAAAGCATGTAATCGTCAAGCTTTCCAAAGATTTAACGAATCGTTTTGGCAAAGGCTTCCCCCCTGATACGCTGGAAAAGATGCGTAGATCCTTCCTATATAGATTGGGAGGCAGTAATACCAGGAGGTTTTAGAGAAGGTAGCTGGGACTATGTTTCCGGACAATCTAGCTTCTAACTAAATTTTTCCATAACAAAAGCCTACGACCAAATCCGTGGTCCTTTTCAAGGAGAGGCAATTCAACATACCTTTATTATATAGCAAAGGACGTGCCTCGCAAGACACGCCCTCGTAAACGGTCACTCCTGAAAGCTAGCGAACAAACAGGAGGAAAAGCAATAGAACAATCTTATATATTTTCTTTTCTTTTTGAGATATAAGCCGAGCTTTATGAAAACATTTGCTTGGATTTGTGTATGGTCAGATACTTCTTGAAATACTTCTGCAGGTTGCCCTGCAATGGAATTTTCAGCACTTCCTGCTTCAGCTCTGTGACATAAGCATACAGCGCATTGTGCTCTGTTGCCGCCTTTCTTGTTTAGAAATCTTCATGTTCAATGGCGTTTTGGGCGTCTTCTGCCTCTTCTAGTTTAGTGAGCTTGTCTATAATGCCATTGGCAAGGTCAAAGCCTAGCTTGATTTCACGCACTGCTACAGAATAGGATTTAAGGTATCTGGTCTTGGATTCCATCTGCGTCAGTTTAGAGGCGTAGATGTCTATGTCGCGGAACATATCATAGTGCTCGTCCGGGATTTTGGAGCAGAGGTCGCTGATGTCGTGGGTGCGGTCGTACTTGATGCCGTGGGTCTCAAAGAAATGCTTCAGAGCGAGTTCAATGGTCTGTTGCAGATGATAGGCTACGAGATTTACGATGCCGTTGTCATCAGGGTAGAGTTTGTACATTTCCCTGGCAACGGTCAGGTTGTTCTTGGCCATGCCAAGAAGAGTATCGTTGGTTAATGATTTATCGTTCATAAACAACTACCCCCGTACTGAGAATTTCGTCCAGCAGGTTCTTATCCACGGAGAAGGTATCCCACTTGTCCCAGACAGTTTCGGTGCCTTTTACCACGGGGAGCTTGGTCATTTCCTGGCTGAGATCGAAGAAAATGTCAATGTCACTCCACGGGTTGCATTGAGGGGTTATGCTGCTGCCGAATATTATGATACGCTTGATGTTGGGGATTGCCTTGCATACATCAATCATTTTCGCTATTTCGGCCTGTTGGGTAGGGAAAATCCTGTGGATGTTCTTGAAAGGTTTGGCTACAGCATTCCATAGCTTCATGATGTATCCCTCCGTTTCGTGTGTAGGCTTTATATATTGATTTTATCACGATAAGTAGTATCATGCTTCGGGCTGTAATTTCTTGGTGACGCCTATGGGATTCGAACCCATGAACCCGCCGTGAGAGGGCGGTGTCTTAACCACTTGACGAAGGCGCCGATTGGTGACTCCTATGGGATTCGAACCCATGAACCCGCCGTGAGAGGGCGGTGTCTTAACCACTTGACGAAGGAGCCAGTTGGTGACGCCTATGGGATTCGAACCCATGAACCCGCCGTGAGAGGGCGGTGTCTTAACCACTTGACGAAGGCGCCACATATTCAGTTTATAAGGGCATTGCCCTTAGTGACAGAGATAATTATATTACAAAGCTGTGAGGTTTGCAAGACTTTTTTTCAATCTTTCCAAAGAAATTTTCCTGCCCAGCATTTCCAGGAGCTCCGTAGCGCCGCCTGGAGTGATGCTCTGGCCTGCTACGGCAATGCGCAGCACCCACATGGCCAGGCCTTTCTTCAGCTCCTTCTCGGCAATGTAGGCTTCCAGCTTGGCATAGAGATTGTCGTTGTTCCAGCCATCTTCGTCAATGGTCTCAAGGAGGGCAATCATGTCAGGCAGCAGTTCCTGAGCCTTTTCCACCGTGACCTTGTTGCGCTTGTTCACATAGAGAGAGGCATCGAAGGCGGGCTGCTCGATGAGGAAGGCAATCTGCTCGCCAATCTCGCCGAAGCGGGCTACGCGGGTGCGCAGCAGGGAGCAGAGCTTGCCCCAGTTCTTTTCAAGGTAATCTGGCACATTCTCCACAAAGTCCTTGGCGCGCTCTGCGAATTCCTCATCGCTCATGGCCTTGAGGTACTCGCCGTTCAGCCAGCCCAGCTTGTCATAGTCAAAGACAGCGGGGGACTTGGAGAGGCCTTCGAGAGAGAAAGCACCGATGAGTTCTTCCATGGAGAAGATTTCCTGATTGGTGGTCTTGGGGTTCCAGCCGAGGAGAGCCACATAGTTGGTGATGGCCTCGGGCAGGTAGCCCATCTTCACCAGATCGTCGAAGCTGGTGGCACCGTGACGCTTGGAAAGTTTGGATACGGAGCCGTCTTCATTCTTGCCCATGACGGGGGCCAGATGGATGAAAGTGGGCAGTTCCCAGCCATAGCCCTGATAGAGCAGCACATGCTTCGGCGTGGAGGTAATGAACTCTGCTCCGCGGATGATGTGGGTGACGCCCATGAGGTGGTCGTCGATGACATTGGCGAAGTTGTAGGTGGGCATGCCGTCGCGCTTCAGGAGCACCTGATCCTCCAGTTCGCTGTTGGGGATGGTGATGTTGCCGTGGAGCACATCGAAGTAGGTGGTTTCTCCCGTGAGGGGCATCTTCTGGCGGATGACATAGGGGTCACCGTTATCCAGATGCGCCTTGATTTCCTCCGGGGAGAGGTCGCGGCAGGTGCGGTCATAGCCGCCAAACTCGCCGGTGGAATGGTTTTCGTCCGGGTCGCAGAAGCAGTAGTAGGCATGGCCCAGCTTTACCAGCTTCTCAGCGTATTCTTTGTAAATTTCCATGCGTTCGCTCTGGACATAGGGTCCGTAATCGCCGCCGATATCCGGGCCTTCGTCCGGCACGATGCGGGCAGCGTCCAGGGTGCGGACGATGAAGTCCACGGCATCCGCTACATAGCGGGCACGATCCGTGTCCTCGATGCGCAGGATGAAGGTGCCCTTCTGGCTCTTGGCGAACAGGTAGCCATAGAGGGCGGTACGCAGGTTGCCGATGTGCATATAACCCGTGGGGCTGGGGGCGAAACGGGTGCGGACTTGTTTCTCAGTCAATTTACTTCCTCCTATTAATAAAAAGACACGTTCATTTTCGTTCAACTTAATAGAGTATACTACATGATAATGCAAAAGAAAAGGACATGATAAAAAGCCTTCCTGAAAGGGAAAAGCAAAAAACTCCCTCATATATACGAGGGAGCAAGGGGAGTTCAGTCTTTATTTCTTCAAGAACGCATACAAGGCGCGGTACATGAGCATGGAGCTTACGGCACCGGGATCTTCGTAGCCGATGCTGCGCTCGCCCACCAGGCTGGCCCGGCCCTTTTTGGCGGGGATGGTCTTGGTGTAGTCCACCCCTGCCTTAGCGGCACGGCTGGCCTCCTCCAGCACTGCAAAGAGGCTCTTGTCCTCGGTGTTTTCTGGCAGGAAGCACTGGTGGATGGGAATGAGCACATCCAGCATGGTCTTGTCTCCCTTTTCAGCTCGGCCACGGGCCTTGATGCCCTCTATGGCCGCACCAAGCAGAGTTTCAAAGCTCTTGATGTTCATGCTTGTATCATCATCGCAGGCCTTGGCTGCCTTCAGGAAGCCTGTGCCGTAGAGGGGACCTGCGGCACCGCCCACATTCTCAATGAGAGTCTGGCCGATGGTCTCAAGCACAGGGCCGGGCTTGGTGGTGTCTGCCATCTCGTCTACGGCATCCCGCACGGCTGAGAAGCCGCGAGCCATATTCAGTCCATGGTCGCCGTCGCCGGTCTTGGCGTCCAAACTGCAGAGATAATCCTTCTGTGCGATGATGGCGGCAGCCACAGCATCCAGGGCATCTTTGATTCTGGTCATGAAAAATCTTTCTCCTTCATATCATAACTATGTATTTTCTTACCTTCTGACTAAGGGCGTATGTCCTATTATTATATCACATATAAGCTAGAGCACAAGTGCGAATTGACAGAAATATGAGAGCAGATTGGCAAAGTTGCATATATCACTTCCTATAGTGATATCCGTCACAACCTTCTATGCAAAAGACCCTTTTTCTATTGCACTTTTTTGGCAGAAAAAGTATAATAAATCTAATAATTTATGTTAAGTTATAGATAGCATAACTGACTGTTATACTAATATATGTGAGAAGGTTCATATATAAGGAAGGAGATTTCGTAAATGGAAATCAAGGATATGCGTGCCTTCTATGCCATCGTGGAGGAAGGGAATATCAGCCATGCCGCCCAGCGGCTGGACATTGCCCAGCCTGCCCTGTCCCGGCAGATGAAGCGGCTGGAGACTTCCTTGGGAGTGCAGCTCTTCGAGCGTGGCAGCCGCCGCATACGGCTGACGGATGCGGGCAAGGTCATGTATGCCCGGGTGGAGCATATCCTGGGCATAGTGGATGGAGCTGTGCGGGAGATCACGGAGATGGGCTCAGGGGTGGTGGGCGCTGTGCGCTTGGGCACCATCACCACTTCCGGGGCCATGCTGGTGCCGGAACTTTTGTCTGAGTTCCATAGGCGCTATCCTCAGGTCACCTATCAGATCTGGGAAGCTGAGGGTGCCCGCATACTTGAACTTTTGGACAACCGGGTCATAGAGATAGGCATCACCCGCACCCAGGTGGATGCCAAGGTCTATGAGTCCATCGTGCTCCCCAACGAACCGCTGGTGGTCATCATGAACCGTGAGCAGGAGATCGGCAAAAATGCCCATGAGGTGAAGCTGTCAGAACTTAAGGATGTGCCTCTCCTGGTGCCCCTGCGCTGGCAGTCGGTGTTCACCACCAATTGCAAGAAACATGGTTTCATGCCCAATATCGTCTGTGTCAGCGACAGCATCGTGCAGGATCTGCTGCTGACCAAAATGGGCATGGGCATGGCGCTCTTGCCTGTGTCCTCCAAGACGCTGCTGACGGATGGCAACCTCATCTACAAAAAGCTGGTGGAGCCGGAAATGAGCACCCATACAGTGATAGCCTGGCTGAAGAACCGCACCCTTTCCACTTCCTGCGCCCATCTCATCCGCTTGTTCAGGGAGATGTACCTGGGGGAGCGGGCTGGCGACAGGAAATATTAAATGTTCATTAAATAAAGGTTAAAAATGAGTTAAATTTTCATCAAGTCTCTTTTCAAGAAGTTCGTTACGGTATATATTAAGGGTATAGGCTCAGCCATACCCTTTTTCTTTTTGGGGTTGAGGTTTTGATTTCGGAGGTAAGGATTCCATGAACAATAAAAACGTACATATTCTCATTGTGGAGGACGAACAGCGCATAGCCAGGTTCCTGCAGATCGAGATGGAGCATGAAGGTTTCAAGGTCACTACCGAGGAAAATGGGGGAAAGGCCTTTGAGCTGATCAAAACGGAGAACTACGACCTGATCCTCCTGGATCTCATGCTGCCGGGCATGGACGGCATGACTATCTGCCAGAAAGTGCGGGAGTTCTCTCAGGTGCCCATCATCATGCTCACGGCAAGGGACGATGTGGAAGACAAGGTAAACGGCCTGGATATCGGGGCGGATGACTATATGACCAAGCCCTTTGCCATTCAGGAGCTGTTTGCCCGGGTGAGGAATGTGCTGAGAAAATCCCAGGGCAGTGACAATGCCATGCAAGGGGAAAGTTATCGGGTAGGCGACCTGGTGCTCTATCCCCATACCTACGAGGTTGAGGTGTCGGGGGAGCCTGTGCAGCTCACACGCAGGGAATATGACCTGCTGGAGTTCCTCATGCGGAACAAGCGCACGGTGCTGACCCGCGATCAGATCCTGGAGCATGTCTGGGGCTATGATTACACCGGGGACACCAATGTAGTTGATGTTTACATCCGCTATCTCCGTGCCAAGATTGATGACCGTTTCCAGAGGAAATATATCTATACGGTGCGTGGAGTGGGATATGCTATCAAGGATTAGGCGGGAATATCGCAGGGGGAAGGTCATTTTACAGGCGGCCCTGCGCATGCGCATTTCCACCAAGATCACGGTCCTCTATGCCGCCATTCTCATGGTGGTGCTGATCCTCTCCAGCGTGGTGACGGGACTGGGGGTGTTCTTCTCCTTCTACCACCAGGCTGAGGTGGAAATCCAGATGAGCATGCAGCACATCCTGGAGGATTTCGGCAGCGGCAGGGTTCAGGATCCCGCCTTTTGGCGGAAGAGCCCCGTGATGCCAGGCGTGGTGCTGAGAATAACTGATATTGCCGGGCAGCTGATCTACCAGAACGATGATCACTATCCTTCTATCGAGGTCGTCGAGGCCAATGAGATTGGCGACCCGCCTTTCTGGGCCGACCAGAATATGCGGGTGTCGGAGCTCAAGAATTTTTCCATTTATCACGCCAAGGCAGTAGTTGATTATAACGGGCAGATATACCAGCTGCATTTTTTCCGCACCATTACGGCGGAGAGAAATTTCCTCTCCACCTTGCAGAAATTCCTCTTCATCACTACGCTGGTGGGCTGCATATTGGCCCTGGTGGTGGGGTATTTCGTCAGCCGCAGGATTCTGAGTCCCATCAGGAGCATCACGGATTCGGCCAAGGAAATTGAGGTTTCCCAGCTGGGGCGCCGCCTGGAGGTGCCACCGACCAAGGACGAGCTGGCGGTGCTGGCGGAGACCTTCAACCACATGCTGGCCAGGCTGGAACGCGGCTTTGAGCAGCAGAAGCGCTTTGTGTCGGATGCCTCCCATGAGCTGAGGACACCGGTCACAGTTATTCTGGGGTATTCTGACCTGCTGTCCCGCTGGGGCAGGGAGGATGCCAAGGTGCTGGATGAGGGCATTGCTTCCATACGCTCTGAGGCGGAGAATATGCAGGAACTCATCGAAAAGCTCCTGTTCCTGGCCAGGGCTGACCAGAAGAGGCAGGTGCTCCACATGGAGATGCTGGACATGGGCCAGCTCCTTGAAGAAGTCATGGGCAAGATGAAGCTGGTGACCAAGAGCCACAGCGTGGAACTGACGGAAAACTGCGAGGGGCTGGTCTATGGGGATAAAGTGACCTTGCGGCAGCTCCTGCGGATTTTTCTGGAGAACAGCATCAAGTACACTCCTGCGGGAGGCCATATCACGGCTTCCAGCAAGATAGTGCCTGACGGCAAGAGCCTGGAGATAGTTCTGGCAGACGATGGCATAGGCATAGCCCAGGAGGACCAGAAGAAAATCTTCGAGCGTTTCTATCGGGTGGATACTTCCCGTACCAAAGGGACGGGAGCAGGCGGCACGGGGCTGGGGCTTTCCATTGCCAAGTGGATAGCTGAGCAGCATGGCATAGCCATCTCTATGGAAAGTGCTCTGGGGAAAGGCACCAAAATGCATTTGCTGGTGCCTTTGGCAGAAAAGCCTGAGTGAAGCAAAAGAAATCTTGGCACAGGAGGCTGTCTGAGACGGCCTCTTTTTTTATTTTCAGCAGCTTATGTTTTTTTACGTATTGATAGGAATTATGTCATCGCTTAGCGAAACACTCCTATATGGAAATATCGTTTAGGGCTTTGACAGGAGGTATTCCTATGGTCAGGAAGAAAGCTTTGGGGGCTGCGGTGGCTTCGGCTCTGGCAGTTCTGTGCCTCTCGGGTTGCGGCGCAACGGGGGGCGGCAGCGGTACGGTTATTTATGCCAACTACAAGGACGGTGATGGTTTCACCGATACCCTCAGGGATGAATTCAAGGCCCAGGCGGGGGGAGCCGGCTGGCAGGTTGAGTATCTGGATGGCAAGAACGACGGCAATTTCCAGCTGGATCAGCTGGCAGAAGCCATTGACAAGAAGCCGGGAGCCATCGTGCTCCTGCCCGCTGACAGCGCCTCTATTGTATCGACTGTACAGCAGGCAAATGCTGAAGGAATCCCCATCATCTGCGTGAATCGCTTCCCGGAAGGGGGAGATTACTTCAAGTCCTATTCTGATGATGCAGAGGCGGGGCGCATGCAGGGGGAGTTCATGGCTGCTAACCTGCCCCAAGGTGCCCAGGTGGTCTATCTGAAGGGAGCCAGTGGCAACCAGGCCGCTGAGGCTCGCTGGGAGGGGTTCAAGAAATACTGCCTGGACAAGCGCTCTGATGTGAAGCTCCTGGCTTTTGCAGATGCCCAGTGGAGCACCGCAGAGGCCATGAAGGATATGTCCCTGTGGCTGGATATGTTCCCCAAGATCGATGGAGTCATCTGCGGCAATGACGGCATGGCCATGGGCGCCATTGCCGCCCTGAAGGGGGCGGGGCGCCTTTCAGGAGTGCTGGTGTCAGGAGTGGATGCCACTGATGATGCCCTGGCTGCCATCAAGGCAGGGGAGATGGCCCAGACCGTGAAGCAGGATGCCAAGGGGCAGGCTGAAGGAGTGTTCAAGCTGGTGCAGCAGGCCATGCAGGGGCAGAAGCCTGAGAATATCTTGGTGCCCTTTACGGCCATTACCAGGGAGAATGTCTCCCAGTTTGCTAAATAAGGGGGGCGGCACATATGCTTGAGAATTTATCCGTCAGAATAAAAATCCTGCTCTTGACTGTGATGATGCTTTTCATCATCGTCATCATCGCCGGGGTGGGCATCTACTACAATAGCCAGTCCAAGCAGGCGGTGGACGATCTCTATAGTTCCAACCTCATGACTACGCAGTATCTCAATGATGCCAACAACCAGCTCCGCACCTTGGATGTGGATGTGGCTTATCTGCTCTTGAAGAACTATTCTCCTGCAGAAAAGAAGATCCTGGTGGGAGATATGGAGGGCGCGATTTCCGCCATTGAGGGTGATATCGCCAAGGTCAAGGAAATAGATAAGAGCGAAAGGGCACAGAAGGCCATCGGGCAGCTGGAAGCTTCCCTGGGCGAGGTGAAGGGGAAGATCAAGAGCGTAGAGAGCCTTGGCAATGCTCCCGAGGAGCGCATCAAGGCCTTTGAATCACTGGGCAGCGTGGGCATCATTTCCAACGAGATGTCCGTGCTGACACCGGACAATGTGTTTCAGGGCAAGCTGCTCTTTGCAGCAAACAATGCGGCCTATGACCGTTCCATCAAGATCTTCATGGCCATCATTGTGCTGGGACTGGCTCTGGGGACGGGCATCGCACTCTATATCGCCAGGGATATTGCAAATCCTCTCAAACGCACGGTGGTCGGCCTCAATAATGTGGCCGATGGTGACCTGACCCATGAAATCCCTGAAAGCCTCACCCGCCGCCAGGATGAGATCGGCCAGGTGGTGCAGGCGGTGAACAAGATGCAGACCGCACTGCGGGCGGTGCTGAAGGATGTGCAGCAGGAATCTGAGAACAACGCGAAGATGGTGGAGGAAATCCAGCAGCTGGTGGCCAGCCTCAACGACAGTGCCCAGGATATGTCTGCCGTGACGGAGGAAATGGCAGCAGGCATGGAAGAAACCGCCGCTTCCACTGCGAATATGCAGACCCTCAGTGACCACTTGAAGGAAGCCATAGGCGAGAATGCTGCCGAAGCCAAGAAGAGCCAGAGATACACGGAGGAAATAGACGAACGCGCCGGCAAGCTCCAGGAAAGCACCGCCAAGTCCATTGCGGCAGCAGAAAAACTCTATGCAGACAGCAAGGCCTCCCTTGAGACGGCCATCGAGTCTTCCAAGGTGGTGGGCAAGATCGAAGAGCTCACAGGGGATATCAGCGAGATTGCCGAGCAGACCAATCTTTTGGCTCTGAATGCTGCCATCGAGTCGGCCCGGGCAGGCGAAGCGGGCAGGGGCTTTGCCGTGGTGGCGGATGAGGTCAGGAAGCTGGCCGAGCAGTCTACCCGCACAGCAGGCACCATCAAGGGCCTCACCAGCCAGGTGACATTGGCGGTGGAGAATCTGTCCAAGGGGGCTTTTGATATCCTGAACTTCATAGATGGCACTGTCCATGTGGATTACGATGCCATGGGCAAGACCGCTGAGCGCTACAAGCAGGATGCTGCTTATCTCAATGGCTTCACCCGCCAGAGCGCTTCCTCTGCTGACAAGCTCAATGCGGATATAGAAAACATGGGCAATGCTATGGATGAGATTGCCAGGGCTGCTCACGAAGGTGCCATGGGCAACACTCGCATAGCAGAGAAAGTCACAGACATGGCAGGCAATGCCAATACCATCATGGAGAGGGTCACTGCTTCACTGGAAGGGACACAGAAACTGCTGAAGCAGGTGGCAAGGTTCAAACTGTAAGATCGCATGGCAAACAGCCGCAGCCTTTGCTTTTGTACGAGGGCTGCGGTTTTTATTTGCTTGTGCCTGTGATTATTTTTCTTTGTGGCAGGTTTTAATTCCCAAAGGTAGAATTATACTTTTAGAGAAAGGGCGGATTTTAGGAGGGGATTTATCGTGCGTGCAGTATCAGTGGAAGACCTGAAGCCTGGTATGACACTGGCAAGGACCATCATCAATGACGATATGATCGTGGTCCTTTCGGAGAACACCTTGCTCACCAAGGCGCATATCACCCGGCTGGAGTTTCTCAATATACCCGTGGTCTATGTGAAGGACGAATATGAGCTGAGCCAGAACTATCTGGTTGCTACTTCCATCTTCAATCAGAGCAATGCTTTTTTGCAAGAGTACGAAGGGGTAGTGAGCAGCGCCAAGCGGATTTTCGAGGATACCAACAAGACCGGGGAAGTACCTGTGGAGGAAACCCATGCCATCATAGAAAATGACGTGGCGCCCCTGGCCAAGAACAGCGGTGCCATTGACTATCTCTATGAGCTCAACCATCTGGCCAGCGACATCTATAATCATTCCCTGCGGGTATCCATTATGGCGGGAGTCATTGCCAAGTGGATGCGCCTGGGCAGGGCAAAGACCCAGGATGTCATTCTGGCGGGTTTCCTGCATGATATTGGCAAGACCAATTTTTCCCAGAAGCTGCTGGACAAGCATGTTTCCAAACTGACTGCTGAAGAGTATGAGGAGTACATCAGGCATACGGTGGACGGGCAGCAGGTGGTGAACACCATACCGGGGCTTTCCGATGGGGTGAAGCTGGCAGTGCTCCAGCACCATGAACGCATGGATGGCAGCGGTTTTCCCTTCGGCTCCACGGGGGCGGATATCCATGAGTACGCCCGCATCATCGCTGTTGCGGATATCTATGACAACATCACCACGGAGCGGGAGGGCTTTGTGAAGGAGACGCCCTTCACTGCCATTGCCTATCTCACGGAGCACATGTTCACTACCCTGGATCCTGGTGTCTGCATGCCCGTGCTCACCCATATCACGGATGCGTTCCTGGGGTCCAAGGTCATGCTCAATGACGGCACCAAGGGGGTCATCGCCGCCTATCCCAAGGATTACGCCGGTCAGCCCATCATCAGCAACGAGGATGAGCAGCTCATCAATCTCAACGACCACCCGGAACTGAAGATCATCGAGTACAATCCCAAATGACAAGCAAAAAAGCCTGCTCTTGCAAGAGAGCAGGCTTTTTTGCTGTCAGCGGATGCTGATGGCAGAGAATTCGCTTTTGTCAGCGCGATGATGGGAGATGGAGTATTCAAAGGGATGGCCGTCACTGAAGAAGGCCACCTGCTCGATTTCCAGGATGGGCATTTCCGGCGGGATGCAAAGTTCCGTCTGTTCCAGTTCAGTGGAACGGACAGCGCGGATGGTGCGATGTGCGGACTGTATATTCAGCTTCAGGGTCTTTTCTATGTGCTGGTAGATGGAATCCTCCAGAATTTCATTGCGGATGCCGGGAACCAGCTGGATGGGCATCATGGTATACTCCACCACCAGGGGGAGATCTTCCAGGAAGCGCACCCGGATGATGTCATAGACAAAATCCTTGGTGGACATCTGGAGCTTTGAAGCAACTTTTTCTGAAGGATGGACGATTTCAAAGCGCAGGACCTTGGTTCTGACCTTTTTGCCCGGATAGGTCTGCTTGAAGCCGGAGAATTGATTGCTGGTGCCCAGGCTCAGCCTCTTGGCGTAGTTTTCCTCCAGGGTCTTGACAAAGGTGCCGGAGCCTCGCCGCTTGGTGACCAGGCCTTGCCGGACCAGTTCGTCCATGGCTTTTTTGATGGTTATGCGGCTCACCTGGTATCTTTCGCAAAGCTCCTTTTCCAAAGGCAGCTGCTCACCGGGGGAGTATTGGCCCTTGCGGATGGCCTTCAAGAGGTCATCCGCAATTTTTTCGTATTTCAGCATGCTTATCATTCCTTAAAGATATTCACTATCATTATAACGTCATAACCTTGTTTTTTCCACCAGAAAATCAAACGCTATGATAAAATATGATATATCCTTTTGTCAATAGCGATGTTTTATAAAATAAAAGATATATCTTTTATTGACAAAGTTATAAGAAAAGGAATATAATACAGTCATAGCGGTGAAGGCCGCAGGGATTCCGGCTATTCAGGAAGGAGAATTATCATGAACATTTATCTGGTATGCAATGCGGGGATGTCTACTTCCATTCTGGTGAAGAAGATGGAGGAGGCAGCAGAGAAGAAAGGGCTGGCGGATGCGCATATCGAGGCCTTTTCTGTGGAGGTGCTGGATCAGAAGGCTGATACGGCAGATGTGGTGCTCCTGGGTCCCCAGATCCGCCATATGCTGGAGGATGTGAAAAAGATTGTGGCCGGCAAATGCCCCGTGGAAGTCATAGATATGAGGGATTACGGCATGATCAGAGGCGAAAAGGTACTGGATAAGGCCCTGAAGCTGGTGGGGTGAACTGTTATTTTCAGGCAGAGGGATTGTGCGGCGACCAAGGCTGGCGCTGCCAGTCCCTCCCTGCAAAGCATCTTTAGGAGGATGAACGATGGATTCCGTTATCTCAAGATTTGAGCAGGTCATGATGCCGCTGGCAAACAGGATTTCCGGCAATCGGTATCTCCTGGCCATGCGTGATGCGTTCTCCATGCTGCTGCCCTTCATTATCGTGGGTTCCTTCTTCGGCATCATTGAGTGGGTGGTGCTGGATCCCTGGGGCACGATCATGGGCGAGGATGGCCTGAATCTGGGGCAGGCTCTCACGGGGCTGTCCGGTGAAGCTTACAAGGCTTCGGGCTTCGTGGCTGTCATGCAGATGCTGCAGGGCCTCTGCAACAATGTGGTGACCGTGGGTTTTGGCATTTTCTCTTTTTTGCTGGTGGCAGCTTTTTCCTATCGCCTGGGAGGAATCTGGGGCGGTGACAAGTTTGCTACAGCCCTTACCTCTATGGGTGCTTTCATCATCATGACTCCCCAGCAGGTGACCGGCAAGGCAGGCGATGTCATGGGAGCTTTCAGCCTGGACTATTTCGGCAATAAAGCTGTGCTGACTTCGATCATCGTGGCCACGGCGGCGTCCTGGCTCTTCGTGAAGCTGTCCAAGAATGAGAAGATACGCATCAAGATGCCGGATACCGTACCCCCTGCCGTGTCCAAGTCATTCGCTGTGCTGGTGCCGGTCTTCATAACTTTATCGCTGTTCACGGTGTTCGCCACGATTTTGTCCCAGGCCCAGTTCCTGGACAAGAAGGCTCTGAATGACCTTATCTATGCTGTAATTCAGGCGCCACTGATGGGATTCTCCCAGGGCATTGGCTTCTCTATCCTGTATCAGGGCATTGTCTGGTTTTTCTGGTGGTTTGGCATACATGGGCACAATGTTACGGCTGCCATACAGAACATGGTGTATATGCCTGCCCAGCTGGCCAATCAGGCCGGGGATGCCGCCTATATATTCAGCAACGGCTTTTTCGAGGCGGGGCTCATGCACATCATGGGGCTGCTGATAGCTATTTTCCTCTTTTCCAAGCGTGACAGCTGGAGGGCGGTGGCAAAGCTGGGCTTCCCAGCTATGCTCTTCAATATTCAGGAACCCATTGCTTTCGGCTTGCCCATTGTGCTCAATCCCATCCTGCTGGTGCCTTATATACTGGCTCCTCTGGCCAATACTGTGGTAGGCTGGCTGGCAATTTCTGCAGGGCTGGTGCCGGTGTTCAAGTATGTGGTTCCCTGGACGATGCCGCTTTTCTTTGGCGGTACCATAGGCACAGGCTCGGTGATGGGCGGGGTGCTGCAGCTGGTGTGGCTGCTGATGGATATCGTGATTTACGCTCCCTTTGTCATTGCGGCCAATAAGATGAAGGATGAAGAGATAGATGAGGAGGAGTCTTGACAATGGATGAAAAGACGGTAGAACAGTCCATGCAACTGATCCTTCACGCAGGGAACGGACGCTCTATGGTCATAGAAGCTGTGCGGGATCTTCTGAGGACGGGAGATGTCAGCGGCGCCCGGGCAAAGATCAAGGAGGCCGGCCAGGAGATAGGCGAAGCCCATGATATCCAGACGGCCATGATCTCTGCAGAGTGTGACGGCCAGCCGGTGGAAAAATCCATCCTGCTCATCCACGCCCAGGATCATTTCATGACGGCCCTGGCTGTGCGGGATATGGCGCAGCTGATGGTGGATATGTATGAGAATCTTGGCAAGAAGGGATGAGTTCCATGAAGCATGAATTCCCCAAGGGATTTTGGTGGGGGGCTGCTACCTCCGGCCCTCAGACAGAAGGGCGCTTCCACAAGCTGCACCGCAATGTATTTGACTATTGGTATGATACGGAGCCGGAAGCCTTCTGGGGCGGCGTAGGGCCCGATGTCACCTCAAATTTTTATAACGATTATGTGCGTGATATAGCCTTGATGAAGGAAATCGGGCTGAATTCCGTGCGTACCTCCATCCAGTGGACACGGCTGATGAAGGATTTTGAGACCGGGGAGACTGACGAGGAGGCTGTTGGGTTCTATCGTGCCATGCTGGAGGAATTTATCCGCCAGGGGATTCGCCCCATCATCAATCTGCACCATTTTGACTTGCCGGTGGAACTTTATGAGAAATATGGTGGCTGGGAATCCAGGCAGGTGGTGGAGCTCTTCGTCATCTTCGCCCGGAAATGCTTTGCCCTGTTTGGAGATCTGGTGAAAGACTGGGTGACTTTCAACGAACCTATGGTGGTGGCAGAGGGCGAGTACCTTTATCAGTTCCACTACCCCAACTTGGTGGACGGGAAGAAAGCCTGCCAGGTAATATACAATCTCAACCTGGCCTCAGCCAAAGCCATCAAAGCCTTCCGTGATTCGGCTTGCGGCAGGCAGGGCGGCAGGATCGGCATAGTGCTTAATCTGACACCTGCTTATCCGCGCTCTGGCAGCGAAGAGGATGTGAGGGCAGCTGAGTTTGCCGAAGATTTCAAAAACAATCTCTTCCTGGAGCCTGCCCTCAAGGGACATTTCCCGGAGAAATTGGTTTCCATCCTGGAGAAGGATGGCGTGCTTTGGGAGTCCCTGTCCGAGGAATTGGAGGTGATACGGGAGAATACCGTGGACTTCCTGGGAGTGAATTATTATCATCCTTTCAGGGCCAAAGCCAGGGAGACGGCTTTCGATCAGTCAGGCGGCTGGCTGCCGGAAAAGTACTTCGAGGAGTACGAGGATCCGGAGGCGCGCATGAATCCTTATCGCGGCTGGGAAATTTATCCCCGTGCAATTTACGATATAGCCATCAACATGAAGGAAAAGTATGGCAATATCCCGTGGTTCATCTCAGAAAATGGCATGGGGGTAGAAGGGGAAGAGAGATTCTGCAATCAGGATGGTTTCATAGAGGATGACTATCGCATCGAGTTCCTGGAAGAGCATCTGGCCTGGCTGCACAAGGGCATAGCGGAAGGCTCCAATTGCTTTGGCTACCATATGTGGACACCTATAGATTGCTGGTCCTGGAAGAATGCCTATAAGAATCGCTATGGCTTCATTGCTGTAGATCTGGCGACCCAGAAGAAGACTGTCAAGAAATCAGGGTACTGGATGAAAAAGGTCATCGAGCAGAATGGTTTCTGATAAGTGAGGAAATGAAAATGAGCCGGTCATCAATGACCGGTTTATTTTCGTGTATTTCTTGACAATGTTGCAACTATTATGTATAATGAATCCATATTAGTGCTTTAATATGATAAAGTAAGAGATGGGAGCGATGTTTATGAAATGGCAGAGATTGCTGGCTGCGGGCATGGCAGCTATGATGATGGTGGCGGCAGGCTGCGGCGGGCAGCAGAATGCTTCGAGTTCTGGTTCTTCCGCTGCTTCTGCAGGCAAGGCCATCGTGGTGGGCCTTGATGACAACTTCCCGCCCATGGGCTTCAAGGGCGAGGATGGGCAGATCACGGGCTTCGACATTGACCTGGCCAAGGAGGCAACCAAGCGCCTGGGCCGCGAGGTGGAGTTCAAGGCCATCGACTGGTCCAGCAAGGAGGCCGAACTCAAGAGCGGCCGCGTGGATGTGCTCTGGAATGGCCTGGATATCACCGAGAAGCGCAAGGAGAATATGCTCTTCTCCGACCCCTACATGGATAACCGCCAGATTATCTTCGTGAAGAAGGGTGAAACCTCCATCAAAGATGAGAAGAGCCTGGCTGGCAAGGTGGTTGGCACCCAGAGCGCCAGCACTTCCGAGGAATACATGGACGGCAATGATTTCTTCAAGAAGGATGTGAAGGAAGTCAAGAAGTATTCCGACTTCGTGTCTGCTTTCATGGATCTGGAGAATGGGCGCATCGACGCCGTAGTGGGCGATGAGATTGTGGGCCGCTACTACATGAGCAAGCATGCCGACAAGATTGATGCCGTGGATGTGGCCGTTGGCCCTGTGAGCACCTTTGGCATCGGCTTTGCCAAGGATAACCAGGCCCTCAGGGATGAGGTGCAGAAGGTTCTCAATGACATGAAGGCCGATGGCACCATGGGCAAGATTTCCGAGAAGTGGTTCGGCAAGAATATCACTAAATGATTATTCGACCTTGAGGGGCAGGCTTACGAGCCTGCCTTTTTTGTGCGTGAACCTGGCTGAGGTCAGGTCGGTGAGTTCGGCCAGCCGCTGCTCTGCTTCGGCAGGGGGGAGCAGGAGAGGGATGGTGACATTTTCTGCGTACTCCGTTTCCCCGGTGCGGATGGATTCCTTTCGCAGGTAATTTTCAACTGTTGCCAGCAGGTCATAGCTGAGGGTGACGCAGATTTCCTGAAAGGGAGTTATCTCAAGCTTCGTAGCAGCCTCAAGGCCGAGTACGGCAGCATGGCTGTAGGCGCGGATAAGCCCGCCAGCCCCCAGTTTGATGCCGCCGAAGTAGCGGGTGACCACCACTGCGATGTCAGTGAGGTTATTTTGCTTTATAGCCTCCAGGATGGGGGCACCTGCCGTACCTCCCGGCTCCCCGTCGTCGTTGGACTTCTGCTTGTCCCCGCGCTCCCCCAGGATGTAGGCAGAGCAGTTGTGGCGGGCATCGTAATAGCGCTTTTTCATGGACTGGATGAATTCCCGGGCTTCCTCTTCGCTGTCTACATGGCGCAGGTGGGTGATGAACTTGGATTTCTGTATCTCGTAAAGAGTCTCGATGCTATCGTCTTTTTCCTCTATGGTGCGGTAAGTTTCCATAAGTGCCTCCCTGATTGGATATATATTGGTATCATAACTTATAGGACAGGAAATTGCCATGATAAAATTTTTCAAAACTATAGTATTTGCTCCCCTTTTGTAGTATTCTTGAGGGGAGAATTTTATCTCTTCAGTTTAAGTCCCGCGGATGACCGGAATTTTCCGGCATGCAAGACGCATTACAGCAGCGGGGCTGGAAAGGTTGTGTTAATGAGGCCATGAACGAGTCGAAAATGAACAGAGGGCTGAAGAACCGCCATTTGCAGCTGATTTCCCTGGGGGGAGTCATAGGCAGTGGTTATTTCCTTGGCACGGGGTATGTGCTGGAGCAGGCTGGCCCGGCAGCGATACTTGCCTATCTTTTGGGAGGGCTCATCGTGCTGTGCGTCATGCTGTGCCTGGCGGAGCTGGCAGTGGAAAAGCCCATTTCCGGTTCCTTTGTCAACTACGCCCGGGACAATATTTCCCCTACCTGGGCCTGCGGGGTGGGCTGGGCTTACTGGCTTACCTGGGTTTCCTACGTCCCTTCGGAGATGATTGCGGCGGGCATAATCATGGAGAATTTGATTGTGACAGCCGTGAACCTCTTTCATGTAGACAAGTTCGGTGAAAGCGAATTCTGGCTTTCTTTGGTAAAGATTGTGGCCCTGGTGGCCTTCAGCGTGGTGGCAGGTCTCATCTGCCTGGGGCTGATTGGCGACCAGGGATATATAGGCTCACTTGTGCTCTTGGGCAGCGGCGGCTTTGCCCCCAATGGCTACTGGGCCATTGTCATGACCATGGTCATCATCCTGGTGAATTTCCAGGGGACGGAGATCATCGGCCTGGCAGCCGGTGAGTGCGAGCGCCCGGAAAAGAGCATCCCCATTGCAGTGCGGAATGTGACCTGGCGCATCATTGCGCTCTATATCATCCCCATTACCTTGCTGATAAGCATCCTGCCCTGGGATAAGGCTACCTTGGAGGAAAGTGTCTTTGCAGCTGCTATGGCTGAGTATGGGCTCCATAATTTTGCAGCTATCTTCGCCATGGTGGTGCTGACGGCAGCCATTTCCTGCTCCAATTCCGGCCTCTATGGGGCGGCCAGGGCACTTTATGCCCTGGGCAAGATGGATATGGCACCAAGGTCGCTTTCCCATATCAGCAAGAAGGGCATGCCCTCCCATGCAATCGTGTTTTCCATTTGCACTTGCTGGCTGGTGATTCTCCTGTATGCCTTCAATCCTGATTCTGCCCTCTACACTTATCTTTTGGCAGTATCTGGCTTTACGGGGGCTATTGCCTGGATTTCCATCTGCTGGAGCCAGCTCAGGCGCCGCCGCGTGCTGGAGGCTGCCGGCGAAGTGGAGAAGCTGGCCTACAAGACACCCTTCTTCCCTTACGTGACGCATTTCGGCATCTGGGCTCAGGTCTTCTGCCTGGCGGTGATGGCCTTCACCCCTGATCTGCGTGAAGCTCTCTACGCCGGTGTGCCCATGCTGCTGCTGCCTATGGCCTGGTATCGCCTGAGGGCCCGCCTGAGGGCCAGACGTGCGGCTGTGGTCAGGTAAATGAGATAGAAAAAACTGCCGGCCTGTGCTCGTTGGGGCACGGACCGGCAGTTTTTTGCCCTTCTCTCAAGGGGAGGGCAGGGGATTGCTGGTGTTCTGAGCATTTTCCTCCGGCAGGGGAGTTCTTTCTTTGGGCAGTTCCAGCTGGTGGCGGATGGCACTGATCTCATCGGCGATGAAGAGCTTGACGGGGGATTCCCGTATCATCACCGTCTGCAGGAGCTGGCTCTGCTGGGGCTGCTCGGCAGCAGGCATCAGGGCCGGGTCGGCTGCCGCCCGGGTGAGGGAAATGGCGCGGCACTGGGCGCTCACGTAGTCATTGGTCTTTTGGAGCAGTTGGGCGGTCTGGTCGTAGGTGTAGTCTGAAAGTTCCAGGGGCACCTTGCGGGCGGCCATGCGGTCGCGCAGCTGGTTGCTGTCCTGCTCCAGCTGCTTCAGCAGGGAGTAGACGGTCTGGAGGCTGATGTTGTCTTCCTTGAAACTTTCGAGGATATGGTGGTACCATTGCCAGTTCCTGTCCAGCTCGTTGAGGTCTTTCTGGTAGCTTTCGTACCAGGCGGCAAAGACCTGCTGTTCCTGCATGATGGCATAGCGCTGCTCGTCGGTGATGCTTTCCTGGGGAGATTGGGCAGCGGGCCAGGCGAAGTAGGCGATGGCACCTGCCAGGGCGATGGTGAGGGCAAAGCCGTAGAAAGCCTTGCGGCTGCGGGTTTTCTTGTAAAGGATGAAAAGAAGTATCAGGGCAAGTGCCCCTAAGGAACAGATAATCATAAGAACCTCCTTGGAGGATAGATAGTACAGTACAATAGGTATTCTATCATAAAGGCAGGAAAAGGGTAAGGAGTGGATATTCTTGGAGAGGGAAAAAATCAGCTATTTCAAGACTTTCTGGCATCTGTGCCGGGGGTACTGGAAGTCAGAGGAGAAGTGGAAGGCGCTGGGGCTGCTGGGGGTGGTCATCGCCCTGAATCTGGCTGCCGTGTATCTGCTGGTGCTGCTCAATGATTGGTACAACACCTTCTACAATGCCCTGCAGGGCTATGATGAGGATAGTTTCCTGCCACTGGTGGGACAATTCACAGGCCTTGCCATGCTCTATATCATCATCGCGGTGTATGCCATCTATATCAGGCAGATGCTGCAGATCAAATGGCGCAGCTGGATGACAGACAGGTATCTCACTGCCTGGCTGGCAGACCAGTCCTACTACCGTCTGCAGGTACTGGGCAGTGACACGGATAACCCTGACCAGCGTATCAGCGAGGATATCAATCAGTTTGTGAGCCTTTCCCTGCAGCTCTTCGTGGGCCTCTTGAAGGAACTCACCACCCTGGGGGCCTTTTCCGTGGTGCTCTGGAACCTTTCAGGGGCCCTTACGGTGCCCATCGGGGGACACGAGTTCGTCATCTATGGCTATATGTTCTGGTTCTCCCTGCTCTATTCTGTTCTGGGCACCGGCGCTGCCCATCTGGTGGGCAAGAGGCTCATCGGCCTTGATTTTGACCAGCAGAGATATGAGGCAGATTTCCGCTTCAACATGATGCGTGTGCGGGAAAACAGCGAGAGCATTGCCTTCTATCGCGGTGAGGCTCCTGAGGGGACGGGCTTCAGGGAGAGGTTCGGCAGGGTCATCAGTAATTTTTGGCAGCTCATGCGCCAGACGAAGCTGCTGAACTTCTACATCAATGGCTATGCCCAGCTGGCTGTCATCGTGCCTATCGTGATGGCGGCACCGCAGTATTTTGCAGGCACCATAGCCCTGGGAGGCTTCATGCAGACCTTGTCTGCCTTTGGCAGGGTGCAGGATGCTCTTTCCTACTTCGTCACTTCTTATGACAGCATCGCCCAGTTGGCGGCAGTCATTCGCCGTCTGGGCACCTTCAGCCGCCATATGGAGGAGGTGGCCGCAGTGGAAAACGGGGTCAGCCGCAAGGAAAATGGCGGGGATGAACTATCACTCAAGGAACTGACGGTGGCTCTGCCGGATGGCAGGGAACTGGTGCAGGGGCTGGGGGCAGACTTCGCCGCCGGCAGCAGGGTGCTGGTCATGGGCAGCTCCGGCTGCGGCAAGAGCACTCTCCTGCGCACCCTGGCCGGCATCTGGCCTTATGGCAAGGGCGGGCTTTCCCTGCCTGCCGATAAGGTGCTGTTCCTGCCCCAGCGCCCCTATCTGCCTCTGGGCAGTCTGGAGCAGGCCCTTTCCTATCCCGGGGAAGTGACGGCAGACAGGGGAACCTTGCAGGGCGTGCTGGAGAAGGTTGGCCTTGCCTCCTTGAGGGATAAGCTTGGGGAAACTGACGACTGGAGTCGCATCCTCTCCTTGGGCGAGCAGCAGCGTCTGGCCTTTGCACGGGTGCTTTTGGCAAAGCCTAGCTGGGTCTTCCTTGATGAGGCCACTTCTGCCCTTGACGAGGACAGGGAGCAGGAAATGTATGACCTCCTGAGAGATGAGCTGCCCGATTTGGGCATTATGAGCGTAGGCCATCGCTCCACCTTGCTCAGGCAGCATGAGGAAAAACTCCTGCTGGACGGTCAGGGAGGATGGCAGCTTTCCGTTATCTGAATGGAAAGTGGGGGGGGAGGCTGAATTAGAAAAAGTTTGTGCAAGCACGGAAATTCTTTCTGTAAAAACGGCAAGAATATGACTTTTTTCACTGGATTTTTTGTGCGCTATTGCCTATAATATATGTGTTCATTGATAGGAATTTGCTGCTGAAGCATGGGGCATTGCTTCCCGCGTCCCGGAGTTCGGGGATGGGATCATCTTCGGACAGCTGGCTTTCAGCACATTGACAAATGTGCCTGTCCTGGCTGGAATCCCTGTGCCGGAAGGCAGGAGCTCGTTGCAGGAGCCTGGAAAGTTTGCTTTGGGGGTGCTTCCTGATGCGCTACAGATGGTTTGCCCATGAAGATGAAAAGGATGAGTTTGACCAGCCTGTCTCCCGTGCCCTCTGGCATGATGAAGACAAGGAGGAACGGCCCAAGGTGATATTCTCTGTGGGCAAGGGGGCCGGCACTTTTCTTGCAGGCCTGGTTGTGTGCTATGCTCTCTGGACTGAAGATCTGCAGCTTTTCCTTTTCAGCTTCTCGGTGCTGCTCTATTTGCTCCATCCCCTGGCCAGGGGCCTGGGCGGGGCACGGGGCAGGCTTATCTCCAATTTCTTGAAGGGATTCAGCCTGGCGCTGGGCTGGGGAATCCTTATCTGGGTGCTTCTTTGATGGCATAATTGTCAAAAAATATTTTTTTTTCTTTGCTAGCAGGAGATTCCTGCCAAGGCTAGAATAAGTAGGTATGCAGTAAAGCTGTTGCCGCTGTTATCTCGTAATTTAGGGCTAAGGAAAACCTTGGATTATTGGCTGATACAGAGTTTGGGTTACATTTTTGAGCAAGATACTGTATACAATATTTTGGTTGTGTAAATAATGTATACTAACAGAGGGTTTTCTGTTATTATAGAGGTAACAAGGCGAATTGGTCATAAAATGGGGAGCCAGTCGTCACAAATATCCAAGGGGGATTTTTTATGAGAAAGACAGAATGCTTAGCAATGATTCTAGCGGGCGGCCAGGGCAGCCGCCTGGGGGCCTTGACGAAGAAAATCGCCAAGCCGGCCGTGCCTTTTGGCGGCAAATATCGCATTATCGATTTTCCGCTGAGCAACTGTGCTAACTCGGGGATCGATAAGGTGGGCGTGCTGACCCAGTACCGCCCGCTGGAACTGCACAACTATCTGGCTTCCGGCAGTGCCTGGGATCTGGACAAGAGTGACGGCGGTGTCTTCATCCTGCCTCCCTACGCCCGTGAGAAGGGGGCAGACTGGTATCAGGGCACGGCAGATGCTATCTACCAGAATTTGAACTTCATAGATCTGGCAGACCCCGAGTACGTGCTCATCCTGTCCGGCGACCACATTTACACCATGGATTATTCCTGGATGCTGGAATCCCATAAGATGAACAAGGCTGAGGCCACTATAGGTGTCTTCGAGGTTCCCTGGGATGAGGCTCCCCGCTTCGGCATCATGAACACGGACAAGACCGGGCGCATCCTGGAATTTGAAGAGAAGCCGGCCAAGCCCAAGAGCAATCTTGCTTCCATGGGTATCTACATCTTCAACAAGAGCTATCTCAAGAAGTATCTCGAAGAGGATGCCAAGGACGAGACTTCTGCTCATGATTTCGGCAAGAACATCATCCCGAAGATGCTGGCTGATCAGGGCCGTCTCTACTCCTATGCTTTTGACGGCTATTGGAAGGACGTGGGAACCATTGAGAGCCTCTGGCAGGCCAATATGGATCTCCTGCAGGACAAGCCGCCCTTCGAGCTGAATGGCGACTGGAAGATCTACTCTTCCAACCAGCCCTTCCCGCCTCATTATATCGGCAAGGAGGCCAAGATCAAGAAGGCTATGGTCAGCGAAGGCTCCATGATCCTGGGCGAGGTGGAGAATTCCATCATCTTCCCCGGGGTACGCATTGGCAAGGGGGCCAAGGTCACCAATTCTGTCATCATGCCGTCTACGGTCATCGCGGATGGCGCAGTGGTGGATTACGCTATCGTGGCTCAGAACTGTGAGATTGCCGAAGGGGCAAAAGTCACGGGCGAGCTTGGTGCCATCACGGTTGTGGCTGAGGGCGAGACGGTCGAAGCAGCTGCCAGCGGCAAGCAGGCAGGCTGAGGCTTCTCAAACAGGAAGACCATGAGATCGGAGTGAATAAAAATTGAAAACAGTAATGGGGATCATCAATCTTCAGGAAGAGAACAAGCTGATTCGCGAACTTACGGATCGCCGTGCCGTTGAGTCATTGCCTTTTGCAGGTCGTTACCGCTTGATAGATTTCACACTTTCCAGCATGGTGAATTCCGGCATCCAGAATGTCGGGGTCATGCTGCCGGATAAGCCTCGCTCCGTGCTTGACCATCTGCGTTCAGGCAAGGATTGGGATCTGGCCCGCCGCCATGACGGACTTTTTTATCTCCCTGCACCCCACGATGAAGCAGTAGCAGCACGCAAAGGCGATCTCAAGAATTTCTATCACAACCTTGATTTCTTTGAGCACAGCTCACAGAAATACGTACTCCTAACCAGCGGCAGTTTCGTCTACAATGTAGACTTCAGCCAGCTCCTGCGCTTCCATCAGAACACGGATGCTGACATCACCATGGTCTACTACACTTCTACCCATGAGACCCCGGGCCGCAATGTAGTCATCGAGACTGCGGAGAATGGCTTGGTGGAGGATATTTCCGAGAAGCAGGCCGTCTATGACGGCTCCAAGGTGGCCATGAGTGTCTACCTGATGGAGAAGCGGATTTTTGCTGAGATGGTGCGCTATACCTTCGAGCATGGCGGCCAGGATCTCCTGATGGATGGCATTATCCGCAGGGCTTCTGAGTATAATATCTATGCCTGCGAGCATGACGGCTATGTGGCTCATGTGGATTCCACTACGGCTTTCTATCGGGCCAATATGGATCTTTTGGAGCCGGAGAACTGGGAAGAGCTCTTCATGGGGCGGAATTCCATCTACACTAAGGTGAAGGATGAGGTTCCCGTTCAGTATAAAGAGACTGCTGATGTGAGGAATTCCCTTATTGCCAATGGCTGCGAGATCCGCGGCGAGGTGGAGAACTCCATCCTGTTCCGCGGGGTGAAGATAGCCAAGGGCGTGAAGGTGAAGAATTCTATCATCATGCAGAGATGCGACATTCAGGAGGGCGCTCTCATTGAGAATGTCATCTGCGATAAGAATGTGGTCATCACCAAGGACAAGTGGCTGAAGGGTGCGCCTACCTATCCGCTCATCGTCACCAAGAACGTAGTTATTTAAAGATAAGGCAAGCCGTTATAAAGAGGTTTCAGCCTGCTTTTGGCGGGGCCTCTTTATGGCGGCTCTTTCTCTTTACATAAATTCAATATTTCTGAGAAAGTCCCAAGGGCAGGGGAAGCTTTGCCTGATGGGCTTTTTCACGCAATCAAGCTGTGCGAACCTTCGCACAAGGCTTCCCCTGAGGATGAATGTGGTCTAGTCGTTATACCGAAGGAGAGTGTTTTTTTTGGCAAAGGAAAAGAAAGTCAATAAGGTCAAGGATAAGGCATATGAGAAGCTCAAGGCAGAGCTGAAGACCCGCTTCATCAGCACGGTACACATCATGTGGGGCCGCGAGTTGCATGAACTGACCAAGAATGAGATCTATCAGACGGTGGCCTCGGTTGCCAAGCAGTACATTTCCGATAACTGGATCAAGACTAATCGTACTTATGACGAGCGTCAGGAAAAGCAGGTTTATTACTTCTCCATTGAGTTCCTGTTGGGACGCCTTTTGAAGTCCAACCTTATCAATCTTGGTATCGAAGAGGCTGTGCAGGAAGTTCTCCAGGATGATTTCAAGTTGGAGCTTTCTGATATCTATGAAGAAGAACCTGATGCAGGCCTGGGCAATGGCGGCCTGGGTCGCCTGGCTGCCTGCTTCATCGACTCCATGGCAGCTCACCGCCTGGCAGGCCACGGTTGCAGCCTTCACTACCAGTTCGGGCTCTTCGAGCAGAAGATCATTGATGGCCAGCAGGCTGAGATTCCCGACAACTGGCTGAAGAATGGCTTTGCCTGGGAGTACCGCAAGGCTGATAAGGCCATTGATGTCAAGTTCTTCGGCAATGCCTACATGAAGGATCTGGGCAATGGGGAACTGGAGCTTGTATATGAGAACCCCACCACCGTCATGGCTGTGCCCTATGATGTGCCTGTGGTAGGCTATCACAACAACACGGTCAACAACCTGCGCCTCTGGAACGCAGAAGTGAACAGGGACTTCTCCGACTACGGCTTCATCACCCATGAGCAGCTGCAGCAGAAGGAGGAGTACAGGAGGTTCGTGGAGAATATCACCCGCTACCTGTATCCCGATGACAGCAGCTATGAGGGGCGCCAGCGCCGCCTGATCCAGGAGTACTTCCTGGTGTCTGCAGGGGTGCAGAGCATTGTCCGCCACTATAAGAAGACGGGCTCGGCTCTCAGCAACTTCCCCCAGAAGATCGCCCTGCATATCAATGATACCCATCCGGCTCTCATTGTGGCAGAACTCATGCGCATCTTTGTGGATGAGGAGAAGATGGAATGGGATGAAGCCTGGGCAATGGTGCGTAACACCGTGGCTTACACCAACCACACTATCCTGCCTGAAGCGCTGGAAACCTGGCCGGTGGATATGTTCAAGGAACTGCTGCCCCGCATCTACATGATCATCGAGGAGATCAACCACCGTCACCTGCAGTTCGTCAGGAAGCGCTATCCTGGCGACGAGCACAAGGTGCGCGCCATCTCCATCATTGAGGGCGGCCTGGTGCATATGGCTCGCCTGGCCATCATCGGTTCCCACAGCGTCAACGGTGTGGCAGAGATCCACTCCATGATCCTGCAGAACACCACCCTGCGTGACTTCTATGAGCTCTATCCCCGCATGTTCAACAACAAGACCAACGGCATCACCCATCGCCGCTGGCTGATGGGGGCCAATCCGGAGCTTTCGGATCTCATCGATGAGACCATCGGCAGCCGCCGCTGGCACCGCTATCCGGAGCAGCTTGACCTCTTGAATGACTATGTGGAGGACAAGCCCTTCCTGAACAAGCTGGGCGACATCAAGACCATCCGCAAGAAGAAGCTGGCTGACTATATACAGAAGCACAACAACGGCCTGGTGGTGGATCCCAACTCCATCTTTGACATCCAGGTGAAGCGCATCCATTCCTACAAGCGCCAGCTCATGAATATCCTGCATATCATGTACCAGTATGACCGCCTGAAGCATGACACCAGCTACGATATGGTGCCCACCACTTACTTCTTCGGCGGCAAGGCAGCTCCCGGCTACTATATCGCCAAGGAGACCATCAGGCTCATCAACGCCGTGGGGGCCAAGATCAACAACGATCCCGTCACCCGCGACAGGCTGAAGGTGGCTTTCATCGAGAACTTCGGCGTCTCTCTGGGTGAAATCGTCTATCCTGCTGCTGATATCAGCGAGCAGATTTCCACTGCTTCCAAGGAAGCCTCCGGCACGGGCAACATGAAGTTCATGATGAACGGTGCTGTGACTTTGGGCACCCTTGATGGAGCCAACGTGGAAATCCGCGATGCCGTGGGCGGCGATGATCACTTCATCCTCTTTGGCCTCCGGGCTGAGGAAGTGCTGGCTTACTACGCCAACGGCAGCTATTCCGCCTGGGATGAGTTCAACAGCAATGAGACGGTGCGTGGTGTCATGAATCAGCTGGTGAATGGCATGTACGGCGATTTCCGTTCCCTCTATGACTACATCCTGCACAGCAATGACGAATTCTTCATCATGAAGGATTTCTGCGCCTACAGCGAGGCCCATGAGGAGGCCATGCGCCGCTATGAGCAGCGCTTTGACTGGCTGAAGTCTGCGGCGGTGAATATAGCCAACTCAGGCAGGTTCTCCTCAGACCGCACCATTGACGAGTACGCCAATGAAATCTGGCGCGTGAAGCCCTGCATGATCAACTGATGCCATAGCTTTCCAATCCATACAAGGGGGATTAGCCGTGAAGACTTCCGAACTCAGCGAGTTTGACTTGTATTTGTTCCATCAGGGGACAAACTACCATGCTTACGAGATGCTGGGGGCGCATTTTGAGACCAGGGGGGGGAAGGCCGGTGTGCGCTTTGCCCTCTGGGCGCCCCATGCCAAGTCCGTCAGCGTGGTGGGGGATTTCAATAACTGGGATACCAGAGTGAATCCCATGGAGAAAATCAGCGATGGGGAAATTTGGCAAGTCTTCATAGAAGGATTGTCCGAAGGCGAAATCTACAAGTATGCCATAGAGCCCCAGTGGGGCGGCCCTCATATCATGAAGGCTGACCCCTACGGCTTCTATGCGGAGAAAAAGCCCAGGACAGCTTCCCGCCTTTTCGATATGGATCATTATGACTGGCAGGATGGGCAGTGGCAGGAAGAGAGGAAGAAACATTCCTCCTATAGCCGTCCCATGCTGACCTATGAAGTCCATGCCGGTTCCTGGCGCCGCAAAGAGGGGGAATATCTCTCCTATAGGGAGATGGCGGATGAGCTGATCAGGTATGTGCAGGATATGCACTACACCCACATCGAGTTCATGCCCCTTTGCGAGCATCCCTTTGACGGCTCCTGGGGCTACCAGGCCACGGGCTATTATGCTGTCACCAGCCGTTATGGCACTCCCGATGATTTCCGCTATCTGGTGGACAAAGCCCATCAGCATGGCATCGGCGTCATCATGGACTGGGTGCCGGGGCATTTCTGCAAGGACGAGCAGGGGCTCAGGCATTTTGACGGTTTGAATCTCTATGAGTCTGACAATGAGCAACTGGCTGAGAACTGGGAGTGGGGCACCACCAATTTCGACTACGGCCGCACGGAGGTGCAGAGCTTCCTGATTTCTAACGCCATGTATTGGTTCGAGGAATTCCATATTGACGGCTTGCGCATTGATGCGGTTGCCAATATGCTCTACCTGGACTACGGCAGGAAGGAAGGGGAATGGCAGCCCAATAAATATGGTGACACTGGCAATCTTGAGGCCATGGACTTTTTGAAGAAGCTCAATGAGGCTGTCTTCAAGTACCATCCCCAGGCTCTGATGATTGCCGAGGAGTCCACCGCCTGGCCTTCCATTTCCAAGCCTGTCTACATGGGGGGCATGGGCTTCAATTACAAGTGGAACATGGGTTGGATGAATGACATGCTCAGGTATGTCAGCCTCGACCCCATCTACCGCAAGTGGAACCACGACAAGGTGACCTTCTCCTTCATGTATGCTTTCCAGGAGAATTTCGTGCTGCCCCTGTCCCATGACGAGGTGGTGCATGGCAAGTGCTCGCTGATTTCCAAGATGCCCGGTGATTACTGGCAGAAGTTTGCAGGCCTCAGGGCCTTCTTCGGCTACTGGATTGCCCACCCCGGCAAGAAGCTCCTCTTCATGGGCGGGGAATTCGGGCAGTTCAGCGAGTGGAACTATGACGAGGAACTGGACTGGCATCTGGTAGAGCAATATCCCATGCATGAAGCCATGCAGGTCTACAGCAGGACACTCAACAAGTTCTACTGCGATACCAAGTCTCTCTGGCAGGTGGATTTTGATTGGGAAGGTTTCAAATGGATTGATTGCAATGACAATGAGAACAGCGTGGTGTCCTTTATCCGCAAGGCCAAGGACAGGAACGATTTCATCATTGTGCTTTGCAATTTCACCCCCGAGACCCGTGAGAACTATCGGGTGGGGGTGCCTTCCAAGGGCATTTATGTGGAAGTCTTCAATTCCGATGACAAGGGCTATGGGGGCAGCGGCGTGAGAAATGCCGGCGACCTCCAGACAGAAGATGTGCCCTGGCACGGAAGGGAGCAGTCCATCACCCTTACTCTGCCACCCCTTGCTGCCTTGTTCCTCAGGGTCAAGGGCCAGGCCGGGGCGGGCTACATAGCCCCGGAATTTGAGCGGGTCACAGAGGTGAAGGGCCGCGAGGAAAAGGAAACTCCCAGGGTTTCCCATGAGGCTGCCCGCGGGGACAGCCAGAAAATCAAAAGTGCTTGATGAAAAGAAAATACAAGGTGTACCATAAAAGGAGGACATAAGGCATGAATGTACTTTATGTAGCATCGGAAGCGGTGCCTTTTGCTAAAACCGGCGGACTGGCTGACGTGGCAGGCTCTCTTCCCAAGGCACTGCGCCTGGAGGGAGTGGATGTCCGGGTCATCATGCCCAAGTTTGGCAAGATTCCCGAGGAGTACCGCTCCAAGATGGAGCATGTCTATGACGGCGAGATAAATGTGGCCTGGCGCACCAAGTTTGTGGGCCTGGAGAAACTGGAATACGAGGGTGTCACCTATTATTTCGTGGATAATGAGGAATACTACAACCGCGAGGGCTTCTACGGCTACGATGATGATGCGGAAAGGTTCTCCTTCTTCTGCCGTGCCGTGCTCTGCCTCATCCCGGCCATGGATTTCTGGCCGGACATCATCCACAGCAATGACTGGCATGCGGGCCTCATCAGCGTGTTCCTGAAGCTGGAGCACAGGGGTGATGAGCGCTATGAGAAGATCCGCACCCTCTACACCATCCACAACCTCAAGTATCAGGGCGTCTTCCCCAAGGATGTCATGTCCGATGTGCTGGCTTTGGATTGGAAGTATTTCAATAATGGCGATTTGGAGTTCTACGATGCAGTGAACTTCATGAAGGGCGGCATCATCTATTCCGATTTCATTTCCACCGTCAGCAAGACCTACGCCCAGGAAATCCAGTACGGCTATTTCGGCGAGCACTTGGATGGCCTCCTGCGCAGCCGCAAGGACGACCTCTTTGGCATTGTCAACGGCCTTGACTATGACACTTACAACCCCCGCACGGACAGGAATCTCTTCGAGACTTATGATGTGGATGATCCTTCCCGCAAGGCGGACAACAAAACGGCTCTCCAGAGCCAGCTGGGCCTGCCCAGCAGGCGCCAGGTGCCTATGGTGGCTCTGGTCTCCCGCCTGGTGGCAGCCAAGGGCATGGATCTCATCGTGCGCATGATGGATGAGATTCTCTTGCATGAGAACATCCAGTTCGTGCTCCTGGGCACTGGCGACAAGGTCTATGAGGATTGGTTCAAGGGCCTGGCATGGCGCTATCCCAACAAGGTTTCCGTGAACATCTACTTCTCCAACCAGCTAGCTCAGCGCATTTATGCGGCAGCTGATATCTTCCTCATGCCCTCCAACTATGAGCCCTGCGGCATCGGCCAGCTCATAGCTCTCCGTTACGGCGCTATCCCGGTGGTGCGTGAAACGGGCGGCCTCAAGGACACGGTGGTGCCCTATGACAAGTATACCAAGCAGGGCAATGGCTTTGTCTTCTCGGACTACAACGCCCATGAAATGATGTATTCGCTCAAACGTGCGCTCTCAGCCTATGAGAATCCGGGCGAGTGGCGTCAGATTGTGAACAACGCTATGACCTCTGACTACAGCTGGGCCGAATCGGCCAAGGAGTACAAGCAGCTCTACGAGAAGCTGATGGCCAAGGAAATCGCGGGCGCCGAAGAGGAGTAAGTGAATCAAGGGAGGGCGGTCGTCAGGCCGCCCTTTTTTATACTAGCGCTCGGAGAATTTTACCGGAACGAGTTTGGTTACGGACGCTGTATATATGGATCTGTAAATATTTGTCTGTGCTTTGCTTGTCAAATATTTGCAATCGCCAGTATAGCAGGTGCCTGACGGAGGCTTGGATAGGATAAGGGAGGGTGAGAGAATGCTGGATAGACATGATGTCGAGCACAATTCCCATAACGTTTACTATCGTTCAACCATCGGGGCGGCGGAAGCCGGCTCCAAGGTAAGGCTGGGACTGCGGATACACACGGAACTTGCCATCAAGCAGGTGCTGCTGCGCCTGTGGCAGGAGCGCAAGGGTGAGACACTGGTGCCTCTGCAGGCGAAAAATCATGCTGAGGGCAGCGAGGACTATTTCTACAGTACAGAACTGGAAATGCCGGACAAGGGCTGCCTCCTGTGGTATTATTTCATCATCAATACTTCCCAGGGAACCTGCTATTATGGCAACAATCCGGAAATGCTGGGGGGGAAGGGGGATTTGTACGACAATGTGCCCTATTCCTACCAGATCACCGTTTACAATAAGGGGGCTAAGACGCCGGACTGGTTCAAGCACAGCGTGATGTACCAGATTTTCCCGGATCGCTTCCATCGCCATGGCAATACGCTGATTCCCAAGAAGGGCGCTGTGTACCACGCTCACTGGGAGGATGACCCTTGCTATTACAAGGACCCTGATACCAAGGAAATCGTGGCTTACGACTTTTTCGGTGGCAATCTGAAGGGCATCGAGGAGAAGCTGGATTATCTAAAGGACCTGGGGATTTCTGTCATCTATCTGAACCCCGTCTTTGAGTCGGAGAGCAACCACCACTATGACACCGGTGACTACCACAAGGTAGACCCGATCCTCGGCACCAATGAGGATTTCAAGCATCTCATTGAGGCTGCCAAAGAAAAGGGCATCCGCATAATCATAGACGGTGTCTTCAGCCATACGGGCAGCAACAGCCGCTACTTCAACCGCAAGGGGGAGTACGACACGGTGGGGGCCTACCAGTCTAAGGATTCCCCTTACTACGAATGGTTCTGCTTCCGCAACTGGCCCCATGAGTATGACAGCTGGTGGGATTTCAATACCCTGCCCAATGTGCAGGAAACCAATCCTTCTTATATGAAATTCATCATCAGTGGCGAGGACAGCGTGTTGCATCACTGGATGAAGGAAGGAGTCATGGGCTGGCGCCTTGATGTCATCGACGAGCTGCCGGAGCCTTTCTCCCAGAGCTTCTATGCGGAGCTCAAGAAAACCAATCCCGAGGCCGTGATGATCGGCGAGGTCTGGGAGGATGCCTCACACAAGGTGGCCTATGGGGTGCCCAGGGAGTATCTCTGCGGCCAGGAAATGGACTCCGCCATGAACTATCCTTTCAGGGAAATTCTCTTTGATTTCCTCATGGGCAAGATTGATGGCAATCTGGCCGCCAGGCGTTTCACCAGCCTCAGGGAAAATTACCCCAAGGAAAATTTCTACGCCATGATGAATCTCATTGGCAGCCATGACGTGCACAGGGCCATCACCTTCTTGGGCGAGGCACCCTACTATGATGGCATGCCTGCCGTGGAGCAGTCCCGGGCTAAGATGGATCATGTCCACTATTCATTGGGCAAGGCGCGCCTTATCATGGCAGCAGCCTGGCAAATGACTTATCCCGGGGTGCCCTGCATCTATTATGGCGATGAGATCGGCATGGAGGGCTTCAAGGATCCTTACAACCGCCGTCCCTACAAGTGGAGTGGGGGAGATGAAGAAATCCAGGCAATCTACAGGAAGCTCATCCAGCTCCGCAATGAGAATCAGGTGCTCCAGACGGGGGAGGTGCTGCCTCTCTATGCCGCTGGCAATGTCATAGCCTATGCCAGAGTTATCCGAGGAGGCAGGGATGTCTTCGGCCAGAGCGCAGAGGACGGCGTCTTCATAGTTGCTTTCAACCGCAATGCAGAGTGGGAGCACATAGATATAGATGTAAGCGATTTCGTGTCGGGTGAGCTTGAGGATGTGCTGTCGGAAGGCAGGGAGCGCTACTACGTGGTGCGTGGCCGCCTGCATCTGAAGCTGCAGGATCTGAAGCCCTTAGTGCTGAAGGCCGTGAAGCCAGTCCGCAAGTATCCCCGCCAGGCAGGCGTGCTGCTGCATCCCACCTGCCTGCCTTCCAAGTACGGCATAGGCGATTTCGGCAAGGAGGCCTACAAGTTCATAGACTTCCTGCAGAAAGCAGGCCAGACTGTCTGGCAGATCCTGCCCCTGGGGCCTGTGGGCTTTGGCTATTCCCCTTATCAGTCCCCTTCGGCCTTTGCGGGCAATCCGCTGCTCATTGACATTGACGAGCTTATAGAGAAGGGCTGGCTTTCTGCTGCCGAGGCCCGCCTGCCCTATGCCGGGGGCGGCTCCTTCGTGGACTTCGAGCGGGTGCAGGCCTTTAAGAGCAAGTGCCTGAAGAAGGCTTACGCCAAGTTTGCCAAAGAGGCGGACAAGGATGGGGAGTACGAGGCCTTCTGCCAGCGTGAGGCCTATTGGCTGGATGACTATGCCCTTTTCATGGCTATCCAGAAGGATCAGAAGGGTGCTTCCTGGATCGAGTGGCCCAATGCTTTGAAGCACAGAGACAAGCAGGCTCTGGAGGTCACAGCAGGGAAGCTCAAAGAGACTATAGGCTACGAGAAGTTTTTGCAGTATCTCTTCCACGCTCAGTGGCAGAAGCTGCATGAATATGCTAGGGAGCATGGAGTGGCCATCATGGGCGATATGCCCATCTTCGTTTCCCATGACAGTGCCGATGCCTGGGCCAATCAGAAGCTCTTTGATCTCAACCCTGACGGCACGGCCAAGACCGTTGCGGGGGTACCGCCAGATTATTTCAGCGCTACAGGCCAGCTCTGGGGCAATCCCCAGTACAATTGGCAGGCTATGCAGGCTGAGAATTATGACTGGTGGAAGAAGCGCTTCAGGAAACTCTACGAACTGGTGGACATCGTGCGTGTAGATCACTTCCGCGGCTTCGAGTCTTATTGGGAAGTGGACGGCAAAGCGGAGACAGCTATCAATGGCCGCTGGCTCAAGGGTCCCTGCAAGCCCTTCTTTGATGAGATACGGAAGGAATTGGGTCATATGCCCATCGTGGCAGAAGACCTGGGCATCATCACAGACGAGGTGGAGGCCCTAAGAGATGCCTGTGGCTTCCCGGGCATGAAAGTGCTGCACTTCGCCCTGCATTTCGGTGACATGGGCCGCTTTGGCTTCGTGGCGCCAGAGAACAGCGTTGTTTACACCGGCACCCACGACAACAACACCACCGTGGGCTGGTACAACCATGATGTGGACGATGCCATGGGAGCTGCCGTGGCAGAACTCCTCCATGCCAGGAGCGACAGGCCCAAGGAGATCTGCGAGAAGCTGATTGAATTTGCCTATGCAAGCGATGCCCGTCTGGCCATGGTGCCCATGCAGGATCTTCTGACCCTGGACGAGCGCAGCCGCATGAATACTCCGGGCACTGTGGGCTTCAACTGGAAGTGGTGCCTGAAGCCTGGCTACCTCATGGAGGTAGACGTGGAAAGACTCAGGCAGCTTTGCGTTCGTTATGAGCGCTGACAACAGGTGTTTTTGAGAAACGGATCAGAGGATTGCCGTCTTGGCGGCAATCCTCTGATTCATTTTTTCATGAATTTGTGGTATGCTATTAAGACAGCGGTAATTTGATAGATGGGAGGTACATGCCATGAGCGAATATACCTTTGTGGTGGAGAAGAAGTGCCCTATTTGCGGCAAGATGACAAGGGTGGCAAAAAGCAAGGCTCGGCTCATTACCCTGAGCACCGATGAGGATATGTGTGTCCACTATAAGGATTTCAATCCTTATTATTACAAGATCTGGTTCTGCGAGCACTGCGGCTTTGCAGCTGAAGAAAAGATTTTTGTGGGCAGCATGCCTGCCAATCACAAAGAAAAGGTGGCAGCTTTCTTGGCTGGACGGAAGATGGCCCTGGAGTTTGTGGAAGATAGGGGCAAGGCCGAGGCTGTGGCTTCCTTCAAGCTGGGCATCTTCTATGCGGAAATGCTGGGAGCGTCCCTGAACCGCAGGGCAGGCCTCTATCTCATGCTGGCCTGGGTGTACCGCGATGCCGGGGAGAAAGAGAATGAGATCGAGATGCTGGGGCGGGCGGCAGAACTCTATGACAAGTCCCTCACCACGGAGTCGTATCCCATAAACGGCATGTCGGATGGTCTCTGCATGTACCTCATAGGGGCTATCTATTACCGCATGGGCGAGATGGAAAAGTCCACCCAGTATCTCTCGAGGATCATTGGGGACAACAATATCAGAGCTAATGACCCCAAACTCTATGACAAGACCCGCAATCTCTGGGAGGATGTGCGGGCTGCCAAGAAGGATAGCGTGGAGGAGGAAGGCAGTTAATGGATTTACCAGCAGCATGGGTTGAGCAGGTCCAGAAGATAGATTGGGCAGAGCTCAAGGAGAAGGTGCAGGATTATGGACCTGCTCTCAAAGTGGTGCGTGGCACCTGGTCCAAGGAAAGCTTGAAGGAAATCAGCGAAGGCAAGCTTTTTGTACCCGACGAGGTAATCAATGAGGCTCTGATGCAGGGGCTGCAGAAAAATCCTCAGCAGGGCCTCAGCAGCATTGCGCTCCATTCTCACGAAAATGGCAAGCTGGATATTGAGGCTTCTACGCAGCAGGGAAAGCTGAATCTCTCAGGCAAGATCAAGGAATTTGTCCATAAGGGCGATAAAACTTATATGGTCTATCAGGTGCAGAAGAAGAAACTGCCCGGCCATGGTCTCATGTCCTGGATATTCTCCAGGGTATCCCTGTCCATGGTGGAGCGCATGGTGGGAAAGGCGGAGTTCATGGAGAAGCTGCCTGTGGAGATCAGCCACAACGACGTGAAGGTTGACTGCGGCCAGGTACTGGCTGCCTCTGCCTTTGGCCAGACTCGCTTCCACGGCCACAGGCTGCTGGACATGATTGAAATCAAGGGAGCTGTTCCCAAGGAAAACGGCATAGAGTTTCAGACGGAACTCCATATACCCGATGATGTGAAAGCAGATCTGAAGGGGATCCTCAGAGACAAAAGGGATGAGATAAAGACAGGGAATAATGAGGGTCAGCATGAGAAATAAAATGGGAAAAAGATTTATGGTTGTGGCGGCGGTCTTTTCCGCTGCCCTGCTTCTGCTGCCTATGGCGGGGCAGGCGCGGAAGAAAGTGGCAAATCCCGTGCCGAAGATCATCTATGTGCCCCATGATGGCCGCCCCATTTCCAATAAGCAGACGGCAGAAGTGGTGGAGAAGCTGGGCTATCAGGTAGTGGTGCCCCCGGACGAGAAACTGGGGAACCGCACGAATCTGGGCAATCCGGAGGTGCTCTGGCAGTGGCTGGAGGCAAATTCTGAGGAGGCAAATGCGGCGGTGATTTCCTCGGATGCCATGCTTTACGGCAGCCTGGTGGGATCCCGCAAGCACAATTATTCCCAGGCTGAGGTAGAGGCCAGGGTAGCTCGTTTCAAGACTTTCCGTGCAAAGCATCCCCATATGCAGATATATGTCTTCAGTTCCATCATGCGCACCCCCAGGAACGGGGAGGCTTCAGGGCATGAGGAACCTGAATACTACAGGCGCTATGGAGCTGACATCTTCAGATATACCGGGCTGAAGGACAAGGAGGAAACGGAAGGCCTAACCCCCCGTGAGAAGAAGGAAGTTTCCTTCCTTGAACGGCTGATACCGAAGAAGGACCTGCAGGATTGGCTGGGACGCAGAAAGAAGAACTACGCTGCCAATGAGAGCCTGCTGAAACTTGCGGGGGCTGACACCTTCAGTTATATGGTGCTGGGCCGCGATGACAATGCTCCCCTTTCCCAGACACATATGGAGAACCGCCACCTGCTATCGGCTGCGGGCAAGCTTGAAAAGAGCAAATTCCAGGCCATAGCTGGCATTGATGAAATAGGCATGCTGCTCTTGGCAAGGGCCGTGAATGACATACAGCGCGATGTGCCCTTTGTCTACGTGCGCTATAATTGGGGGCGAGGTCCCAAGACCATCCCTGCTTATTCGGATGAGACCATGGGAGCCTCCATTGATTCTGCCATCAACGTTGGGGGAGGCATGCAGGTAAGCTCGCCTGAGAAGGCAGATCTGGTGCTGGCCGTGAATACCAACCCAAACGGCAAGACTTATGAGGCCAACTGGCGCAGCAATGATGGCAGTTCACGGGAGGGCACTGATTACTTTGCGGACATAGTGAAGGAATATTTGGATAAGGGCTATCCTGTGGCCATTGCGGATGTAGCCTATGCCAACGGCTCTGACAATGCCCTGATGGAAAATCTCAGGAAGAAAGACATGCTCTTCAAGCTCAAGGCCTACAGTGGCTGGAATACACCCACCAACAGCTCGGGATTCGTCATCGGCGAGGGCATGCTGGCGAAGCGCATGAAGGCGGAGGCTGTGAATGACCTGCTCCTCACTCGCTACCTGGATGATTGGGCCTATCAGGCCAATGTCAGGAACACCATTGCCCGCCAGCTCACCTGGTTGCGGGGCGATGGGGTCTACGGCAGCCTGGACGGCAAGCTCCGGGCTGTGTCTGAGCGCTCAGCCCGCATGATGCAGCGCTTTGTGGACAGCAATTTCCCTCCCTTTGAATCTCTCAGGGAGATAGAAGTTCATTTTCCCTGGAATCGTATGTTCGAGGCAGATATCGTCCATGCCAAGGAACTTTATCCCATGGATTACTTCAAGAAATGATCTCGAGCAAGGCCGTCCCCCATCGAGGATGGTCTTCTTTTTTGCGCAGACGGGGTGCAAATCAAGCCTCCTGAGGAAAAAAATCTTGCTTTGGGCAGGATAAAAGTGTATTTTGTAGAAAATATCTTCTTAGAAGTCTGTACATAAGGGACGCTTTGGGCTATTATGGAAAGGAAGTGGGTCCCGCTCATGCTGGAACAGATTATGAATGCGCCAAATTTTGATTATTTGTCCAGAGGCATGAAGGCCGCTACTATGCGCCATGAGGTGATCAGCGACAATATTGCCAATGTGAATACGCCGAAATTCAAGCGCAGCTATGTTGATTTTGAGGAACTGCTGGCCAAGGAGCTTCATCTTGATGATGAGCAGGGCAAGCTTGATATAGTCCGCACTCATGACCGTCATCTGCCCATCTCCCTGCGGGGAAAGGCGCAGCCTGTCATAGAGATGGATGATACCACCACCATGCGTGTGGATCACAACAATGTGGACATCGATGTGGAAATGGCCAACATGGCCAAGAATCAGCTGTATTATAATACTATGGCCACCCAGTTGGGAGGCTTTGTCACCAAGATGAAGAATGTCATGACCAGCGGCCAAGGCTGACGGCCCCTGAGCAGGCAGGAAAGCAAGAGGTAATGTTATGAGCATGTTCATGGGGATAGACACGGCAGCATCCGGCCTCACCGCCGAACGGCTGCGCATGGATGTGATTTCCAACAATATAGCCAATGCCAATACCACCAGGACCGAGCGGGGAGGAGCCTACCACCGCCGCTTCGTGGTTTTTGAGCCCAGGGGGACGGGGAAGAAAACCTTCAACGACTTCCTGGAAAAGTCCATGAACAAGCTCAAAGCCGGTGAAGGTGTGAGGGCTGTGATGATCCGGGAGGACAATGAGCAGGGCCCTCTGGTCTACGACCCGGGGCATCCCGATGCCAACGCCGAGGGCTATGTGGAACGACCCAATGTGAACGTGGTGGCGGAGATGGTGGATATGATCACCGCCTCCAGAGCCTATGAGGCCAACACCACCACTATCAATGCTGCTAAGTCCATGTATATGAAGACCCTGGATATTGGCAAATGAGAATAGCTGACAAGGCTTGAAGGGGGAGGGGGATATCTATGGAAATAGAGCCTTTGCAGATGACGCCGGTGAGCATGCACGCTACCAGCCATTTAGGAGAGACAGAGCAGCCGCAGGAAGTGCAGAGCTTTGCTGATTACCTGAAGGGCGCTCTTAAAGAGGTTAATAACCTGCAGATAGAATCAGACCGCCAGAATGCCCTTCTGGCCGCTGGCAGAGCAGAGGATATATCGCAAGTCGTAGTGGCGGCCCAGAAGGCCGAGCTTGCCCTGCAGCTGACCCTGCAGCTGCGCAACAGGGCTACGCAGGCCTATCAGGAAATCATGCGCATGCAAGTTTGATGGGGCTTAAATGATGACGCGAAGGGATTGAGACCATGGGAGATTGGAAAGAGCGGTATCTGGCGCTGTGGGAGAAGTTTACCAAACGACAGCGTTACATTATGTTAGGATCCGCTTTGGCTCTCCTCCTCGTCATACTGGGGGTAAGCTTCTGGTATGGCAGCAAGCCGGATATGGTGCCTTTGTTCACAGGCATGGAAACCAAGGATGCTGGCGAGGTGGCAGCAAAGCTCAAAGAAAGCAAAATAGAATATGAGATACAGGAGACGAAGCTGGGAACCAATATCCTGGTACCATCCAAGAATGTCCACGACGCCAGGCTGGATTTGTCTACCCAGGGCCTGCCCAGGGGACAGAAAGGCTTTGAGATCTTTGATGACAGCAAGCTGGGAGTCACGGAGTTCCAGAACAAGGTGAACTACCTTCAGGCCCTCCAGGGTGAGCTCACCCGCACCATCGAGCAGATAGCGGCGGTGGAGAAGGCCAGGGTACACATCGTGCTGCCGGAAGATAGCCTGTACAAGAAGAATGAGAAGCCTGCTACGGCATCCATCATGCTGAGGCTGCGTCCCAACATCGAGCTTTCCAAAAAGGAAATCAAGGGCATTGTGAACCTGGCTGCTCACAGCATCCAGGGGCTGCAGCCTGAAAATATCACCATTGTGGATGACACCGGGCAGATACTCAATGATCCTGATGAAGACGATGAGCAGAACGTCAAGCAGAAGACCATGACCCAGCTGGAGATGACCAGGAAGGTTCAGGATAACATCCAGAAGAATATCCAGAGCCTCCTTGACCAGTCGCTGGGCGAGGGCAGGGCTTTTGCCCGGGTCAGCGTGGAGCTTGACTTTGATGACAGGCAGACGGATCGCCAGACCTTTACGCCCGTGGTGGACGAGTCAGGCATCATCCGCAGCCAGCAGGATGTAAATGAGACATATGAGGGTACTTCCAACAATCCCGGAGGCCCTGCCGGCATTGAGTCCAATGTGCCGGGCTATGTAGCCCAGGAGGGCACAGCCAATGCCAATTACGAGAAAAAGGAATCCACGAAAAACTATGAGATAAATGAAGAGAAGCAGCGCACGGTGGCTTCTCCCGGCTCCATCAAGCGCATGACGGTGGCAGTGCTGGTCAATGATGATATCAATACAACCCAGCAGGAGAGCATCATGCGTAGCATTTCCAGCGCTGCCGGCATCAATGCTGAGCGTGGCGACACCATTTCCGTGGAGCCCCTGCCCTTCAGCACTGAGGCTGCAGACCGCAGGGCTGCCGCAGAGCAGGCAGAGAAGGATCGTCAGGATCGCATCTTCTACATGCAGGTGGGCATTCCTCTCCTCATCGTTGCCCTCATCGCCCTGGCGCTCTATATGCGCCGTCGCAAGAGGCTGCAGGAGGAAGCCGCAGCTGCAGAAGCAGCCCGGGTGGCTCAGGAGGAAGAGGAAAAGAGAATCGCTGCAGAAAGGGCGGCATTGGTGGAAGCAGGAGAGATCGAAGAAGAAGAACTTACCGAGGAAGAGCAGAGGCAGCTTTCCGAGAAGCAGACGCTGCAGCAGCTTATCGACCAGAAACCGGCGGAGGTTGCTATGCTCATCAAGACTTGGTTGGCGGAGGAATGATGGCTTATGGCTGATATGTATGATGACGAAGAGGGAGAGCTTTCCAATCAAGAGAAAGCCGCCATACTATTCATAGCATTGGGGCCGGAATACTCGGCCAAGCTGTTCCAGCATATGGATGATGAGGAAATCGAAAGAATCACCCTGGAGATTGCCAACCATAAGCAGGTCAGCGCAGAGCAGAAGGCTGCGGTCATCAGCGAGTTCTACCAGATGGCCATGGCTCGCGACTACATCTCCAGCGGTGGCTTGGAATATGCCCAGAACGTGCTGGAGAAGGCTCTGGGGGCCGACAAGGCCATGGATATCATCAACCGCCTTACTACCAGCCTCCAGGTGCGTCCCTTTGATTTCCTCAGGAAGACTGACCCATCCCAGCTCATGAACTTCATCCAGAATGAGCATCCCCAGACCATTGCCCTCATCATGGCTTATCTGGAACCGGATCAGGCCAGTACCATCCTCGGGTCCTTGCCGCCTGAATCACAGGCGGATGTGGCTCGGCGCATTGCGGTCATGGACCGCACGTCCCCGGATATTGTCAGGGAGGTGGAGCGTGTGCTGGAAAGAAAGCTGTCGGCCCTGGTCACTCAGGACTTCACTACCGCAGGCGGCATCAAGGCTGTGGTGGAAGTCCTCAACCGGGTGGACCGCACTACAGAGAAATCCATTATCGAGACTTTGGAAGTGGACAGCCCGGAACTGGCCGAGGACATCAAGCGCCTCATGTTCGTGTTCGAGGATATCGTCCAGCTGGACGACCGTTCCCTGCAGATGGTGCTCAGAGAAGTGGATACCAAGGATCTGTCCCTGGCACTCAAGGGCACCCAGGGCGAAGTGGCGGACAAGGTCTACAGGAATATGTCCAAGCGTGCAGCAGATATGCTGCGTGAAGAAATTGAATTCATGGGCCCTGTGAAGATCAGGGACGTGGAGGAAGCACAGCAGAAGGTCGTCAGCGCTGGAGGACAAGGGCGAGATTGTGATTTCCCGCGGACAGGGAGACGAGATGATTGTCTAAGGTCATCAAGTACGCCCAGTGGCAGGAAACTCCCCGCTCCATCAAAGCGCCGCCGGCGCCCTCAAAGCCCAAGGAGGCAGATGAGGAGCCGGGAGTGGACGAGGAGGCTATGGCTCGCTTGCTGGAGGAAGTCTCAGCCAAGGAACAGCGGGCCAAGGAAATGCTCAGCGAAGCCGAAGCTCAGGCTGCCCTTATGAAGCAGGAGGGGCAGGCAGAGTATGAACGGCTCATGGAGGAAGCCAAGGCTGAAATAGAAGCCTGCAAAGAGGAAGCACGCACCAAAGGATATGAAGAAGGCCTGAGGCAGGGGCGCGAGGACGGGGAGAAAGAAATCCGCCAGAGCCTTCAGGATGAGCTCAATGCCTCTGCTGCCAGGGCGGAAAAGACTCTGCGGGATGCGGAGGAAGCTACTTTCGATTACCTTCAGAAGGCAGAAAATGATGTGATAGCCATTGCCATGGGGGTGGTGGAGAAAGTGCTGCCCCAGCACTTCATAGACGTGCCCCAGATGGTTCTCCCCTTGGTGAGGGAGGCTATCCTCAAGGTAAATGACCAGAAGAGGCTGGTGGTGAGTGTGCCGCCCGCCTCCTATGATTTTGTGCTCATGGCCAGGGATGAGCTCCGGCAGATTCTCACCGCCGGTGATGCGGTGCTGGAAATTCATGCAGATGAAGCTCTGAAGCCTGGGGACTGCATGGTGGAGACACCCAATGGCAGCGTAGATGCACGTCTGGCTACTCAGATGGAACTCATCCGCCAGGCAGTGCAGGAAGTGAAGATGTGACTTTTGGTCAGAAGGGGGACTGGGTGTGGGGCCTGTGCAGGTTGATATAGACAAGTTCAGGGAAGCCATTGCGGGCTGCCACAGCATGAAGCTTACAGGCAAGGTGACCCAGGTCATCGGCCTGGTCATCGAATCCCAGGGCCCCACGGTGAGCGTGGGAGAGCTCTGCTATGTCAGCTCCCACTTTCCCGATGTCCCTCCCATTCCCGCCGAGGTGGTGGGGTTCCGGGAGGGCTATGTCATGCTCATGCCGGTTGGTGAGATGCAGGGCATAGGGCCGGGCTGCGAAGTGGTGTCTGCCCAGAAGATGCTCCAGGTCAAGGTGGGCCCGGAACTTTTGGGGCGGGTGCTGGATGGCCTGGGCAATCCTATGGACGGCAAGGGCCCCCTGCTCATGAAGGAGGAATATCCCCTGCAGGCACCTCCGCCGCCACCGCTTACCCGTCCCCGCATCAAGGACAGCCTTTACGTGGGGGTGCGGGCCATAGACGGCCTCATCACCATGGGGGAGGGCCAGCGCATCGGCATCATGGCAGGCTCCGGGGTGGGCAAGTCCACCCTGCTTTCCATGATTGCCAGAAATACTGAGGCTGATATCAGCGTCATTGCTCTTGTGGGAGAGCGCGGCCGCGAGGTGCGAGACTTCATCGAGAGGGATCTGGGGGAGGAGGGCCTCAAGCGGTCCGTGGTGGTGGTAGCCACCTCAGATACCCCGGCTCTGGTGCGCATCAAGGGCGCCATGACAGCCACCGCCATTGCGGAGTATTTCCGCGACCAAGGGCATAAGGTCATCCTCATGATGGATTCCGTCACCCGTTTTGCCATGGCACAGCGTGAAGTGGGGCTGACCATTGGGGAACCGCCGGCTACCCGCGGGTACACTCCTTCGGTCTTTGCCCTTCTGCCCAGGCTTTTGGAACGGGCGGGCACCAGCGACAAGGGCTCCATTACCGGCATCTACACAGTGCTGGTAGATGGCGATGACATGAATGAGCCCATCGCCGACGCGGTGCGAAGCATTCTGGATGGGCATATCGTGCTGTCCCGCGCCATTGCCGCCCAGAACCACTTCCCTGCCATAGACATTCTGGCCAGCGTCAGCCGTGTCATGAACGAAGTGGTGGAGGACAAGCATCTGAAGGCTGCCCAGTCCATGCGGCAGCTGATGGCGGTGTATAAAGAAGCAGAGGACCTTATCCATATCGGGGCCTATGTGAAGGGCTCCAGCAAGAAGATAGATGAGGCTGTGCAGAAAATCGACAGCATCAATGATTTCCTCTGCCAGGGCATCTTCGAAGTGGACTCCTTTGAGACTACGGAGCAGAAGCTGACTGGCATCTCAGGGTGATGAAGCATGAAAAAATTCAAGTTCCAGCTGGAGACACTGCTGAAAGTCACCCGCATGAAGAAGGAAGATGCGGAAGTGAAGTTCGCTGAGGTTTCCCGGCGTCTGGAGGAGCAGAAGGAGCAGCTTCACTTCCTGATAAACGAAATGGAGCAGGGCCAGCGTGACTATGAGGCGCTCTCTCAGGAGGGAGCCAGGATAACCATTGGCAAGCTGATGAGCTTCAACCGCTTCTTTGCCTGGAAGCGGGAGCAGATAGAGATCCAGCAGGGCATCATCCTCCAGACTCAGGGGGAGAAGCAGAAAAAGCTGAAAGCGCTCATGGAAGTCATGACTTATTTGAAGAGCATAGAGCAGCTCAAGGAAAAGCGCCTGCGGGAGTACAATGAGCAGGTCATGTTCGAGGAGCAGAAATTCTTGGATGAGCTGGGGTTGCAGCTTACCATGAGGGCTAGGAGGGAGACCGCTTCATGATTGAGATGGATTTGTCGGGGGTAAAGCATATTCAGGCCCGCATTGCGGCTATTCAGGACAAGTTCGGCGTCCCGGGCGGCGTGCCTGGCATGGACTTTGACAGCGTGCTGAACAAAGCCATGCATAAGGGCGACAAGAATCAGCCAGCCCTGGCGGAAGGTGCTGGACCTGCGTCATCAGCCGGGCGGGCTGGTGATGCATCTGCCCCGAAGGAAGGGGCGTCCCCGCGTGAGGTCAGTCTCACGGGCCATGCGCCTCATAACAGAGGGGGAGGCACCCTGCTCTCGGATGCGCCCTTGAGCCAGATGGTCAAGGCTGCCTCAGACAAGTATCAGGTGGATCCCAGGCTGGTCTCGGCTGTAGCTGAGGTGGAATCCGGCGGCAATCAGGGGGCTGAGTCTCCTGCAGGTGCCATAGGTGTCATGCAGCTGATGCCTGATACGGCAGCTTCTCTGGGCGTGGATCCCTATGACAAGCAGCAGAACATCGAAGGTGGCGCCAAGTATCTGCGGCAGATGCTGGACAACTTCGGCGGGGATGTGAAGAAGGCCGTGGCAGCATACAATGCCGGCCCCAATGCTGTGAAGAAGTACGGCGGAGTGCCTCCCTATCCGGAGACTCAGGATTACGTGGACAAGGTGCTTGACCTGTATCAATGACGCAAGCAGACTATAAACGAAGGCAGGAGATAAGATGGCAGAGAAAAAAGGCGGAGGAAAGAAAATCTTCAAGATCATATTGATGCTTTTCCTTCTCCTGGTGCTGGTCATTGGCGGCTTTGCCCTGGGAGTATACCTGCGCATCTTTGATACGGCGGAAATGAATGAGAAGCTGGGGCTGTACAATCTGCCAGTGGTGGGCCAGTACTTCGTCAAGCCGCCTCCGGAGCAGGAGGAAATGGAAGATAAGCCCCTGGAGGATGTGAAGCCTAAGACGGAGGAAAAGAAGCAGTCCAAGAAGATCACCCTGTCCAAGAAAGAGATCGAGGAGCAGATGCAGCAACGTGAGGCGGCGGAAAAGAAGCGCGTCTCCAAGCTTGCCCGGCTGTACAATGGCATGAAGCCCAAGGATGCGGCAGAGGCCATGGATGCTCTGGACGATGACCTGGCGGTGACCATCCTGCAGAAGATGGATGAAGGCACAGCTTCTAAAGTCTTGTCGGAGTTCGAGCCTGCCAAGGCCGCCCGTCTCACCCAGATTATCTATGAGGGAACGCGCAAGAACCTGCAGACGGCTGCTGACATAGAGAAGCAGATGGAAGCAGAAGCCCGGCAAGGCGAGGGGGCAGAGGCCAAAGCTGCCCAGTGAGGATGAAAAATAAATGTGAAAATCAGGGACGGATTCCATTTTGGGCTTAAGGAATCCGTTCCTTTTGTCGATACATTACGTGAGAGGAGGTGTGAGCCGTATGACAAACGCAAATGTTATGGCGCTGAATGTACAGTCTCCAGCCCCTGCCAAGGGGGGCAAGGGAACGGCAGGCAGCGTCCTTGACGGCTCGTCGAAGGGGAAGTTCGATGAAGCACTGGGCCGCCTGCAGCAGGAGGTCCAAAATGAACTAGTATCAGCAGGCAAGGATGACACTCCACAGGATACGGACGCAAGGGATGGCGGCAGCGGCAGGGAAGGCGCGCCCCAGAGCCCATTGGCCATGGTCATGGCGTTGCCGGTGCAGCAGCTCGCAGCGCAGGAAATGCAGGCAGAAGCACCTGCTGCTGTAGCTGACTTTTCCGAAGAGGCACCGATAAGTGAAGATTTTATAAAGACATCACCTGATTTTGTGGCGGCAGATAAACCGGTGGAGCAGAACCTTCGCAGCCTTTTGCCCCAAAGCGATGAGGCAGCGCAAAAAAACAAGGATTTTCTGGCCATGCTCTCCGGAGATCTGACCTCCAGCCAGAGGGCGGAAGCACAGGGAAGAACGGAACTCCAGATGAAGGGAAGCATGTTGCAGCAGGGCAGGGCGAATTTGCCGCAGGGCATGCCGCTGCAGGAGGCAGCCGGCAGAGAATATTCCCTGCAGATGCCAGGTGAGCCAAGGAATCTCTGGCAGCTGGGGCAGCCGCTGCAGGAAGCAGAACCAACTGACCCCCTGGGGGCGGCCTTGCGCCAGGCAGCAAGACCAAGGCAGCAGGAAGCATTGCCGGTGGCGGAAGCACCTGCCCCGGAGCAGGCTCGGCCTGAAGCCAGGTCTGTGCCTGTGCAGGCTGTGCAGCCACAGCTGGCTGCAGCAGCGGCTGCTGCGGAGACGGTTCCGGCAAGGAATGAGAATCTGCAAGCGCTTTTAGGGAATAATATCTCAGTTGAAAGCCAGCCGGAGGTGCAGCCACTGCGCATGCTTCACGATCAGGGAAGCCAGGCGGAGATGAGCTTTGGCCAGGGACAGCAGGAAAGCGGCCAGGCCAGGCAGACTGAGCTTGCAGCTGCGCTGGAGACAGAGGAGACGGCAACGGCTGCCTCACAGCCCCAGATGGCTGGTCATCATGGGGCAGCAGCCCAGGTAGCAAACTTCCAGCAGGTGCAGGAAATAGTTGCCAGCGCAGATACGCCCCAGGCTGCCCCGGAGCCACAGGCGGACTTTGAGGTGCCAAGGCAGATCGTAGAACAGGCCCGCCTTATCCGCAGCGGCGGGGACACGGAAATGGTGATTCACCTGAAGCCTGAACACTTGGGGAATCTTACCTTGAAGATTTCCGTGACGGAAAGTGGGGCAGTTACGGCTTCTTTCCACAGCGACAACGCCCAGGTGCGCACCATCATTGAAAACAGCCTGGTGCAGCTTCGTCAGGAACTGAACGATCAGGGACTCAAGGTAGACAGCGTGGAGGTCTTCTCGGGGCTGCCGGATGGGCAGCTGCCCCAGGGCCAGGGCCAGCAGGCCTGGCAGCAGGGCTCCCAGGGGCGGTTCACAGGTGACAGGAAGCCTGAGGATTATGCAGAGGAAGCGGATGATCTGGCGGCGGCGGCTTCAGCTCAGGGAGAGGAAAATACCGCTGATGATGGTGTAGATTATCGCGTTTAAGGCATAGAAGGGAAGATGGATATCATGTCGGATTCAACGTTGCTCAATACCATTACGGTAGATGGCATAACTTATGATGCAGCCAAATACGCAGCAGAGAAGACTGCCCAGCAGGTCAAGGACAATTCTGCTCTGGGCAAGGATGCCTTCCTGCAGTTGCTGGTGACTCAGATGCAGTACCAGGACCCCCTTGATCCTCAGGATAATGGTGAGTACCTGGCCCAACTGGCCCAGTTCTCAGCTTTGGAGCAGATGACCAACGTGGCGGACGGGCTTTCTAATGTTTCCAACCTGGTATCAAACATTGACACCTCCGTGCTGGTGGGACAGCTCAGCCATATGATCGGCCAGGATCTCCAGTGGAATGAATCTGTCAGCTACCGTGACGAGGAAGGCAATATGAAGATCAGCTCTGTGAAGCACGAGGGCAAGGTCACAGGTGTCAGCATTTCCGACGGCAGCCCCACCATCATAGCCGAAGAAAAGGGCAGGACTTATCAGGTGAAGGTGGGAGATGTCACGCGCATAGGAGAGGGAGCGACCGGAAACGGTGGCTGAGATGAATCTTGGGGGCAGTCAAAAGGCAGCTTCCCGGCTCATTGTGAGCTGGCTGCCTTTTTTTCGTGGGAAAATGATAATAAAAAAAGGGAAATGGCCTGTCCGTGACGAAAAGATATGACAAGAGCATTTTTAGGGAATATTGAGGGATCATTGCGTGGGAGCAAAGTCGTGCTTCCGAAGTCAGGGGGATGCAAAAATGATAAAACTAACAAGATTCAATTCCCAGACAAATAAAAAAGGAGAATTCGTACTCAATGCCGAAATAATAGAAACTGTGGAAGAAACGCCGGATACAGTCATTACCCTCCTAAATGGCAAGAAGCTGATTGTGGAGGAGCCCATGGATGAGATAGTCCGCCGGGTGATGAAGTATCGCAAGGCGCTCAAATTCTGAAACTGCAGGTCATGCTCAAATGGAGGGATTTATAAATGGCTGACGAAGAGAAAGAACAAGAAGCTGCGCCAGAAGAAAAAAAGAAATCTCCCATCGTATTGGTCGTAGTGCTTGTGCTGGTAGGTTTGATACTTGCGGGGGGCATTTCCTTCTTCGTGACTACGAAGATGATGTCCAATCCCCAGAATGAGTCAGTCAATGAGCACCATGACCCGGGAGTCTTCATCAAGCTCGGTGATGCCAAGGAAGGAATATTGGTGAACGTGGGAGGCCAGAAGGCCGGCAAGTTCCTCAAGGCCAGCATTGTCCTGGAGATGAACCCCGGCAAGAAGGACAATATCGTGGAGGGTGTCCTCCAGCCCATGGCAGAGACCAAGATCCTGGACACCACCATGCAGATGCTCAGGAGCGCCAAGCTGGACGAGTTTGATGCTGCCAAGCAGGATGAACTGAAGAAGAAGCTTAAAGACGAGCTCAATGAGCGCTTAGGGCAAGGTTCCGTGTACGATGTCTATATAACTAGCTTCCTGCTCCAGTAACCAGATTTTATAAAGCAGGAAGGAGGGCGAAGATTGGCAGATGACGTACTTTCCCAATCCGAGATAGACAAGCTGTTGTCCGCATTGTCGGACGGCTCAGTATCGGCGGAAGAGGTCAAGGCAGACGAAGAACAGAAAAAAGTCAAGACATACGATTTCAAGCGCCCTGATAAATTTTCCAAGGACCAGATTCGCACTCTGTTCATGCTCCATGAGAGCTTTTCGAGACTTCTTAACACTTATCTCTCCACGCACCTTCGCACTATGGTGAATGTGGAAGTGGCTTCGGTGGAGCAGCTGACTTATCAGGAGTTTGTCCAGTCACTGGCCAACCCTTCGGTCATAAGCATCCTGGCGGTGCCTCCGCTGAAGGGCAATATCATCATGGAGGTCAACACAGAGATTGCTTTTGCTTTCATAGACCGCGTCTTTGGCGGGGAGGGCAAGAGCGGCATCAAGACCCGTGTCCTTACCGAGATAGAGGAAGCCGTCATGCGGCGCTTTGTGGAGAAGGCCACCAGCCACTTGAAGGAGGCCTGGGCCAATGTGGTGGAGTTCTATCCCAGTCTTGAGGCTACGGAGTCAAATCCCCAGTTTACCCAGATTGTCCCCCCCAGCGATATGGTGGTCATCGTGACCATCCAGATGAAGGTGGGAGAGGTAGAGGGCATGATGAATATCTGCATACCTTATCTGGTATTGGAACCGGTCATGTCAAAGCTCACTACTACCTTCTGGGTGGCATCTTCTGTTTCCAAGGATGATGATCCGGAGCAGGTGAAGATCCTGCAAAGGAAAATCGAGAGGACCAGGGTGCCATTCCTGGTGGAGATGGGGGATATCAATATTACTATCAACGAATTCCTTACTTTGGGCTTTGGGGATGTGCTCCAGCTTGACACCAAGGTGGATGATGAACTGAAGTGCAGGATAGGCCGCAAGGCCAAGTTCTTCTGCCGCCCGGGAACTTCTGGCAAAAAGATGGCGGTACAGATTACCAGGATCTTGAGTGAAGATGAGATCCTGAACGAAGGAGATGAAGAAGCCAATGAGTGACGATATGATCTCGCAAGAGGAAATAGATGCTCTCCTAAACGGCGGCTTGCCACCGGCAGGGGGCGGTGATGCACCAGCGGGAGAGTCGGCAGATGGAGGCGGCGGACCGGCGGCTGGTGCCGGGTCTGATGATTCATCTCAATTCGCAGATGTGCTGTCAGATATTGAAAAGGATGCCCTGGGGGAGATAGGCAATATTTCCATGGGCAGTGCGGCCACCACCCTTTCGGTGCTTCTGGGCCATAAGGTGAACATCACCACCCCTACGGTGTCTGTGTCCACCATGAGCCTCATCAAGGAGCATTATCCCATGCCCTACCTCATTGTGGAGGTGGGCTATACCATAGGCATTGACGGCAACAACGTGCTGGCCATCCAGGCTCAGGATGCCGCCATCATCGCAGATCTGATGATGGGCGGCGATGGCACCAATCCTGACACCAATATCGGTGAGATCCAGATGAGCGCCGTGGGCGAGTCCATGAACCAGATGATGGGTACTGTGGCCACGTCCTTGTCGTCCATGTTCAATAAGAAGATTGATATTTCTCCTCCCCGGGTGAATCTGATTGACCTTGGTTCAGAGGAGAAAGTCACAGAAATCATCGGCAATGATGATCCCATTGTGCGCATTTCTTTCCGCATGGAAGTGGATGGCCTCATAGACAGCGAGATCATGCAGATCCTGCCTGTCCACGTGGCTAAGGAAATGGTGGAATCCCTCATGAATGGGGAGGCCAATATGGATCCGGAGCCTGCTCCGGCTCCTGCGCCGCCACCGCCTGCGCCTGCAGCGGCACCTGCTCCTGCAGCAGCGCCGCCTCCTGCGGCAGCAGCCCCTCCGCCTATGGCGGCGGCACCGCCGCCCATGGCACCTGCTGGCATGCCCCCAGGGGGCGGCTATGGCTACGGCTATGGCGCTCCCATGATGTCGCAGCAGCAGATGGCAGCCAATGTGCCGGTGCAGCCCGCAGCTTTCGTACCTCTGAGCATGGAGCCAGTGCAGGTGAACGATGCCAATATCGGCCTTATCCTGGACGTGCCTCTGAAGGTCACTGTGGAACTGGGGCGTACCCATAAGTCCATCAAGGAAGTGCTGGAACTGACCAATGGCTCCATTGTGGAGCTTGACAAGCTGGCTGGTGAGCCGGTGGACATTCAGGTCAATGGCAAGTTCCTGGCCAAGGGGGAAGTGGTGGTCATCGATGAGAACTTCGGTGTCCGCATCACAGAGATAGCAAGTCCGGCAGAGAGGGCCGCTAAACTGCAGTGAGGCTCTTGCAGCTGAACTTGTCAGTTTGGGCAGATACTTGTCTAATGACGGACTTTCCTATATAATTAAATCAGCTTTGTAGTACATCTGAGTTTCTTTTAAGGTGAGGAGAGATGAAACATGGCAGTAAGAGTATTGGTCGTTGATGACGCAGCATTCATGAGAATGATGGTCAAGGACATTTTGTCCAAGAATGGCTATGAGGTCGTCGGCGAAGCCGAGAACGGCATGAAGGCTTTAGAAAAGTATCAGGAGCTGAAGCCGGATCTTGTTACCATGGACATCACGATGCCTGAAATGGACGGCATCAGCGCTGTCAAGGAAATCAAGAAGGTTGACCCCAACGCGAAGATCGTCATGTGCAGCGCCATGGGCCAGCAGGCTATGGTCATCGAGGCTATCCAGGCCGGTGCGCGTGACTTCATCGTCAAGCCGTTCCAGGCTGACCGCGTTTTGGAGGCTGTCCGCAAAGCAGTGGGCTGATGGGCAAGAGATATTATGTGCTGGCGTTTTTGGCGGGATTGTTGCTCGTAGCTTTCGCAGAGCCGGCCCTGGCAGCCCAGGAGGCTGCCCAGGGAGGTTATCTGTCCGGCTACGAGACCAACGTCCCGCAGCCAGCAGCAATGTCTTGGTGGTCTACCGCTGCTTATCTGGTCAGCCTCTTTGTTATTTTTGCCTTTGTGGTGGGAATGGCATATCTGGCGGCAAGGTTTTTAGGTGGACATTTTGCAAGGCCCCTGAAGACGACAGCGGGGCGCATTGTGACAAATTTGCCCCTGGGCCCGGGAAAGTCGGTTTGCATCGTGGAGATGTCAGACCATTTTCTGATGCTGGGGGTTACGGAACATGAGATAACCCTTCTTAGGGAAATAACGGATTTGGAAGAAATGGAAAAGCTGCGCCGGATGGATTCGGACGTTTCTTTTTCCGGGGATATGTTCTCTCAGCAACTGGGGTCCCTGTCGGGACTGGCACAAAAGATACCTCCTTTTCTTCGCAAATGATGCACTAAAGATATGAAGTGAACTGGGAGTGGGAGATGTGAGATGTCTGATGGGGACAGGGCTTTTGGTCCTGGCTTTTGCACTGGGGCTTCCGGGGGAAGCTGCGGCTGCTCCTTTGCCCAGCGTGAATATAGGCTTGGGCTCATCTGATAATCCTCAGGATGTGGCTGTCACCTTGCAGGTCATGGCGGTGCTGACCATTGTTTCTTTGGCACCGGGGATCCTCATGATGACGACTTCTTTTGTGAGGATTGTGGTAGTGATAGGCTTCCTGAGGAATGCCTTGTCTACCCAGAATGTGCCGCCTAACCAGGTGGTCATTGCCCTGTCCCTGTTTTTGACATTCTACATCATGGCTCCCTATTGGGGAGAGGCCAATGAACAGGGCTTGCAGCCATATCTGGCAGGGCAGATTTCCCAGGAGGAGGCTTTGCGGAATGTGGTGGAACCCATGCGGGTGTTCATGTTCAAGCAGACCAGGGAGTCTGATTTGGCTTTGTTTGTGAATTTGGCTGATGCTCCCAGACCTGATTCTCAGGAGGATGTGTCCACTTTCACCCTGATTCCGGCCTTTGTCATCAGCGAGCTCAAGACAGCATTCCAAATGGGCTTCATGATTTATGTTCCCTTCATAGTCATAGACATGATTGTGGCAAGCACGCTCATGTCCATGGGCATGATGATGTTGCCGCCGGTGATGATTTCGCTGCCCTTCAAGATTTTGCTCTTTGTCATGGTGGATGGCTGGCACCTCTTGATCCAGTCCCTTATCATGAGCTTCAAGTAGGGGGGGAGTGAAATGTCTGGGGATCTTGTTATACAGCTGGCTCAGCAGGCTTTGATGATTGTGCTCATTGTGTCGGCACCCATGCTGGGGCTGGGGCTGATTGTTGGCCTTTTGATCAGTGTCTTTCAGGCCACTACTTCCATTCAGGAGCAGACTTTGGCTTTTATCCCTAAGATTGTGGCGGTGTTTGTGGCCATTTTGATTTTTGGTCCCTGGATGCTGCGCATCATGGTGGAGTATGTCACCAATATTTTTGTCAACCTGCCATTCTATATCGGCTGAAGCCGCGAGAGGGGCACGGAAGGATGGATTTTTTCGAGCTTTACCATGACCATGCGGCTATCTTTCTGTTGCTGCTTACGAGGATTACGGGAATTTTCATGATATCTCCTTTCTTCGGCAGCATGAACGTGCCCATTTACTTCAGGGCCGGCACCTCTTTTGCTTTTGCTCTGGTGCTTTTTCCTGTGGTGGACAAACTGGGGATAGTAGAGCCTCCTGCCACTGTGGCCATGTATGCGGTTGCGGTGCTGGGTGAAATGTTTGTGGGCTGGCTTATAGGTTTTGTGGCTTATATTGGCTTTTCGGCCATCAATATGGGCGGCAAGATCATGGATATGCAAGTGGGGTTTGCTATAGTAAACGTTATGGATCCAACTTCCGGTCAGCAGATTCCGCTTATCGGAAGTTTTCTTTATAATTTGAGTGTAATTATCTTTTTGGTGACCAACGGCCATCATATGATTATTGCGTCTCTGGTGGAAAGTTTCCACCAGGTGCCGCTTCTCACTATGGATCCTGGCATGTCCTTGCCCATGATCATCGTGGATTTTACCACAGGTATTTTCCTTACGGGCATGAAAATCGCCATGCCTGTGACATTTTCTATACTTTTGACTAATACGGGGCTGGGCATTCTTGCCCGCACCATGCCTCAGCTCAATATCTTCGTGGTGGGCCTGCCCATGCATATCATGATCGGCCTTTCCATGCTGATGATGCTGATGCCCTTTTATGTGCTATTTTTGGATGAGGTGTTCAATGAAGTGTATGGCAATATCGGCATTGTCCTGCGAGCGCTGCAGTAGGCAAGTCCCCGAGCCTGCAGAGGAAAGAGAATGGCTCTTTGACCTGCAGCTGTTTGCCGACGGGGACAAGACTGAGGAACCTACGGCCAAGAAGAGGGAAGATGCACGCAAGAAGGGCCAGGTGGGCAAGAGCCAGGAACTCAATACGGCTTTTGTGCTCCTGATAGGCTTTTTCATGCTGAAGATACTCTGGGATACGATTTACCTGAATATCGCAGATTATACTAAGTATATCCTTTCACATCCGGCTCAGACGGTGGACACGGAGACTGTCATACAACTTTTCCTTGGCATTGTGGAGCTTTTGGCGAAAACATCCTTTCCCATCATGCTGGCTATCATGTTTATCGGCCTTGGCATCAATTTCTTCCAGGTGGGCTTGAACTTCAATACGGAGGCCATGGAGCCCAAGCTGGATAAGCTCAACCCCATCAACGGCTTTGGCAGGATTTTTTCCAAGCGGGCGCTGGTGGAGTTGGTCAAATCCATCTTCAAGATCATTGTCATCGGAGCGGCGCTTTATGTGGTGCTCGTCGATCATGTGCTGTCCATGCCCCAGTTCATCTTTTTCGGGCTGGAGACCAGCCTGGGGCAGATTGCCGATATCATCTTCAACATGGCTTTCAAGATCTGTGGCCTGATCCTGGTGCTGGGCGTGCTGGATCTGGCTTACCAGAAATGGCAGACTACCCAGGACCTTAAGATGACCAAGCAGGAGGTCAAGGACGAATTCAAGCAGTCCGAAGGCGACCCGCAGATCAAGGGCAAGATCAAGCAGAAACAGCGCCAGATGGCCATGGCCCGCATGATGCAGGAAGTGCCCAAGGCAGATGTCATCGTCACCAACCCTACCCACTTTGCGGTGGCCCTTGAGTATCATAAGGGCATGGTAGCGCCAAGGGTGCTGGCCAAGGGGCAGGATCTGGTGGCCCAGCGCATCAAGGAAATCGCCCGTGAAAACGGGGTGGCTATAGTTGAGAACAAGCCGCTGGCAAGGGCTCTCTTTGCCAGCACGGAAGTCGGGGACTCGGTGCCCCAGGAACTCTATCAGGCGGTAGCCGAAGTGCTGGCCTATGTCTACAGGCTCAAGCATCGCCAGAGAGCATAGCAGTTTTTGAAAGTTGTAGGGAGGTGAGAACATGGCTGCACCAAGTGCTGCGGCAGATCCTTTGAAGGGGACTTCCATAGTGCAGAAATACAGTGATGTCCTCATAGCGGTAGCTATCGTGACCATCGTCATCATGATGATCATCCCGTTGCCTACCCTGCTATTGGATTTATTGCTTTGCCTCAATATCACCATTGCGCTTCTGGTGGTCATGTCCGCCATCTACAATGTGGAGGCGCTGGACTTATCCATTTTCCCGTCGCTGCTGCTGATCACCACTCTGTTCCGCCTGGCGCTGAACATTTCCTCAACCCGTCTCATTCTCTTGGATGGCTATGCGGGGGAAGTCATCACCGCTTTCGGCAATTTCGTAGTCGGTGGTAATGCAGTCGTAGGTTTCATCGTCTTCATCATCCTGGTGGTCATCAACTTCATCGTCATCACCAAGGGCTCAGAGCGCGTGGCTGAGGTTTCCGCCCGCTTCACCCTGGACGCTATGCCTGGCAAGCAGATGTCCATTGATGCAGACCTGAATCAGGGGGCTATCACCGATGCCGAGGCCAAGATCCGCCGTGAGAAGATCCAGCGCGAATCGGATTTCTTCGGCGCCATGGACGGTGCTTCCAAGTTCGTCAAGGGCGATGCCATAGCTGCCATCATCATCATGTTCATCAATATCTCCGGTGGCTTTGTCATAGGCATGCTGCAGCGGGGGCTGGATGCTGCGCAGGCACTTCAGACCTACACGCTGCTCACTGTCGGTGAGGGCTTGGTGAGCCAGATACCGGCCCTGCTCATTTCCACGGCTACGGGCCTTATCGTCACCCGTTCTGCTGCCGAGGGCAATCTGGGCAGTGATCTGGTGGATCAGATGTTCCGCAATGAGCGTATCTTTTTCATCCTCTGCGGTGTGCTGGTGTTCCTGGCTCTGGTGCCGGGCCTGCCCGGTGTGCCTTTCATGGCTTTGTCCCTGCTCTGCGCTTTCATCGGCTACAACCTGAAGAAGAGCCATGAAGTGAAGGTGGAGACCAAGAAGGTGGAAAAGAAGGCTCAGGCGAAGAAGGAAGCCACCACGCCGGAGAACATCGTTTCTCTCCTGCAGGTTGACCCCATGGAACTGGAAATCGGCTACAGCCTGATACCACTGGTTGATACGGGACAGGGCGGCGATCTGCTGGACCGCATTGTCATGATCCGTCGCCAGTGCGCCTTGGAGCTTGGCCTGGTGGTGCCTACCATCCGCATCCGTGACAACATCCAGATTAAGCCCAATGCTTATATCATCAAGCTCAAGGGCATTGAGATAGCCAAGGGCGAGCTGATGCTGGATCATTACCTGGCCATGAACTCAGGTACGGTCTTTGAAGAAGTGCCGGGCATCGAGACAGTGGAGCCGGCCTTCGGCCTGCCAGCTCTCTGGATTCCCGAGAGCGAGCGGGAGCAGGCAGAACTCAATGGCTACACAGTGGTGGATGCTGTGTCAGTCCTGGCTACCCATCTCACGGAGGTCATCAAGCAGCACGCTGATGAGATCCTGGGCCGTCAGGAAACCCAGAACCTCATCGACAACCTCAAGAAGTCCAACCAGTCCCTGGTGGACGAGGTGGTGCCGGACATCCTCAGCGTGGGCGATGTTCAGAAAGTGCTGGCCAACCTCCTCAGGGAGCGCATTTCCATCAGGGATATGGCTACTATCATGGAGGTGCTGGCAGATTACGGCCACGCCACCAAGGATACGGAGATACTCACGGAGTATGTGCGCCACGCCATGGCACGTTCCCTTACCCAGGCCAATGTGCAGAATGGCATCCTGCCCTGCGTGACTTTGGATCCGGCTTTGGAGAACAGGATTGCAGGCGGCGTGCAGCGTACAGATCACGGGTCCTATGTGAGCTTGGATCCGGATTCCATGCAGAAACTCCTGCAGTCCCTGGATACGGAACTGCAGAAGCTCACCAACATGGGCTACCAGCCCATCGTCCTCACCAGCCCTGCGGTCAGGCTTTATTTCCGCAAGCTGGTGGAGCGTTCTGTGCCGGGACTTATCGTCCTTTCCCATGCAGAAATAGAGCAAAGCGTTGAGATACAGATTTTAGGGGTGGTGAAGATCTAAGGTGCAGATTAAAGTTGTGAAGGCTCCTTCTATGAAGGAAGCCATGGAAGAAGTAAAAAGTGAATTAGGCCGTGACGCAGTCATCCTGCACACGAAGAAATATCGTGAGGGTGGTTTCTTGGGCTATCACAGCAAGGATGTGGTGGAAGTGACGGCAGCCATAGAAGATGCACCTGAGAGGGGACAGAAGCGTGCCCCGAAGGCAGTGGAGGAGGCTCCACCCAAGCCTAGGACAGGGGAGCGTCCCCTGCCCGTGTTCCCGGCCAATATTCTCAATCAATACAAGACCAACGGCACTCAGGCAGGCGTGGATATGGTTTCACCACCTTTGGATATGCCAAGTTTCGAGCCTCATCCTGCCTATCAGGAAGTTGACAGCAGGAAGGAAGCTGGCGCAGCTCCGGAGCTGGCGCCACCACTGGAACCTTTGCCGGAGCCGGTACCTGCGCCCAAGGCTGAAGAGGAAATAAAGGCCATTGAGCAGGAGGAGAAGGCGGCAGAAATAAATATGCAGCAGTCAAAGCAGGAAGATACAGAGAAAATACAGAAACTGGAAGCAGAGCTTTCCCAGATGAAAACCTTGCTGGCTCAGGTTATGAGCAAGGATCTGCCTCAGGATGAGGTTTCCTTGCAGGATGCTCTGAGAGGGCAGGAAGTGGAGGAGGAAATCCTTCGGGATATGGCTGCCAAGTCTGCGGCAGGCGACACCCTGGTGGACAGCCTGGATCCCAAGGCCAAGGACATTCTGGCAGATTATCTGGATAAGGTAGTAAACTTCTCCGAAGGCATACAGCTCAACCGCCATGGAGTGCGCATCGTGTCCCTCATAGGTGCTACCGGTGTGGGCAAGACCACGACCCTGGCCAAGATTGCCGCCCGCTTCGTGCTGGAGAAGGGGGTCAAAGCGGCCCTCATCACTGCTGATACTTACCGTATTTCTGCTGTGGAGCAGCTGAAGACCTATTCGGATATTATCGGTCTGCCCTTGGAGATAGTGTATTCTCCCGATGAGCTGAAGGTGGCCATACACAAGCACAAGGACAAGGATTTAGTTCTTATAGATACCGCAGGCCGCAGCCAGCATAATGATTATCAGATGAAGGAATTGCAGGAATTTCTGGCTGTGGATGGCCGCATCGAGAAGCATCTGGTCATGAGCGCTACCACTAAGGAGCGTGATGCAGAGGATATTCTGGAGAAGTTCTCCGTTTGCAGGCCTGACCGGGTGATTTTCACCAAGACTGACGAGACCAGCAGCCTGGGACTTATCCTTAATTTGCTTTCCAAGAAAGATATTGCGGTTTCCTTCTTGACCAATGGGCAGAGCGTGCCGGATGATATCATTCCCGCTACCCCTGCCGAATTGGCCCGGTTATTGTTGAGGGTTTGATATGGCAGATCAGGCGACAAGATTAAGGCAGCTGGTGGGAGGAAGCCCGCTGCCGGAAGACATCAGGGAGGAGAGGGCAGCCTCTCCCAAAAACAAGAAAAATGCAAACTCAGACAATGTCCGGGTCATTGCCATCACCAGTGGCAAGGGCGGCGTGGGCAAGACCAATCTTTCTGTGAATCTTGCCATTGCTTTGCGTGAAGCTGGCCTCAGGGTACTGCTTATAGATGCTGACTTGGGCATGGCCAACGTGGATGTGGTTCTGGGCAGCCTTTCCCGTACCCACTTGCTGAACCTGCTGGAAGAAGGTGTGGAGCTGGAGGATGTGCTGGTGCATGGACCCTACGGGGTGGATTACATTTCTGGTGGCTCCGGCATCGAGAAGGCAGCGGACTTCACTTTCGAGGAACGCCAGCGCTTGATGCAGAAGCTTACAGGCTGCGGCCAGGTTGCTGATATCATCCTGGTGGACACTGGAGCGGGCCTCGGAAAGAATGTCATGGATTTCATCCTGGCTGCAGATGAAGTGCTCCTGGTCACTACTCCGGAGCCAACGGCGCTCACTGATGCTTATGCGGTGATGAAGGCCTACAGCATGTACGCTTCGGCTCCCAGCCTGAAGCTGGTGGTGAACAGGGTTTATGATGAGGCGGAAAGCCGTGAAGTGGTGGCCAAGCTTCAGCAGACCTCTGAGCGCTTCCTGCATCTGCCTCTGGAGTGCCTGGGCTACATCTTTGAAGATCCGGGGGTCATGAAGGCAGTTCGCAGCCAGAAGCCCTTCATGGTGACGAACCCCTCCGGCACGGCTGCCAGATGTATCAAGGGACTGGCCTCCAGCGTCCTTTATGGCAGCAAGATGAGTGTAAAAAGGGGTTGGCGAGGATTTTTACAGCAGATTTTTAATTTTTCGCGCTAACTATGGAGGAACTTTTTTATGGCGGGCGAATTATTAAGAACAAGGGATGTTTTGAAGGCAGGGCAGAAGGTAGAATTCTACCTGGAGGAGGAAGGCGACAGGTATCAGAGTTATATCATCTCTGTGTCTGAAAAGGAGTTGCAGGTGGCGACCCCCGTAGATTCCTCTGGTGTGGCTCTGGCTCTGGTTCCTCAGGTGACTTTCAAGGGGCTGGTGCGGGTAAAGAACAGTGAGTACCAGTTTTCTGTGACCTTCCAGAAACAGGAGCCGTTCGGCAAGAAGTCGCTTTGGCATACTTCTTTGCCTGAAAAGGTGGAACATTCCCAGAATCGCGACTTTGTGCGAGTGAGCGTGGATCTGCCCCTGGAGGTGCGCCTCATCAGCAGGGAGGGGACTATCAGTCCTCAGAAGCGTGTGCGCATGCTGGATCTCAGCGGCAACGGCTTGAGCTTTGAAATTGGCGAAGCTGTGGAGATGGGGCTTCAGATTGCCCTGGAAATCAACAGCATTCCCCAGGTCGGTACCCTCGCAATACTGGGCAAAGTCCGTCAATGCAAGGTCCTGAATCCCAAAGCGGTTTATCCCAAGTATCATGTGGGGGTGAGCTTTGGGCATCTGCCCAGAGCCGATGTCAACAGGATTGTGCGTTATCTTTTCACTGTCCAGCGGGAGCGAATCAATCGTGCGAGCTGGCTTAAGCAGTGAGGAATCATTCATAGTTAGTGAGCCGGGAGGCTTGTGAGCTGATAGGTGAGGTGAGCCAGATGATCCGTGTGTTGATCGCCGATGATTCGGCGTTCATGCGAAAAGTCTTATCGGACATGTTTGCATCGCAGCCGGACTTTGAGGTGGCTGGCACAGCACGCAACGGCCAGGAAACCGTGGATAAGGTCAGGCAGCTTTCTCCAGATCTTGTGACCCTGGATGTGAATATGCCGGTCATGGACGGGTTGGAGGCTCTGGATATCATCATGAAGGAGCACCCCATGCCCGTGGTGATGCTCTCCAGCCTGACCCAGAAGGGCACTGAGCAGACGGTGAAAGCCCTGGCACTGGGAGCGGTGGACTTCATCAGTAAGGCGGGCGGTTCCATTTCGAGCATTGACGGCATTACCAGCGAGATCCTGGAGAAGTGCAGGGCGGCGGCCAAGGCTCATGCCCGGAAGACGATTGTGGCATCGCCGCCCAAGCCAGTATCCGCAGGACCTCCGATGATGAAGCGCATACAACTGCCCCTGCGGCAGGGGTACAAGCCGCCGGAAAGCACCAAGCCGCAGGAACCAGCGGCTTCCGTCAACACTTATGCGAAGCGCAACAATCCCCTTTTGAAGCGCAATGCGAATCCTCCGGCTCCGCCCAGCAAGCCATCAGCTGTGCCCATGACAGATATGGGCAGGGGGGCGGAGAAACTGGTGGTCATAGGCACTTCCACAGGCGGGCCGCAGGCTCTGCAGAATGTGATCACGAGACTGCCCGGGAATCTCCCCTGTGGCGTGGTGATCGTGCAGCACATGCCTGCAGGCTTTACCAAGGCACTGGCTGATAGGCTCAATACCATTTCAGAGATTGCTGTCAAGGAGGCGGAGGATGGAGAGAGCATCAGGCCGGGACAGGTTTATATAGCGCCAGGCAATTATCATCTGCGCATCAGGAACGGCACCCAGATAGTACTGGGGCAGGATCCGCCTGTGGGCAATCACCGGCCGGCCGTGAATGTGATGTTTTCTTCCGTGGCTTCCTTAGGCCGGAAGCTCGTGGCAGTCATCATGACCGGCATGGGCTGTGATGGCTGTGATGGCATGAGGGAGATAAAAGAGGCCGGTGGTTACAGCATAGCCCAGGATGAACCCACCTGCGTGGTCTACGGCATGCCCAAGGCTGTGGTAGATGCAGGCCTGGCTGATGAGATAAAGCCGGTTCAGAATATAGCCCAGGCCATTGTTGAGGCTGTGAAAAGATAAGATTAAATAGGGGGAATACAAATGGAAACGAATCAGTACATGGATATGTTCTTGGATGAATCCCATGAACATTTGCAGTCTCTTAATGACGGCCTGCTGGTGCTGGAGGAAAATTCCGAGGACATTTCCGTTGTTAATGAGATTTTCCGCAACGCTCATACCCTGAAGGGCATGTCCGCCACCATGGGGTTCAACAAGATTGCAGAGCTTACCCATGAGATGGAGGATGTGCTGGACCTTATTCGCAAGGAGCAGCTCAAGCTTACGGAGGATATAGTTGATACTTTGTTCAAATGCCTGGACTCCCTGGAGCAGATGGTTGACAATGTGGGCAACGGGGATCCTGAAGACCTCATTGATGTCTCAGACCTGGTGGCAAAGCTCTCATCGATTTCCAAGGGCGGAGGGGCTCCGGCACCTGCTGCAGATGCGCCCGCAACTCCTGCGGCAGGCGCTGCTGCACCGGCTCCCGCCGCAGCGGCTGAGCCGTCTGCAGCTGAGCTGGCTCTCCAGCTCAACGATACGGACAAGAGCATGATCCGTCAGGCCAAGGAGGGTGGCATGCAAGGGGTGCATATCCAGGTCACTCTTTCCGATACCTGCCTCTTGAAATCGGCCCGTTCCTACATGGTCATGAATGCTCTGGACGAGCTGGGCGATGTCATCAAGACCGTACCTCCCGCCGAGGAACTGGAGCAGGAGAAATTCGAGCACAGCTTCGACATCCTCATGGTCACTGGTTCTGAGACCAAGGCTGTGGAAGATGCCCTCAGTTCGATTTCTGAAATAGACAAGATTGTGGTGGAACTTGTGGATCCCGATGCAGCAGCTGCTCCCGCAGCTCCGGCAGCAGCGGCTGCTGCTCCCGCGCCTCCTGCCGCAGCCGCAGCCGCACCGCCTCCAAAGGCGGCAGCTCCTGCACCTGCTCCCAAGAAGGCTCCGCCCAAGGCGGCAGCTCCTGCCAATGCCGCAGCTCAGAAGAAAGCTCACCAGAGCCAGAGCGTCCGTGTGGATATCGAGAAACTCGATACCCTCATGAACCTCATGGGCGAGCTGGTCATCAACAAGGTCCGCCTGGAGCAGATTGGGCAGACCCATCGTCTCACGGAGCTCACCGAGACTCTCGAGCAGATGGACCGCGTCACCACCGACCTTCAGAACATCGTCATGAAGGTGCGCATGGTGCCTGTCAGCGCTGTGTTCAACCGCTTCCCCCGCATGGTGCGCGATGTTTCCAAGGAACTGAACAAGGAGATCAACCTGACCATCGAGGGCGAGGAGACAGAGCTCGATCGTACAGTCATCGACGAGATTGGCGATCCCATCATGCACCTCCTGCGCAACTCTTTGGATCACGGCGTAGAGCATCCCGATGACCGCGAGGCCAAGGGCAAGCCCCGTACTGGTGAGGTTGGCCTGATTGCCCGCCACGAAGGCAACAACGTGGTCATCATGGTCACCGATGATGGTGCCGGCATCAATGCGGATAAGATTCGCAGGAAGGCCGTGGAGAAGGGCATGATTTCCCAGGAGGAAGCAGACAAGCTGGATGATGCAGATGCGGTCCGCCTGATCTTCCTGCCAGGTTTCTCCACTGCCGAGCAGATTTCCGATATCTCCGGCCGCGGCGTGGGCATGGATGTGGTGCGCAGCAAGATTGAATCTCTGTCCGGCCATGTGGATGTTGAAACCCATGTGGACGAAGGTTCTGTCTTCAAGATCAAGCTGCCCCTCACTCTGGCCATCATCCAGGCCATGCTGGTGCAGGTGCAGGAAGAGATGTACGCTATTCCCCTGGGCTCCATAGACAGCACCATCAACATCCAGGAGACGGACATCCAGACGGTGCAGAACAAGGAAGTCATCGTCCTGCGTGGCGAGATCATCCCCATCATCCGCATGGGCGAGATGCTCCAGGTGCCTCATGTGAAGGATACCAATGAAATTTTCGTAGTGGTGGTGCATGCAGGTGAGGCCAAGGCCGGTATCGTGGTAGACAACCTCATTGGCCAGCAGGAAATCGTCATCAAGACCCTGGGCAACCTGTTTGCCGGACTGAAGATGTTCTCCGGCGCTACCGTCCTGGGTGATGGCCGCGTGGCACTGATTCTCGATGTGGCTACCATGATGCAGTAAGGAGGGCAACTGAGATGGCAAATGAAGACGCTAAGAATGAAGTCCAGGAAGGATTCCAGGTGGTGGCATTCAAGCTCCACGATGAAGAGTATGGGGTCAGCATCCTGAATGTCCAGGAGATACGCAATCTTACGGATATTACCCGCGTGCCCTTTGCGGCTGAATTCATCAAAGGAGTCATCAACCTGCGCGGCTCGGTGCTTCCGGTCATAGATCTGAAGCAGCGCCTGGGACTGGCAGAAACTCCCTATACGGACAGCACCCGCATCGTCACTGTGACAGTGGATGATCTGCACGTGGGCATGCTGGTGGATGCGGTGACGGAGGTCATGACTATAACCGCCAAGCCCATAGATGCCAAGAAGTCAATCAATGCAAAGGATACACGCTTCTTGTCGGGCATAGGAAATGTGGAAGGCAGGCTCATCATCATGCTGAACCTGGAGGAAATTGTCGGGCTGCCCAAGGATGGCAAGTAAGCCGGGCAGCTGAGATTTTGAAGCTGAGTTGCAGTTAGTTAATGAGGTGTCTGACTATGAACGATGAACTCGATTTGTCGCCAGCGCAACTTGACGCGCTGAAAGAGATAGGCAATATTGGGGCGGGCAATTCTGCCACAGCCCTTTCACAGGTCATCAACCGCCGCATAGACATGAACGTGCCCAAGGTGGCTCTGGTGCCCCTGGAGGCTGTGCCTGACCTGGTGGGCGGTCCTGATGCCATTGTAGTAGGTGTGTTCCTGCGTGTTTATGGCAAGGCGCCGGGCAATATTCTGTTCCTGCTGCCAAAGAACAGCGCTTTTTATCTGGTGGACACTCTGATGGGACGCCCTCAGGGGACTACGACCAAGCTGGATTTCATGGATGAGTCGGCCCTCATGGAAATAGGCAACATCCTTGCAGGTGCTTACCTCAATGCCTTCTTCACCTTCACCCAGCTGGCCATGCTGCCATCCATTCCGGCTCTGGCCATGGATATGGCAGGCGCTATACTGAATGTGGTGCTGGTGCAGCTGGGACAGATGGGCGATCAGGCCCTGGTCATCGAGACGGAATTCCTTTCCGAGGATGACGGCATCAATGGACATTTCTTCCTGGTGCCTGATCCCGGTTCTCTGGAAACGATAATATCTGCGGTAGGAGTTGAGTGATATGCCGGAACTGATTAGAGTGGGCATGGCAGACTACAAGGTAGGCAAAGCTCCCGCCACCATCATCAGCTATGGGTTGGGATCCTGCATAGGCATATCCCTCTATGATCCCCAGCTCAAGGTGGGAGGGCTCCTGCACATCATGCTGCCTGACAGCACACAGGCCAGAGGCAGCGATAATCCTGCCAAGTTTGCAGATACGGGGTTGCCCTTGATGCTGAAAGATGTGCTGGCCCTGGGGGCATCGAAAGCCAGGCTGGTGGCCAAGATTGCTGGCGGCGCCCAGATGTTTGCCTTTGCCAACGCCACAGACGTGATGCGGGTGGGGGCAAGGAATGCTGAGGCTTCCAAGAAGATGCTGAAGGACCTGGGCATCAGGCTTATAGCGGAAGATACTGGCGGAACTTATGGAAGGACCGTTTCCATCAACCTTGAAAATGGCGATTACATCGTCAAGACGGTCAATAAGGGTGAAGCAGTGATTTAAGAAGTGGGTGGTGAGGCGTATTGTTCAAATTGTGCTTGGCTTTGGCCTTTGGGCTGGTGGCAGCTTTTGCCATCGGCCTGGCTGGCCTGCTGGCAGATGTGAGCCTCGCTACCGCTTTTTTGCGAAGTCTTGTGGGCTTCCTGCTGGCAGGGCTTTTGAGTTATCTGGTGGCATTTGTTCTTGAAGCCAAGGAATGGGCAGATTTCGACAAAAATCTTGTGCCGGAAGCCCTTCAGGGGGAGGAGGAAAGTCCCTCTGAAGAAGAGGGGACAGACCAGGAGGAGGAGACAGGTGCACCTGCTGAAGAGGAGCCGGAGGAGGGGGGCTTTACGCCTTTTTCTCCGGAAAACCTTAATCATGTTGAGCCCCCCTGATGAGAGCCTGGCTGTTTTAGGGAGGCAGTGGGGAGGTGGCGCCTATGGCCTTGAATGAGACCTTGACTGAAGTCCAGCTGGAGTCTCTTTGGAGGCGTTATAAAAAAAGCAAGGACAGCGCCCTGCGCAATGAACTGGCAGAGTATTATCTGCCGCTGGTTAAGATCGTTGCCGGGCGACTGGCCATCAGTTTGCCCAGCCATGTGGATAGGGACGATCTTCTTAGCAGCGGCTTTTTTGGCCTCATAGATGCCATAGACAGGTTTGAGCCGGACCGCAAGAACAAGTTCGAGACCTATGCAGGGGTCAGGGTTCGCGGAGCCATGCTGGACTATTTGCGTTCCAAGGACTGGCTGCCTGTGACCATGCGGCAGAAGATCCGCCGCTATGAACAGGCGGTACTGGAACTGGAAAGCCGTTTGGGTCATTCTGCTACTGATGATGATCTGGCAGAGGAAATGGGCCTGACGGTGAAGGAACTCCAAAACCTTGAGAGCCAGATAAGTGCCGCAACTGTCATACCTTTGGATGACTATCTACGGGCCGATATGCCCGGGGGGGCAGACCCGGAGCCGGTGGAGAAACTGGAGAAGCAGGAACTTAGGGAAACATTGGCACAGGCCATACAGAGACTTCCTGAGAAGGAAAAGAAGGTAGTGGCTCTCTATTATTATGAAGAAATGACTTTGAAAGAAATAAGCTTGGTCATGGAGCTTTCCGAGGCTCGCATTTCCCAGCTGCACACCAAGGCAGTGTTCAGGATGCGCGGGTACCTTTCCCGCATGAAGGCAAGCTTGGTATAGATAGGCACTGAGTGCTTCAGATGGAATTTATGCCCTTTCATGGCAGCATGAAAGGGCGTCTTAGGATAGAGGGGGATGGGAATCATGGCCGAGAAGGAGCTGCGCTCCCCCGTGGGGGGGGCAGAGGCCGGCTATCTGCTGGAATTCAGGGAATCGGGCGTCTACATCACGATTTTTCCGGACTCCAATGGAGTCCTCTTTGAGCTGTCAGATATCCGGCAGATACTCCAGGAGTGTGGCGTGGTGGACTACGATGTGGTGAGTCTGGCACGCATTGTACGCGAATCTTCAGGCGAAGCCCAGAAACTTTCAGATTCCTTCCTGTCCCCCGAGGAAATGAAAGCACTGCTGAATGGGGAAAAAAGGCCAGCCGAAGGCGAGTTCGCTGAAGATGATATCACCCTTTCCGAGGAGGAAAAGGCTCTCCAGGCAATCCCCGCAGAGATCATCGTGGAAATAAGCCGCGACCGCATGCAGGCCAACGTGCGCTTTGACACCCGCAAGGGCAAGGGGCTGCGTTCTGTCAGTGACATTCAGGAGGCTTTGGCGGCCAAGAAGGTGGTCTTCGGCATCAATATGGAGTCCATCAAGAAGGGCTGCAAGGGGTTGAGCCCCTTTGTGGCAGCCATGGGCGTGCCGCCCCAGCATGGTGAGAATGCTGTCATTGAGCGCAAGTTCGATCTGGGGATCAAGGGCCGCCCTGTGGTGGACAAATACGATCGGGTGGACTATAAGAACCTCAACCTGTTTGTGTTGGTGAAGAAAGGTTCTGTGCTGGCCGTGCGCATTCCCCAGACCCAAGGGGTCCCCGGCAAGAATGTGCTGGGAGCCGAGGTCATGGCCCGCAATGGCCGTCCGCTGCCCCTGCCCTTGGGCAAGGGTACAGCCCAGCAGGGGGAGAACACGGTGATTGCCGCCATTGATGGTCAGATTGTGGACAGCAAGACCAAGATTTCCGTGGACCCTCATCTGATCATCAGGAGCAGTGTTGGAGTCAGCACTGGCAACATAGACTTTGATGGCAGCGTGGAAATCAAGGGCAATGTGGAAGCAGGTTTCATCGTGAAGGCCACCGGTGACATCGAAATCGGTGGTGTGGTCAGCGGCGGCGATGTACATGGCCGCAACGTCTTTGTCAGCGGGGGGGTCAACGGCATGGGCCGGGGACAGGTGACGGCTGATGAGGACGTGCGGGTTTCCTTTGCGGAAAATGCCAGGATTGAGGCTGGGCAGGACATCCATATTTCAGATGTGTCCCTGCATTCCAATCTCAGAGCCGGGAAGCATATCATTCTTGAAGACCGGCGGGGGCAGATCACCGGAGGATTTGCCGCTGCAGGAGAGGAAATCCGAGCCAACGTCCTGGGCAACCAGGCTTGCGTGGTCACCAATATCTCCGTGGGCATCGACCCCACCTTGCAACACAAGTACAATGCGGCCTGCAATGAGTACAAGGAGACCAAGAAGCGCCTGACAGAAATCACCCAGATGCTCAATACCCTCTCCAAGATTGACGTGAGCAAGTTGCCTCCACAGCGAGTGGAGCAGATAAACTCCCTGACTCGTTCCCAGTTCCCCCTGGTGGGCAAGCTCAAGCGCCAGGAGGCGGAGATTGCCGCCATGACTGAGGAACTTTCCCAGATGAAGAACGGTAAGATTTCCGTGGCTTCTATCATCTATCCCGGCGTGCGCATCACCATCAACTCCCTGAAGAAGAATATCCAGTCTGAACTGCAGCGGTGCACGCTTACGGTGAGGGATGATGAGGTCATGGTAGGGCTTTATGACGGCTGAGACAAGTTTGTGGTATAATTCAGAAGGCCTTCTCCTTTGAGGGAAGGCTGACTGATGAGGTGCAGAGCAAATTATGGCAATGGCTTAAGTGAACGGGGAAGGAGGGAGGCAGCTATTATGAATGTGACACCAATCAGCATGCAGATGGTGGTGCCCCAGTCCACTGAGGCGGGGCAGGTGCAGCACAATCTCAATCAGGCGGGAGCCCTGCAGCAGTCTTTCGAGAATGTACGGCAGAAGGAAGATGCCAGGCTGAAGCAGCAGCAGGTGCGCAATAAGGACAACCCCGAGGATGGGCGCATAAAAGACGATCCTGAGCACAGGAACAAGGGCAGCTATGCCGGGGGCAGGAGAAACGGTGCCAGGCAGCAGGAAGAGGAAGAAGAGCCGAAGCTGGAGCTTTTCGCCAGAGACCCGTCCCGGGGACAGTTCCTGGATATCAAGTATTAGGGGTAATAAGTACGAAGCAGGAGGCTCTTTCCATTAGCTATGGTCACAGAAGTATTAGGTTTGATGATTGCAGTAGGAGCAATCCTGGTCTTTGGAGTTCGTTACCTGAATAACAGGCAGGCGCAGGCGCAGGAACTGCAGGAGGATATGCAGCAGTCCACCAAGCGCCTAAAGGCGGAACTGGAGCGTTCTGGAGATGCAGTGGTAAAGCGTCTGGGCAGCCATGTGGCTCACTTAGAAGATTTAATCCGGGAGGCAGATGCCAGGAATGCGGAGCTTGCACATAGCCTCTCTGAGTCCCGCCGCATGGAGGAAGGCTTCAGGCGGCAGCTGAAGGATATGGAGAGAAATCTGGAGGATGTGCGGGCGGAAAACCGCCGCCTCAGCGAGGCCAGGGAAAGCCAGCTGAAGCAGGAGGAAGAGCTGAAAAGACAGAGGCAGGCGCTGCTGCAGCAGGAAGCCGAGAGACAAGCGGCCACTCCCCAGCGGGTAGATGCCCTCGATTTTGCCCAAGTGCTGCAGAATTCCATCCAGCGGGAAGCGGCGGAAGAAGCAGCAATTTCTGCGCAGCCTCTTATAAGTGAGCAACATCAGGACATTCCTCAAGGGGGACAGCCTCTGGTGAATGCCCAGCAAGCTGCAGGTCTGGCCGAAGCCATGACCAACTGGGAACCTGCTCCCGAAGAGCTGTTCAAAGAGCCTGACAAGGTCGAGGCAGCTTCCACGAAGCCGCATCCAGGCCCCACCCCCGATACGGCAGCTGCCAAGGCAAGGGCTATGCTCCTGAGTGGTTATTCCATCGAGGAAGTGTCGAGAGACACCGGCCTGGGCAAGAGAGCTGTGGAACTGGTCAGGGAAATGAGCCGCCACGAACTGGAAAAAGTGCAATAAAAAAGGACGCGCAAGCGTCCTTTGAGAGTGGATTTTATCTTGTCAGGAATTTGAAACCCGCTTGAATTCTTCTACTTGGTTTAGTGCAGCCCCGCTGGCTATGAGCTGGCGGGCTTTTTCTATGCCATTGGCAATGGAGTCAGCCTGGCCTCCTATATAGATGGCGGCACCGGCATTCAGCAGCACGATATCGGTCTTGGGGCCCTGGGCGCCCTTGAGAATGGCCAGAGTATCGGCGGCATTTTCCTCCGGGGTGCCGCCCTGAATATCTTCCTTCCTGCAACGGGTGAAGCCAAAGTCCTCTGGCTTGATGATGTAGCGGCGGAACCAGCCTTCCTTGAACTCGCAGACGCTGGTGGGAGCGCTCATAGAGAGCTCGTCCAGGCAATCCTGCCCATAGACCACAAGGCCGCGTTCTACGCCCAGAGACAGCAGCACCTTGGCCAGGGGTTCCAGCAGATACTCGTCATAGACACCCAGCAGCATGCGCTTAGGGTGGGCAGGGTTGGTGAGAGGACCCAGGATGTTGAACACTGTGCGGATGCCCAGTTCCTTGCGGACTGCTCCCACATACTTCATGGAGCTGTGGTATTTCTGGGCGAAGAGGAAACAGAGGCCGATTTCCTTAAGTTCCTGCACAGCCTTCTCAGGCGGCTGGTCGAGATTCACTCCCAAAGATTCCAGGCAATCCGCTGCACCGGACTTGGAAGAAGCCGCCCTGTTGCCGTGCTTGGCCACCTTCACCCCTGCGGCGGAGATGATGAAGGCAGCGGTGGTGGAGATGTTGATGCTGTGGGCATGGTCTCCGCCTGTACCCACGATTTCCAGCACATCCATATCGTGCTCCACCTTCAGGGCATGATCCCGCATGGCGGCAGCAGAGCCGGAGATTTCCGCGATAGTCTCCGCCTTGGTGCTCTTGGTGGAAAGGGCGGCTAAGTAGGCCGCATTCTGCACCTGGCTGGTCTCGCCGTTCATGATCTCATTCATGACGGTGTAGGCTTCATCATAGGTAAGGTCCTTCTTGCTGACAACTTTCTCTATAGCTTCTTTGATCATGGGAATGCACTCCTTTGAGAGGAAATAGGTACGCCTAGAATAACAAACAATAGAGAAAGAATAACATTTATATGTAAAGTTGTCAACTTTACCTGCAGATGGGATATACTTTATGCCAAAGCCCATTGTCAAGGTTCTTTTTTTATGATAAAATCATGCCATCTAATCGAATACCAAGGCGATGACGGAGAGGAGTAGGGCTTTTTCGCGCTGTAGAGAGGAAACGGCTGGTGTAAGTTTCTGCGCGATGGGCTTGAAGGTCGCTTCGGAGCTTTCGGGCTGAAGCAAGTAGGCTCGGACGTAGGGCTGCGTTAAGGCTTTGAGCCGGAGTTTTTCTCCGGGAACATTGGTGGTACCACGAAAGTGCGCGCTTTCGTCCTTTGGGGCGGGAGCGCTTTTGTTGTTTTACAGGAGGATGAAGATGAGCGAAGTTTTGGAGCAGGAAAACAATATCCCGAAGGTCTATGATCCCCAGTCTTTTGAGAAGAAATGGTATCAGTTCTGGGAGGAGAATAAATTTTTCCACGCTGAGGTGGACAAGAGCAAGAAGCCCTATAGCATGGTGATCCCGCCTCCGAATGTCACGGGGCAGCTGCACATGGGCCATGCCCTGGACAATACTTTGCAGGATATTTTGATCCGCTATCACCGCATGCAGGGCTTCAACACCGTCTGGATGCCAGGCTGCGACCATGCGGGCATTGCCACCCAGGCCAAGGTGGAGGGGGCGCTCCGGGAGGAAGGCCTGAGCCGCTATGACCTGGGCCGTGAGAAGTTCCTGGAGCGGGTCTGGGACTGGAAGGAAAAGTTCGGCAACCGCATCATGTCCCAGCTGCGCTCCCTGGGTTCTTCCCTGGACTGGGACCGCGAGCGCTTCACCATGGACGAGGGCTGCTCCAAGGCTGTGCGGGAGGTCTTCGTAAGCCTCTATGAGAAGGGGCTGATCTATCAGGGCACCCGCATCACCAACTGGTGCCCCTCCTGCAACACTGCTATTTCCGATATCGAGGTGGAGCATGAAACAGAGCAGGGCCATCTCTGGCACCTGCGCTATCAGGTAGAGGGCACTGAGGAGTATGTGGAGATTGCCACCACACGCCCCGAGACCATGTTCGGCGATACTGGCGTAGCTGTGCATCCCGAGGACGAGCGCTACAAGCATCTCATTGGCAAGACTTTGATTCTGCCCATCGTGGATCGCCGCATCCCCCTCTTTGCCGATGAGTATGTGGACAAGGAATTCGGCACCGGCGCCGTGAAGGTGACCCCTGCCCATGACCCCAACGACTTTGAGATGGGGCTGCGCCACAACTTGGAGCAGGTGAAGGTCATCGGCAACGACGGCCATATGCTGGAAGGCGCCGGCAAATACAACGGCATGGATCGCTATGAGTGCCGCAAGGCTTTGGTGAAGGAACTGGAGGAAAAGGGCATCCTGGTTTCCGTGGAGGAGCATGAGCACGCTGTAGGCCATTGCTCCCGTTGCCATTCCACCATCGAACCCCTGGTTTCCAAGCAGTGGTTCGTGAAGATGGAGACGCTGGCAAAGCCTGCCATCGAGGCTGTCCGTGATGGACGCATCGAGTTCGTGCCTGCCCGCTTCACGAAGATTTACGAGAATTGGCTGGAGAATATCCGGGACTGGTGCATTTCCCGCCAGCTCTGGTGGGGCCATCGCATTCCTGCCTGGTACTGCGAGGACTGCGGCAAGACCCATGTTTCCCGCACTGACTTGACGGAGTGCCCCCACTGCCACAGCAAGAACCTCCATCAGGATGAGGATGTATTGGACACCTGGTTCAGCTCCGGCCTCTGGCCCTTTGAGACCTTTGGCTGGCCTGAGGAGACTGAGGATCTGAAGCATTTCTATCCTACCTCGACCTTGGTCACGGGCTATGATATCATCTTCTTCTGGGTGGCCCGCATGATCATGATGGGACTGGAGTTCGGCAAGGACATTCCCTTCCGCCATGTCTTTATCCATGGCCTGGTGCGGGACAGCCAGGGCCGCAAGATGAGCAAGTCCCTGGGCAACGGCATTGACCCCATGGAGGTCATTGAGAAATACGGCGCAGATTCCCTGCGCTTCATGCTGATCACCGGCAATACTCCGGGCAATGATATGCGCTTCTATGACGAGCGCGTGGAGTCCGCCCGCAACTTTGCCAACAAGCTTTGGAACGCTTCCCGCTATATGCTCATGAATCTGGAGGGCTTTGACAAGAGCTTCAAGCCTGAGGCGGCTGACTATACTCTGGCTGACCGCTGGATTCTCTCCCGCTATGCCCGCACTGTCAGGGATGTGACGGAGAATCTGGACAAGTTCGAGCTGGGCGAGGCAGGCCGCATGATTTACGAGTTCATCTGGAACGAGTTCTGCGACTGGTACATCGAGCTCACCAAGGCCCGCCTCTATGACAAGGAAAATGTCCGGGCCAGGAATACTGCCCTCTATGTGCTGAGCCATGTGCTGGAAGGCACGCTGCGCCTCCTGCATCCTTTCATGCCCTTCATCACCGAGGAAATCTGGCAGAAGGTGCCCCACAGCGATGAGCTCAAGAGCATCATGGTGGCTCAGTGGCCGGAAGGTGACGAAGCTTATATCAATGGCGATACCGAAGCCCGCATGACTGCCATCATGGAGACCATCAAGACCGTCCGCAATATGCGGGCCGAGGTGGGGGCTGCTCCCAGCAAGAAGAGCGAGCTGATTCTCTTCGTGGCTGACGAGGCCTTGCGCGCCGTATTCACGGAGAACCAGGCCTACCTTGATAAGCTGGCCTCCTCTGAGCCTGTCACCATCCTGCCCGCCGGAGCCGAAAAGCCCGAGAATGCCATGGCAGGCGTGGTAAGCGGTGTGGAGATTTATCTGCCTCTGAAAGGCCTGATCGATGTGGAGAAGGAAACCGCCCGTCTCCAGAAGGAGCAGGAGAAGCTGCAGAAGGAAATCCAGCCTGGCTGGCTATCAGGAGAAGCTCAAGGCGGTGGAAGGCCGCATTGCCGACCTGGCGAAGCTTTAAGTAAATAGCGCCTCAGAATCACCCAGCCAGACTGGGTGATTTTGGGCATATAGAGAACTTAGAGAATAGGAGCATAGAGATGAACTATCAGGAAGCCTTGGACTATCTGGAGGGGCTGAATGTCTTTGGCATCAGGCTGGGCCTTTCCCGCATCAACAGGCTTTTGGAGCTGCTGGATCTGCCCCAGGAGCGCTATCGCACCATCCACGTGACGGGCACCAACGGCAAGGGCTCCGTGTCTGCCATGCTGGAGAGCATCATCAGGCGCTCGGGGCTGCATGTGGGTCTTTATACTTCCCCGCATCTGTCTACCTACAGGGAGAGAATGCAGGTAAATGGCCAGATGATAAGCGAGCAGGAGTTTGCGGACTGCCTTTCTACCATCAGGGCTTATGTGGAGCAGATGATGGCGGAGGGGGAGGAGTGCCCCACTCAGTTTGAGGTGCTGACGGCGCTGGCCTTCTTTTACTTTGCCATGAAGCAGGTGGATTATGCGGTCATAGAGGTGGGCTTAGGAGGCCTGCTGGACTCTACCAATGTGATAGTGCCTGAGATCTCCGTCATCACCAATGTGGCCCTTGAGCATGCCGACCGCTGTGGCGGCACTTTGGAAGGGGTGGCTGAGCACAAGGCTGGCATCATCAAGAACGGGGTGCCGGTGGTGACGGCGGCGAAAGGGATTCCGCTGGAAATCATCCGCCAGAAGGCTGAGGAGATGAACACGGATATTTTCGTGGCAGGAGAGGATTTTGCAGCTGCAGCCACGGGCTTTGACCTGGAGCGCCATACCCAGAGCCTCAGCTTCACCTCGGCTCTTTTGGGAATTTCTGAGGAGAGCTTTGAGGTAAGGCTTTTGGGGACTCATCAAGTACAGAATGCTTCCCTGGCCATAATGGCGGCGGAGCTTTTGCGCAATGTGGAGCCAAAGGTGGATAGTGATGTCATCCGCGAAGGGCTGAAGCTGGTTTCCTGGGGAGCGCGTTTTGAGCAGATGAATTGCAGGGGCAGGGAAATCGTCATCGATGGTGCCCATAATCCCGCGGGCATCAAGGCTTTGCGGGAGACCCTTGACCTTTATTATCCGGCGAAAGAGCGAGTGTTCCTGCTGGGCATCCTCCACGACAAGGATATTGGTCAGATGCTGGAAAGCTTGTTGCGGCCCAGTGATACGGTGGTGGTCACACCGCCCCAGTCGGACAGGGCAGAAGCTGCGGCGGAACTCGCCAGGCAGGTGTCAGGCCGCGTCTGTCATGTGGAATCATACGAGGATAATGAAGAAGCCCTTGACCGGGCCTTGGAGCTGGCAGGGGAAAACCGCCTGCTGGTTCTCTGCGGCTCCCTTTATTTAGTGGGGGGGCTTCGCCAGAGCTTGCTTGAGCGCAAGGAGAGAGCGGGGTGAGGCAAATGGATGAGCATAAGGATATGCTGGAACTGCGGAAGGAGGCTGCCAGGCTCCGCTACGCTGCGTATCTCAAGAGCTGGACAGAAAATGCCCTCTACGCGGAAGCATTCCTGCTGGCTTTATGGCCTACAGGTGCCACCATTGCCCTATTGGCCGGGGTAGTCCTGCTCCTGGTCCGGTTCCGCATGGAGAAGGATTTCTGTTTCCGCCATCTGCCCCTGGATGTGCCGGTGGTGCTCTTTGCCCTGCTGGGGGCGGCATCGATCATCATGTCTCCGGATAAGGGCTTCAGTTTCTATAACTATTACAATTTGGTAGGGGTATACCTGCTGACTTATTTCCTGGCGGGGCAGGTCTTGCGAGAGGGCAGGCAGGTGCGCATGCTGCTGGCAGTTATAGGGACTGCTGCCTGCCTGGTCATCATGTATGGTTTCTATCAGTTCCTGTTTGGCATCGACACCGCTTCTATGAAGTGGGTAGACGGGGAGGCTTTCCCTGAGCTGAAGAAACGCGTATTCTCTACTTGGGAAAACCCGAATATCTTGGCAGGCTATCTGGATATCATGGCCTGTCTGGCCATGGGGCAGCTGGTTACCTGCGGCAACAGGGACAGGCGCATTGTCATTGGCGTCTTCCTGCTGGCGGCGGTGGCCTGCCTTGCCATGACCTATGCCAGAGGGGCTTGCCTGGTGCTGGCAGTGGTGCTGGCAGGGTATGGAGTCTTGAAGGATTGGCGTATCTTGCTGACCTGCGTGGGCGTGGCGGGGGCGCTGCTGCTGCTGGACCCGGTGCTCTATGAGCGCATGCTGTCCATCTTCACCAAGGTTGATACTTCCACGGAAATGCGGCTGGCCTTTTGGGAAAGCACCATTGCCATGATACAGGATCATCCCTTTTTGGGCATTGGTTGGGGGGCTTTTTATCTGGTTTATCCCGAGTATGATTTCTACATGCAAGGAGCGCCTATCCTCATTGTCCATGCCCACAATATGTATCTCAACTACGCAGCTGAGATTGGCCTGCCCGGGGCATTGGCCTTCTTCTGGTTTTTCTTCGGCACCATATATCTTGCCTGCAAGGCGAAGTTTTCCATGCCCAAGCCACATCTGGTCATAACGCCCTTTACGCTGAAGGAAGAGGGGGCAGACAAGGAATTGGCGGATATTTCAGCTACAATAGAGGCCTCTATGCCCCAGCCTGCCAGGCAGTTCTGGCATGAGATTTTCGATGTGGAAGAATGGCGGCTGCTCTCGGGGCTTTCCCTGGGGCTGACCCTGGCCTTCATTTCCATTGCCCTGAATGGCCTTACAGACCATCTGCTCTTCAATATACCTTCGTCTATGTTCTTCTGGCTCCTGGCAGCCACGGCAGCAGCTGTATTCCTTATGCAGGAGGAGAATGAAGAGGCTGAGGGAGATAAAGAGCGCAAAGTCACTTTGCTGGAAACCGTGAAAGCAAAACTTGAAGCGACTATGGAAGAGGTAATGAAGGCGAAGCCGGAAGAAAAGCTGGAAGAAATGCTCAACTTGAAGCCGGAAGAGACACCTGAGACAAAAACTGAGGCGGCATCTGAAGGGAAAATGGAGTCCGACGGGGAGGACAGCGCTCAAGTCAAGGAAGTCAAGGAAGAAAAAAGCCTGGAGGGCGAGGAAGAGCTGGAAGAGAAGCTTAAGCTCTTTGAGAAGATGAAGAAGCCGGAGGAGAGAAAGGACGGAGAGGCAGACCGTGAAGAAGGAAAAGACTAAGGTGCCCGGTATCTCCCGGGCCACCATCGACAGGCTGCCCCTGTACTTCCGCACGCTGCGGCTGGTGCAGGATGAGGGGCTGGATATCATTTCTTCTGACGAACTGGGCAGGCGCCTGGGCATCACCCCGGAGCAGATCCGCAAAGATCTGGCTTCCTTCGGCCAGTTCGGCAAGAAGGGCGTAGGTTACTATGTCAACGAATTGAAGCGCAATGTGGGCCATATCCTGGGCCTTGACCATCATCTGAACATTGCGGTGGTGGGCATCGGCCACTTGGGAGTGGCTCTGGCCAACTACCAGAATTTCGTGGCCCTGGGCTTCAATCTGGTGGCTCTCTTCGACCAGGACCCCCATGTCATCGGCACAGTGGTGAACCATGTGAAGGTGGAGGACAGCAAGAACCTCAAGCGCATCGTGAAGGAGCGCAATATCCAGATCGGCATCATCGCCGTGCCGGCAGCTTTTGCCCAAGGGGTTGCAGACGAGCTGGTGGAGGCGGGCATCCAGGGCATCTGGAACTTCGCCCCCATCAAAATGCACGTGCCCGAGGGACTGCCCATCGTCAATGAGGATCTGTCCATTGGTCTGAGCAGTTTGTCCTACTATCTCACACGTTCAAAATTATCAACGTGAAGAAAGTCACAAAATCCCTCAGTGCCGTCAAGTCAAGGCTTGACGGCGTTTTTTTTTCGTGCTACCATAAGTATTGGAGCATAATTTGTATTAGGTGGTATGATAACCTATAATTATGATTCATTATGATTATAACTTGTTGTTATCATGTCATCTTTAAGGGGAGGATTTTCAATGATTGATATTCTCGATCGTGTACGCAACAAGGCCCTGCAGGAGAAGATTGTCACGGCTGAGGAGGCCGCCGCATTCTTCAAGCCGGGCATGAATGTGGCATGCAGCGGCTTCACTGCTTCGGCATATCCCAAGGCAGTGCCCATGGCCCTGGCAGAGCGCATGAAGAAGGATCCGTTCACTGTGAACATCTGGACTGGCGCTTCTACCGGCCCGGAGCTTGATGATGTGCTGGCTCAGGTACACGGCATCAAGATGCGTCTGCCTTATCAGACGGACACCATGCTGAGGAAGGAAATCAATGATGGCTCGGTGGATTACCTCGACCTTCATCTTTCCGAAAGTGCCCAGCTGAGCCGTTGCGGCTATCTTGGCAAAGTTGATGTGGCTTTGGTGGAGGCTTGCGCCATCACTGAAGAGGGCAATCTCATCCCCACCACCTCCCTGGGCAACGCTGCTTCCTATGTGCAGAGCGCTGACAAGGTCATCGTGGAAATCAACACCACCCAGCCGCTGGAGCTGGAGGGCATGCATGATGTGTATGTGCCCCTTGATCCTCCAAATCGTCTGCCAATTCCCATAGTTAAGGCAGATGACAGGGTGGGTACCAATTATATCCCCTGCACCCCGGACAAGATTCTCTACATTGTCCCTTGCGACATTGCAGACCATACCCGCCCGCTGTCTCCCATTGATGAGAATTCCAAGAAGATGAGCGCTTTCACCCTGGACTTCCTCAAGAAGGAGATCGCTGCAGGCCGCATGCCGGAAAACCTCCTGCCTCTCCAGAGCGGCGTGGGCAATGTGGCGAACGCCGTCATTGCAGGTTTCGTGGATTCCGACCTGAAGGACCTGACGGTTTACACCGAGGTTATCCAGGACGGCATGCTGGATCTCATCGACGCAGGCAAGCTGAACTTTGCTTCCGGCACAGCTTTCTCTCCCTCCCCGGAGGGCATGGCCCGCTTCTACAAGGATGTGGCCAAGTACAAGAAATATCTCCTGCTCCGTCCCGAGGAGATTTCCAACTCTCCCGAGGTGGTGCATCGCTTAGGTGTCATTGCCATGAATACCGCCATCGAGGTGGATATCTACGGCAATGTGAACTCCACCCACATCACGGGCACCAAGATGATGAACGGCATCGGCGGCAGCGGCGACTTTGCCCGCAACGCCTATCTCACTATCTTCTACACCCCGTCTGTGGCTAAGGATGGCAAGATTTCTTCTGTGGTGCCCATGTGCTCCCATATTGATCATACGGAGCATGACGTGGACATCATCATCACCGAGCAGGGCATTGCAGACCTGCGCGGCAAGGCTCCCCGCGAGAGGGCTTTGGAAATCATCAACAACTGCGCACATCCGGACTATCGCCCGATTCTCCTGGACTACTACAACAGAGCCACGGAGAAGTGCCATCATGCACATACGCCCCATATCCTTGAGGAAGCTCTTTCCTTCCATGAAAAGTTCCTCGAGACGGGCTGCATGAAGTGATTGAGGATACCCCGGAAATTTACATATAGGCTGGCAATCATAGCAGCCAGAACTACTGAATGAAACTTAATAGGGAGGATTCACTATGAGCAACGAAAAGATCCAGGAAGAGCTCGCCAAGTACAAAGCGAGTGTCGAGAAGGCCATTGCCCGTTTCCCCGAGCGTGACCATCTGCCGGAGCAGCGCCTCTACACTCCCCTTGACATCAAGGGCGATGACTATGCAGAGGAAATCAGCTTCCCTGGTGTCTATCCCTACACCCGCGGCGTGCAGCCCACCATGTACCGTGGCCGTTTCTGGACCATGCGCATGTATGCAGGCTTCTCCACTGCTGAGGAGTCCAACAAGCGCTATCGCTATCTGATCGAGTCCGGCGCTACGGGCCTGTCCTGCGCCTTCGACCTGCCCACTCAGATCGGTTACGATTCCGATGACCCCATCTCCGAGGGCGAAGTCGGCAAGGTAGGCGTGGCCATCGACTCTCTGGCCGACATGGAAGTGCTCTTTGACCAGATCGACCTGGGCAAGGTTTCCACCTCCATGACCATCAATGCTCCTGCCTCCGTGCTGCTGGCTATGTACATTGCTGTGGCAGAGAAGCAGGGGGTTGCTCCGGATCAGCTCAAGGGTACCATCCAGAATGATATCCTGAAGGAGTATGCAGCCCGCGGCACTTACATCTTCCCGCCGCGTCCGTCCATGCGCCTGATCACCAACATCTTTGAGTATTGCTCTCAGAATGTGCCGAAGTGGAACACCATTTCCATCTCCGGTTACCATATCCGTGAAGCAGGTTCCACTGCTTCCCAGGAAATCGCTTTCACTATCGCAGACGGCATCGCCTATGTCGAGGCAGCCATCAAGGCCGGCCTGGATGTTGATGCTTTCGCAGGCCGTCTGTCCTTCTTCTGGAATGCCCACAACAATGTGCTGGAGGAAGTGGCCAAATTCCGCGCTTCCCGCCGCATCTGGGCCAAGATCATGAAGGAGCGTTTCCACGCTAAGAGCCCCAAGTCTATGATGCTCCGTTTCCATACTCAGACTGCAGGCTCCATGCTGACTGCTCAGCAGCCTAACAACAACATCATCCGCGTGGCTCTCCAGACGGCAGCTGCCGTCATGGGCGGCACCCAGTCCCTCCACACCAACTCCCGTGATGAGGCTCTGGCTCTGCCCACGGAAGAGTCCGTCATGATCGCCCTGCGCACCCAGCAGATCGTAGCTTATGAGAGTGGCCTTGCCGATGTCATCGACCCGCTGGCCGGCTCCTACTATGTAGAGGCCATGACTGACCGCATCGAGAAGGAAGCCATGGAGTACATCCAGAAGATCGACGACATGGGCGGCGCTGTGGCAGCTATCGAGAAGGGCTACATCCAGAAGGAAATCCAGGACAGCGCTTACAAGTGGCAGATGGATGTTGAGTCCGGTGCCCGCACCATCGTAGGCGTGAACAAGTTCCAGATCGAGGAAGAGCCTCCCAAGAACCTCCTGCGGGTAGATGCTTCCGTAGGCGAGAAGCAGGTCAAGAAGCTCCATGACATGAAGGCCAAGCGTGACAACGAGGCCGTCAAGGCAGCTCTTGCCGACCTGAAGAAGGCCTGCCAGGACGAGAATGAGAACCTCATGCCTCATATCCTGGCTGCTGTCAAGACTTACGCAACTCTCGGCGAAATCTGCAATGTGATGCGCGAAGTCTTCGGCGAGTACGAAGCACATATCAGCCTGTAAGATACGGAGGTAATTGAGATGGAAAAGAAGATCAGAGTATTAGTTGCAAAGCCGGGCCTTGACGGCCATGACCGCGGTGCAAAGGTTATCGCCCGCGCCCTGCGTGATGCTGGTTTTGAAGTTATCTACACTGGCCTCAGGCAGACCCCGGAGCAGATTGCTGAGGCAGCTCTCCAGGAGGATGTCAACGTAGTGGCCATGAGCATCCTGTCCGGCGCCCATCCGCATCTCTTCCCGAAGGTAGTGGAGCTGGTGCGCGGGAAGGGCCTCACTGATGCCCTCATCATCGGCGGCGGCGTCATTCCCGAGGGCGACATTCCCGCTCTCAAGGAAGCCGGCGTAGCAGAAGTGTTCACCCCCGGCACCAACACTGCCGATGTGGTGGAGTTCATCAAGAACAATGTGAAGCTGTAAGAAGCTGAGATAGCATGCGAGGGATGACAGCAGCAGCACTGCTGCCGTCATCCCTCTTTATGTTAGAAGGAGGTGCATGGTTTGGACATAGCAAAGGAACTTCTGGCGGGGAACCGCCTGGCTCTTTCCAAGGCCATCACAGCTATAGAGAACGAGTATGAGGAAGCCACCGATATCATGCGGCAGCTTTATCCCCATACCGGCCATGCCTATGTCCTGGGCATCACCGGCCCTCCGGGAGCCGGCAAGAGCACCATGACAGAGAAGGTGGCCAAGGCTTACCGTGACCAGGGCAAGACCGTGGGCATCATCGCCGTGGACCCCACCAGCCCCTTTACGGGGGGCGCTATCCTGGGTGACCGCATCCGCATGAATTCCCTGACCCTTGACGAAGGGGTTTTCATACGCAGCATGGGCACTCGCGGGAGCCTGGGGGGACTTTCCCACAAGACGGCTGATGCCGTGAAGGCTCTGGATGCCTTTGGCAAGGACATCATCATCGTGGAGACCGTGGGCGTGGGCCAGTCCGAGGTGGACATCGTGAAAGCGGCGGACACCACTGTGGTGGTGCTCATCCCCGGCATGGGTGATGATATCCAGGCCATCAAGGCGGGCATTCTGGAAATCGGCGACCTCTTTACTGTCAACAAGTCCGATTTGGACGGGGCGGATAAATTGGTCAAAGAAATCAATATGATGCTTGACCTGGACAGTCTTATGACGGACTGGCGTCCTCCCATTTCCAAGGTGGTGGCCAGCCGTGGCGAGGGCATTGACCTCTTGCTGGCGGATGTGGAGAAGCACCGGAGCTACATCGAGGGCAACGGAGAGCTGAACCGCCGCCGCACTAAGCGTGCCAAGGATGAGCTGCTGGATATCCTGAGCGCAGGCATCGAGAAGCGCATCAAGGAAAAGACGGAAGGCCGCATGGATGGCTTCGTGGAAAGCCTGAAGAAGAGGGAGACTGACCCTTACAGCCTTGTTTCCGATCTCATGGGCGAAATGCTCAAGTGATATATCAAGTTGTGTTTTAGTTAGGAGGATTATCATGTTTAAGATTCTTGGCGTAGATCATATTGGTGTTGCTGTTCCGAACCTGGCTGAGGCCGGCACTTTCTGGAGCGATATCCTGGGCCTGCCCCATACCAAGGATGAGACTGTGGAGGAGCAGAAGGTCACCACCGGTTTCTTCCCCACTCCCAACGGTGCTGAGTTCGAGCTCCTGGAAGCTACCTCCGAGGACAGCCCCATTGCCAAGTACCTTGAGAAGAACGGCGGCCGCTGCGGCATCCAGCATGTGGCTATCCGCGTGGACAACCTTGAGCAGGCCCTGGCTGACCTCAAGGAGAAGGGCGTGCGCCTCATAGACGAGAAGCCCCGCAAGGGTGCTGGCGGCGCTATGATTGCCTTCGTCCATCCGAAATCCTCCGGCATTCTCTTGGAACTCTGCCAGCATGACTGATGATTTATGAGGCCTATGGCTTCTTAAGCCTGGCTTATTTGATACCTAGTCATAAATTTGCTTGCAATTTTGCCCTAAATGGTGCAAGCTTAGTGGACACCTGGTGGTGTCCACTCGCCCTTACATGAAATCCACCAATCAATCTGCGTCCTGTGGACTTGATTTCTTGGGGTTTCATAGTAAAATATAGTAAGCACCATATTCTCTAGGAGGGATATAATGGCTACAGTTCAAGAGAAAATTGATTTGATGAAAGCCAAGAAAGAACATATCATGCAGGGGGGCGGCGCCTCCCGCATTGAGAAGCAGCATGCCAAGGGCAAGTATACTGCCCGTGAGCGCATCGAGAAGCTTTTCGATGAAGGTTCTTTCGTAGAGCTGGATATGTTCATGAAGCATCGCTGCACCAACTTCGGCCAGGACAAGAAGGACCTGCCGGGCGAGGGTGTTGTCACCGGCTACGGTACGGTGGACGGGCGTCTGGTCTATGCCTTTGCCCAGGACTTCACCGTAGAGGGCGGCTCCCTTGGTGAGAAGCATGCCCACAAGATCTGGAAGGTCATGGATCTGGCCATGAAGATGGGGGCTCCCTGCATCGGCATCAACGATTCCGGCGGCGCCCGCATCCAGGAGGCCGTTGACGCTCTGTCCGGCTACGGCGGCATCTTCTTCCGCAACACGGCAGCTTCCGGCGTCATCCCCCAGATTTCCGTCATCATGGGACCCTGCGCAGGCGGCGCTGTATACAGCCCGGCTATCACGGACTTCATCTACATGGTGAAGAACACCAGCCAGATGTTCATCACCGGCCCGGCGGTCATCAAGTCCGTCACCGCTGAGGAAGTCACCGCAGAGGCTCTGGGCGGCGCAATGACCCACAACAGCCGCAGCGGCGTGGCTCATTTCGCAGCCGAGAACGAGGACGACTGCATCCAGCAGATTCGCTATCTCCTGTCCTTCCTGCCCAGCAACAACATGGAGGATGCTCCTATTGTTGATACCGGCGATGACCCGGATCGTCAGGATGAGGCGCTGAACAGCGTAGTGCCTGACAATCCGAATGCTCCTTACGACATGAAGGATGTCATCCGCGGCATCGTGGACAACGGCGAATTCTACGAAGTGCATCAGCATTTCGCTACCAATATCATCACCTGCTTTGCTCGCTTTGACGGCCGCAGCGTAGGCATCATCGCCAACCAGCCCAATGTGATGGCTGGCTGCCTGGATGTGGACGCTTCCGATAAGGCAGCACGCTTCATCCGCTTCTGCGACGCCTTCAACCTCCCGCTGGTGAACCTGGTAGATGTGCCGGGCTTCCTGCCTGGCGTGGACCAGGAGCACAACGGCATCATCCGTCACGGCGCCAAGATGCTCTACGCTTACAGCGAGGCTACGGTGCCCAAGGTCACGGTCATCACCCGCAAGGCATACGGCGGTTCCTACATCGCCATGTGCTGCCGCGAGCTGGGCGCTGACCAGGTCATGGCTTGGCCGACTTCCGAGATTGCGGTCATGGGCCCTGCCGGTGCAGCCAACATCATCTTCCGCAAGGATCCGGACAAGGAAGCCAAGACTGCCGAGTATGTGGAGAACTTCGCTACTCCGTACGTGGCAGCAGAGCGCGGCTATGTAGACCAGGTCATCGAGCCCTGCGAGACCCGTCCCTATGTCATCACGGCTCTCAACGCTCTCGCCAGCAAGCGCGAGTCCGGCCCTGCCAAGAAACACGGCAATATTCCTCTCTAATTCTTAATGAGAGGTTCATCCCGTTCATTCAGGGAGGTAAATACCATGAGTTCCAAAGAAATCAGCCCGGAAGTGGTGGCAGCTATCTCAGCTGCTGTGCAGATGATGGGGGGCGGCAAAGTCCGCGCCGTACGCATCAAGCCCAGCAACGCCTGGATTATGTCTGCTCGCACCAACCGCAAGTAAAGCCTTCCCCTATGGGGAAGGGGGACCGCGTAGCGGTGGATGAGGTGGATAAGTAAAAGTTTATCGATATGCCATCTGCTATGAAACATGATATTCATCATATGTGTTTGGAGGAATAAGCATGAAGAAGTTCAATATTACCGTCAATGGCACTGCCTATGAGGTCGAGGTTGAGGAAGTAAAGGAAAAGGTTGCCGCTGCTCCCAAGGCTGCCGCTCCCGCTCCGAAGGCAGCTCCTGCTCCGGCCGCTCCCGCTGCACCTGCCAAGGCTGCTGTAGCCGCTGGCGCTGGCGAGCACTCCATCGACGCTCCCATGCCCGGCAAGATCGTGAAGCTGGTTGCTTCCGAGGGCCAGGCTGTGAAGGCTGGCGACGTGCTCCTCATTCTCGAGGCCATGAAGATGCAGAACGAGATTGCAGCTGATGCTGACGGCGTAGTCAAGACCTTCAACGTCACCGCCGGCCAGAGCGTAAAGGTGCATGATTCCCTGGTTATCCTGGGCTAATCAAGAGCACAGATAAGAAATTCATCCCTCACCTGCGGGTGGGGGATTTTTTTGCCCAGTTGTGGCCTTGTTTTGAAAAATGGCGCATATTTTTCAAATTTCCACGATGACATAGTTTCATGCAGGAAAATTATTTCAATAAGCGAATGATACATTAATGGATACTCTGACAGATGGCAAAACAATAGATTGCAGAACTATAGTTTTAGTGAATTCATGGAGTTAGAAGATGAGCGTTGACAATGACCTGAAATTTTTTACAAACGAGCCGGAGCGTGACTTGTACAGCCGGTTTTGCAATATCCTGAAGGGACATACCCAATTTTTTGATATATTGGTGGGCTACTTCCGTACCAGCGGTTTCTTCAAGCTGTATCCAGCCATGCAGGACTTGGAGAAGATTCGTATATTGGTAGGGCTGAACGTAGATGCTAGGACTGTTCAAATCATAGAGCAATCGAAGCAGAGCAATTTATTTGGAGGCGTGACCATCAAGGAGGCAACGGAGAAGTTTTCAGAGGCCGTAGTTGATGAGTTTGTGGATGCAGAACCTTCCATGCCTGTGGAGCAGGGGGTACGCATATTTATAGAATGGCTGAAATCCGGCAAAATCGAGATGCGAATGTACCCTGACGAGCCTATTCATGCCAAGGTCTATATACTTCGTAAAGACCCAGAACACGTGCCAGACCAGTTCGGCAGCGTCATTACAGGCTCCAGCAACTTCTCTATGGCAGGTTTGCAGAACAACCTTGAGTTCAATGTAGAGCTTAAAGATAGCCATGATGTGAAATTTGCCTTGGATAAGTTTGAAGAACTGTGGAAGCAGGGAGTTGATATTACAGAGGCTTATATATCAACCGTAGATGACAAGACATGGATGCGTGGGGATATTACGCCTTATGAGATTTATCTCAAGACCATCTATGAATACTTCAAAGAGGAAATCAATACTGACAAAGAAGAGCTGGCAGAGAATATTCTGCCTGATGGCTTTATGCGACTGCAATATCAGTTGGATGCTGTTATACAGGCAAAGCGTATATTGGAAGCCCATGACGGTGTATTCATATCAGATGTAGTAGGTCTGGGCAAGACATATATCTGCTCAATGTTGGCCAAAATCATAAAAAAAGGGCGGAAACTGGTGATTTGCCCGCCTGTGCTGGTTGATTATTGGAAAGATGTGCTTTTAGAGTTCGATGTGGCCGCAGATGTTGTGTCTTTGGGAAAATTGGAGTCTGTTTTAGACCGAGCTGATAAGTATAAATATGTATTTGTGGATGAGGCCCACAGATTCCGCAATGCAGGTACAGATGCTTTTGGAAGACTTCATGCCATCTGCTACGGCAAGAGAGTGGTGCTGATTTCTGCTACGCCAATCAATAACTACACCAGCGATATAGAAAACCAGATATATCTTTTCCAGCCTAAGCATAATTCCAATATTGTTGGTGTGAAGAATTTGGAAGAGTTCTTCCTGCAACTTCGCAAAAGCCAGAACGAAGCGAAAAAACAGGGAGGAGCTGCCTACCTTGCTCAGATAAGTGCTAATTCGGAAATTATCCGTGATAAACTGCTTCGTCACATCATGATTCGCAGGACACGCAGTGAAGTAGCCAAATATTATGCTAAGGACATGGAACATCAGGGCTTAAAATTCCCTCGTCTAGATGCACCTGAAAAAATCATCTACGAATTTGATGAACTGACAGACGGCGTGTTTACTGAAACAATCAATGCCATCAAGGACTTCAATTACGCACGTTATAGGCCACTCACCTATCTAAAGACGGATGCAGCGGAGCCGTATACCCAAATGATGGTAGCCCAGCAAAACATGGGAGGATTCATGAAGGGGATATTGGTAAAGCGTTTAGAGAGCAGTTTTTATGCTTTCAGGCTGACATTAGGCAGGTTCGTAACATCTTACGAAAAATTTATTGATATGTTTGATAAGGGTGAGGTCTATATCAGCAAAAAGGTTGATGTCTATGACTTCATGGATAACGGTGATGATGAGCTTCTGCTTAAATATATTGAGACAGAGGACGTAATGCACTTCAAGGCAAGTGATTTCCGCTCTAATTTCATCATAGATTTGAAGCGTGACTTGCAGAAACTCTGCTATTTGCAAGACCTGTGGAAGTCTGTCAAGACAGACCCAAAGCTCATCGAGTTTGAAAATGACTTGAAAAACGTGCCTGTTCTGGCCAGAGCTAAGAAAATTGTCTTCACAGAATCCAAAGAAACCGCACAGTACCTCACGGAAAATCTGGAAGAAATTTATGGCGAGCGTATCATTTCTTATTCAGGTGATAGCAATGCTGCTCTGAAAAAGGAGATAGAGTACAGCTTTAACCCGAAGTACATAGATAAAAATCGGGATAAGTACGACATTCTTATTACCACTGATGTGCTGGCCGAAGGTATCAACCTGCATAGGTCTAATGTCATTATCAATTATGACCTGCCGTGGAATCCTACACGCATTATGCAGCGTGTAGGACGTATCAACCGTGTCGGTACAGCTTTTGACAAAATATATGTATTCAATTTCTTCCCCACCTCCCAAGCAAGCAAACAGCTTCCGCTGACAGATCGTATATTGGAGAAACTACAGGCTTTCCATGATACGTTAGGTGAAGACTACAAGTTTTTGTCCGAAGAGGAAAATCCCAGCCCGCAAAAGCTGTTTAAGGATTTATCCCAGACGCTGGAGGAAGAGGAAGGAGCTAGCCCTGAGCTGGAATATCTGGCTAAAATTCGTGAAGTGCGAGACAATGACCTGAAATTGTTCAACAAAATTAAAAGTTTGCCAAAGAAATCCAAGACGGGCAGACTGAGCGACAAGGTTCAGCAAGAAGCAACTCTTACCTTTATCCGCAAGGGAGCATTAAAGAGCTTCTTCTTGTCAAACGACCATGATACTCATGAAATAGGCTTTATGGATGCCATGGGGTATCTGGAATGTGAGCCGGATGAGAAAAAAATTCCCGTGGGTAGTATCTACTATGACCAGTATCAAGCTAATAGCAAGTATTTTGATGAATCACTCACGACAGAAGATGTTATTACTACGAAAAGAGCAGCCATAAGAGGTAACGATGCCACAATTGTCAAGACACTAAAAGGGGCATTGGCTTCGGGAGAGCTTACTGATGACCAAGAAGCGGTAGCCGAGCGTATTATGCAAGCTATCGAAAATGGTGATATTCCCAAGAACACCACCAAGGAAATAGTCAAACAAATGAAAGCAGCCAGCAATATAGTAGCAGCCTTCGCTACCATAAGGGATAATATTGACGATACCTATCTGTATGAGCGTAAGAACGTTGTGCTCCCCGAAGGGGACAAAGAGGTTATTCTCTCATGCTACATGAAGGAACAGGAGTAAACAATGACAGATAACAGCAAGAAAAAAGAGTTATTCTTACAAACGCTTACAAAAGCCTATAATCATCAGGAATATGTGCATTTCCTGCAAGAATTGTTAAACGATGTGCAAATGGTGGCTCCAACACGATTCAACAAGGAGTTTAGCAGTTTGTCTGGAATAATTGCCGGACATTACCATATTGGAAATTACAAAGGTTCCGATGGAAAGAAAATGGCTCTCTTTGCCGTACAGCTGCAAAACAAGGGAAATGTAGAGAATGCTCGCAGTTCCCAGAGAGCATTCATCAAGACACTGCTGGATAACTCCGGGTGTGATGGTGCTTTGGCAGCCTTTTTTACCATGGAAAAAGATGCCAATGGACAGGAACGCCCAAGTGATAAGTGGAGGTTATCCCTCATCCGCATGGAATATGGCTTTGCCGATGGTAAACTGAGCACAAAACTTACTCCTGCCAAGCGTTATTCTTACCTTGTAGGCAAAGGAGAGCCTTGCCATACGGCGCAGGAACGGCTTTACGGTATTTTTGTGCAGGATAATGTTAATCCCAGCCTCGCCGAACTGGAAGAAGCTTTCAGCGTTGAGACTGTCACCAAACAGTTCTTCAACGACTACAAGGAAAAGTATCTGGCCGTCAAGGAGTATTTGGAAAATACCCCTGACTTTATGGCAGAAGCTGAACGTTGCGGTTTCACCAGTGAGCAGTTTACCAAAAAACTCATGGGGCAGATTGTTTTCCTCTACTTCATACAGAAAAAGGGGTGGCTGGGCGTATCGGCATTCCCGACACGACTGACGGAAAAAGCATATAAGAGTGCTCTGTTTCGCAATGCCAAGGCTCATAACATAGTTGAAAGTGTATATTCCCAGCCTAACGCTGATGGTATTTCCTTTATCAACCGTGAGGCTTTATTTGCCCTGTCCGATAAGGATGCAAAATTTCTATCTACATTGGTCAAAGGAAAGTCATGGGGCGAGGGGCCGAAGAATTTTATGCGTGCTCTGTACGAATCTTGTGTAAAGCAAGGTCGGAACTACTTTGATGATTACTTGGAGCCGCTGTTTTATGAGGCTCTGAATGTTGACCGTGGAGAAAGTGGCTTCTATGCCCGATTCCATTGCCGTGTCCCCTTCCTGAATGGTGGCCTGTTTGAGCAGCTGGATAATTATGACTGGGTAAATTCTGACTTCCATATTCCCAATTCCATGTTTTCCAATGCGGATGAGAAGGGCAAGGATGAGGCAGACGGCATTCTGGACATTTTTGACCGCTATAACTTCACCATGGCCGAAGATGAGCCCATGGAGCGTGAAGTGGCCATCGACCCGGAAATGCTGGGGAAGGTTTTTGAGAATCTGCTGGATGTGAAGGACAGGAAATCAAAAGGGGCATTCTATACCCCTCGTGAGATAGTTCACTATATGTGTCAGGAAAGTCTGATTAACTATCTGACCACCAATACCGGCATCGAAGAAGCAGACATCAGGAAATTCATTCTCTATGGCGAATACTTCCGCGACAGTGATACCATGAAGACCAAGGAAGTCAAGGATGCAAAGGGGAAGAAGCATTTTGAATTTGACCCACAACGGCAGCTGGAAATGCCGGCCAGCATTTATAAGCCTGTTGTCCACGGGGGGGTGACAAGTGTCCTGCTGACCGCTTAAAAGAAATTGATGATTTGCTGGCTAATGTAAAAATAGCTGACCCGGCGGTAGGTTCCGGGGCGTTCCTGCTGGGGCTTCTGAATGAAATTGTCAGGGCACGGCAGACCCTTACCGCCTACATGACCATAGAAATGAACAGCTTTGAGCGGTTTAACTTCTACGCTTATGGCCGTAAAGCCTATGACCTCAAGGTAAATACTATCAAAAATTGCCTCTTTGCCTGTGATTTGGAACCCAGTGCCACGGATATTACCAAGCTGCGTTTGTGGCTGTCCATCGTTATTGATGATGAACTGGTAAAGCAGGATAACTCTGAAGGTATGTATGATGCCCATACAGAGCCTAGACCTCTGCCGAATCTGGACTGCAATATTATTTGCGGTAATAGCCTTATGGATGAGTTTGAAGGAATAAAGCTCATTACTGAAAGCAGTATTTTGAACAATCAAGCAAAAACAGGCATGGATAGCTTCTATCAGGCTGGATTTGACAATATGTTGCAAGAGCTTATCAAGCTGCAGGATGAGCTATATTTCACCAAGCAACATGAAACAAAGCAGGAAATAAAAAAGGAAATCCAATCTATCTATGACAGAATTATTCTGCACCAGTTGGAAAGCAATCCATCAGCAGTAGAGAAATATAAGGAAGTCAAAGATTTAGCCCAGCAGCCATTTATTTTATGGCAGTTATATTTCCCAAAGGTCTTTAAGGAAAAACAAGGTTTTGATATTGTAATTGGTAATCCTCCTTATGTTGATTCCGAGGAAATGACAAGAAATATGCCTATCGAAAGAGAGATATACTCAAAAATTTTTTCATGTGCAAAAGGAAATTGGGATTTGTTTGTCCTATTTATAGAAAAAGGAATTAATCTGGTAAGAAACAACGGAGTTCATACATATATCGTTCCTAATAAATTAGTTTCTGCGCCATATACTGTAACACTCAGGAAATTCATGTCAAAAATTCAAATACTAGAAATTAAAGATTATTCTAATGTTAATGTATTCAAATCAGCAGCAGTGTATCCGGTCGTATATAGATTAAAGAAAACATCAGAAAAAAAAGATGTTATTATGGATGTAATGGATGATATGACTTCTACAAGAACACATAATATAATATCATCGAGTAAATTCTATAATGATATTGATTGGGATAAATACTTCAATGCCAGCAATGATGCATTAGCGTTAATAGATAAAATATCAGAATTTCCACATCTTGAGACATTAGCTGATGTCAATGGTGCAGCCACAGTAAACGAGGCATATCTTGTAAAGGAATTCTTACTTGATGAAGAAGAGTATAATGAAAATAATATAAAATTTATTAATACTGGGGGTATAGACAAATATAAATCATATCACGGTATAGAACCTATCCGTTACATAAAAGGTAAATATTTTAATCCAGTAGTAAAATCTACTGATTTGAAAAATATGTCTGAAAGAAGGTACCATGAGAGTAAGTCAGCAAAAATTATAATTGGTGGAATGAATAAAACATTGGAATGTTTATTTGATAATGGTGAGTATTTAGCCGGAAAATCTACTACTATAGTTTATAATAATAAACATTTGAAGTATATAACAGCAATTTTGAATAGTAGCCTTATGAGTTATTACTATTCAATACAGTATAATTCTATGTCTTTATCAGGTGGTTTTTTTAGAATAGGGGCACCGCAAATCAAAAAGTTACCTATAGCTTTTACAAAAGACAGTAAAATTATAGCAAGAGTAGAAGAACTGGTTGATAACATTCAAGATAAACGTAAAACTCATGATGCTGAATCTGAAATAGTTCAAAACATTTATTCAGAATTAGATTCTTTGATAAATCTAGTATATGGATTAACCGACAAAGAGTGCATCATGGTAATGAATAAGGAGAATTAAAATGTCAGATATAAAATTTGAAATCAAGCACCATATCGGTGTTCTCTCCGAAAGTGCCAAAGGCTGGCGTAAAGAACTTAATCTTATTTCATGGAATGGCCGTGACCCTAAATATGACATCCGTGACTGGTCACCTGAACATGAAAAGATGGGCAAAGGAACTACACTTTCCAACGAAGAGGTTGAAAAGCTTTATGACCTGCTAAAAAACATAATGGAGACGCATGATTGATATGTTGATGAATCAAACAGATTATCTTGCTACGATACAGGAAATCAAGGCTGAAATCAAAAAAGCACAGTATAAGGCAACAGTAAAGGTCAACAATGAATTGCTGCTACTGTACTACCACATCGGACAGGCCATCAATCGGCATAAGGCCTGGGGGGACACGTTCATCGAGCACCTATTCCGTGACCTGTGGCTGGAATATCCTGATGCCAAGGGCTATTCTGTGCGGAACCTCTAATATATAGCGACGGATTTGCTGTGCTTTTCCAGAAAAAGAGATTGTGCAGGAGGTGCTTGCACAATTATCATGGTGCTATGTTTGTTAGCCATATGGATAAGGCATGGGCAGCAATCTGATTTTGGTGGTGGTAAAGAAAGGGGGGGGGCAGAAAACTAGGGCGTGTTGAAAAACTCGATGGTTTAATTTACATGTATTTTCGAAAATAAGAATTTACCCGTTTACAGAAAAAACATGGGCACCACCCCTTATA
>CACZHK010000014.1 GCA_902780915.1 Pseudoselenomonas ruminantium | reverse complement strand
GTGACCACATGCTCGCCCTTGGCGTTGGTGATCTCGGAAACCACGATGGGGATGTTGACGCTGGTCCACTTGTTGACCAGTGCGCCCATGACGAAGAGGCCCAGGATGGAAGCGCCCTCAGTGAGCTTCTGCAGCTTGTTGCCAGCCACGTCCTGCACGATATCGGTACCCTTGGAATAGCCGTAGCTGATGCCGTACCAGCGGACCAGCAGGCGAACCAGGTTGAAGAGCACGAAGAAGATGATAGGTCCGAGGAGGCTGCCGCTCATAGCGATGGAAGCACCGAGAGCTGCCGTGATAGGACGCAGCGTGCCCCAGAAAATCGGGTCGCCCACACCGGCCAGAGGGCCCATCATACCGACTTTGATACCGTTGATAACGCCGTCGGGAATGTCAGCGCCGTTGGCCTTCTTCTCCTCCATAGCGGCGGTGATGCCGATGATGGGAGCAGTCACGAAAGGCTGAGTGTTATAGAACTCCAGGTGACGCTTCAGAGCCTGCTTGAGTTCCTCGCCCTCATAGAGGCGCTTCAGGATGGGGACCATGCCGAAGCAATATCCCAGGCCCTGCATACGTTCCATGTTCCAGGAAGCCTGCAGGAAGTTAGAGCGAATGAATGCCCAGAAAAAATCGGACTTAGTAAGTTTCTTTTCCATTATCTTCCTACCTCCCCTTAGTCAAGTTCGTCGTCCATGTCGCTTCCGGAGCTTGCAGCTGCTGCAGCGGGAGCTGCGGCCACTGCCTGATACTTAGGATTGAGCTGGATGTAGACCACAGCAGCCACCAGGCCGATAACGCCGAGAGCAACCAGGTTGAAATCCGTGAAAGCAGCGACAACGAAACCGAGGAAGAAGAAAGGCATGAGGTAATCTGCGCCCATCATGTTGATGACCATCGCATAACCTACGACCACGATGAAGCCGGAAGCAACCTGCAGGCCGCCGGTGATGACCGGGGGAAGAGCTGCCAGCATGCTCTGGACAGCATCAGTGCCGACAGTCATAGCAACGATGACAGCGGGAACGCCTACGCGGAGGCCCTGGAAGACCAGAGCGAGATAGTGGCAGAGGTCGATGCCAAAGGTGGAGCCCTTCTCGGCATAGCCGTCAGCCCAGTGCTGGAAGACCACGGATACGGTCTTGCAGATGATAGCCAGAACCTGGCCAGCAGCAGCGATAGGCATGGCTATGGCGATACCGGTGGAGATGTCCTGATGGCCAGCCACAACCAGAATGGTAGAAATGACGGATGCGAGAGCCGCATCAGGAGCGATAGCTGCGCCGATGTTCATCCAGCCCAGAGCCATCATCTCCAGCGTACCACCGATGATGATACCAGAAGTCATATCTCCGAGGATAAGTCCGGTTGCCGTGCAGGCAATCAAGGGGCGGTGAGTCTGGAATTCATCCAAGCAGCTGCCCATACCGGCAATGGTTGCGAAGATGAAAACTAGAAGAATTTGGATTCCACTGATTTCCATTGTGTTTTCCCTCCATTGATTCTCTTGATATATATAATTCCTCTTATTTCAAGGGGCAGGAAAGGCCCGCCCCGCCGAAACCGATCTTACTTGAGGACATCCATCAGCATGACCTTGGAGTCCGTATCAACCTTGCGGATCTCAAGCTCGATGCCCTTCTCGTTGAGCTTCTTGAAAGCGTCGATGTCCTTGTCATCCACGGACACAGCACCGGTGATCTGATGCTTGCCTTCCTTGAAGCTCATGCCGCCGATGTTGACGCTCTTGATGTCAACGCCATGCTCAACCATGTAGAGAACGCTGGTGGGGTTGGTGAAGAGCAGCAGGCACTTCTCGTTCTCATACTTGGGGTTGTTGTAAACGCGGACAGCCTTCTCCAGGTCAACCACATGGCTCTTGATGCCGGCAGGAGCAACCTGCTTCAGAAGGGTTGCACGGATAGTGTCCTTGGCAACTTCGTCGTCGCAGACGATGATACGGCTGCAGCCGGTAACCTTGGACCAGACAGTTGCCACCTGACCATGGATAAGACGGTCATCAATACGTGCAAGTACGATATTCATAATTAAAGTTCCTCCTCCTCATCATCGGAAATAGAGCTGGCATGGAAAGTCTGAGTGCCGTTCTTGCCGGCATCCACAGCCTTCTGCATGAGATCCTTGATATCAGAGCCGTCATCCATGAGCTGAGCGCTGCACATCTCGATGAGCATGGGCAGGTTCACGCCGGTGACGATGCCATACTTCTCGTTGTTGATGACGAGACGGCAGGCTGCATTGTAGGGGCTGCCACCGAACAGATCGTTCAGGAAGAGCACGCCGCCATCGCAGTCAAGTTCCTTGATAGCTGCTTCATACTTGGTCACCACATCATCAGGGCCCTCACCTGGGATAAGGGTCACAGCGCGGACATTCTTCTGCTCGCCGCAGATCATCTCGCAGGACTTTACCAGTTCCTGTGCGAAAATGCCGTGGGTACCAACAATGATTCCAAACATTTTATTACCTCCTTGACTTGAAACAACGACTACAATCATGGGATGAATATGATTTCTTTTGGCGTTCTTTGCCTTACGCCCTTATATATTGCAAGCAGCGTGCCAACTTTGTGTATTAAATGAAAAAAGTCTGGAAAGCCTTGAATTCACAGACTGTTTTTATCCTTGCAAATTCTGCCGCCAATACAGTAATTTGCGGTTTGATACACTTTGATACAGAAAAACGCCTTTTTGATACTGTCTTTTGAGTATCACAACAAAAAAATACACTATGACATTTGTCACATCACAGTGTATTTTCTGTATCATATTTTTACCTTATCCACAGTCTTTATGGCTCTTATCTCAAAGCATATTGGCCATAAAGTAATACTCATCCTCCGAGAAGTGAAGTTTCAAGCTCTCCTCAAAGACCTTGGCTGCCTTTTTCACCGCCGCCAGCTTATCTGTATCAACTTTCTCCTTGTCCTCTTTATACTGAAGCGGAGTGCGGGTGACGATGCGTTCCAGGGCGCAGCCGCAGTGTACCAGAAGGCGGATGCGCAGGGGATTGGAGAGATGCAGCTTCAGATCCGCCTCTATCTGCCGGTCAAACTCCAGCAAGACCCCCATGACCTTGGCAGGATTGAGATAGGTAAGGAATTTCTGCAGGGATTCCTCGCACAGTTTCTGCACCACCATATTGCTTTTTTCCGCCGGCACCATGGCGATCTCGCTGCCCAGCACCAATTCAGTGAGCATCTTCTCCCCGCTGCCATCAATGAGCTGTTCCAGCGGAATGAAGGGAATGGGCGCCGAGGGTTTCTTCATGCCCACGGAAGCAATGATATGGTATTCCTTCGCCAAAGAATCAATTGTCTCATCCAGCTTCACCAACCCCACGGGCAAGACTTCGATGGCCCGCCCCGCGTGGTGCAGGATATCTTCCACCAGCGCCTTGAGCTTCATGGCTGCCCCCTGCCCCGTGGAGCAGATGGTGACAATGGCCTCGGTCTTGCCATCAACCCCCCGGCGCTGCGCCCCCACATCCACGCTCTCATAGCCCTTGAAACTGCACAGCGATTCATAGATGCTATCCAGGTCCATGCCTGCGATGTCAACTTTTCGCATGGCTTCCAATATCAGAGGAGTGGAAACCATATCAATGGTGCGCACGGGAATTTTGAGCCTCTCCGAGATAATGGAGCCGATATTGCAAAGGGAGCCCATATCTGCCAGGATCAAGACCCCTCTGCGGCAGTCCATGGCTCTCAGCATAGCTGTCATCTGCTCAAGGATCTGCTGGGGGCCTGTCTCCAAAGGCATATCTACCGCAATGATATTCGTATCGACAGAGCTGAAAAGCTTCTGAGCCACCTCCACCATGGAACTGGCTGTGCTGGTGCCGTGGGTGGCCACGATGATGGAAACCTTGTCCCCCAGATCGTCATCTTCCGCAGACTCCAGCAGCAGGGCGATATACTCGACCTCTACCCTTGGCACTTTCAGCAAATATTGTTTCTCGATGAGTTCCCCTATCTCCATGGCCACCTGCAGGCACAGGGAGTCCTGGGGCAGCGCTCCCTCGATTTCTGCCGTGTAGGGAATGACCTCCTTGGCCTTGATGCGCTTCAAAAAAGCCGATAAATGCAGGCTGAAGGCATAGAGGAAGCGGTCGCGGTAGCTGCGGTTCATGCGCTTCTGCACGAAGAGGGCAATCTGCTCCGCAAAGTCCACCAAGGAAGCGTCTACAATCTTCAGCAGCCGTTCCCTGGTAGTCATATTGACAGAATGCTTCTTATTATATAGCTCCTTCACATACACATTCACATCCGTGGCCACAATCTGCTTGATAAGCTCTGCGCTGATGCCTTCCCCCCGCAGCAAGGCCACCTTGTCCTCCACCACCTGATAGAGATTGAAGTCAGCAGCCCCCTGCTCCTCGTCGGCAACTGGCTTCTTGCCCCCTGCCGGGGAAACCACCAGCGGCTCGGCAATATACTGGGCCAGTTCCGCCAGAGCCTGTCGGTTGGAGGACAGGGTCAAAAGGCCGTCCTTGACCCCCTCGGGCAGCATCTTGAAATCCACCTCGATGAAATCTGGATTATCAATGCCGTTCAGGAAAGCCTGGGCGCAGAGCAGCTTGATATTGGACTTGAGCTGGCCCACATTGCCGTTGCCGATGCTGCCAATGAGTGCCTTCACCGACTCCACGGTGATGCGCACGGGCTTCTTCACCCGCTGGGCCTCCTCCCGGAAGAGCAGCTTGATGATGTCGATTTTCTCAGACAGGCTCCGCTCCGACAGGGGCTTTATCTTGATTATGTTCGGAATACGTCTTACGAAAGTCTTGGTCAGGGCCGAATCCGGGTCCTCGGTGGTGGCTCCGATGATCAGCACCTTGGCCTGGCGGGAGCGGGTAGTCTCCCCCAAGCGGTTGAAGGTGCCCGTGTCCATGAAATAGAAGATCATCTCCTGCCCCTCAGGAGGCAGGCGGTGAATCTCATCCAGGAACAGCACGCCACCATCAGCTTCTTCCACCAGTCCCGCCTTGTCCTTGTCCGCCCCTGTGAAGGCTCCCTTCTGATGCCCAAAGACATGGGAGATAAGGAGCTGAGGGTTATTGTAGTAATCAGCGCAGTTGAAGGTCACGAAGGGCGCTTCTTCGGAAAAGCGATGCATGGTCTTGCCATAGGCAAACATCATGTGGGCAAAGAGGGTCTTGCCCACGCCTGTCTGGCCAACTATCAAGGTATGAAGCCCGTCAGGCGGATAGAGGATAGCCGCCTTGGCCTGCTCCACCTGCCGGGAAAGGCTGCGCTCCGCGCCAATCAGCCGGGCGAAGGGATTGGCTTCTTCCTCGGCAGCCTCGGGGCTCTGGCACTCGGACACATCCGCATACTGGCAGGGCCCCTCCCCCAGCTCCGTACCCAATATTTCCTCCAAAGCCGCCTTGTCAAAATACTTCACCGGGCGCCCCTTGAATTTCACAATCCTGTCCAGGCGGTGCAGCTCATTGAGCTCCTTGGAGACATTGTTCCTGAGTATCCCCAGAGCATCCGCAATCTCCTGTGCATCAAGGCCAATGGCCCCCTGCATTTCCTCTTTTTTCCGTCCCAGAGAATACTCCCGGATATATTCATATATCTTCTCGCTGCGTTTCAAAATCTCACCCTTTTCCGATACACTTATCCATTCTATCCGTTCCTGCCCCTGGCAATGAAAATAAGACGGGGCTATCCTGCTCCGTCTTATCCATTCTAAGGAGAAAGCATCCGCAAGCCCCGGTGTCTGCTCCCTTCAAAATGCGAGAGGACTCATCTGTCTGCTTCTTTCCAGACATCTCCCACGCTCCCCGACTCCCGCATAGCGGAAGTGGCTGCGCTCATGCTATCAAAGGATCTTCTCACACCAGCGGCATCATGGGAATAGTCCATGGCACGGTCTGCTTTGATGCCAATGGCTCCTGCCTCAGCTACAGAGTCGATGTTGGCTCCCATGAAGACAAATTCCCATTTATACTCCTTGATGGCCGTCTCAACCATGGATTTCACGCGGTCCTTGGTGTATTCCCTGCTGTTATTTTCCTGACCGTCTGTCATGATGAGGAACAGCACCCTCCGCCTGGCAGGACAGATGCCTTTCTCCTCCATGTGTCCGACAGTGGACATGATGGTCCTGCCCACCGCATCCAGCAAAGCCGTCATGCCCCGGGCGTAATACACCTCGGAGGTCAGCTTCGGCACCTTCTTGATGTCCACAGCTTCGGCAATCATTTCATACTTGTCGTCAAAGAGAACGGTGGTCACCTCTGCCTGGCCTTTTTCCTGGCGCTGCTTCTCTATGAAGGAATTGTAGCCGCCTATAGTATCGCCAGTCACAGGCTGCATGGAGCCGGAGCGATCCAGAATGCAAATTATCTGCACCGGCTCAGCTTCAGTCTTGCTGCAATCAGCAGTATGCTTGTGCGGCAGTACTGCCACCTGCTTGTCTGCCGCGGCAGCCTTGCCTGCATCCCCAGGAGCCGCCAGGCACAATCCGCTAGCTGCCATCATCAGCAGCAAGGAAAAAAAGATCGATTTGAACATAATCCGCACCTCACCCTCTATGCAAATACTCGTTTCTCTCTCTCTATATTCTACGACTTTTTCCATCTACCTGCTTTTTCTGCACAAGAAGAAACTATCTCCACCACAGCCCACTCTCCCTTACGGTTGCCACCAATTCTTCTTGCCCGCCCTCCATATTTCAAGCGCTTAGGGCAGACCTCAGCATAGTTTCTTCACCAGTGCCATCTTCTTGTAAAAAGCCACCCCATAGCCCCGCACTGACTTATATCCCTCAAAGCCTTTCAGATATTCTCTAGCGACAATCTGCTTCACTCCTGCCAGCGCATCTTCTTCCATGTTCTCCTCTGAGGCGGATTTCTTGGCCTCGATAATCATGGCCCGCCGCTTTTTCTTTTCCCTGATATCTATATCCGCGCGGCCAAGACCGGTTTCCTGATTGGACTTCACCGCATAGCCCATGCCCATCAGCAGGCCTGTCAGGTGACCTTGCTCTTTCTCGTGTTATTTTCCAGCAAATCAAAAATAAGTTCCGTCTTATCTACATAGTACGCCCCTATTTCCCTGATTTCCTCGAAGCTTTCCATGCCGATTCCCAGCTTAGCGCTCATGCTGCTCCCTCCTCACTTTCAGTCCCCGCAGATACTCCTTATGCGCTGCACTGACCCGCCTGCTCTCGATAGCTTTCTGAATAGCCTTGTTATGCGTCCAGGGAGCCAGCCTGTTTCCCTCGATAAAAGGCAGAGCCGCTTCGTACTGTTTGGTCAGGGCAGTGGCAAAGTACCAGGCAATCATCATATTGACATAGTATTCCTCAGAACGCACCTCTGCCACCATGGAAAGATAAGCTTCGTCAAAATCCTCGTCCAGAAAATGCTGCATCAGCATGCCGATGGCATAGCGGACAGCATACGTCTCCTTGGCCCCCAGCCACTTCCGCACCTCCATCAGCAGTTCCTGCCTGTGTTGCTTGAAGACCTTGGGGGACAGCTGGTCGCAGGTAGCCCAATTATCAATATATGGCAAAAACTCCTGCAAACGCGCCATGCACTCCCCGTAATCCTTAATCCCCGAGATAATGAAGGCATGTAGCTGGTTCTCATCAAAATACCTATGAGGCAACCGGGCAAGAAAATCCTCCGCCTCCCCCGCCTGCACTATTTCCTTGGCCAGCTTCCGCAAGGCAGGCGTCCTCACGCCGATGATATTCTCCGAGGGCACCGTGGGAACAAGATTCTTGTGAAAATCCCGAAAGTCCTTGTCCTGCAAGGCAAAAAGCCTTTCCTCTATCTCCATGGCCGATCCCCCCTCATCCTTATTGCTTCTGTTACTGATGTTAAGCAATTCTCCTGCACCTGTCAAGGCTGCCACATCAGACAAACTTTGATTCCAGATATGCAAAAAGCCCCGCAGGAAACTCCCGCAGGGCTGGTATTTCACTGGCAGAGAGGGTGGGATTCGAACCCACGAGGGCTGTTAACCCTATCGCATTTCGAGTGCGACACCTTCGACCACTCGGACACCTCTCCAGTTTGTCACCTTTACGGCAACAAAAATATTTTACCATGATGAGCGCACATTGTAAAGTCCTCAGGACTTCGACATAACACTATCCGTGCCTTTGCTGCGGCGCAGCTGGAGCACAAGGATAGCGGAGAACATAGCTGCGCCTATCAAATCCGTCACCAGGCCGGGATTGATCATCAGGAGACCGCCTACGATCAGCACCAGGCGCTCCCAGCCGTGGCAGGTTGCTGCCAGATAGCCAATCAGAGCTGAAGACAGGGACACCATGCCGATCAAGGCCGTGACGGTGGTGACAAAGAGCCCCCCTGCCGTACCGTCCATCATCAGCAGCGTGGGAGACAGCACGAACATATAGGGGATGATGAAGGCGGCGATGGCCAGCTTCGAAGCATTGACACCTGTCCAAAGGGGATTGCCGCCGCTGATGCCGGAACCTGCATAGGCCGCCAGCGCCACCGGCGGGGTCACGTCAGCAATTATGCCGAAATAGAACACGAACATATGAGCTGCCAGCACAGGCACTCCCATCTGCACCAGGGCAGGAGCCGCAATGGTGGAGGTGATGACATAATTGGCAGTGGTGGGCACCCCCATGCCCAGAAGGATAGCCGTAATCATAGTGAAGAACATGGTGGGCAGCAGCAATCCGCCCGAAAGCTCAATCAGGCCGGAGGCCAGCTTCAGCCCCACGCCGGTCTTGGTCACCACGCCGATGATGATGCCGGCAGCAGCGCAGGCCACCAGCACGCCCAGCACATTCTTGGCGCCATTTTCCAGCCCTTCCACAATCTGTATGGGCTTCATGCGGGTGTTTTTCCTGAGAGCCGAGCAGAGTATGGCCAGCACGATAGCCACCAGAGCCGCGCGCATAGGCGTATAGCCGGAAACCAGAAGGTACACAATAATGATCAAAGGCAGGGCCAGATGACCGCGGTCACGGAGAATCGTCCAAATCTTAGGCAGCTGGTCTCTGGGAATGCCCTTGAGGTTCGTCCTCTTGGCTTCAAAATGCACCCCCAGCCATACGCCTACAAAGTAGAGGAATGCAGGAATGATGGCCGCTTTCACGATATCAATGTAGGGAACTCCCACGAACTCAGCCATGAGGAAGGCCGCCGCCCCCATGACAGGAGGCATGAGCTGTCCGCCGGTGGAAGCTGCTGCCTCCACCGCCCCGGCAAAATTCTTGTGATAGCCCAGCTTCTTCATCATGGGGATAGTGAGAGAACCCGTTCCCACCACATTTGCCACAGAGCTGCCGGACACGGTGCCCATGAGGCCGGAGGAAAGCACTGCCACCTTGGCAGGGCCGCCGCTGGCCCAGCCTGCAATGGAGTTGGCCAGGTCGATGAAGAACTTGCCCAGCCCCGTGGACTCAAGGTAAGCGCCAAAGAGGATAAAAAGGAAGATAAAGGTGGAAGACACACCCAAGGGAATGCCGAAGATGCCCTCAGTGGTGTAGAAAAGATGCCCTACCAGCTGGGAAACAGTCAGGCCCCGATGGGCCAGCACCCCGGGCATATAGGGCCCGGCAAAGGCGTAAGCCAGGAAGGCCAGCACCACACAGACCATAGGAATGCCCACCACCCGGCGGGCAGCCTCGATGACCAGCAGCAAGCCCATGAGCCCCACCACCAGATCCAGCCCGGAAGTCAGCCCTGCCCGCAGCACCAGGGACTGGTACTCAATGATGATGTAGGCAGGCGCCGCTGCCCCCAGAATGGCCAGCAAAAGGTCAAAAGGATGCAGTTTGTGCCTTGACCAGCTTTTCCTGGTGGGATACAAAAGATACACCAGAGAGAGGCCAAAGCCAAGATGAACCGCCCTCTGCAGCTGCGCATCCAGCACCCCGAAGGTGGCAGTATAAATCTGGAAGATGGAGAAAGCAATGGCCAGAGCAGTCACGAACTTCGCCATGAAGCCCGTGTACTCCATCTTGTCAGATTCCTTGTCATATTTCTTGAGGATAGCCTCGGCCTTATCTGCCTCGGTCAGCATCTCAGCCGGCTTCCCCTTTTTCTCCATATCTTTCATATCACCCAGTCCTTTCCTTGTCTATATAAGCCTTCCCCTTGAGGGGAAGGTCATGCTCCCATGATCATAATTTCGTATAATGGCAATAACTTCACTTCTATCAGCGTTCCCGGCCCATAAATCCGATATAGCTCAAGAGCCTTCTCAAAACTGCCGCTTCTCAAGGTCACCGTCAGCTCTGTCCCCACTCCCGTACGCAAAGCTAGTTCCCGGTAATGCCTGTCCATCCCCGTGATGACGAAATCATTGCCCTCCTGCCGGAAATCCCCTTCGGAGGCCAGGAAAGGCAATCCCACTCCGAAGGAATGGTAGCGGGTTTCCGTCAGCTCAAGCTCGCTTCCTTCGGCGGAAACCCGCAATTTTTCCTCCACGGGTGTCTTCTGCACAGAATGGATAAAATTTATGGTCAGCTCCGTCCCTCTGGCTTCACACACAACAAGACGCCGTCCCTCCGCCGACAGCGTCAGGCACGGCGTCAGGAGCACCTGCCCCAGGGCCAGCAGAACCAGCCCCAGGGTCAGGCACGGCCAGAGTCGCAGCTTGAGACCCGTAAGTACACTTCGCACTAACTGTCACTCGATTACTCTTTGAAGAACTTCTCAGCACCGGCATTCATCTTGAGAGGCATGCCGATCATGGCCTTCTCCTTGGCAATCTGCTTGCCTACAGCATGAGCTGCCTGGAGGCGATCCAGATTGGTGAAAAGCCCCTTGGCCACATCATAGCCCAGCTGCTCGCTGACCTTCTCATTTGCCACCAGCATAGCCATGACAGAAACGGCGGGCACTTCCTCCTCAAAGCCTGCATAAGTGCCGGCTGGGATAACAGTCTTCGTATAGAAGGGATACTTGGCAATCAAAGCATCAGCCTTGTCAGCGGCCACCGGCAAGAGACGAATCTTGTTCTGGGAAGCGATATCCTGCACGGCTGCAGTGGGATAGCCTGCAGTCAGGAAAGCCACATCTATGTTGCCATCCTTCAGGGCACTGGCAGCCTCGCTGAAGGAAAGGTACTGCACCTGGATGTCATCATAGCTGACCCCGTAGGCTTCCATGATCTGACGGGCATTAGCCTCCACACCGGAACCTGCTGCGCCCACAGCTACTCTCTTGCCCTTGATCTCTCCAAGGTCCTTGATGCCGCTGGAGTCAAGAGTCACAGCCTGGCAGGTCTCAGGATAGAGGATGGCGATGCCCTGGAGGCCGTCCACCTTCTTGTCCTTGAACATTTCCGTGCCATTGACAGCGTAGTAGGTGATATCATTCTGAACGATAGCCAAATCCACAGAGCCATCTTTCAACATATTGATATTGGCCACGCTGGCGCCGGTGCTCTGGGCGCTGGCATTCATGCCGGGGATAGCTTTGTTGAGGATCTCAGCCATGGCACCGCCCAGAGGGTAGTAAGTACCTGCTGTGCCACCAGTGCCGATGTTCAGGAACTGCTTCTGGGCAGCCTTGTCACCCTCGCCGCCGCAGCCCGTAAAGGCCACTGCAGCCATGACCGCCACCATGCCGGCAGCCAGCATCTTCTTCAATGACGCGAACTTCATCTTGATTACCTCCTTATACATGCATTCCATTTATCTATCTTTCAACATGTATAACAGTATATCATAGCTACTATACATGTTCAAGACTAGCCAGGCAGGGAAAAATGTAATACTGTATACACAGAGCCTGCCCCCCGCCCTGCATAATTATCCAAAAAGACCGCCGAACTGCCCACAATAATGCAAACCAATCCAGCGGCCTCTCTGGCAGGAAAAAATCTCCTGCCCTGTTTTTTTGTATACTCTTGCGCCCCTCAGCCAATCTTGACCGAGTGAATGACCTTATAGCCATGTTCCTCGATTTTGGACTTAATGTCCTCTGCATCAGGAATATTGCCACGGATGACAATCTCATACTTCCCGTCAGGCTGCTTGCAGGTCACCAGGCTGTCTATGGAAAGCCCCGCATCCTTGAAGACACTGGCCAGCTCATAGACCACCCCTACCTTGTCCTCTACCTCGATGGTGATACGGGTCTTGCCCTTGGCCAGTCCCATGACATCTATGAAGGTCTTGAAGATATCCGTCTCCGTGATGACACCCACCACCACGCCTACGCTGGAAATAACCGGCAGGCCGCCGATCTTGTTCTGCTCCATAAGCAGGGCTGCCTCTTCGATGGTAGCCTCATCGGAAATGGAAATCACCTTATTGGGCATGATGTCCTTGACCTTCAGCTTGGCCAGCAGGGACTTTTCCTCGAATTTGGAAAGAGTGGTGGCAGGGCTGGGCGCCACCCGCATGAGGTCACGGTCGCTGATGAAGCTCACCAGTCGCCCCTCCTCCACCACCGGCAGGCGGCGGAACTTGCCCTTGCGCATGGCGGTCATGGCCGCATCGATAGAATCATCCGGCGCAATAGTCACCGGATTCTGCGCCATCCTCTTGGACACAAACATCACTATCATCTCCTTCTGCTTCAGATTATTCGCCATGAAAGGACAATTTCCTTCATTGTCCTCAAATAATTAACCACCCAGATAAGCTTTGCGTACTTCTTCGCTGGCAGCCAGGTCCTTGGCATCACCGGAAAGGGTAATGCGGCCGGTCTCCAGCACATAAGCCCGATGGGCAATGGAGAGTGCCATATTGGCATTCTGCTCCACCAAGAGCACCGTCGTCCCCGTCTTGTTGATATCCACGATGATGGAGAAAATCTCACGGATCAGCAGGGGTGCCAGTCCCATGGAAGGCTCGTCAAGCAGCAACAAACGCGGGCGGCTCATCAGCGCCCTGCCCATGGCCAGCATCTGCTGCTCGCCGCCGGAGAGGGTGCCCGCCAGTTGCTCCTTGCGTTCCTCCAGGCGGGGGAAACGCTCAAAAACCGTCTTGAGGTCGGCCTTGATGCCATCCTTGTCGCTGCGGGTGAAAGCACCCAAATCCAGGTTCTCCATCACCGTCATATCTGCAAAGATGCGGCGGCCCTCAGGCACCTGGGAAATGCCCCGCTTGACAATCTCATGGGCTGGCACCCCACCGATGCTCTCTCCCTCAAAGGAAATCGTGCCCTCCTTAGGCTTCAGCAGTCCTGAGATAGTGCGCAGGGTAGTGGACTTGCCCGCACCGTTGGCCCCGATCAGGGTCACTATTTCCCCCTGATTTACCTCCAGGCTGATGCCCTTGATGGCGTGGATGGCACCATAGTACACATGGAGACCATCAATCTTCAGCATGGGTTTGTTTGTATTTGTATCAGTCATATATTGACCCTCCGGCAAGCATCCGGCTTGCCCTCATCTCTATGTAACATCCAGGACAGGCATCCCGCCTGTCCGCTGACATGCCACTGGCATGTCAGCCCTCCCCGCCTAAATATGCCCTAATAACCTCGGGATCTTTCTGTACTTCCTCGGGCGTACCGCTGGCAATGACCATGCCGTACTCCAGCACATAGATGCGCTCGCAGATGCCCATGACCAGATTCATATCATGCTCGATAAGAAGCACCGTCAGACCAAATTTTTTCCTGATCCAGCGGATCATCTCCATGAGCTCCTGTGTCTCCTGGGGATTCATGCCCGCCGCCGGCTCATCCAGCAACAGGAGCTTCGGCCCCGCTGCCAGGGCCCGGGCTATCTCCAGGCGGCGCTGGGCACCATAAGGCAGGTTCTTGGCCAGCTCCCCGGCCTTGTCCTTCAAATGGAAGATGTCCAGGAGCTTCAAAGCCTCTTGCTCAATGCGCTCTTCTTCCTTGTAGTAGCGTCCCACTCTCAGCACAGCCTCCAGTACGCCGTACTTCACATGGTCGTGGAAAGCAATCTTCACGTTATCCAGCACCGTCAGTTCGGAGAACAGGCGGATATTCTGGAAGGTACGGGCTACGCCCCTCTGAGTGATCTGATAGGGCTTGAGGCCCACAATGCTCTTGCCCCCAAAGGTAATCTCACCTGTGGTGGGCTGGTAAACCCCCGTGAAGAGGTTGAAGGCCGTGGTCTTGCCCGCGCCGTTAGGCCCAATCAGCCCCACCAATTCGCCCTTATTTATATAGAAATTAAAATCCGAAACTGCCTTGAGTCCTCCGAAAACCTCGGACACATCCTTGGCCTCCAGCAGGACTTTGCTCTCTTTCTTTGCCTCAGCCATCTGTCCTGCCTCCTTCCTTCTTTTCCCCGGGTCGTCCGAAAATCCGATTCAGGGGCCTCATGCTGGTGATCTCCATGTAGCCGAACAGTCCCTGAGGACGGTAGAACATGAGGAAAATCAGGGCCAGCGCATAGATGATCATGCGGAACTCAGGCCAGCTGGCCAGAGCCGCCGACAGGAAGGTCACCACAAAAGCCCCGGCAATACTGCCCGTGATGGAGCCCATGCCCCCCATGACCACCATGATCAGATAGTTGAAGGAAGCCATGAAGGTGAAGGAGTTGGGGCTGATGAGGTAGAAGCAGTGGGCGAAAAGCCCCCCGGCAATGCCCGCAAAGCCCGCACCAATGGCGAAGGCCAACACCTTGTACTTGGTGGTATTGATGCCCATGGACTCTGCCGCAATCTCATTCTCGCGGATAGCCAGGCAGGCCCGTCCATGGGTGGAGTTTACGAAATTCTTGATGAAGAACAGGGCAATCACCGTGAGCCAGAAGACCCAGGCGAAATTGGTGTGATGGGGAATGCCCTTGAAGCCTGCAGCGCCCCCCACATACTCGATATTCATGATGACAATGCGGATGATTTCTCCCAGTCCCAGGGTGGCAATGGCCAGGTAGTCACCGTTGAGCCTGAGTGTAGGTATGCCGATGAGGAAACCCAGGAAAGCCGCCGACAGTCCCCCGGCCAGGAGAGCCACCACGAAGGGTGCGTGGAAATTGGTGGTGAGCACCACTCCCACATAGGCCCCTACCGCCATGAAGCCCGCATGTCCCAAAGAGAACTGGCCCGTATAGCCGTTGATGAGATTCAGGCTCACCGCCATGATGATATTGATGCCGATAATCAGCACATTGAGCTGCCAGAAGGAACTCAAGACCTTGCCGGAAATCAGCCCCTGCAGCAGGGCAAAGAGCACAATGGCAAAGCCCAGGAGGACAGCATCGTTTTTCTTCAAATATTTCATGCCGCTAAACTTATCCATGCTGCCACCTCCTCAGACCTTTTCCTTGGTATTCTTGCCGAAGATGCCCGTAGGCCGCACCAGCAGCACGATGATCAGAATGGCAAAGGCCGCCGCATCACGGAAAGTGGAGGAAATAAAGCCTGACACAAAGGCTTCCACCACACCGAGAATGATGCCGCCCACCACGGCTCCGGGCAGGATGCCGATGCCCCCCAGGACTGCCGCTACGAAAGCCTTCAGACCGGGCATGATGCCCATCAGGGGGTCGATGGAATTGTAGTAGATGCCCACCAGCACGCCGGCCACCGCCGCCAGAGCCGAACCGATGCCAAAGGTGATGGAAATAATCCTGTCAGAATTTATCCCCATGAGCTGGGCAGTCTCCGTATCAAAGGAAGCCGCCCGCATGGCCTTGCCCGTATTAGTGAATTTGACGATATAGGTGAGAATCACCATCAGCACAAAGGTGATGCCCAGAATCAGCAGCTGCTGCCCATTGATGACCAGCCCGCCGATATTGATGGCCACGCTATCCATCACCGCCGGGAAGGTGCGCGGAGTCGGAGACACGAAATACATGCTGGCGTACTCCAGGAAGAAGGACACGCCGATAGCCGTGATGAGCACGGACAGGCGGGGAGCATGGCGGAGGGGCTTGTAAGCCAATTTTTCCACCAGCATGCCCAGCATAGCCGTGGTCACCAGGGAAACCAGCAGGGCCGGCACAATGGACAGCCCCGCCTGGGTAATAGCGAAGAAACCGATATAAGCACCCACCATGTAAATATCACCGTGGGCGAAATTGATAAGCTTGATGATGCCATAAATCATGGTATAGCCCAGCGCTATGAGCGCATAGATGCTGCCCAGCGAAATGCCGTTGACCAGCTGCTGCAGGACTTGCTGCCCCATTTCCATAGTAAAACCTCCATGCGGCTCCTTTCCCACTCCTTGGTATAGGGCCGAATAATACAAAAGGGGCCGCCACCAGCGGCCCCATTGCCTTTCCTGTCAGGGCCCGGACACGGGCCACGCTATAGATCAGAAGCCGCTTACTCCGGCATGATCTTAGCCACCATCACGCGGCCGCCGTCCTTGTTCTGGAGGATGACTGCCTGCTTGATGGGATTGTGGGTCTTGGGATCCATGGTGATGATGCCCGTGCCCACCTGCAAATCCTTGGTCTCCTCAATGGCCTGGCGAATCTTCTCAGAATCATCATTGCCGGCGCGCTTGATGGCGTCTGCCAGGAGCTTGCCTGCGTCATAGCCGAGAGCTGCAAACACATTGGGAGCGTGGCCATACTTCTTCTCGAAAGCCTCCAGGAAGCCCTTCACGGACTCATCCTTATCGGAGTAGTGGGTGCTGAAATAGGTGTTGTTCAGTGCATCTACGCCTGCGATGTCTGCCACCTTGGAATCATCCCAGCCATCGGTGCCCAGAATCGGGGAAGTGATGCCCAGCTCACGGGCCTGCTTCACGATCTTGCCCACTTCCTCATAGTAAGCGGGAACGAAGACCACATCAGCATTAGCCGTCTTGATGCTGGTAAGAGTGGCCTTGAAATCCTGATCCTTGGCCAGGAAAGCCTCCTCCATCAGCACCTTGCCGCCAGCCTTTTCAAACTCCTCCTTGAAGACCTTGCCCAGGCTCTTGGAGTAGTCGGAGCTGTTGTCCACATAGATGACAGCGGTCTTGGCCTTCAGGTTCTCTGTAGCAAACTTGGCCATGACTGTACCCTGCTGGGGGTCGATGAAGCAGCTGCGGAAGATGAAGGGCTTCACCTGGCCGTTCTCCACGGTGACATCCGGGCTGGTAGCATCAGGGGCGATAACGGGAACTTTATTGTCCGTAGCCACCTGGGACTCGGCAATGACATTGGCAGTGACTGCCGGGCCTACCAGCACCTTCACTTTGTCATCGGAAATCAGCTTGGTAGCAGCGTTCACTGCCTCAGCGGCCTCAGACTTGTTGTCTGCAGAAACAACCACCAGCTTCTTGCCATTGACACCACCTGCCGCATTGATCTCATCAATGGCCAGGTTCAGGCCATCCAGAGTGGCCTGGCCGTAATTGGCCACATTGCCGGTCATCTCGAAATTGGCGCCAATCTTAATCTCGTCGCTGCTGGCGGCGCTATCCCCGCCGCAACCAGAGAGCACGCCGCCCATGAGCATGGTGCCTGCCAGCACTGACATGAGCTTCGCTGTCTTCTTGGAAAAAAACATATAAATCCCTCCCTAACGTATCATCAGGTTCCCGTCTTCTAACAGTGGAACTGCAACGATGTTTCATATTATATAACACCTTTACATCTTTTGCAAACACTTTGTCCATGTAAAATAGAATTTTGTATGCAAAATCCGCCATTGACACCATAATCCCGCTATTGCGTCAAATTTATGCCTAGAAGACCTCCCCTATAAAGAAGATATTCTCCCCCACTTACGAAAATCCTTCACATATAGACAAAAAATGTGCTTGCCAACAAGACAAAAGCCTGCCCGCTAATCCTGCAGATCATCGGGCAGGCATACAAATCCCTTGCTCTGAAGCCATGTCACTGATGCTCTTTCTTGTACTCCTCCACAGTGAAGGGAAGGCCCAGCTCCGTACTGAAGGCCGCCAGCTTGCTGGCAATATCATCTTCACTTGCAGCATCAGCCAATAGCTCATTGATCTTCTTCACCAGCGACTCGTCAGCGTCTATCATCTCAATGAACTTCGTCACATTCTCCTGTGCCATGATATTTTCCTCCTTATCTGCCAAGCAATATCGAACATACAACAATTGGTTTCTTCATTTCTCACGAATTGCTGCAATTCCTTTTGCTGTTTTATCTTCGCCAGCATACCTCGATTTTCCTCCCTGCCTACTACCGAACTCAAGGGATATTTCAAACCAAAACACCCTCCGCTTATGCGGAGGGCATGATTTCTTCCTTTAGGCCAGCTTGTCTGCAGCCTCCCACCCCACCTGCAGGGCATGCATATTCTGCTCCACGGTGTGCTTGGGCACTCTGTGGGCTACAGACTCCTTGATGGTTTCAAAGGAAACAATATCCGTCAGCCGCACCAGGGCGCCCAGGGCCACGATATTGGCGAAGAGGGCTTTGCCCACTTCTTCCACCGCCAGCTTGGTGATGGGGATGCGGACGGTCTTGGGGAAGTCCGGGGGATTTGGCACCAGCTGCTCGTCCAGCACCAGGAGGCCGCCGGGAACTATATCCTCATAATACTTGTCAGCAGCCTTCTGGGTCATGGCCAGCACCAAATCCGGATGAATCACATGGGGATGGTAGATGGTCTCCGTGTCAATGATGACCTCTGCCTTGGAAGCGCCGCCTCTGGCCTCAGGGCCGTAGGACTGGGACTGGGCTGCTTCCTTGCCCTCGGCTACCGCCGCCTCTGCCAGGATGATGGCGGCAGTGATGACCCCCTGGCCGCCGGAGCCGGATAGTCTAAGCTGTTTCCTCATTTCCCTGCACCTCCTGCCCTCTCGATGACCTGGTCATAAGCCGCATCATAATCAAGCTCGCCGCCGGAGCTCGCATAGAGCAGGCCGATGGGGAATTTGCCTGCACCAGCAGCCTCCCCCTTCTTCATATCGTCCAGCTTGTCCCAAGCGGCCTTCATAATGGAGTGGTCACGCATCCACTTCAGCATCTCCGCCGGGCTCTTGAACTTGTTCCTCCTGCCGAATGCCGTGGGGCACTGCACCATGGCTTCAATGAAGGAGAAGCCCTTGCTCCCCAAGCCCTGGGCAATCATATCCGTCAGGTGCTGCACATGGAAAGCGGTGGAGCGGGCCACATAGGTGGCACCGGCTGCCTCTGCCAGGGCACAGGCATCAAAAGTCCTGTCCACTGAGCCGTAAGGCGCCGTGGTAGCCTTGCCCCCCAGGGGCGTCATGGGAGAGGCCTGGCCGCCTGTCATGCCATAGATATTGTTGTTGAACAGCACCACCGTGAGGTCCACATTGCGGCGGCAGCCGTGAATGAAGTGATTGCCGCCGATGGCGGTGCAGTCACCGTCACCGGTGATGACCACTACATTCAAATCAGGACGGGAGAGCTTGATGCCCGTGGCAAAGGGAATGGCCCTGCCGTGAGCGGTGTGGATGGTGTCAAAATCCATGTAGCCGGAGGCTCTGGAAGAACAGCCGATGCCGGACACAATCACTGTGTTGTCCTGGGTCAGCCCCTTCTTCTCAATGGCCTGGACAATGGCCTTCATGACAATGCCGTTGCCGCAGCCGGGGCACCACAGGTGCGGCAGGCGGTTCTGGCGGAAGTATTTCTCATAGCTTCTCGTAAGTTCTGCCATCATGCTCTGCCCCCTTCCACATCCATAACCATTTTCTCAATCTCAGCCTCTATCTCCACAGGCTCGAAGGACTTCATATTGTACTTGCCGCAGAGGACTACCGGACAGGCCCCCTGGGCAGCCCGGCGCACCTCGTGCACCACCTGGCCGTAGTTCAGCTCTGCCACCATGATGCCCTTGACCTTCCTGGCCAGGTCCTCGATGACCTTGTCGGCAAAGGGCCAGATGGTAACAAGCCGCAAGAGCCCCACCTTCATGCCCTGCTCTCTCATATTCTTCACCGCTTCATAAGCAGTGCGGGCAGTGCCGCCGAAAGCTACCACTGCGTACTCCGCATCCTCCATGAAATAGCTTTCCGTCCTGATGATCTCATCAGCAGCCCTGTCAATCTTCTCATGGAGCCTCTTGATGGCCTTCTCCGTCACCGTGGGGCTGCCTACGGGGAAGCCCGTATCATCATGGATAAGGCCTGTCACATGGATGTGATAGCCCTGGCCAAAGTCTGCCACATTGGGCACCAGATCCTCATCCGGCTCGAAGGGCTGATAGCCCTCCGCCCTGGTCTTCTTGGGCTTCCTGCGGGGATAGACCTGGATTTCCTCAGGCTCCGGCAGCTCCACCCGCTCACGGAGGTGGCCCACCATCTCATCCATCAGCAGGATGACGGGAGTGCGGAAGCGCTCGGCGTAGTTCACCGCCTGCACCGTGAGATCAAAGGTCTCACGGACGCTCCAGGGGCACAGGGAAATCATGGGATGGTCACCGTGGGTGCCCCAGCGCACCTGCATCACATCACCTTGGGAAGGAGCCGTAGGCTGGCCCGTGGAGGGACCCACCCGCTGCACATCCACCAGCACGCAGGGAATCTCCGCGCAGGCAGCATAGCCGATGAGTTCCTGCTTCAAGGAAAAGCCCGGGCCGCTAGTGGCATCCATCACCTTGTCACCGGCCATGGCAGCCCCCAGGATAGCCCCCATGGAAGCAATCTCATCCTCCATCTGCACGAACTTGCCCCCATGCTGGGGCAGGAGTTTTGCCATAGCTTCTGCTATCTCCGTAGAGGGAGTGATGGGGTAGCCGGCGAAGAACCTTACCCCTGCTGCGATAGCGCCTTCGGCGCAGGCTTCATTGCCCTGCATCAGCCTTGCCTTCTTCATGCCCTCGCCCCCTTTACCTCTGCAAGTTTATCCACAAAAATTGCATAATCCGGGCAGCGCAGCTCGCACTGGCCGCAAGCTATGCAGTCTTCCTCTCTTGCCACCTGGATTTTCCCCAGCTCGCTGACCTCAAGGACACCCTTGGGGCAGAATTCAGCGCAAATGCCGCAGCCTTTGCACCTGGCTTCTTTCACAGTAATTACCGATTGCATGGGCTACCCTCCCAAAAACACACATTTTTTTGCTTTACTATGCTTTATTTGTATATAAAGTATAATCCATCAGCAATATGCTTTACATAATAACAGATATCTGCATAAAAATCCAGTCCCTTTGTTTATTTTTGTGCAACAAAAGAGAAAGCATAGCCGCTATGAACGGCCATGCTTGCCTTTCTTATCACTATTGAAGATAATTTAACTACTAACCCAGCGGCGCTGGTATTTTTCCATCTCCTCCAGGATATGCAAGGTAAAGTTCTTGCGGAAATAACTGCTCCCCAAGGCCAGATCCATCAACTGTGGCAGAGGCACGACAAGCACCTTGGCCTTTTCGCTGAGTACTTCTCCCATGATGCTGGACTTGCATTTCTCCATCAGCACTGTCTCATTGAGGATTTTTCCCTCCTTGGCTACATCCAGCATACTATACCAGCCGGAGCCGGGATCCATCAGCCTGGCCACCTTGCCTTCCACCAGGAAGAACATCTGTCCTCCATCGTGGTTCATGATGATCTGGTCATTTTCAAAATAAGTGCGCAGCTTGGAAGCCCTGGCCACCTGATAGAGTTTCTCGTCCAAAACGCCCTGGAAGCAAGGCAGGTACTTGAGACAAGCCATGACATTCCGCTCTACAGCAACTGCAGAATTTTCCTCCTTGTTCTCCAGCCGGATTCTGAGGCCCTGCTTTAAAGAAGCCACCTGATTGTCCATATGCAGCAGCATGGTGTGCAGGACCACGATATAGCGGTTGAAAATCTCATCCAGGCCCTTCTCGCTGATGCTGTAGCGGTTGTACAGGACAGAAAGGGAAATGCTCCCTTCCACGTACTGGAAGTAAATGCCCAAGGGCAGGCCGTGGGCATCCCAGGACTGCTCGTATACCTGATTGCCTGTGAAAGTGCCCTCTGCACTGGCATAGTCCACCCCCGTGCCCGTGAAAGCATGGAAATTCAGGAAGTGGTCAAAAAGCCCCCGCCGCTCTCCCAGCAAAGTTTCCAATTCGTTGCGCTCAAAGCAGCTGAAGGGGCTGGAAAGAGCCAGTTGCTTGGCCAGCCTTGCAGCCACACTTTCCACCGTCTCCTGGGGCGGGCATTTCAGGCGCACGGGTATCATGCCCAGATTGCCGCCCTTCCCTTTGGCACCTTCATCGGAAAGCAGCAGGAAATAGGTGTCCCCTGTGTGATTCTCATACTGCAGGAAAACTCCCCAGGCCATATACAGGAGCCCCATCATGCGATAGATCTCCCCTCCGGTTTTTTTCAGGAGCCGCACCGTCTCAGAGGGAATCACCACCCGATAGCCACTTTGAGAAAACGCCTCCGTCTCAGGCTTGAAATTAGGCAGCATAGGCTTCATGGGCAGATGGTCCAGCACCTTCTGCCAGTAGGCCATGATGGTGGCCGAAAGCCCCTTATTCTCCCGCTGTAGTCCCTCAGACAGGTACTGGCTGTCATCCCCCTTATACTCATAGTTCTGGGACTCTACGATGAATTTTGCCATGTTCAGATTATTCATCGCCAGGCCCAGCCCCGTCACCACCACCGCAAACTCATTGGCAGAAGTCTTCACCACCATGAAGCGAGCCAGCGGCTCACGGGACAGTGAAAAGGGCCTGCGCCTTTCCGCTTCGGCCAGTTTGGCCAGGACAGCGTCCAGTTCCTCGCCGCCTAGTCCCTGCTGGGCCACATTGCGGTAAATAATCTCAGGCTGCACCCGCCGCGCCTTGAAGACCAGTTTCACCCATCTGCCCTGCACCTGGCAGTAATTACTTCTGAGGTTCTTCTCCTTCTCGAAGGCAGAGAAAATCACCCGGTTGAAATGCAAGGGGGAAATGCTCCCCTGCACCTTGTAGATGCGCTGCATGGAAAAGTACGGGGAAATGAAGCCTCTGGGGTCAAAGAATTTCTGCTCCTCAGGGCCGAGAGGCTTCACCGCCTCGATATCTGCAGCCAGCACCGTAGTGCCAATGCCGCAGGCTTTGCGGAGATCCGCCTTTTCCTCCTGCGACATGCCCTCGGTAGCTACTTCAAAAGGATTCTTCATGGGCGGCACTCCTATACGGTCAGGGGAAATTTCAGGATCAGATGGTTGCAGTACAGGCCCTCCACCTCACCATAGTGATAATTTATATCCGCAAAGACACGCCGCATGAAAGCAATGCCCAGTCCTCCTATCTCCGCTTCTTCCACGGACTGGGGCCGGTTCTCCAGCGCATCTTCCTTGGTCAGGGGATTGAAAGGCTTGCCGCTGTCCTTGATCTCCAGTATCAGGTCAGCCCCCTCCGGGTAGACTTTGAGCCAGACTCTACCCGCCTCCTCTGGCTCATAGGCATAGGAAATGACATTCACCACCGCCTCCTCAAAGCCCAGCTGCAGTTTCAGCTGGCGCTTCATGGAGACTCCGGCCTCTTGGGCGCATTCCATCACATAGGCGAGCATTTCCTCGTAATTGTCCTTGTTGGCGGGAAAGCTTTTCCATTCTTCCCTGTTCACGGCAATGCCTCCACTTTGTCATACTGCTCAAAAAAGGTATCAATGCCGGATTCCTCCAGTATCTCACCCACCATGCCACTGACTCCCACCAGGGCAGCCTTTCCTCCTGCCGCCTTGGACTTCTTCATGATCATCAGCAGCACCCTGAGCCCCGCGCTGCTGATGTACTGGAGCTCAGACAGGTCAAGTGCCATCTTTGCTCCGTCTGACAGCTTGCCCATAGCAGCCTGCTCCAACTCCGGTGCGGTCTGGGTGTCCAGACGGTCAGTGAGGGCCAGCACCAGCCAGTTGTTATGCTTCTTTTCCGTAATGTTCATATCCATATCTCCTTTATAATAAATTAGCCTTGGTATATCACTTATCTGCGGCTCCGCGAAATCGCGGCGCCAGCATGGTGATGTCATCAAATCGTGTTGCTGAGATACCATCGCCGTTCACCTCATATATTCTACATAGCAGACAAAATTCCTTTACCTTCTCTTTCTCTTTCTGAGGCAGGATATGAAGGCTTCTATGGCGAATTCAAGTTATTGTGCAATTTTGTCATATTTCACCCGGCATGGAGGTAAAAAAAATGCAAGCCTTTAACTTCAAATGTCCCACGGAAATCGTCTTCGGCCCCAAGGCTCAGGAGCGCATCGCAGAGAAAATCAAGGCCTACGGCAAGAGCCGGGTCTTCATCGTCTATGGTGGCGGCAGCGTCATCGAAAGCGGCCTGCTCCCCCGCATCGAAAGCCAGCTCACGGCGGCAGGCCTTTCCCTGCAGGTGCGGGGCGGCGTGAAGCCCAATCCCCGGCTGGCCTGGGTGCGGGGTGCCATCAATGATGCCTTAGTTTTCAAGGCCGATTTCATCCTGGCCATAGGCGGCGGCAGTGTCATAGACTCCGCCAAGGCCGTGGCCCACGGCTTAGCCAACCCGGGTGTGGATATCTGGGACTTCTGGAGCGGCAAGGTGAAGCTCGAAAAGACCACCGCCATGGGAGCAGTGCTGACCCTGGCCGCTGCCGGCAGCGAGACCAGCGACTCCGCAGTGCTTACCAATGAAGAAACCGGCAAGAAAGCCGGCCTCAATACGGATCTCAACCGCCCTACCCTGGCCTTCATGAACCCAGAGCTGGCCTTCACCGCCCCCAAGCGGCAGGTGTTCTGCGGCATTGCTGACATCCTCATGCACACCATGGAAAGGTATTTCACCAGGGATGCTGCCCTCAACGAAATGACTGATATCATTGCCGAAGGGCTGATGAAAAACGTCATCAAGCACTCAAGGACACTGCTGAATGACCCAAAGAATTACGAGGCCATGAGCGAGATCATGTGGTGCGGCAGCCTCTCCCACAACAACCTCACAGGCCTGGGCCGGGACAAGGACTTCGCCTGCCACAAGCTGGGCCACGAACTTTCCGGCCGCTTCGACGTCACCCATGGTGCCAGCCTCACCACCATCTGGGGCAGCTGGGCAGGCTATGTATGGAAAGATAACCCGGAGCGCTTCGCCAGATTCGCCGAGAAAGTCTGGGGCATCACCGCAGGCACCACCGAGGAAAAAGCCCAGAAGGGCATTGAAGCCACCCTTGCCTACTTCAAGGAAATCGACATGCCTGTCAATTTCACCGAACTGGGCATCGGGGTGCAGAACAAGGAAATGATCGAATACCTCGCCGACATGGTGACAGCAAACGGCACCAAGACCGTGGCCACCTTCCACCCCATCGACAAGGAAACGGCCATGGAAATTTACCAGCTGGCCAACCACTGACAGCCTCTTCAGACAAAAAGAACACGCACGGGGCCTCCCGTGCGTGTTTTTTCTTGCAAAGAAACGATGGCTTTGCTCTCTGCCACCTATGCCATTCAGTCAAAGCTATCCAGCTTCATTTTGATTTCCGCTGCTTCCTCGTCATCAACCCCCGTCTCCAGAGCCTTCCTGTACCATTCCTCTGCCTTGGCCAGATCCTGCTCTACGCCATTTCCCTCTGCGTACAGATCGCCCAGGATACGCATGGCGGCAGCATAGCCATGCCCGGCTGATTTTTCATACCACTCCACAGTCTTGGACAAATCCTGCTCCACACCGGCGCCCTCCATGTACAAATCACCGATCCTGGCCTCGGCAATATGCTGGTACTTGTTATCATCATTGGCAGCCCTGAGGTAAAATTCCATGGCCTTTTTATAGTCCTGCCTGTAATAGTAAATCGTCCCCAAGGGCATCAGCGGCGTTTCATTACCTGCCATGATGGCTTTCTCATACCATTCCTTGGCCAGAGCGTAATCCTGCTCTATACCATTGCCGAAATAGTACAGATCACCCATCTCTTCCATGGAGCTTGCCGATCCGGCCTCAGCTGCTTTCTTATACCAAGCCATGGCAGCTACATAGTCCTGCTCCACGCCGATACCCCGTGAATAATGGAACCCCATGTTATCCATCGCTGTCACATTTTTCTGTTTTGCCGCCTGCAAAGTCCAGTAGGCAGCCTTAGCCTCATCTGACCATATTCCCTCTTCATTCAGGTACATATGGCCAAGGGAACACATAGAGTCATCATTTCCATGCTCAGCCCCCTTTTGATACCACGCTACAGCTTCATCAATATCCTGTTTTACCCCTTCACCGAAACGGTACATATCCCCCAGTCTGTCTTCGGCATTGTTTTGGAATTCGTTGCCATCAACAGCTGCCCTTTTGAAATACTTCATTGCCGTTGCATAGTCTTCCGTATCATAATACACCCTGCCCAAAAGAAATAAAACATCATCATTGCCGGCTTCCAGAGCCTTTTCAAAATATTCCCTGGCCTTGTCATAGTCTACATCCCTACCCCAGCCGGCATGATAGGCCATTCCTATATGCTTAAATGCTTCAGGATTCCCTTCACCGGTATTTGCTGCTTTTTCATACCAATAATGCGCCAAATCAAAATCTATTTCTACACCCTGGCCGTTGAAGTACAAATCTCCCAAGGCCACCATGGCCTCTACCTCCCCATGAGCGGCTGCCTGATGATAGTAATCCAAGGCCAAAGGGAAATTCTCCTCACGAGCCTGATTGGCTAATTCCATTAAACTTTTCTCCATTGACATCGTCATCGTCCTCCTTATGCAGGTATCTTCACTCTTGTCCTCTAAATCAAGCCCCAGGCTGATTATCATACAGTGCCGCCTTCTGAAGCCATTTCTCTGCCTTTTGGGCATCTTTGTAAACACCTTGACCCATCTTATACATCATGCCTGTCCAGTACATACAACTGGCCTTATAGGGATTTTCATCAAGCATGGCCAGATACATTTCTCTGGCCTCCTTGTATTTTCCCTGCTTTCGTAAGTCATGGGCTTCTGTCATATACGCCTCCCAATCAACAGCTAGTGCAGTACACTTTTGTTTCTCCACATCAAACATTGTTGCTGCATTCTTCTCACCCCCATCCCCTGCAGATGCAGCTTGCTCCTCCAGTTCCAAAGCATAAATCCCCTCTTTGTATTCTGCTGCTTTAAGATAATACTCATGAGCTTTCTTCCTTTTGCATCCCCAATGGCCATAGCCATAATAGAATATATTTCCCAAAGTAAAAGCAGCCCAACCATCTCCAGATTTTGCTTGTTCTTCCAGCCATCTCATTTCTCTTCTCAGTTTTACATCATGAGATTTCCTTGCAGCTTCTTCTAAGCAGCCATCAATATATATTTTCCCTAAATAGGCAATTCTTTCCATGCCGCTATTCAAAACTTTGTTATCCAGCCATTCCCTATATCTCTGCGACATCTCTCCTGCCCAGGCTTCTTTTGCCCTCTGATAGTAGAACTGAGCTTTTTCTGTATTCTTCGGCAAGAGATTCCCTTCTCTATATGCCTTTGCCATAAACAACATAGCCCTTACATCACCGGCATCAGCTTGTTCTTCATTCTTTTTAATAGTTGCTTCGCAGAAATTCATCTCATCTATTTTCCGCTTAAATTTTCGGCATTTCCTCGAGTACATTCGCGACATATTCTCAATCTTTGTCTCCGTCGGATCCTGCATTGGGATATAACCGAAGAATATATCTCCAAAAGGATAATTATTAGAATCGACAAGCTTCCATCCTTCCCGCTTGTATATGTCCACTATCCCTTTTCTTGTATATCCTTCCAATATCTGCCCAGCCAGTTCTCTGAGACCAAAGTCCCAAGTTGCCTTTTTTATTTTCCTCATTCAAATCATACTCTTTACGGATATCCACAAATTTCCGCCAACATCCATTAATGAATTTTTCTCTATCAAATCCTTTATATTCTTTGATGAAATAAGGTATTACAGTCATTACTTTCTCCTCTTTTTATCAAAGCAAGCTAGTACAAATCAAAAGCAAATATAATAATCACCACAACAATTATCATCCCCAACAACGGGAATGAATCACATATAGCAGAAAGTATCTCTCTTAAAATTTGTGCTATAGAATATAGCACAATTTTCAAAAGAGGTACAACTACACTTCCCACAAACATCAACACCTTTTTATCACATCATTCCAAAGCCACTATCTATTAAGTTCACCAAACTCGTCACGAATTTTTCTGGCTCCTTCCCTTCTGACACACCCAAACACCTCCGCATCATGACTGGTTGCCCCCCCCACCACAGCTTTATTTCTGATTTTCCTTCATTATACAGACATCTCCTAATTATGGGGTAGCCTGGCAGGCTACTTGTCAAATTTCTTTAAAAGCATCTTGAAAGACCTACAAATCCACTCACCTTACGTATATATGCTAAATTTTCTGTTTACTTTACATGCATACTGTGTTAAGATTTCCTTAGGGAGGCGATATTTATGACTAATGTAGAGACCATCACACTGGAAGTAAGCCCGGATTTAAAGCGCGAGGCAGAGAAAATCTGCGCCACCATGGGCCTCACCGTTTCCGCCGCCTGCACTTCGTTGCTAAAAAATATTGTGAACACCGGAGTCGTTCCCACCGTCGCCTATGAAGCAGAAAGCCATACGCGGCAGAAGGCAATGCTATCTGCCTTGCGTAAAGCCTCAGATGCTTTGGCTGGTTCCGCGGAGAAGGCTGGATTCTCAACCGAGGAAGAACTTCAACGCTACGCCAAAGATGTCATTCGTGCGGAAGTGTGGGAGGAATACAAAATTGCGCGTAATGCTTGATACTAACATCCTGATCTCTGCACTATTCTTCCCATCCACTGCAACCTGGAAATTCTTCTCCGTTTTATCAAACACTTCCAACGTAGTCCTGTGCGAGTACATAACCACAGAACTTAAACGCGTTGCACAAAAGAAATTTGCCAACAGAGAAGCTGTAGTAGATGCTTTCCTGGAAGAATTCCCCTACACACTGGTACAAACACGATATGCTGAAGATATCGAAACTGCCCCATATATCCGCGATTCTAAAGATTCCCCTATCCTTGCCACCGCTATAGCAGAAAATGTAGACGTACTGGTTAGCGGCGACAAAGATTTTCTCGTACTCGATATCCACAAACCTCGCATAATGAATATGTCGGACTTCATTAACGAATATGGAAAAACCTGCTCTTAAGTGATAAGGGCAGGTTTTTTCGTCTCTCTACAAACTATTCTATAGCAGTGAAAATATTTGAAGGATGCTTTTTGTTACCATTTCCATCATTTTTTACTCTTCTCACCCTGCTATTATAATAGAAACTGCTACCTTTTTACCCAATTCATTATCAACTGCTGCTCCCCAAATAATATTGCACTTCTCATCACCCAGCTTATCCGTCAGCGCCTCGCTTGCTTCGCATACCTCCATCATGCTGAGATTTTCTTCAGAACCAACCACATTGAGCAACCCCCCCTTTTTAGGTCCTAACTCTTCCAGCTCTGCCGTTACTTTCTCCATCGCCTTTATGCACGCCTGCCTGGCTGCATTCTCTCCCTCAACTTCAGCTCTGGTCATGATTAATCTTTCCCCACACTGGCAAACATCTCTTAAATCTTTCAAATCAAGATCGACTACTCCCGGTTCGGAAACGATGCTTTTCACCGATTCAGCTGCATTGTATATAATCTCGTAGATTTCTTTCTTTTCACTGTACTTATCCTGATTTATAAAAAATGTCGGCACACCAAGTTCAACTGCCTCACTAGTGATCAATGAGGGGATTACTAAAACTTTTTCTACTTTCAATTTCTCTATGACACTCTTGACTTCCTTGACCACACCTTCTTCTTTCCCATCTGCTATTACGAAGCAAACCGCCACAGCTTCTTTCCATGTAGATGCATCCATAGGATCACCAACGAACAACAGACTCTCCGCGCCCTGCGGAAGTTTTTTCCACTCATCTGCCGTTCTGCCAAGGCATAACACCCTTACGTTGCAGACTTCTTCTTGTTCCTTCGTTTCAAACATATCAGACCACTCTCCTTATGCACATATCACTTATACTTCTAAAAAAGTCGTTACCATTTCCATGCAATTCAATCATATGATTTCAAAACAAGATAGGACACCGTCGGGTACAAACCAATGTTTTCGGGAACTAAACAGATGACTGGTAAATCTCTCCACTCAACAAATCGGCACAGGAAATTTTCCCCGTCCCTAAATAACTGCCCGTATCCATAAGTACCAGTCTGCCATCTTGCAACCACTGAGGTTTAGCTCCATGTCCTAATGATTGCACAGGAGTATGCCCCAACGCAATAATTTGCTGACCATTATGAAGGCTTGGTGTTACTGCCAAAGTTCTTCTCCACAGCAAATCAATATCATCCTGCTCTGTCAGCGGCATGTCAGGATTACAATTCGCATGCACAAACCAGTAAATCTGATTATTCACTTCAATCTCAAAACAAAGCGGCATTTTCTTGATTAGATCTAGCCATTTAGGTATTAGCTCATCTTTTCTCCCTGTTTTTCTGATTCCTTCATAAGTAGTCTGACCGCCATTTTCCAGCCACAATGCCAGTGGAGAATCCAGCGAAAAACATTTACGCCCTTCACCACTTTCTAATTCCTCAAATGCATCATAAAACATCTGCTCATGGTTGCCGCGTAAAAATATCATATTCTTCTGCCCATAATGCTCCAGCACCCATTCCATAACAGGGACAGGATTATCTCCTCGGTCAAGATAGTCACCTAGAAATACAATTAAATCTTTCTCCGCATCAAACTGAACCTTATCATAGACAGACATAAATCTTTCCCATTTGCCATGAATATCTCCGACGACTAACAACCTATCAAACTTATTCATTATACATCATCCCCCCGCAGATTTACTCATCTTCAATAAAGGCTCCATAAAAGCCATTGCATTTCTCGCATTTTTCTACCCTGCATCAGCAGCACATGTAAACAAGCCTTTAGGTTTACAAAAGCTCTTAGGAACACCAATGTCTGATTTATACATACAGGCTGCCAGATACGGAAGTATAATCATAGTCTCCCCCTCCACAAAAGCAGTTCATGTATCTATAATTTTATTATACAGGTATCATCTGAATATTGGGTAGCCTGGCAGGCTACCTCACCAACTTCAGAATGTGCTATAATAACATCAGTCGATAGGAGTTCCCTTTTGTAAAAGGTACATTGTTCAACAATAGGCAGTTGGTACCAGTCTGCCTATTTGTTGGACGACACTTGTGTCTTTGTAGAAAGGGGATTTTTTATGAAAATTCATATGGTATTTGATGAAGCAGTCTTGAAATACATCCTGAAGAATAATCTAATTGAGAGGTGCCGGCCCCTGCTCAGCCCGTTAGAACTACTACCAAGCCTTACTGAGGATCAAGAATTGCTGGAAGAATTGACGATGGGGAACTCCTGTACTCTTTGGACTTGCTCCAGCGAAGTTGAATTGGGAGTTGTTTTTGAAATCAAACAATTCGATGATACTTACCGTATAACCATTTATGATTTGGTTCCACTCGATTGAATGACATGGTAAGTATGTAGGGGTTGTTATGCAGACGTACTAGTTAGCGACGACAAAGATTTTCTTATACTCAATCTCCCCAAACTTCGTATAATGAAAAAGAACGGCTGCATTTGTGCCCATGCTTTTCTATTTGTAGGCGACACCCAATGGTTTACCTCTTACGATTATTATACTCTATTTTTATATACTCCCCTTCAACTCTTAGTTTATGACTAACATCAATAAAGATAAGCCCCCTATATTCGTTAGGGGGCTTTTTCCTCATTCATAAAATCTTCTTAGTTCGATGATGAATACAAATACTAAAAAGAGAATCTTCCTTTTTAGTATTTCTATATATGCTCTCTTTTTACTTACTTATCCCATGGTATTGGCTCACCAGTTAAACACCACGATGCAAAATTCTCACAATTATTGTAAATCACGTTATATGAAGTTTCCCCCTTTCTACTTACTGCCCTACGAACAATTTCATCTGGCGAATATCTAGGAATATCGTTTACAACGTATATAAAATCCCCCTCTGAAAAGTCCTCCAATGTAGATTCTTTTACTATATAATCATCATACTCAATCACATTTTTTATGCCATAATCTATTCCACAATATATTCCATGGTGACTAAAAACAGACCTATTTACAGCTATGTGTTGCCCTTTTCTTAGTTTTTTCCTTGCTTCTTCTACTGTCAATGGCTCATGAAAAAACCGTCGTAATGACATAGTCTCATTTACATTAAGTACAGATTGAATTGTATTTTTTGCATATTCGATTATTGATTGATTAGGTTTCACAGCCATTATATATTTAAAAAAATATACTAACTCCCTGTATTCTTCTTCATTCAATATTTCTGCAAATTTGTACAACATACGACGAACAACATCTTCCGGGTTTCCATTTTTTTGTGCAATCGCCTTTACATCTTCTTCATTTACATATGGCATAACAATCCCTCCTTACTTTTCATAATTTTTATTTCTACTTTTTTCGTATAATTCCTTCCTATAATCAACCATGAGACAAAATTACTTTACAATATTTTTCTAATCATATAAAAGGGGCTGTTGCACGTAGTAAAATGTGCGACAGCCCCCATCAGCAGGAGCATCAAAGGAATATTTGATCTACAGTCACAATAAAAGTATCCCCCTGGCGCTCCATCTTGAGGACAACATCTACCTCACTCTCTCCCGTGTATAGGTATGACGGCTTATCCTTTTCAAGGACTTCCGGGTATTTGTCCATCCAATGCAGCACCTCCCCCAAGCCTATGACCGAGTAAACTTTTTCGATCAGGCCATGCTCCATGATATAGCGAAGGCACTCTTCATCAATGTTCATTTGGATTTCCATAAAAAATTCCCCTTTCCTCAGTAACAAGTATCTGGATCTGGACATAGACAGACTTCTCCCATCTGTCCATGTTCCTATCCTCGATACCTGTCTTTAGAAAGGGGACTTATTCACCTATCCCCAACATCAATTCACTGCCGCTGCAGGCCCGTCGGCCAGGTCGGTCAGGGTTTCGTCCAGCTTGGCCGACATGTTCTCCATCTTCTGCTTGAAGGCTGCCACTCGTTCCTGCAAATCACTTTCTATGGTTTCCTTGTCCGGAGCCTCCTCTGCTTCCCTTTGCAGGTCGGAGATTATTTCTTCTCCCTTTTCCTGCAAGGTGAGCTGCAAGTTGCGCACAGATTCCTTCACCTGTGCGTAGACACTTTCGCGTTCTTCGGCCGTGGTGCAACCCGCCATGAGGAATTCGGCCTCTTGCCGGATATCCTTTATAAGCAGTTCCATTGCATCTGTCTCTTCCTCACATTCCTCATCGCTTCGCTCCATCACTGCCGCCAGCGCAAATCCCGCCAGGCCGCCGATTGCCAAAAACAGGCCATCTCTCCACCAAGTCATTTCGATTCCCCCTTAACATGAACCATTTTCTTTTATGGCTTCATTATAGCGGGATTCTTTGCTCGTGCGGTAGCCTGGCAGGCAACTTGAGGAATTTATTTTGTGGCGCGCCAGTTTGACAGCGGCTTGCAGCCAAAACTATACAAAGCCTCGTTTACCGTGTCGAGTTTATATATGCCATGCTCCAAAAAATACGCTACAATGATATCGCTCTTGCTGCTTTGCGACAGGGCATACCCGGCCCGCTTCAGCAAATCCATTGCCGCCTCCATATTCAGATGCAAGGCCATGACAAAGGCCAGTGCCGTTTCCTTGGTGGGATGGTACTTGGAATTTTTTTTGATTTTGGAAAAATGCTCCTTGGTGATGCCCGCAGACTCATATACATCCACCGGCTCCAGCCCCTTTTCCTTGATCCACCACATGAGTTTTTCAGAAAAAGTCATACCATCAATTCGCTTACCTGCTGTACTCCGTGCCTCAACCATTCCCTCGCACAAAATGCAAAAATCACTTCAACGAGGGGCGTTTTTCAGCCAAAGGCGATTTTCAGACCGTAGGCCCCCAGCACCAGCACCAAAGCGGTCAGGTATTCGCCTACAGAGCCGACCTTGAAAAGCCTCACCCCTATTTTGTGGTAAGGCGTCAGCCACGGCACCTTGCCGCAGAGAGCATCTTCTGCTATGTGCAGCAAAGCACCTATAGCCATGAAAAAACCAATCTCTTTCAAGGTGCCGAAATCCAGGCCCAGATACTCCTTCCCGGAGGCAAAGACTCCGGCCAGCAGTATGTAGAGCAAGGGCCAGTGGGACCAGCCACGATGGGACAGATGCCTTTGGAAGGGATTTCCCTCCACCTTATCGGGGATAATCGCCCCAGCCATGCTGTAAACTGCCGCCATAGGATCATCCGTAGCCGCATAGACAAGAACCCCTGTAACCACCTCATGGGTCAGCCATTTCATGTTGTTCTCCTTTTGCATAAACAGAACATACTATCTATAGTATACCAAAAAACTTCCAAATATGGAATTTTAAATAGTCAAATTCCCTGAATAATGTTATGATAAAATAGTTTTCACGTTTAACTAGGAGGACTTTCCTGTATGGATGACTATACCTGGCAAAAGAAGCTGAAGGAGCGCCAATCACGCTCACACCGCTGGCAGCTTCTGCTGTTTCTGTGCATAGCCGCAGTCATCGGCACCACAGCCTGGTATTTCGGCTTTTTCTCCCGCACGCCGGAATACGCCCTGGAGCAGGCCCAGCTGGCCTGGCAGGAGAAGGACGGGGAAAAGTTCAAGCGCTATGTGAACCTGGGGGTGCTGACCTCCCGGGCCTATGACGACCTGACCATCGACCTCTTTGCCTATGACTCCACCCTCACGCCCCAGAGCAAGGTGATGTTCGAGAAATTCTACATTCTCATCAAGCCCCAGCTCGCCCAGGGCACGGAGGAAACCATCCTGCGGAGGCTGACGGAGGGCAGCTGGACCCTGCCGGAAGGAGCAGATATCCTGAAAGGCCGCCAGCTGGGCATTGACTACGAACGCTTTTTGGAGCGCAGCCAACTGCGCAACACCACCTTCCTGGATGTTAGCAAGGTAGACCGCCACGGCAGCACTGCCCTGGCGGAAGTCAGGGTGCGGGAGGACTACACCCAGACGGACTTCACCCTGGTGCTGTCCATGGAAAAGTCCACCGACGGACACTGGCAGGTGGCTTATATCAAGAACTACAAGCAGTACCTTGACACCATCGCCCCCCTGCAGAACAAAGACATCGCCGACTATATCGAGGCCACCAAGGGCATAGTGAGCGCCTGCAATGAGAAGCTGCGTGACCAGCAGATCAAGTTCCAGTCCCTCACAGGCACCGCCGCTGGCAAGCTTACGGACTACCAGAAGAAAAATCTCAGGAAGCTGCTGATCAAGGAGGTCATCCCCACCCTGGAGGACAGGCAGGCACAGCTTGACCGGGTAGAGGTGCCCAAGGGCGCCCGCTACCTGGCCGAGCAAAGGAAGCTCTCCACCAAAACCACCATCGAAGCCTGGGAGCACTTCATCAAGGCGCTGGAGAACGATGAACAGTCAGAATTCGCCACCGCCGAAACCCTGCACAAGCAGGAACTGGCTATTGACCTCAGAGTAGATGAGATAATCCATCATACTGCTCTCAGCAAGAATATACCGAACCTGCCTTGACCCCCTTCAAACAATCAGCGCCCTGGCCTGGCGCCTCATACCAGGCCAGGGCAGTCTTGGTTGTCAAGCACTTTATTTTGCATGGTAAACGTTTCCTCCGCCCCATCAAACCTTGACAAAACCCGCCAAAGGTTTAAAATAGAGGAAAAGGAACGAGTACGAAATTTTCAAAAATTTAGCAAAGGCAGGTGAAATGCTTCTGTCGGTGCAATGGATGTACCACCACACATGAAGCAGCAAAGCATGACTACGCAGGAAAAGGATTTACAAGCACTCCACCTCTTGGCTCCTATCTCAGGACAAACCATCAGACTTATTGATGTCCCGGATCCGGTTTTCTCTGAAAAGCTCACGGGCGATGGCCTGGCTATCCTGGCGGACGGCGACACGGTGCTGGCTCCCTGTGACGGGGAAATCACCCTCTTCTTCGATACGAAGCACGCCTTTGCCATCACTACTCCCGATGGGGTGCAGGTACTGGTGCATGTGGGTCTCGACACCATCATCATGAACGGGGACGGACTCACGGCCTTGAAGCACAGCGGCGAAAAAGTCACTGCAGGCACCCCGATTCTGAAGCTGGACAGGCCCCTATTGGAAAAGAACAAAATCAACATGATCTGCCCTGTGCTCATCGTGAACTATGAGCGGGTCAGGCACATCACCCCCCGCACAGCCGGAGAGTCCGTCGTGGCCGGGGAGGACACCGTACTTCAGTATGCTGTGTAATTGCATATAAAAAGACTGCCCGAAGCATCCGCCTCGGGCAGTTCTTTTTTATGCGGTTTTTTCCTGCGCGGCATGAGCCTTGACCAAACTCTGTATGGCCTTGGTGGGACATTTGCTCAGGCAGGTGGGCTCAGTGCAGCCGGCGCACTTGGCTGAATCCACCACCGCCAGGAAATTCTCCACCTTGATGGCTCCCTGACTGCAGTTCCTCATGCAGAGCCCGCAGCCGATACAGGCGTTCTGGCAGGCTTTCTTGGCCGCAGGCCCCTTGTCGTGGGAGCTGCAGGTGACTTCCACGGGAGCGCCGAAGGTCTTCAGCGCCATGAGGCCCTGGGGGCAGGTCTCCACGCATTTGCCGCAGCCCGTGCAGATTTCCTTGTCCACCACAGGCAAGCCATCTTCCCCCATGGAGAGGGCACCGAAGGGACAGGCCTTCACGCAGTTGCCGAAGCCCAGGCAGCCGAACTTGCACCCCTTGGGGCCGCCCCCCACCAGCCTCACGGCAGCGCAGTCAGGCACCCCCTCGTAGCGGGCGGCCATGACCGCCGCCGTGAGATTGCCACGGCATTTGAGATAGGCATAGTGCGGCTCTGTGGCCTCCGCCTTCTTCCCGGTGAGCTCTGCCACCTTGGCCGCCACCGCCGCCTTGCCTGGGACGCAGAGATTCGGTGCCACCTCCGGATCCTCCACCACCGCCTCGGCGTACTTGGCGCACCCCGCAAAGCCGCAGGCACCGCACTGGCCCTTGGGCAGTATGTCCTCCACTTCTGCGATGAGGGGATTTGATTCCATAGCAAATTTCTTGTCTGCCAGAGCCAGCACCAAGCCAAAGAAGGTACCTACTCCTACCAGAACAACGATTATATAAATAGCAGTTTCCATACAGAAACCTCCTAAAATTCAAGCTGGCCTTATAACATTCCAGAGAAGCCCAGGAATGCCAGCGACAGCATCCCCGCAAGTATAAAGGCTATACCAATACCCTGAAGGGGCTTGGGCACATCTGCATAAACCAGCTTCTCACGCAGGGAGGCCATCAGGGCGATAGCCAGGGCGAAGCCCAGGCCGGAGCCGATGGCAAACACGATGCTCTTCAGCAGGCTGTAGCTGTTTTCCACATTCAGCAGGGGCACCGCCAGCACGATGCAGTTGGTGGCGATGAGCAGGAGGTAGATGCCCCACATATTGTAGAGGGCAGGAGCTTGCTTTTTGATGACCAGCTCCAGCAGCTGCACGAAGCTGGCCGTCAGCACCACAAAGACGATGGTAGTAAGGAATGTGACTCCCAGAGGCTCCAGCACGAAGAAATAGACAATCCAGGCCAGAATGGAGCTCATGGTCATGACGGAGGTCACCGCCATGCCCATGCCCACGGAGGCGGAAAAACTCTTGGAAATGCCGAAGAAAATGCACAGCCCCAGGAACTTCGTCAGCACGAAGTTGTTGATGATCACCGCCCCTATGAAGAGCGTCAAATACTCAGCCATCAGGCTTCAGCCTCCTTTCTGGCTTCCCTGCGCCGGGCCTCCTGGGCCTCGATTTTCTCACGATGAGCGTTCCAGGTCTTGGTGGCCGCCACCAAGTAGCCGATGAGAATGAAAGCACCAGGCGGCAGTATCATCATCAGCATGGGCTCATAGCCGGAACCCATGACCTGATAGCCCAGCAAAGTGCCGGAGCCGATAAGCTCCCTGATGGCAGAGATAACCAGCATAGCCAGCGTGAAGCCGCAGCCCATGCCGAAGCCATCCAAGAAGGAGCGCACCACGCCATTTTTCGAGGCAAAGACCTCTGCCCGGGCCAGGATGATGGCGAACACCACCACCAGAGCCAGATAGATGCCCATGGCCTTGTAAAGCACAGGGAAGTAAGCCTGCAATACCAGCTGGGCCACCGTGACTATCGTAGCAATGGACGTGATATAGACAGGCACGCGCACCTTGGGATTTACCAGGTGCCTTACCAGCGACACCACCACATTGTTGGAAGTGATGACAAAGGTCACCGTCAGGCCCATGGTCAGGCCGTTGATAACTGTCGTAGTCACTGCCAGGGCAGGGCACAGGGACAGAGCCAGGATGAAAATAGGGTTCTCTGCCAAGAGGCCCTTGCTGTATATGGGCCAAAGTTCTTTCAGCTTGTCCATCTTACCTGCCCCCCTTCGCCAAAGTCACGGCCTTTTCTGCCGCCTCACGTACCCCCTTGGTGACAGCCCGGGAGGAAATGGTGGCGCCCGTCATGGCCTGTATGTTTTCCTTGTTGGCGGGGTCTTTGGTGACCTCCAGAAGCTCAGCCCCCTTGCCTGCAAACTGACTGCGGAAGGCGGGCTTCTGGGCGTTATCCCCCAGGCCCGGCGTTTCATTGTGCTCCAGGATATTGAAATCCAGAACCTTGCCCGCGGTATCAACAGCTACCAGGAGCTTGATCTTGCCACCGTAGCCCTTGGACTCGGAGGGGATGATGTAGGCCACTGTCCGGCCATCCTTTTCCGCTGCAAAGCAGCCTTCCTCACCGGGGATTTCCTTGAAATCATCCGCCTCTGCCACCAGTGAGCGCATGGACTCCTGCTTCATCTCCTCAGCTTTCTGGGCCGCTACGGGAGCGGTCACATAGTAGACAGCGCCGATGACCAGGCCGGATACGAAACAGGCCATAGCCAGATTGGAGGCAATCTTCACGATGGAATGTTCATTTGCATCTGCCATCAGTTTGCGCCCCCCTTCGGTGCCCCGAAGATGCGGGGCTTCACATAGCGGTCAATGAGCGGTGTCACCGCGTTCATCAGCAGCAGGGAATAGCAGACTCCCTCGGGATAGCCCCCGGCCAGGCGGATCAGCACCGTCAAGGCCCCCGCCCCCACGGCGAAGATCATCTGTCCCGTGATGGTCATGGGAATGGTAACCATATCCGTAGCCATGAAGAAAGCTCCCAGCATGAGGCCCCCCGCCATCACATGGAACAGAGGGTCGCCGGTGCCAAAGCCCCCAGGGCCGAAAAGCCAGGTGAGCACCCCCACGGTGGCAATCATGCCCAGCGGCACTACCCAGTTGATATAGCCTTTGTAGATAAGATAAAGCCCGCCGAGAAGCAGGAGAATAGTGCTGGTCTCCCCCAGGCTGCCGTTGCGGGTGCCCAAAAGCAGGCTCTTGTACATTTCCCCCTGGCCGCCGAAGGTGGCCACCAGGGCATCATAGCCCTGCAATTTCAGGATATTCAGCGGAGTCGCCCCCGTCATGGCATCTACTGCCCCGGCAGACATATCCTGCATCTTCGTCCAGGTGGTCATGGCCACGGGCCAGGACACCATGAGAGCCGCCCTGCCGATGTGGGCGGGGTTGAAGATATTGAAGCCCAATCCCCCCATGGACTGCTTGGCCACCACGATGGCCAGAATGGAGCCGATGGCCACCATGTAGGGAGGCAGCAAGGGAGACATGGACATGGCCAGCTGCCAACTGCCATATTGATAAGTGCGGGAATCCCAAACCAGTAAATTGCAAAGAGAGCCGCCGGCAGCAAAGCCAGGTTGACCTGCCACATGATATGGGCAATGGTCTCCCCGTCCCGGATATGGGGCGAGGAAGAAATGGTGAACTTCACTTCCTCCTTTGCTTCTGCAGGCTTTGGTGGTGCTGCAGGAGCCTTGGCCGTCTGTCCGGCAGCCATATTCGTCTTTACTTCTGCTTCGCTCATTTGGCCGCCTCCTTTTCCTTCTTGGCCTCAGCCTTGGCCTTTTCCCTGGCTGCCTCGGCCCTTATTTCATTCTTGGCCAGACGGATGTACTGGACGATATTGCGCTTGGCAGGGCACACATAGGTGCAGCAGCCACACTCCACGCAGTTCATCAGGCCGTAATCATCCCGGCAGGCCTTGTAATCTCCCCGCTGGGAAAGGATGCTCAGCATGCTGGGCACCAGCCCCATGGGGCAGGCCTTCACGCAGCGCCCGCAGCGGATGCAGTTCATCTCCGGGCCATGTTCCGTGATTTTGCGCGTGAGGGCCAGGATGCCAGAGGAACCCTTCAGCACAGGCACCTCCAGGCTCTGCTGGGCCATGCCCATCATGGGGCCGCCTGCCAGGATTTTGTCCGGCGTTTCCTTGAAGCCTCCGGCGTAGTCCAGGCAAGCTTTATAGCTGGTGCCAAGCCGCACCCTGAGGTTCTTTGGCTCCGCCACTGCGTCCCCGGACACGGTGGTCACGCGCTGGATAAGGGGAATCCCCTGCTCCACTGCATCTGCAATGGCCGCTACTGTCCCCACGTTCTGCACCACGGCCCCTGCGTCCATGGGCAGGCTCCCCATGGGCACCTCCCGCCCCGTGAGGGCGTAGATGAGCATTTTCTCCGCCCCCTGAGGGTAGCGGGTGGGCAGGGCCACGACTTCGATATCCGTATCC
>CACZHK010000013.1 GCA_902780915.1 Pseudoselenomonas ruminantium | reverse complement strand
GCAGAGGGTAAGGGACAATATTGATGCGGGGATGGAACTGAGGAAGGCCATAGAAGAGGCGGTGGATTATTGCATAAAGTGTGAGCTGATGGCAGAGTACTTTGCAGAGAACAGGGGGAGTGTGGTTGATATGGTTTGGAATGAGTACAATGCTAAGATACATGAGGAAAATCTGAAGGAGGAAGGGCGCGAAGAAGGAGAGAGCCGTATGTCTCGTCTTATGGCTTATTTGCTTAAGGATGGCAAACTACGAAAAGCAAGGTGTTGCGTGAAGAGTTGTATAAGAGGTACGGCATCGCCTGATTGCGGAGAAGATGAGGAGTGTGTCCTGTCAGGACGTACAATGCCTTGTGGTATAACGACATAACTCGTTAGAGGGGGCACTGGAAAAGTTTTTATGAAATTTTTCTGAACGCCCTTATTTTTTGCTTAAGAAAGAAGGCACTTCCTACGATATACTATACAGAGAATAGCGGCAGCCTTTTGGGGGCCGTGGCATAGAGGGGCCGGGGATGGCTGATGCGGGATATAGTGGAGGAAGTGCTATACTGGGGTGCTTTTGGGAACAGCGCAATAATGCTATAACGAGTACAAGATGTCCCCCACTTCCATAAGTGGGGGCGGTAAACTACTAACAGGCGGCGAGTTAATATCTCCCGCCTCGTGCGACGCGAAGCTAGTCCCTGTGGGAAAAGGCCAAGAGGAAGTTCTGCCTACGGCAAAACTGGAACAATGGCCTTATAAGGATAGCATCTCTGCGTGTGTGCTGGTTAATCGTTGGTAGAGAAGCTGTGCTGTGGTAAAATTGGGTATATGGAAGATGGCTTTCATGTGGATGAAGATGGGCGATGTGCCCTAAATGTGGTGACACTGTTGAGCAGGCAATGGGATGTGGTTGTATGGGAAATTTGTATACTATAGGCCATTCAACGGTGGAAATAGATTTTTTCTTGCATTTGTTGCATCTGCATGATATTGATTGCGTGTTTGATGTACGAAGCACCCCTTACTCCAAATATGCAAGCCAGTACAATAAAGATATTATTGGAGCAATTTTGAAAAATAATGGAATTAGATATGTGTATATGGGAACATATTTTGGAGCCAGACAGGAAGACTGGTCTTTGTATGATGACGATGGAATTTTGGATTTTGAAAAAGTAAGAGCCACTGAAGCATTTAATATAAGAATGAAAAGTGTAGAGAGAGGACTTGATCAGGGGCATAACATTGCTTTGATGTGTACAGAAAAGGATCCATTTGATTGTCATAGGGCGATTATGGTTGGAAGAGGATTTGAGCTGGATAATATAAAAGTCAATCATATTTTACAAAATGGCAAGCTACAGTCACAACAAGAGTTGAATGAGCGTTTATTGGATCGTTTTTTTCCTGATAGAGGACAATTGTCACTAAATTTTAATGGTGAAAAGGAAAAAAGCAATCAGGAGCTCTTGATAGAGGCATATCAGAAAAGGAATAAGCAGATAGGTCATCATATTGAGACAGGTTACAGAGATGATGCGTATATATTTGGTAATAGTGAACGTTTCTTGAATTCAAATGAGATTATGAATATAGGATATTCATTGAAATTTGTTGTTGTTCATGATATGTACATAAAGCAAGTTGATTCTTTTGGAAAAATGAAAGCCAAGGCAGACTTCATATATGGTGGCGTAAAATATAGCCGTATCAGCTTAACTGATCAAGAGTATTTTGAAGTTGATGGTCAGTATTTTGCCAAGGCGGGACTCTTTATGAGTTTGGCACATATACCGTATACAACAGAAGAGGGAGAAGACAGATATTATAAATTTGTTGCAAAAATATTTCCACTGTAAAGATTAAGATGATATTACTAATTGGAGGAGGCGGCCCTCATGGCATATGTAATCAAGAATAACATGGATAGTGTGAATGCCCTGAAGAACCTTACCGAGAATACTAAGGCTCAGAACAAGAGTTTGCAGAAGGCGGCATCGGGGGAGAAAATCAACGGGGCAGGAGATGGGGCATCGGAGTATGCCATTTCGGAACGTATGAGGGTGCAGGTGAAGTCGCTGGATCAGGATGACATGAATGCGCAGAACGGCATTAGTATTCTGAATACGGCCTCTGGGGCTATTGAGAGCACTATCAATATTCTTCGCACGATGAAGGAAAAGGCCATTGATGCTGCCAATGATTCCAACTCTGATGTGGATAGGGCTGCGATTCAGAAGGTCATTGACCAGTCCATTGACCAGATAAATGATAATGCACAGGTCAGCTACAATGGTATTATGATGCTGGATGGTAGCAGGAATAGTGCTGTGGTAGAAGGTGGAACGTACACGCATTTAACTAACGAAAAACTTGCTACTGATACGACTTTTGAAACGACATTGGTTGATTTGAAAGATCGTTCTAATAATTCCTTGGGGATACAGAAGACGGATACTATTGTAGTATCGTGGGTGAAGAATGGTGAAACAAAGACTGTATCAATTAGCCCGCTTACATATGAAGGGCAAAAAAAAGTGCCAGCTTTTCCTGCTCCGATTTATGTTCCAACAACTTTGGATCACAATTTAGGCACGATAATAAGCAGGACAGCTGCTGATGTGGATATTGATATAGTAGATGGTAATGAGAAGAATCCAGATGGAACTATCAAGGGCTTCAATTACATAGGTACTGATGAAGCTAATGAGCCTGTTTATACAACTAGTGGTGAGAATGGTATTACATTGAAGGCCAAAGAACCAGGCCTGGCAGGCCAGATTGCTGGACTTACCATAGCGGTGTTTGATTCAGACGGGAATCCTCGTAAATCAGTTAATGCTGCTCTGGACAGCTTTACTGAAACCATACAAGCGCAGAATCAGTCTGAAGACAATGCCTTGGTATTCCAGATTGGCACAAAGGCTAATCAATCCATCAAGGCAGGATTTATGGATATGCGTGCTTCTGCATTAGGGTTGGAATCTGCATCGGATAACAGTGCGGATGCTAATAAATACGAGGATAGCACCAAAGTGCCTGCAAATACGAACATAATCGTAAGTAAAAAATTAAATGTCAGCTCACAGGCAACTGCTAATGTTGCTATCAACGTGATTGATAATGCTCTTCAGAAAGCACTGAACCAGCAGACCATGATTGGTGCCGAAACAAGTCGCTTGGAATACACTTCGGCCAACTTGGTGATGAGTAGTGAGAATACGCAGGCAGCTGAATCGGTTATCCGTGATGCGGATATGGCAAAGACGCAGACAGCTTACGCAAGAGACAGTATTCTTGCTCAGGCTGCACAAGCAATGCTTGCTCAGTCTAATCAGAACAGCAGTTCGGTGCTGAGTCTTTTGCAGTAAAAAGATTTGTATGGGGAATATGGAGAGGCGCTTTGTGTGCCTCTCTTTCGCCATTTTTTGATATATCGGAACTTACACGTATATTAGGGGAAATGGAGTGTTTTTTATGAATGCGCTGACGAAAAAAGATAAGCTGGCACTGCAGGTCAGCCTGACTTTGGTTGCCGGCATGTTCAGTTTAGTGCCTGTGGCGCAGGGAGCACCGGTGCTGGAAAAGGTGGTTAGTGGTGGAGCTGATGTTACTCCAGGGACTAATACCACTATCACATCAAAAAACTTGAATAATGTGATAAATTGGAGAGACTTTTCTATTGCAGATAACGAAAGTGTAACTTTTGATAACGGTGCGAAGACAAACAATTATCTTAATGTCGTTACTGGCAATGGCACTTCTTATATCAATGGCGCAATGAGTGGAGGAAAAGATGTTTATTTGGTGAATCCCAATGGCGTTATTATGGGGGAACAGGCTCAAATTGATGTAGGAAATCTCTATGTTTCTACAAGAGATTTGACGGGCGATTTGGCGAACATAATTGATGGTGAGACGGTATGGAAGGGCGAGTCTGTTTTAGATCCATCAAAGGTTCAGTCCGAAGTGGTGAATATGGGGAAGATAACGGCTAATTCTGTGTATGCAGAAGGAACTAGTATCACTTTCCTTAATACCGCTGATATAAATGTTGATACCAATGATTCTGGAAATAGCAAGGTTACACTTAATGGCAAGGATTATGTTCATGTAGGATATCAGGCAATAGCTACCAATAGTCAAGATTATAGTTCTCTTGAATCAACTGTAGGTACGCCTGCTACTGAGCTTGGATATAACATAAATAATAATGGTGGTCAAAAATATCACGATGCTAATGGTAAGTACGATGGCGTGAATCCCTATGACTTTGCATGGGTGGAAAATAAAAATCAGTTACAGGGAATGAATACCAATAAGTCTATAAACTATATGCTCACTAATAATATTGAAAATGTGGGGGATTTTACGCCTATAGGCACTTATAATGAGGAGGGAGATGATCCATATAAAGATGCATTTACAGGCAATTTTGATGGTAATTATCACACTATTAGCGGCTTAGTGATAAATGATGATTATGCGGGTTTGTTCGGTTATGTACAAGGGGGATATGAGAAGACTGTAAATGAGCAAGGTAAAACTGTGTTAGGAAGCAGGCTTGCTTCAAATCGGATTATGAATTTGGGCATAATAAACCCACAAGTTACTGCCAAAGTATATGGTGGTGCGCTATCTGGGGCTGTGGATAACACTAAAGTAGAAAATGTTTATGTAAAAAATACTTATTCAAATAAAGTAAATCCTTCTTTGGTTAGAGCTGCAACTAGTGATAATTCATTTCCTGCTAATGATGTTAGTGTGGGTGATGGTACAGCAAAGAATTATGTTTCTCCACCTATAGCTAAAGCTGTAGGTGGCTTGATAGGACAGGCTACTAATGGGTCTTATATTCAAAGTGTTTACAATGATGGTACCGTTATGAATGGTGCAGGAATTGTAGGAGAGTTGTCTAATAAATCTACTATAAAAAATTCGTATAATAGTGGGCTAATTACTAGTGTTTATGATTATAAGAAGGTGTTAAATGAACAGGGGCAACCCGTAATTCATGAAGGTTTTTATGATGTGGATTTTGTTGAACATTACGGTATAGCCGATCAAGTAGATGGAAGTAGTACAATTGAGAATGTATATAATTCTGGAGCTTATGAAGCTGTAAAAATTAGCACGCAAGAACTATCTAATAGTAAGGGATTAGTACCAGCGGGTGTGCCAGTTACCAAAGGTTATGTTATTTCACAGTATGAGCCTACATATGGTTATGATACGCAGGCACTTACTATGGTCATGACCTTGGGTAAACTTGATTCCCTTAAAATAGAATCTGGCTCAACAGGCAGTGCTACCTCTGCCAAAAGCTATGCTTTCTTCCCCTCTGGAAAAAGCAAGGACGATGATGGTATATGGCGCATCTATGAAGGCCACAGCCTCCCTCTCCTGCGCAGTTTCCTAAAAGCCAACGGCAAGGGCACCGTACCTGTAGGGTATAATCTGGCTTTGTATGCGAATGCCACTCCTAATACAGTTGGGAACGTTACTACGTATTCTGCTGATGGCTATGCTACCATGAGATTGAAAGGCTCCAGTGCTGATGGTAAGATTACCTACAATGGCTACTACATCGGCGGTGCTGATGTCGAGATGGACAGCAGCAGGGGATTGGATAGCGGCAAGGTATATAGCAACACTACTTCCTTGATAAAAAATGTAGACGAAACAAATATCTTTTTCTACTCTGTTGACCAGGATGGCTATGACCTTGCTACGGAAGCTCTGACGGTCGCAGCTCGTCCTTTGGCAAACCCTGCTGGCATCAAGAATGTTGATAAGGTCTATGATGGTACCACAACTGCCAGTACGGCACTGGCAAATCAGTTCGGCAAGACAATAAATCTGCTGGATTATAAGATTGACCCTAATGACAACAGTGCTGCTCCGTTGGTCGAAGATCCAGGCTATGGCATTGTAGAGGTGTATGCGGCTGGTGCAGCTGCAAATGCAGATCCCTACCATATAGATGATGTTGCGCTCAATCCAGAGTTTATTGATACTGCCAATACGATTTACAATACTTCAGATGCAACAGTTCAAGAGGTGGAGGGCGATAATCGCACCCATCCTAATAATGCTACTATAACTGTGAAGACAGTGACCGGCAAGGCTTCTTTAAAAGGAGCGGATATTGGCAATTATTCTCTCACTAAGGATGATGTAGAAAAAGTAAGCGTCACTGGTGACATCACTTTGCGTCCGGTGAAGATAGGTCTTCATAAAGATGAAAATATAAACAAGGTATATGATAAAAGCAGTCAGGTAGTTTATGTGGGTACATCTGATGACGGATGGACTCCCAATGTGGGAAATACCATAACCGCCAAGGATAATGTGTATCAGGATGTTGAAGATGGTACTGGCTTGGTGGGAGAAAGTGTTGATAGTGTTACGCTGTTAGTGGATACACCATACTACTCTAAGAATGGTGTTGCGATTATCAATGCAGGAGACAATTATAAGGCTAACTATAAGTTTGTCCTAAATGGAGATTCTGCCAAGAACTACCAGGTACAAGATCTTAGCGGGACAGCTATGTCCTTGGTAGATGATACAGATTCGACTGTTGCAGGGGCCAAGGTTTATTGGCTGAAAGGTGACGGTGCTATTACCAAGCGTAATATTACACTGAATAGCATTAGTTTCTCCAACAAGGACGGTGAGCTTGTAGAGGGAACATACCTCGATGTGAACAATCAGAAACATCAGGTTCATGGTACTAAGGTCTACGATTATTCCACCACGTATTTGTATGATGAAAAAGATGATAGTACTGCCAAATTTGCCAAAAATGTTTATTTTGACACTGCAAATACAATAACAGAAGCAGCGGCTTTGGAGCATGATCCTGATCATGAAGATGGCGTTATTGATACAGATGTAACTGCTTTGAAGAATGCATTAATGCTTAAAGATGCTAAATTTACAGGCAATACTGTTGATGCTGATGCGATAACGTATTCGGTGGGAGCAAAGGCTGGGACTAATATTTGGGATAACTACACGCTAGATAATAGCGACGTGTCAGAAACTACATCAAAAGATATAACTCGTACAGGAAGTATCACACATCGTATAATCACTGTCGGTATGCGTAAGAGTGATGAAATCGACATGGTTTATAATGCCGATAAAGTTGTGGTTGATATTGATAATAAGGGCTATTTGAATTTTAAGGGCACAGCGGCTGAAGGTGCTCATGATTCTGGTTATGTTACTTACGCTGATGGCGCTACCAAACTTGTGGCAGATTCCAGCACTAGGAATGATGGGGTTGGATGGAAAATAAGTGGTGAGTATCAGGAAGTCCCTGCAAGTCAGACTGCCAATAATCTGAAGGTTGATGCACAGGATGTGTATTTGGATGCTGATGGCAATCCTGCAGCCAAGGGCATCATTTATAGTGTGGGCTTGTACGGGGGTAATGCCAAAAATTATAAGGTCAAGACGGCAGACATGACTGATTCTGCGGCTAAGACAATGGTTGCTGATGGTACAGAAACCGTAAGTCTGAATGCTACGGGCACCATTGATCAGCTGGAGCTTACTCCAGAATTTGCTACCATCACCAAGCAGTATGATGGTACTGTCTATGTACTGCCACAGGTGAATGTTACCTTTTCAGATGGCAGCAAAGGTACGTTGACACCTCAGGAGACTAATGGCACTACTGCCAAAGAGCAGATAAATATTACATTGCCCGGATTGCTGGATGCTGATAAAGGCAAGGTCAAAGTTGATACCTCCAGTGCTGATTTTTCGGCGGTATACAATGATGCCAATGCAAGCAAAATTATTGACACTGATACTGGTGCATATGATGAAAGCCGAGCATATAGGGTAGATTACAGTGGCTTGAAACTGGCATCAGTGGACAATAGTTCAAAGATTAACAACTATAAAATGGGTTCCACCGGCAGTGGTAACGGCGTAATTACCAAGTTGACGCTCACGGAAAATAACCTCACTCCTGGTTATGTTGATACTGGTATTAGCAAAACATATGATGCTAAGAAAGAGTTGGATAATGCCAAGAACTTTGTGACGGGATTGGGGGTGTCTGGTGTAGTGGCAACGGTGGCAGGGAGCAACCTGCCTTCAGTTGATTTAGATGCTACTACTGCTGAATACAAGGACAAGAATCGTGGCGGTACAGATGACCATGAGGTGACATTCTCGTACAAGTTAACTGCTTCTGATAACTATGAGTTTGAAGAGAGCACAAACTTGTCACATGTTGGTACTGATGCGGAGGGAGTATATACTTTTAAGGATACTGTTGAAGGCAAGCTGCTTGTTCGTAATGTTACGGCTACTGCTGTCAAGAATCTGACCAAGACATATGATGCAATGACTGCCTACACAGATGGCAATCGGAATGTGTATAAGGATGATGCTGGCGATGTAGATGGTGCCCGTGTGGTAACTTTAAGTGACGGCACCGAGAACAACAGTATTTTTGCCTTGGATGGGACAAAAAATATTAGTACAGCCGAGTATGATAATGCTAATGTCAATGTTGATGCAAACACTGCTAAGAAAGTTACGTATACGCCTAAGATTAAAACGGATGATGAAACTAATTATAAAATTGTTGATGAAAATGGAAATGATGTAGTTGCTCCTCTTACAGATATTAGCGGCACAATCAACAAGAGGGATTTGACGCTTACTTTTAATCCCTTGACTAAGACCTTTGACAACAGTCCAGCTTTGACTGAAGCAAATGTCGGTAATATCGGAATTACGCTGGATGCAGGAACTAATGGTGCTGCTGTCATTGGAGCTGTAGCAGATGGGGGAGATGGCACCCAGGCAGCTTTGGATGTAACTAAACTGGATAAAGATTATGCCTATGGTTTGCTGGATAATTCCAGTTTTACCCCGGATAAGAATGCCGGGACCAAGGTTATCCAGTACAATGGCGTAGATGAAGATGTATTGGGCGGAGCAATTGGCAACTATAACTTGTACTACAAGATTGGTACGAACGAAAAGGTTGCTATTGAGAACGGAACGGGTTACGGTGCAGGCACTATTGGCAAAAAGCATTTGACGGATGCAGACATTGTCACCAACTTTAAGCATGTGACGAAGGAATATGATGCAGAGGATGGTGTGGGTTATACCCATTACAGCAGTGATGGCTATGTCTTGAAAGATGATGACGGCAATCCATTGGATTCTGTGACTGTCACAGCAAATTCTTTTGTTGACAGCATTACTATTGATGGTACAGCTGTGGAATATATTGCTGATCCAGATGCAGAAGGGTATAGTGGCGGCTATAGCATTGATTCTGCTACCTATGGTTCTGGAGTTACTAATGCTACATTTAGTGCAAGCTCCAATGCGGGTGAGCAGACTGATGAGCCTGGGAGCAAGAGTGCCGTCTTTAAGTTCAAGATAGGTGATGATTGGACTAAGAATCTTGATTTTGAGGATGTAAGTTCATTTGATCCAGGTACAAATATCCTGACCAGGTATACTTCGAAGGATAATGGACAAGCAAGTATTACGGCCAAGACTATCTATGCATCCTTAACCGACCAGTATACGGCACCAACCAAAGTTTATGATGGAACGAAAAATGTTACCCAAGGGAGCAGCCAGACTTCAACAGGGACAGCAATATCTGCAACTGATTTGCATGATTATGTAAATGTTTCTGGTTTGATGGGTAATGATGGTTATACCGTTAGTGCTAAATACAACAGTGAGAATGTAGCAGATAAAGATGCAACTTTGGGCAATACGGTTAACTATACGGTTGATCTTGGCAATGCAGCAGGAAATTACAAGCTTTATGTAAAGAATGCTGAGGGTGTGATAGTGGATGCCAATGGCACTGAAACCACTGCTGCCAATTCGGTAGTGAGGGGGGCTGGGACCATTACACCCAAGGATTTGGTTTTTAAGGCCGGTTATGCTGAGAAGGTATATGACGACAATGCAAAAGTGAATGTTACGGGCGCTGCTAATGCGCCAGATTATGAACTGACGGGCTTTGTAGGCACTCAAAAACTTACACTGAAGGCTGCGGATGTCGTTGGTACATATGTAGTTAAGGCGACAGATGATGATGGCAACTTCCTCTACCATGACAAAGATGGAAATCCTGTTTATGATTATGTCTATAATGATGATAACGGAAATCCTGTTGCCCACTACAAGATAGACAAGCATGTAGGAGAGGTTGATCCAGTCAATAATAATCCGATTAGTGATTATAGGGCTGTGCAGTATTCCAATCTGAAGCAGGCTTTGGCGAATGCCGATGCTGATAATGGAGCGATTGCTTCTAACTACGTTATTTCTGAAGCGGTGGTGAAGGCTGACAACGAAAATAACAATGCTCCCAATAAAACTCATGTTGGAGAAGCTGCTACCTATTTCGACGCTGAAGCAGGAATGGCAGTCTATGGTTCTGATTTGCAGAATGGCAAAATTACCAAACGTGCAATTGATACGATTACGCCTACTTTCTATGACATAGAAAGGGAGTACAATGCTAGCTATTATGTAGGTGATTCCATAGACGATGATAAAGCCAGGGAATATTTTAAGCTGGAAGGCACAGCTCAAGGTATGGATGGAACCGTATCAGTCGATTATAATTTACTGGAGGCGGTCTTTGCAGATCCTACAGGTACACCTACTGATATTGTTGGTAGTAATGCACAAAGAGTTGATGGGTATGATCCTACCAATACTTACGAAGATGTTAACGATACCGGTTTTAAAGCGGTATACAAAATCAATGGCCTTTCCATGGAAACTCAGCGGGATTTTGAATTAGGTAGTTTAGGTTCTGATAATTATGTAGGGTACTTTGCTTCAACGAACACCACAAACAACATTACCCCCAGAGTTATTTCTGGCAAAGTTGTTGAAGGAGCGTATCAGGACAAGGTTTATAACGGCGAAACTACGGCAGAAAAGGTTGGCAAAGATCAATTCGTATATGATGAAGATGACTTAAAAATCCTGCGGAAAAATTTGGGTCTGCAAGAGGGGGCTGATTTAGGCCAGTATTTAACTGTTGATGGCAATTATGCAGTGTGGTCAGATACAGATTCAAAGTATCTGCCGGATGCTAATTTCAGTATGGCACCTGAAGAGGTTGATTCTACCCATAAACGATTAAAGGACATTGCCTTTACTATGAAGTGGGCAGAGGATCAGGATGATACGGCATATCAGAGCAATTACGTTTTTGATGACAAGAACGGCGGCTGGACGGACGGAACCAATACGGAGTATGTGGGTAAGGGCGATATTCGCCAGCGCATTGTCTACGTGCAGGACACTGGCGGAGATACCATTGAGAAGACATACGATGGTACAGCTACGGCAGATGCTGCAACTAGGAATGGAAAATTCAATCTGATAGCTGACAATACGGCGACTTCCGGCATCATTACTTTGAACAATGTTCCGGATGATGTGTCTCTGGCAGGCGGTATAACTGCACAGTACGTGAAGTCGGATGGCAATGGTGGCTATGAGTCGGATTCCAATGTGGAGCGCGACAGTAGTGGCAATGTGCTGAACAAGGCAGTGAAGTTCACTGGCTTTGCTCTTGCAGGTGATGCTAAGGATAACTACTTCCTGATGACTAAGGAAAATGCCGATGGGGGGGATATTGCTTACAATAATGATGCGAGTGCTACCAATGATGGTATGTATATCGTAGAAAGTAGTGGCGGCAAGATTAAGCCTAAGGCTATCACTGTCAACGTAAATAATAGTGCTGAGAAAGTATATGATGCCACGGATAAAGTAGCTGATACTTATGCAGCAGCTGATAATCTCAAGGCGGCAGCTGATGTGAAGAGTATTGCAACAGAGTATAGCAGTGTCAACAGCGACATCAATAACAGGATGAAACTGACCATTGTGGCCAGCAATGAGGCTGATGCCAATAATCCTGATATTGTCAATGTGACTATTACCAGCAGGCCCACTTATGATGATGTAAATGCTCACAAGGAAAATGACGAAGTGGTGGGTGATAAGGTCACTACTTACAATCTCTCCTGGGACAATGGCAACTACGATTTGATAGGACAATTCGATGACCATGGAGGAACCCAGGCTCCTGTGGCAGGGCAGGCTGAGGATACTTTTGTCGCTACGGGCTACAAGAAAAATAATGATGGTTCTGTTACTCGCACGGGTGAGTTGAAGGACTATCAGGGCAAGATCAGCCCTAGAAAACTCAAGATTAATTCCATGGAAGGTACTAAGACATATAACGGTTATACTGATTTCTCCTATGATTATGCGGATTCATCTTCCAGCAATACCTTGAATGTGGGACTAGGAGATGAGGAAACTAACCTTGAGGTGCCTTTGGCAGATGTATTCAGTAATGAGGGGGTCGATATGAGCGATCCCAAGAGCATCAACAAGCTGCTTAAAGTTACTGCCACTGGCACCTATGAAGGGGCAGCTGATGGGGTTAAGGCTGAGGCAAAGAATCAGGACGATAGCATAACAGATGAAGACCTGGCAGAAACCAGGGCACAGGATGCAGCATTCAATGCTACCAGTGACCCCAATCTATATGTTCATACGGTGAAATATGACAGTGTTGCCATTGCTAACAACAACTACGAGCTGGTTGATGTTGTTGACGACACCAATCCCTATGAGGGCACCGGCATCATCAACCGTGCCAAGGTGAAGGCTATCTCTTCCAGCGCAACCATTACCGAAGGGGAGGCTATGCCTAGCTTCAGCGGTGACTTTGATGGCTTCCTGGCAGTCGATGCAATTCCGATATATGAGGAGGATGGTGTAACTCCCAAGTTGGATGAGGACAATAACCCCATTACCATTCCGCTCAGTGAGTATTACAACAATCCTGACAGCTTCCGTTGGGGGCCTGAGACTAATGTCACCAACAAGAGCGTGGGCACGAATCCTGTTTATGGCTGGTACCGCAAGGACACAGCTGATGGCCACGGCTGGTCACGTGAAACGGGCTTCAACTTTGACAGGAACTACACTTTGGCCGAGCAGGTGGTGGGCAGCTTCGTGGTAAAGGCAGCTCCCAAGCCTGTGCCAGTGATTCCTGAGCCTGAGAAGCCCGCTGTCCTTCCCTTTGAAGAGGTGGATACTGGCTATGTCGATAAACCTGTGGTGCCTGACAACAAGGTTTATCAGAGTGTTTCCAAGGACGAAAACAAATCCCACAATCACGAGCCGAAGGCTGCCATCCAGTATGGCAATACCGGCACCGGGATAGTGGCGGATAGGGACGAGGGCGGTTCTAGCGGCACTATCGCCATCGAGCTGGCCGAGGTGGTGAACCTCTTGGGCGGCGAGGTGGCAAGCGATGGCACCATGTCCCTTGCCAATCAGGAGAGGAAGAGCAGCCTGAGCGTAGGCAGCACCTCTGAGGGTTTCCTGAGCGTAGGCAACGGGGACAATGAGGCATCCGGCCAGACGGATCTGTTCTCGGAGGGCGAAATCGCCATCGAAAACAAGGACGGCGAAATCGGACTGGAAAACGAGGAAAATCTCTGGCAGGGGCAGGCCGAGCTTGCCATGGCCGAGGGGAGCATCCTTTCCGATGGGCAGATAGTGAATGAGGAGGATGAAAAAGACAAGGATAAGAAAAAGAAGACTTTGGAGGAAAAAAACGAACATGAGGCTTCGGCCACCATCACCTATGGCGATGTAGCATGATAGTAAGCGCCCCGTTCTTTGCAGGACGGGGCGTTTTGATGGACTTGTGGGAGGTGCTGTGATAGAATAGGAAGGAAAGCAATGAAAATTGGCGCTTGGCGGAGCATATGAGGAGTTATGGGGATGAAACAGCTTTTTGAAAAAAGACTGGCACAGGCGGTGGGAGCCTGCCTGATTTTTGGAGCCTTGCAGGGCACGGGCTTTGCGGCACCTTCCTTGTCACAGCCGGGACAGGACATAGAGACGCATGCACCGCGTCCCGAGGCTGAGTTGCATGATGATACCCCCAAAGGGGATGACCAGGCTGAGGCGGTGCATTTCAAGGTGGAGAATTTCCGCCTGGAGGCGCCAGACTTGCATATAGACAAGGAGCCTTTGGTGAAAATCCTGCAGGACGGCATGGGGGAGGACAAGACACTCAATGACCTCAATGAGACCATCAGGAAGATCACGGGCTATTGCCGTCAGCATGGGTATCCTGCGGCAGCGGCCTACTTGCCTGCCCAGACCAGCACTGACGGCGTGGTGATCCTTCGGGTCATTCCCGGGCGCTACGGAGAAGTGAAGCTTGATAACCAGAGCAAGCTGAAGGAGGAAGTCGTCCAGAGTTTCCTCCACGGCTTGACCAGGGAGAAGGGCAAGATCATCCGCACGGAGGAACTGGAGACCACCCTTTTCTCCCTGTCTGATGCCAGCGGCAACAAGGCTGTGGGTGTGCTGTCCCCGGGCAAGGATTTTGGCACCAGCGATCTGACGGTGCGCATCGAGAAGGGCAAGGGCTCCAATACAATCCTTTATGTGGAGAACTATGGCAGCAAGAACACGGGGCGCTATCGCTACGGCCTTCAGCACAGCATGTATGATGTGGGGGGCACCGGTGCCCGCATCAATGTGGGTGCCATGATTTCCAATCATCACCTGCACAATTACTATGCCAACTACGAGGCTCTCGTGGGCCATGGCGGCACCACCCTGGGGCTGGGCTACAGCCGCATGGACTACCAGGTGGGAGGGGCTCTGGGAGCTATCGGGGCCAAGGGTACGGCAGATACCATCAGCCTTTTCGGGCATCGGCCCATCTATCACTTGCATGACAGGCAGCTCAATGTGAACTACGGCTTCGATTACCGCAAGCTCCATGATGAGATAGAGGCCTTCCATTTCGACACCAAGAAGCATTCCAGCAATATCCATGTGGGGGTGGACGGCTTCCTTCGGGTGGAGGATATGTATTTCGGCTATGGACTGACTGCCCGCACCGGCTGGCTGGGGGCGGATTCTCCCTACGGCGAGCAGCAGGTAGAGCTGGCTGGCACCAAGGGCAACTACAGCAAGCTGGAAGCCAATTTTACGGCAGTGAAGCGGCTGGGCAATATGGCGGATCTCATGGTGAAAGCCTCCGGCCAGGTGTCCACCAAGAATCTGGACGGCTCCGAGGAAATCTATCTGGGCGGTGCCAATGCCATCCGTGCTTATCCCCAGGGCACAGGCTCCGGGGATGAGGGAATCCTGGCTACGGCAGAGCTGCGCTTCTATACTCCTGTGAAGGGCCTGGTCTTCAGCACTTATTACGATACAGGCTTTGTGAACTACTTCCATGACGGGGGCCTGTACTATAATAGGGATGGGGCTTCAGACAGTTCCATCCACCTGCAGGGCTGGGGCGTGGGCGTTAGCTATACGGCTCCAGGCGACTGGTTCGCCCGCCTTGACTACGCCCGCCGCATCGGCGGCAGCAAGATGCTGACTGAGGATGAAAAAGCCAAGGGCCGTCTGTGGTTCATGGCAGGGAAAATCTGGTAATAAAAAAAGATGCCTGAAAAGGCATCTTTTTTTATTTCACGATATGCTTGCCACCAAGGAATCTCGGTGCCCAATAGCTGTCTGAGAGCTTGTCTATGCGCACGCCCTTGCTGGAACTGGTGTGGATGAACTCGCCGCTGCCCAGGTACAGGCCGCAGTGGGAGGCTCCCTTATCGTAGGTCTCGAAGAATACCAGGTCGCCGGGCACCAGTTCCTTGGAACTCTTGGTGCGCAGGCCCAGCTTGTACTGCTCATCGGCGGTGCGGGGGATATTTATGCCGTGCTTTCTGAAGATGAACTGAAGATAGCCGGAGCAGTCAAAAGCCTTGGGGGTAGTGCCGCCGAACTGGTAGGGCACGCCGATGTAGGATTTTGCCGTGGCTATCAGCGGGCTGACCTCGCTCTTGGGCAGGATCGTCTTGCCGTTGGGAGCCATGGAGCCTTTGGGCCTGACGGCACCGTCAGTGGCTTCCGGCTTTGGCACATCCACTCCCCAGGTGCGGGGCTTGGCTTTTTTCAAGGCCCGCCAGGTGGCATTATTCACTATGCCGGTGATGCGGATTTTCTGATCCCGCTGGAATTCGGCGACGGCTCGTTCTGTCTCGGCTCCGTAGACTCCGTCCAGATTCTTGATCTTATAGCCTATGCTGTTCAGCCTTTGCTGCAGCACCATGACTTCGTGTCCGTGGCTGCCTTGCTGGAGCGTGGGGGAGGCGTAAGCAGGCAGCTGGGAGGCGGTGAGGATGATGCCTGCCGCCAGAGGGGCCAGGAGGGCTTTCAGATGAGGGTGCTGGCCTCGTTTTTTGTGCCGCTGGCGGAATTTATGGATTTTGTGCAGGGCATAGAGCATACGGAGAGTAGGAAGGTTACGAAGGGTACGAAAGTGCATAGGTATCGTCCTTTCTGGGCTGGGGCACCTCATCCGCCCCTGATGGGGTACCTTCTCCTCAAGGGGAAGGCTTTTGTTACTTCTCTTGGACATGCTCCAATCCCTGGCCCATAAGGGTCAGCACGTGATGGTCATCCAGGGAATAGAGGGCTTCCTTGCCCTCTTTGCGGAACTTCACCAGCCGGGCTGTGCGCAGCACCCGCAGCTGATGTGAGATGGCAGACTGGCCCATTTCCAAGGCCTCGGCTATGTCGCAGACGCAGAGTTCCTCCTCGGCGGCCAGGAGCGACAGGATCTTGATGCGGGTCTGATCTCCCAGCACCTTGAAAACCTCTGCCAGCTCCAGGGCGGTCTCGTTGTCTACCTTGTGCAGGCAGGCCATGCGCACCTTGTCCGGGTGGGTGCAGTGAATCTCGCAGAGGTCGCATTTATCTATATCGTTATCTGTCTCGGGCATTATTTCCTCCTGGGAGTAAATTTTGCCTTCCCCTTGAGGGGGAGGCTTTTCTTAACAGTATATCATCTTTAGCCATGGAAGCGAAATGAAAATTTTCTGCCCGGAGTGATGTACTGCAAAAGCCCCAGTTCTTCCTCATCTATCATGGCCACCACATTAGTGCGGGGGTCGGCAGACTGGGCTTCCTTGATGATCTGCAGCTCTCCCATGTATCTGCCGTAGCCTGCATTGTCAAGGGTTACGGCGCCTGCGGGGCGCTCTATGGTGTTTTCCGGGGCTATGGCAAGGCCCATTTCCTTCATGCGGGTGCGGCTTTCCTGGGCGCGGATGGCATCGCGGGCCTCATCCAGCCTGGCGGTGAAGGTCTGGGAGAGGAAGTCAGGTAGATCCCTGTCTTCGCTTAGCAGCTTGGCGGAGAGGGTCACCCTGTCTCCTGACAGGCTGCCTAGGGAGGCCATTTCCTCATCGGTGGGCAGAGCATCGGACAGCAGGACATAGTCTGTGCCCAGGGCCACCAGGTGGCGGGCAGAGAGGTCGCTGGGCTCCGTGCGATGGTCTTCCATGGTGGGGAGGCCGTCTTTCAGGGGACTGCGTTTCCTGCCCTGCTGGCTGGGGACAAAGGCTCCCACCTTTATGCCCAGCTTGTGGAGCATGACATTTTTCCGCACCAGAGCTTCTTCCGAGAGGCCTGTGCCCACCCGGGGGTAGAAGTTGTGCAGGGCATCTATGACGGAAAAATCCGTTTTCAATTCCACCAGGGCAGACAGGATATGCCCGGTGATGGTGGAGGCGTTGAGCTGCAGCCGCACTCCGTGGGGATGACGGGACATATGGGCGATCTGCTCCAGCCCGAAGCCGTAGTCCAGCCGCAGGGTGGTGATGCCCAGCATGCGGAAGGCAGAGATCTTGAATTCCTTGATGCCGAGCAGCTGCATGGTCTCGGGGCTGATATCCGAGATGATCTCCATGCCTGCGTCATGGGCGGCGTGGAGAATGGTGCCCAGGTCTCTTTTCAGCGCCTCGGCATCCGTCTCGGGGATATGCAGGGAAGTAAAAAGCCGTTTCAGGCCGAGAGATTGAGCTTTTTGAAGCAAAGCCAGATTTTCTTCCAAGGTATTGTCCAGTCCGGGATAGATTGAAATTCCGTTTTCCATGTCTTGGCCCCTTTCCTGGGTCTTCCTAAGTTTCCTCGGATTTCTGCGGCAGGTCGTCAAAGCCGATGAGCCAGGCGGCGATGAAGCCTGCCACATAAGAGATGAGAAGTCCTATGAGATAGATTTTCAGCTTATTGGTGGCCAGGGCCAGAGGCAGGCCGGAGATGCCGCTGGCGGCGGCTCCTATCAAGTAGTGGGACTGCCAGGCACCTCCGAAGGCCCCTCCCAGGCAGGCTGCCAGGAAGGGGCGGCCCAGGGGCAGGGTAACGCCATAGATCAGGGGCTCGCCGATTCCCAGCATGCCCACGGGCAGGGCGGAAAGGATGGCTTTCTTCAGATGCCTGTTTTTGGTCTTGAAAAAGACTGCCAGGCTGGCCCCCACCTGTCCTGCTCCTGCCATGGCCAGGATGGGCAGCAGCAGGGTGACGCCGTAGCGGGAGATAAGCTCCGAATGGATGGGCGCCAGAGTCTGGTGGATGCCCAGCATGACCATGGGCAGGAAGGTGCCTGACAGCAGGAAGCCTGAGAGCAGGCTTCCCTGGTGGATGATGCTGACTGCTATGTCGGCAATGGTGAAAGCAATGAGGCCTGCCAAAGGCTGCAGGAAGAAAATGGCGAAGGCTGCTGCCGCTATATAGGTGAGCAGGGGGGTGAGCAGCAGGTTCAGGGCGTTGGGGATGATTTTCTTCAGATTTTTTTCGACGACAGCGCCCAGGGCTGCCACCAGCAGCACAGCCACGACCCCGCCTCTGCCCGGGGTCAGGGGATAGCCGTTCAAGGTGATGGCGGCCAGATTCGGATGGCTGATAAGCGCTCCCAGAATGCCGCCGATGACAGGTGTGCCGCCGAATTCTTTGGCTGAGTTGAACCCCACAAAGATATTTATGCCCCAGAAAGCCGTGTTTCCCACTACGGCCAGGAGCTGGAAGATGTTGTTTTCTTCCAGTACGGGATAATTGTAGCGGGCGATGTTCAGCGCGCTGGTGATAAGCCCGCAGGCAATGAGGGCGGGCACCAGGGGCAGGAAGATATCAGAAAGCTTGAGCAGGAATCTCCTGAAAGGTGGGAGAGGAGCCGTATCGGGAATGGTATCCGAAAGGGCCTCGCCGGAGACCAGAGGCTTGCGTGCGAGGTCGCGTAGTTTCATGTTTGATGCTCCTTTCTGTAGTGTAGCCTGACTCGCTTGCGGGGCAGGTGGCAGCCGAAGGCTGGCAGAAGGGGGGAGATCCGCAAGCGGTGGAGGCTTATGCTCATATAGAACGCTTGAGCGCGGTGGCCAGATGCCCCTGCGCCATCCCCAGCTGGAGTCTCCCTTCGGCAGGGGAGCAGCCGGTGAGGGCAATGAGGATGGCCAGCTTGGCCTGTCCCCCTGCCTTCATCAGGGCTTCTTCTGCCTCCTTGCGCTTGCAGCCTGCCGCTGCCATGACGATGCGCAGGGCACGCTCGGAAAGTTTTTCATTGGTGGCTTTCACGTCTACCATGAGATTGCCGTAGACTTTGCCCAGTTTGATCATGGTGCCGGTGGAAAGCATGTTCAGCACCATCTTCTGGGCGGTGCCAGCCTTCATGCGGGTGGAGCCGGTGACTACCTCCGGGCCCGTGACGGGCAGCAGGGCAAGGTCAGCCAGCTCTCCAATCTCTGCTTTTTCCGCACAGGCCAGGGCAATGGTGGCGGCACCCAGTCCACGGGCATAGGCAAGGCCCCCTTTCACATAGGGGGTGCGGCCCGAGGCGGCAATGCCCACCAGCACGTCCCTGGCGGTGAAGCCTGCTTCCTCAAGATCAGCCTGGCCCAGGGTCGGGTCATCCTCTGCGCCCTCTTTGGCCCGGAAGATGGCGGTGGCGCCGCCTGCGATCAGGCCCTGCACCAGTTCGTAGTCCGTGCCGTAGGTGGGCGGGCATTCCACTGCATCGAGGATGCCCAGGCGGCCAGAGGTACCTGCTCCCAGATAGAAGAGGCGGCCTCCATTCTGCAGCTTCTCTGCAATCAGGTCAATGGCGCGGGCGATTTGGGGCAGGATCTCTTCCACCGCTGCGGCAACTTTCTTGTCTTCGTCATTCATTAGGGCCACCATGTCCAGGGTGGGCAGTTCATCAATGTGCTCAGTGGCAGGGTTTCTCTGTTCCGTGGTCAGTTTTTCAAGTGCTATCAATTCGATTTCTCCCTTGTTTTTAATTATTCGCCTTCAGTCGGCTAATTCCTATCTATAGTATAACATAATATCTTCCCTGCATTCTTTACTTGCGTAATTGTCTTACTTTTTTTAAGATAGAACCTTATTCATTTTGCATTGACAGTCTTAGTACCTACTTATATAATCGAATGTATTATTCATCAATTTTCATATCAGCAGAAAGGATGTATTGCTTTGTTCCTCATAGCACTCTCACCGATTCTCTGGCTGGTTATCGCCCTGTCTGTACTGCATATGCCGGCGCATAAGGCTTGCTCGGCAGCTCTCGTCATCGCGATTGCGGCAGCCATGACCATGTTTGGTCTGGATGGTACGCTGGCGGCAGAGGCCGCCCTGGACGGCGTGGCTCTGGCCTGCTGGCCGATCCTCTTGGTTATCATCGCAGCTATCTTTACCTATAACCTGGTGGTGCACACCAAGGGCATGGAGGTCATCAAGTCCATGCTGTCCTCCGTGAGCTCTGACCGCCGTGCCCTGATTCTCCTGATTGGCTGGGGCTTCGGCGGCTTCCTGGAAGGCATGGCAGGCTTCGGCACGGCCATCGCCATCCCCGCGGGCATGCTGGCAGGCATCGGCATTCCTCCCGTCATGGCTGTGGGCGTCTGCCTCATCGCCAATTCTGTGCCTACGGCTTATGGCTCCATCGGCATTCCTCTGGTGACTCTGGGCAGCGTCACGGGCATTGATGCCACTACTCTGGCTGGCTACACTTCCCTGCAGCTGGCACCCCTCACTCTCCTTTGCCCCTTCCTTATGACTATTGTTTCCGGTGAGGGGCTGAAGGGGCTCAAGGGCATGGGCATCATGTGCCTGGCTGCCGGGCTGGCTTTCCTCATCCCCGAGTACGTCATCGCCAGCACCATGGGCCCTGAGCTGGCCGTGGTGGCCGGTTCCATCGGCGCCATGGCTGCCATCGTGGCTGTGGCCAAGATGTTCCCTGTGAATAATCCCGAGTATGAGATGCATCCGGATCACACGGGCACCGAGGAGGAAGTCACTGCCAGCAAGGGGCTGGTGGCCTGGCTGCCCTTCATCCTGATCTTCGTGTTCCTGCTGCTCACCTCCAAGCTGGTGCCGGGCATCCATGATCCTCTGTCCGCCATCAAGAGCTCCGTGCTCATCTACAGCGGTGAGGGCGGCACTCCCTATACCTTTACCTGGGTGAATACCCCGGGCATCCTGATCTTCCTGGCAGCTTTCATCGGCGGCACCGTGCAGGGAGCCGGCATGGGCGAGATGCTGGGCGTACTCAAGAAGACCGTGGTGAACCTGCGCTTCACCATCGTCACCATCATCACTGTCATTGCTACCGCCAAGGTCATGGACCACAGCGGCATGACTTTGGAGCTGGCCCATACGGCGGTGGCTGTCACCGGCACCATGTATCCCATGGTGGCAGCCTTCATCGGCTCCATCGGTACTTTCATCACCGGCTCTGCCACTTCCTCCTGCGTGCTCTTCGGCAAGCTCCAGACGGGCTCTGCCCAGGCCATTGGCGCAAGCGAATCCGTGCAGGCCTGGATTGCGGCTTCCAATGCTACGGGAGCCTGCGCCGGCAAGATGATCTCTCCCCAGAGCATCGCCATTGGCGTAGCTGCTATCGGCGCCAAGGGCATTGATGGGCAGCTCTTGCAGTTTGCCGTGAAGGTTTACATTCCCTTCATCATTGTGATGGGGTGCATTGTGTATTTCGGCCAGTCGTTGGTGGGCTGACTGTCAACTGTGTCGATACACGGGGGCAATTTGTTCTGAAAAAAATCTAAAAGACACCCTCTGCCCGCTTGCTGTGCGGGTGGAGGGTGTTTTGCATTCTACACCATATATAGTATGGTTATTGACAGGCAAATCCTAGATATTGTATAATTTCTCTACAGAAAGAGATAGGAAAGATAAAACAAACTGGAAGGAAAAGGTGACGAAGCTATGGTAGTCAACGGCATTGATGTGACGGTGGAAGGTCTGGAGGATGTTTCCGAGCAGGAAATCCTGAATTACATTGACTATGTGAAGGAGCATACGGATAGCCGGCTGGGCAAGCTCTGCATCTCCTCTGCAGGGGATGGCAATGTGACACTCAACTACGCCCTGATGCCGCAGAAGTTTGAGCGCATCCGCCGCATCACGGGCTACCTGGTGGGCACCATTGACCGCTGGAACGATGCCAAGCAGGCCGAGGAGCATGACCGGGTGAAGCACGGGGTCAGGCATTGAGAAAAGACAGCAGGAAGGAGGGGACAGGCGTGGAGAGAAATGAGATCCGCATAGCGGGCACAGTGGATGACTCCATCGTGGATGGCGAAGGCATCCGCTATACCATCTTCGTCCAGGGCTGTCCCCGCCGCTGTCCGGGCTGCCACAATCCCGAGACCCAGTGCTTCGAGGGGGGCAGGGTGACCACGGTGGAGGAAATCCTGGCAGAGATAGGAGGGAATCCTCTGCTTGCTGGCGTGACCTTCAGCGGTGGCGAGCCCTTCATGCAACCGGCTCCCCTGGTGGAGATAGCGAGAGCCTGCCACAGCAGGGGGCTGAATGTATGGAGCTACACCGGCTTCACCCTGCAGGAGCTGCATGCCCGCCACGATACGGCAGTGGAAGCGCTGCTGAGTGAGGTGGATGTGCTGGTGGACGGGGAGTACAGGGAGAAAGAACGCGACCTCACCCTGATGTTCCGCGGCTCACGCAACCAGCGGGTCATAGATATGAAAGCCAGCCGCAAGCAGAAGAGGCTGGTGCTGCTTTACCAGGAAGAAGAAAGAGAGCAGAGCGCATAGAGAAAGCCCGGCCGGTTGGCCGGGCTTTCTCTATGGAATGATGGGGGATCCTCACTTCACTACCAGCACGGGGCACCTGGCCTGCTCTACTATGTACTGGCTGACGCTGCCCAGGAGCACTCCCTTGACGATGCCGAGGCCGCGGCTGCCCATGACAATCATGTCGGCATTGTTGCTGACGGCAAAATCCAGGATGACTACGGCAGGGGAGCCTGTTTCGGAGAAGGCCTCCTTCTCGATGCCGGAGGGCACCATTTCCATGGCCCGGTCCAGGATGACATTGCCGGCCTTGGTGACGGCTTCCAGGATGGCATCGGAGAGACAGGCGTTGATGGCCAGCTGGTTGATGTTGGCCACATAGAGGAAGTTCAGCTTGGCATCGCAGACCTCTGCCATGGAGATGGCATGGGTGATGGCGCGGTCGGAGCCTTCGGAGCCGTCCACGGGCACCAGAATATTTTTGATTTCCATGTGAAAGACCTCCTGACTTTATTCATAGAATTATTTCCGGCTCAATGGGGGAAGGGACTTCTTCACCAGATCTGTCAGCTGGGAAAAACCGGAGAAGACGCTCTCTCCCTTAGGGGGCACATCCTTTGGCTGCCTGGCAATCAGTACGGAGACGGGCGATTCTTCCAGCAGCTGCTGGCTGACGCTGCCCATGAGGAAACCTTCCATGGCTCCCAGGCCTCTGCCTCCCACTACAATGAGCCAGTCCTGCTGCTGATGGGCAAAGCGCAGGATTTCCTCTACGGGATTCCCTGTGCGCAGGTGGAAATCAGCTGTCAGTCCTTCAGGCAGGCCCTTCCGTGCCTTGTCCAGCACTTCCTGCTGCTGGCCGCCTACGGCACCGGCTACCTCATCAGGCAGCCAGCTGTCTGCCTGGCTGTCGGTCTTGCTGTCGAAGTAGGAGACATGGAGAATGTCCAGGGTGCAGTCCGTGGCGAGAGCCAGGTCTGCCGCCAGGGCCACCGCCTGAGCTGCCCCATCCGAACCATCCACCGGCACTAATATTCTTTTTCGCTTCATGGACATTCCCCCTAAATTGTTTGCTTAATCTATTCGTGCTAAGAGAGGGAAATCCCTTCCCCAAGATGGCAAAAACTTCGGGCATGGGGAGGTGTTTTGCAATTGACAAATCTTCCCTTCAAATGTTACACTTTAGTGAACGAAAAAGTGTAACAGTGTAAAACAGGGGGCCTTCATATGTCGAAAGAGGAACAGCAAGTCAAGGAAGCCAATAAAAATGAGGCTGAAGTGGTGGAGAGCACTACCATCGCTGATGTGTATAAAGCCGCCCAGCAGCTGGAAGGAGTGGCTCGCCATACGGAGCTTATCCACAGCGAGTTTTTCTCGGAGCACTCCGGCTGCGAGGTTTATTTGAAACCGGAAAATCTCCAGCATACCGGTGCTTTCAAGCTGCGGGGAGCTTATAACAAGATCAGCCAGCTCAGTGAAGAGGAGCGCAAGAAGGGGGTCATCACTGCTTCTGCCGGCAACCATGCCCAAGGAGTCGCCTATGCTGCCCAGAAGCTGGGGGTGAAGGCCGTCATCTGCATGCCTGCCACTACGCCAATACTTAAAGTAGAGGGCACCAAGGCTCTGGGGGCCGAGGTGGTGCTCTTTGGAGATGGCTTTGATGATGCCTACGCTCACAGCCTGGAGCTGCAGAAGAAGCACGGCTATGTGTATGTCCATCCCTTCAACGACCTGCAGGTGCTCTTGGGTCAGGGGACCACGGCCCTGGAGATCGTGCAGGATCTGAAGGATGTGGATGCTATCCTGGTGCCTATCGGCGGCGGCGGTTTTGCCTCCGGGGTGGCTCTGGCAACCAAGCTGGCGGCTCCACATGTGAAGGTCTATGGCGTGGAGCCGGAGAATGCCGCCTGCATGCAGGCAGCCCGGCAGCAGGGCAAGATCGTGACCCTGCCCTCTGCCGATACCGTGGCAGACGGCTGTGCCGTGAAGACGGCGGGCACCCTCACCTATGAGTTCTGCAAGAAGTATCTGGATGGCATCATCACCGTGTCGGAAATGGAAATCATGGGAGCCTTGCTCTCTCTTATCGAGAAGCACAAGCTCATTGCCGAGGGCGCCGGTGTCCTGGCTCTGGCTGCCTTGGACAAACTGCCCAAAGAGATGAAGGGGAAAAAGGTGGTGCCCATTGTCAGCGGCGGCAATATCGACATTTCCACCATTTCTGCCCTCATCGACAAGGCCCTCATCGCCCGTGGCCGGGTCTTCGCCTTCGCCGTGCAGTTGCCGGACAAGCCGGGCCAGCTCCTGAAGGTGGCGCAGATCCTCACGGATGAGAATGCCAATGTCATCAAGCTGGATCACAATCAGGCCATGGTGACGGATTCCTTCAAGAAGGTGCAGCTGACGGTGACCTGCGAGACTCACAATGAGGAACATATCCAGCGGATTGTGAAAGCGTTGGAGAAGAACGGGTTTGAGATCAGCAGGGTTTATTGATTGCTGAAAAACAGGGGACTGGCCGATGGCCAGTCCCCTGTTTTGATATTCAGCTGATCTGCCACTGGGCGTGGCTGCCGTGTTCATCCTTAGTGACTATGAGCTGGTTGTCCATTTCCTGCTTCAGTTCTGTTACATGGCTGATGATGCCTATGAGTTTGTTGCCGCCGGAGAGGCGCTTGAGCACTCTGATGGACTGATCCCGGGCATGGTCGTCCAGGGAGCCGAAGCCTTCGTCTATGAACATGATGTCCAGATTGATGGCGGAGGTGCTCGCCTGTATCTGGTCGGAGAGACCCAGGGCCAGGGAGAGAGCTGCCATGAAGGATTCGCCGCCGGAGAGGGTCTTGATGTCCCGTTCCTGGCCTGTGATGGTGGAGTAGACTGAGAGAGCCAGGCCTTTATTGGCGCCATGAACGCCTTTTTCAGCGGCTTCCATGGGCAGGAGCCGCAATTCAAACTGTCCGGCAGACATTTCTCTGAAACGCAGGTTGGCCGCTCTCAGAATGGTAGAGAGATAATGTCTCTGTACGAAGGTTTCTATATCCAGGCGCTTGCCGCTGAGATTGCCGGACAGGCGCTTGTAAAGATTGTCCAGGACAGCGGCGGTGCCAAGCTTGCTGGCACGGGCGGCAAGATGTTTTTCCAAGTAGTGGGCGGTATTTTCGTTGGGAAGCAGCATATCCCGCAAAAGCTGCTGCCTGGCGTGCTGTTCCTGATAGAGGCCATCTATCTTCTGCTGCCGGGCAGTCAGCTTTTCCAGATCGGGGCGTGGCTGCTGGCCAATGGTGGCCTGGAGGCTGGCCTTCTGCCCCTGGAGAGCTTTGGCATCTTCCTTGTATTTCTGATAGGCTGCCTGCATCTTTCTGGCTTCGTCCAGCGTGAACCCCGCTGCCAGAGACTGCCAGGCGGCAGGAGAAAGTTCTTTCGCCTGGCAGAGGGCCTGATAATCCTGCTCCAAAACAGCTTTCTCAGCCTGGAGGCCGGGGAGCTTGTTTTGGCAGTCTTTGATGATGGTCTCTGCCTGCTGGTGGAGTGACTGGGCTTTCCTGCTATCCTCCTGAGCCTGGGCGAATTCCTGCTGGGCTTTGCCTCTGGTCTGCTCTGCCTTGGCAAGCTCGGCCCGGGCGGCCTGGCTGTCCGGATAGGCCTGCTGTTCCTGCAAGGTTTTGATTTTCTCCTGCAGGGCCTGAGCTTCGCCCTGGGCCTTTTGCAAGAGGAGGGCTGCAGAATCGCAGTTCTCTTGCATCTGCTTCACCTTTTCGCCACTTTGGGAGAGATTTTTCTGTATGGTATCCAGCTCCTGCTTTTTGGCGGCAAGTTCCCGAAGCTTGGCTTCAATCTGTTTCTGCCATTTCTGCAAAGAGAGCTGGATGGCAGGGAGGGGATCTTTGGACGGGATTTCCATATGGGCATTATGCTGCAGATCCTGGAAGAATTCTTCCTGCTGGTGCCTCAGCTGCTCCTCCAGATTGGCAAGGCTGGTATTGGCTTCTTGGGCAGTGGCGGCAGCTTCTGCCTGGGCTTTTTCCAGCTGGCGGACATTTTCCCGCATGGCTTCCAGCTCACTCCGCTCAAGTGGCTTGTCCTGTTCGGCTATGAGATGGGGGGCGGGGTGCTGCAGGGAACCGCAGACAGGGCAGGGCTGGCCGGGTCTCAGTTCCTGTGCCAGTATGCCGGCCTGGGCATCAAGGAAATGCTGCTGGGCTTTGGTGTAGATCTGCTGCTGCTCTTCATAGTTCGCCTTTTGTGCCAGGTAATTTTCCTGGCATTTTTTTGCCTTTTGGGCAGCGGCAGTTGCCTTCCTTTTCAGGGTCAGCAGTTCCTGACGCTTCTTTTCCCAGGCTTCCACCTTTTCCTGCCTGCTCTTGTACTGAGCCTGTTCACCTTTTACGGCAGCCAGGCCCTGGGCCTGTTCTTGCCAGGTATTTACTTGGGCAGAATAGGCAGCCTGGGCTTCTCTGGCTCTGGTGTGGCTTTCCTGTGCAGCAGCCAGCTTGTTCCGGGCAGCAGCCAGTTCTTTTTGAGCAGCTTCTGCCTCGGCAAAATATTGCAGCGCGCTCTCTACTCTGGTTTTGGTGGCGGTGAGAGCAGAAAGAGCCGCTTTGTCTTTTTCATGGGCAGCTTTTTCTGCATTCAGGGCGGCAGCCGCTGCCTTTTTCAGTTCTGGCCGCTGCGTTTCCTGGTCAGCTTGCTGCTTTTGAGTGTCTCGGATGAGCTTTTCTTTATCGGCCAGACGATCATGGCTGGCTTTGATTTCATAGGCGGCCATGATGCCTTGGGCGAGCTGGCTGTTTTTTTCCTGCTGCGCCTGCTGTCCCTGGCAGTCCTTTTCCTGTGCCAGCACTTTGTCCAGCTGGCCATAGGCTTTGGCAAGCTCCTGGGCTTTGGCTGCCAGGGCATTGATTTCATCACGCTGGCTGGCAGTGGCTTTGCAGGCTGCGTTTATTTCCTCCAGCTGTTTCTGCTGCTCAGCGGTCAGGAGTTTCAGTTCCCTGGCAAGATCCTCCAGATCTGCAATATTGGGCTTTTCTTTTTTGTCTGCCAGTTTGGCCTTCAGGGCAGGGAGAGGGTTGCCTTCAGGCAGGTCCTTGGGCAGGCGGATATCGTCCACACGCTTCTGGCAGTCCAGCAGAAGTTCTTTGAGTTCCTGCTGTGCAGATTTGTTGCGCTCATTCAGTTCTGCGATGATGCGTTCAAATAATTCTGTGCCAAAGAGCTTGCGGAAGATTGCTTTCTTCTCATCTGATTTGGAGCGGAGCATTTGCATGAATTCGCCCTGGGCTATCATGCCTACCTGCATGAACTGTTCTTTGGTGAGCCCCAGGATTTCCATGATTTTGGCATTGATTTCTTTGGCGTTGTTGCTGGGGAAATCTTTGCCATCAGGCATGACCAGACGGACTTTCTTTTTGGTGGTCGTGGCGTTTTTCTTGCTGTAGTGCTCGGGGCTCCTGTAAATGGTGTAGGTGTCTTCCTGGCCGTTATGGAGCTCGCTGAATTCAAATTCGACGAAGGGGGTGACATATCGGTTGGCGAAATGGCTCTGCAGATCCAGGCCGCCTTTTTTGTCCGCTTTGGAACTGCTGACCTGGTCATATAAAGCATAAACCATAGCGTCGAAAATAGTAGTCTTGCCTGCTCCGGTGTCCCCTGTGATGAGGAACAGTTTCTGGTTGGGGGCGGTGAAGTCAATGACTGCCTTTTCCCCGTAGGAACCAAAGGCTTGCATGGTGAGTCTGATGGGTTTCATGGGCGTTCCTCCGGCTGTTCGAACTGAACCTGATTGATGATATCGGCAAGGATGCTTTCTTCTTCTTCTGTGCAGCTGCCCAGGAATTCCCTGCACAGCTCCATGGGCGTGCGCAGCTTTGTGGCGGTGACTTCTGCCCTTTCTGTTGCTGTCCCGCCTGTTTCACGCCGTATTTCAAGCAGGCTGGGGAAGGCAGCCTCCAGCCTGTCTCTGGCATCAATCATGTTCAGATCGTTTTCATCGGTGATGGTGACGCTGATGTAATCTTCCGAGCCGGCAGATAGCACTTCGGCCAGGGTGCCCTTTATCTTGCGCACGGCATGAAGGGGGATCAGGGGAATTACGGCAGTCCTGACATCGCCCTTTTCTCCCAGCTCCACTTCGATGATGCCCTTTTTCTGCCCCGCTTCGCTGACGGAGCAGGAAAGCGGCGTGCCGCAGTAGCGATAGCATTCTTTGCCGTTCAGCTGCATGGGCTGGTGGATATGGCCCAGGGCTGCGTAGTCGAAAAGCTCCAGGATATCTCCTCGCACAGAGTCGATATTGCCCACGGTGACGTTTTCCGAATCGGCCCTGGGAACATCTTCGGCTTTTTTGCCTGTGGAGAGGTAGAACTGGTGGCTCACCAGCACATTGCGCTCCGCCTGGTCTATGTCCTCCCGCTCTATCAGGGCATGGAGGGCGGCATCATAGGTGAGGCTGCTGCCATTTTCGTCTGTGCCGGTGATGGCTTTCACCATGGAGGGCTTCACGAAGGGCAGCAAGTAGAAGTTGACGGGCCCGTGCTGATCGTGGAGAACGACCTTCTCAAGGTGTTCTTCCGGCTCCATGGGCGGCAGGCCGATCATATGCAGATGATGATGGGTGAGCAGGTCGCGGAACATATTCACCCGGGGAGCGCTGTCGTGATTGCCGGATATCAGCATGATCTCCATTTGGGGCAGGGCCTGCGACAGTTCTGTGATGAAATGGTCAAAAAGGGTCACTGCTTCCGCAGAGGGGATAGCTTTTTCGTAGATGTCCCCGGCAATGACCAGTGCGTCTGGCTGTCTGCTCTTGGCCGCAGCTATGACCTGCCCAAGAACATGTTCCTGGTCACGGCCCAGATCGTGATTTATGAGCTTCAGCCCTATATGCAGGTCAGAGAGATGGAAGATTTTCATGGGCAATGCCCTCCTTGCTGTTATTTGCTCTTATCTTGCACGATGGTCCTGATGGGGAAGGGAATCTCGATGCCCTCTTCGCGGTATCTTTTTGTAAGTGCCTTGATGAATTCGTGCTTCAGGAGGAACTGATGGTCGAAGTTGCTGCTGTGCATGATGACATTGAAGTCGATGCTGGATTCGCCGAAGGTGTGGAATCGCACTGTGGGGGGGATGTCCAGCTCTCTGTCCACTTCTTCCATGACTTTGGTAGCCACGTCCAGCGTGACCTCCTCTACCTTATCAAGGTCGCTGCCATAGGCCACCCCAATGGGAATCTTGATGATGATGTCCTTGCGGGGCAGGCTGTAGTTGGTGATGATGGCAGAAGCTATCTTCTGATTGGGGATGACTACCATATTGCCGTCACCCACGGGAGCGATGGTGGTGAAGCGCCAGGTGATGTCCGTGACGCGTCCTTCTTCGTTGGTGCTGAGCTTGATATAATCCCCCAGGCGCAGCTGCTTGGAGATGATGAGGTGCAGGCCGGAGAAGATGTTGGCCAGCGTCTCCTGCAGGGCCAGGGCCACGGCCATACCACCGACGCCCAGGGCAGTGAGGATGGGGGCGATGGAGATGCCGTAGTATTGCAGGATTACCAGCACGCCCATGGCGTAGATGATGACATTGACGATGGCGTTCAGCAGGGTAGTCTTGGGCAAGTCCTTGGACTTGGCTACCTGCATATCCACGAAGCCGGACACCGTGCGGGCAATGACCCGGGTGATGGAGAGGACGATGACTGTGAAGAGAATATAGGAGAAGAGCTTCACAAAGGACTGGATGAAGTCAATGAGGCTGATGCTCCAGTAGAGGCCTATGATCAGGCAGAGGGAAATGGGCACGCCCTTGAGGGCGTTGAGGAACAGATAGCTCCAGGTGCCTTCCTCAGCTTGTATATGCTGATTGAGGCGGCGGGTCAGGAGTTTGTTGAGGGTGATGCCGATGAAAAGGGCTGACAGCAGCACCAATGCCGGAGGGAGCAGGGGCATCAAAAGCCCGCCTGTTTCACTCCAGCTGGAAATACCTAAGAATTCGAGCATGTATAATCCTCCTCTTGTTGCAATAGCATAATACTGCTATTATACTATATGCAGAAATTGATTACATTAAATGTTGGATATTTTTAATGAGGGTGCATGGAATTGGAGAAATTTGCATACAGCTTTCCCGAGGAAAAGATACAGGGCATTCTGGCAGAGGGGCCGCGACTGCGCCTCAGGCGAGCAGGGGAGAGGGACCTGCCTTACATCATGGAATTGGAATTCGAGCCGGAGAATTTGCAGTTCATCGTGCCTTTTGAGGAGGACTTCCATCATAAGATCATCACTGAGGGCAAGGCTTCCCTGGATATCATCGTGGAGAAGCACGATGGCACGCCTGTGGGCTATATTCTCATGAACGGCCTGCTCACGGAGGCCAAGGAAGCAGAGTGGACGCACTTCATCATCGGGGAGAAGGGGCAGGGCTACGGCCATGAGGCCATGAGGCTCATCAAGGCGCTGACCTTCCGCCAGCTTGGCTTCCATCGTGCCTGGCTGGACTGCAAGGATTACAACGCCAGGGCTTTGCATCTCTATGAGAGCGAGGGCATGGTGAGGGAAGGGCTGATCCGGGAAACTATCATCACGAATGGGGTCTATGAGAATCTGGTGATACTGGGGCTATTGGACAGGGAGTATGAGGCACGACTGACAGCTAATTTAGAACTTTGAGATAATTATGTGAAAATAAATAAATTATACATTTTGGACACATTCAGACATGTGTCCTTTTTATATGGGAGAAAAACAGATACAATAAGACTAACAAAGAAACAAAGCGTAGTTTTCAAGGAGGCCGCAAGATGGAAGCAAAGGAAATTTTAGCCAAAGTAGATCATACGTTGCTGAAGCAGACAGCAACCTGGGAGGAAATCAAAAGGATTTGTGAGGAAGCAAAGACTTATCACACTGCCACGGTGATGGTGCCCTCCTGCTTCATCGCCCGCATCAAGGAAACCTATGGGGAGAGTGTGAAGGCTGCCACGGTGGTGGGCTTCCCCAACGGCAACTGCAGCACGGCGGCGAAGATCGCTGAGACCGCCCAGGCTCTGGCTGATGGTGCCGAGGAAATCGACATGGTCATCAATATCGGCGCTTTGAAGGAAGGCAACACTGACTACGTGACCGGGGAAATCAAGGCCCTCAAGCAGCTCTGCGGCCAGCGGGTGCTGAAGGTCATCGTGGAGACCTGCTTCCTGACGGAAGAGGAAAAGATTGCCGCCTGCAAGTGCGTCACCGAGGGCGGTGCGGACTTCATCAAGACTTCCACGGGCTTTGGCTCCGCAGGCGCTACCATCGAGGATATCAAGCTCTTCAAGGAGCATATCGGCGAGGGCGTGCAGATGAAGGCCGCTGGTGGCATCCATACCCGTGAGGAAATGGAAGCCTTCATTGAGGCCGGCTGCACCCGCCTGGGCGCCAGCGCCGCTGTGAAGGTGCTGAAGGACGAAGTTTGATTCTCTGTGGCAAGGAGGTATATAGAAATGAGCAAGTTCAAACGTGCTTTTATCATCGTGCTGGACAGCTACGGCATCGGCCAGGAACCTGACGCCGCTGAGTTCGGGGACGGGAAGTGCAACACCCTGGCTTCCATCGTGGCATCTCCCAAGTATGCTACGCCCAATATGGAAAAGCTGGGCCTCTTCAATATTGACGGGGTGGGCTGCGGCAAGCCGGTAGAAAATCCTGTCGGCAGCTTTGCAAGGCTCCGGGAGCTTTCCAGGGGCAAGGATACCACCACGGGCCATTGGGAGATCGCCGGCATCGTGTCCGAGCGTCCCATGCCCACCTATCCCGAGGGCTTTCCCGCTGATTTGATTGAAAAGCTGGAGCAGGCCTTCGGCAAGAAGATCCTCTGCAACAAGCCCTACTCCGGTACGGCTGTTATCCACGATTACGGCCAGGAGCAGGAAAAGACCGGCGGTCTCATAGTCTACACCTCCGCTGACAGCGTGTTCCAGATTGCCGCCAACGAGGCTGATGTGCCTGTCGAGAAGCTCTATGACTACTGCAAGACTGCCCGCGAGATCCTGCAGGGTGAGCACGGCGTGGGCAGGGTCATCGCCCGCCCCTATGTAGGTGAGTTCCCCAACTACCAGCGCACCTCCCGCCGCCATGACTTCTCCCTGGATCCCACCGGGGACACTATGATGGATGCCCTGCAGCGCAAGGGCCTTGAGACCATCGGTGTGGGCAAGATTTCCGATATCTTCGCCGGCCGCAGCATCAGTCGTTCCCTGGGCATCAACAAGGACAATGTGGACGGCATGGAAAAGACACTGAAGGTCATGGACGAGGACTTCGAGGGCCTGTGCTTTGTGAATCTGGTGGACTTTGACATGGCTTACGGCCACCGCCGTGACATTGACGGCTACGCCGAGGCTGCCACGGTCTTCGATAAGCAGCTGGGCGAGTTCATGGCCAAGATGCGCGAGGACGATGTGCTCATGATCACTGCTGACCACGGCTGCGACCCCGGTGCCCCCGGCACCGACCATACCCGTGAGTATGTGCCTCTGCTGATCTATGGCCAGCACATCAAGGCCGGTGTGAACCTGGGCACCTATCCCACCTTCGCCATGATCGGCGCCACCATCTCCGAGATGTTCGGAGCAGACCTGAAGACCAAGGGCGAGAGCATTCTGGCCAGGATTGAGAAGTAAGTGAAGGGCGCAGGCATAGCATAAGCGGAACGTGTGAAATTTTTTCGCAGGAAAAATCTCAAGTGAAGCGTTGCTGTGCCTGTGACCTGAATGCCTTAGCAAGCTTTATGCGATTGTTTATCAAGGGAGAGATTTCCATGAGAATGTATGACCTGATTACCAAGAAGAAGCACGGCGAAGCACTGACTAATGAAGAAATAAAATTTATGGTGGAAGGCTATGTGAAGGGTGAGATTCCCGACTATCAGATGTCTTCCATGCTGATGGCCATCTGGTTCAAGGGCATGAATGATGAGGAAATCACCGAGCTCACCATGAACATGGCCAAGTCCGGGGACATGATCGACCTTTCCGCTATCGAGGGGCTGAAGGTGGACAAGCACTCCACCGGCGGCGTGGGCGATAAGACCACTCTGGTGGTATCTCCTATCGTAGCTGCCTGCGGCGGCAAGGTGGCCAAGATGAGCGGACGCGGCCTGGGCCACACCGGCGGCACCGTGGACAAGCTGGAAGCCATCCCGGGCTACCGCACCACCCTTGACCGCAAGGAATTCTTCGATACCGTCAATAAATGCGGCATGAGTCTGATCGGCCAGTCCGGCAACCTGGCTCCTGCTGACAAGAAGCTCTATGCTCTCCGTGATGTCACTGCTACCGTGGACAGCATTCCCCTCATTGCTTCCTCCATCATGAGCAAGAAGCTGGCCGCAGGCTCTGACTGCATCCTGCTGGATGTGAAGACCGGCAGCGGCGCCTTCATGAAGACCCTGGATGATTCCATCAAGCTGGCTCAGACCATGGTGGCTATCGGCGAGGGCGCAGGTCGCCGTACCGTGGCGCTCATCACCGATATGGATACGCCCCTGGGCTATGGCATCGGCAACAGCCTGGAAGTCATGGAGTCCATGGATGTGCTGAAGGGCAAGGGCCCCAAGGATCTCACGGAAGTCTGCCTGCAGCTGGCAGCCAACATGCTCTATCTCATCGGCGTACACGACGATCTGGAGGAGTGCCGCAAGGCCGCTGAGAAGGTCATTGCAGACGGCAGTGCCTTCGAGGCCTTCTGCACCATGGTGAAGGAGCAGGGCGGCGATGACAGCGTGCTCCGCGACTACACGAAGTTTGCCCAGGCTCCCTACACTCAGGAAGTGCTGGCAGACAAGGACGGCTTCATCACCAGGATGAATGCCGAGGAAGTGGGCGTTACCTCTGTGGTATTGGGCGCAGGCCGCGAGACCAAGGAAAGCGATATCGACTTCTCCGCCGGCCTCATCATCCACAAGAAGCCCGGCGACGAGGTGAAGAAGGGCGAGAGCCTGGTGACCCTCTACACTTCCAAGCAGGAGTCCCTGAAGGAAGCTGAGCGCATGTATCGTGAGGCCGTGGTCATCGGCAGCGAGAAGCCTGCTGTGGAGCCGCTGGTCTATGCCCGTGTGGAAAAAGACAAGGTCGAGAAATACTGAGATAGGGGAGAGCCTGGCTATGACTGACGAAGAACTGATTGCAGTAGCAAAGAAATACAGGGAGTTTTCCTACAGCCCGTACTCCAAGTTCAAGGTGGGGGCGGCAGTCCTCACCAAGAAAGGCAATGTGTATGGAGGCTGCAATATAGAAAATTCCTCCTATCCTGTCACCAACTGCGCCGAGCGCACCGCTATCTTCAAGGCAGTGTCCGAGGGCGAGAAGGAATTTGAGGCCATTGCCCTCATTGCCGACACCGAAGGCCCCTGCTCTCCATGCGGCGCCTGCCGCCAGGTCATGGGCGAGTTCAAGATTGACAGGATTATCATGGCCAATCTCAAGGGTGACAAGAAGGTCGCGACTTTGGAAGAAGTCCTGCCCTTTGCATTCTCGGAAAAAGATCTTTAAGGTGTGGGCCGCCTGCTGGCGGCCTTGCCTTTAGACAGAATTGACGGAAAACATTGGGTAGTCGAAGGAATATAAACATAGACAACATACCTTGGATTGACACCTTTGTCCTATTGTGAGAAAATGGGACATGTGACTTTTGAGTTGCAATAATACCAATGCAAAAAGGGAGTTTTTATCATGTATTTTGCCATCAACGTATTGGGCGTGCTGGTCTTTCTGGCTGTAGGCGTCCTGTTTTCTAAGAAGCGAAATCGTATCAACTGGCGCGGTGTAGGGGTACTGCTCCTGCTGAACCTCTTTATCGCCTGGTTCCTCACTTCTTTCTCCATTGGCCGCGAGATCGTCAGCGGTGCCGCCGCTGCCTTCGTCTGGCTGGTGAGCGTGGCCTATGACGGCATTGCTTTTGCCTTCCCGGATTGGGTGCATGTGCCCCAGATGAACTTCTTTACTTCCGCTTTGCTGCCCATCCTGCTGGTAGTGCCTATGTTCGATATACTCACCTATATCGGCGTGCTGCCCTTCATCATCAAGTGGATAGGCAAGGGTCTGGCAGTGCTGACTCATCAGCCCAAGTTCGAATCCTTCTTTGCCATCGAGATGATGTTCCTGGGCAACACTGAGGCACTGGCTGTCTCCACCCTTCAGCTCAAGCGCATGAAAGCAGACCGCTGCCTGACTCTGGCCATGATGTCCATGAGCTGCATCACCGCTGCCATGGTGGGCATCTACACCAAGATGATGCCCGCAGAGTTCATCCTGACTGCTATTCCCCTCAATGTCATCAACGCTCTGATTGTCACCAATCTCCTGCATCCCGTGAAAATCTCCGAGGAAGAAGATACGGTGGCGCAGGTCACCGATGGCGGAAAGGAAAGGGAGCCTTTCTTCTCCTTCCTGGGCAACTCCATCCTGGGCGGCGGGCGCCTGATCCTCATCATCTGCGCCAACGTCATCGCCTTCGTGGCTTTGGCAGCCCTCATCGACAAGGTGCTGATGCTCATCCATCCCGAGTTCACCCTTGAGAATACTCTGGGCATCGTCATGTTCCCCTTTGCCTGGCTCATGGGCCTGGATGTATCTGAGGCCTTCAAGTTGGCCCAGTATATGGGCACCAAGCTCATCACCAACGAGTTCGTGGTCATGCTGAACGTGCAGGACATCATGGGCGAGTTCAGCCCCCATATGCGGGCAGTGCTCACCACCTTCGTCACCAGCTTTGCCAACTTCGGCACCTTGGGCATGATCATCGGCTGCTTCAAGGGCATTGTGGATGACAGCAAGAATGAGCTGATTTCCCGCAACGTGGCTTACCTGATGCTCTCCGGCATCCTGGTATCCCTGCTGACTGCAGGCATCACGGGCCTCTTTGTCTGGTAACTTCCCGAGAGCCTTTCCTGTTGGGGAAAGGCTCTTTTTGCTTGTCACTTTTTAAGGGAAGCTCTGACTTTTTTCATGCAAGGGAAAAGGAAAAAGGGGAATTTTGACGAATATAGTATCTAGGAAATCTTTATTGTACAAGTAATTTCATTGGAGGCGGCAATTTTGGATAGAAAACTCAGGATACTCATTACGGATGATTCAAAGCTTCTGCGCAAGAAGCTTCGCACGGAACTGGAGAAGCTGGACTGTGAGGTGCTGGAGGCTGCCAACGGCAAGGAGTCGGTGGAGATAGTCCTGCAGCAGATGCCGGACTGCGTTTTCCTTGATATCGTCATGCCCGAGGTAGGGGGCATCGAGGCCTTGCAGGTCATCAAGGAGGTAAGCCCGGAGATTCCCGTGGTCATGCTGTCTTCGGCAGGCTCGCCCCAGAAACTCATGACTACCCTCAAGATGGGAGCCATGGAGTTCATCCAGAAGCCCTACAAGAGCGAGCAGATCCAGAAGGTGGTGGAAACCATCCGGAAGAAGGTGGGCCTGGATGGGTGAATTCAACGTGGCCCAGTGCCTGATGAATGACGGAGGCTTTTCCACGGATGAGATGCAGGATATCCTGGCCGAAGCAGAGGAAGATGAGTCCGTGCTGGTCCATTACCTCTCTGACGAGGTGGAGATAGACCCCCGGCCTGTGAAGACGGCAGTTTTCCGGGCGGCAGCTGGCATCAGCCCGGACAGGCTGGAGGTTTATGCCGAATACATGGAGCTGCTGCTGGACTCCCTCCAGAGCATGGCGGGCACCCAGGCGGTCATCAGCCCCGTGTCCATCACGGACATGGCCTGCGAGCCAAATCATGGATCTTCCCAGGCGCTCCAATGTGCTCTGGGATTCGTGCCGGGACTGATTGCCGTTGATGATGTATTTTTGGAATTGGCCAAGCGCTATAGCCAGGAGGAGTTGCCGGAGATTGATGAGCTGGCCGTAGACAGCGTGGAGGAATTCCTCAATGTGGTGAATGGCCTTTTCACTATCCACTTGGCTAAAGAGAAGCTCACGGCAGAGCTGGGGTTGCCTAAGTCCGGGGAAAATGTCCAGCCGACAGGCAGGGATCAGCTGCGCCTCAAGGTTATAACCGCCTTCGGCAGCTTCGAGGCTGTGCTCTCGGCGGATGAGTTCATAGAGCAGTAGGGGAGCTTCGGTTCCCCTTTTCAGGCAGTGGAACTTTTTTCAAGTTTTTTCAAAAAAGGTGTTGACAGTTCCTGCAAAAGCCCGTATAATAATCATCGTTGCGAGCGACAAATGCGAGCAAACAACTGAATAGCTTCTTTGGTAGAGCATTGTGGAGAGTTGTCCGAGTGGTTGAAGGAGCACGCCTGGAAAGCGTGTGTACGGTGATACTGTACCGAGAGTTCGAATCTCTCACTCTCCGCCATTTTTATTGCAAAAACACAAGAGAAAACGTTCGTGGGACGCAGGTTGAGTGGTGTTTTGCTTAGGGTGAAGTGCACGAATTGTTTTGCACGGAGCTTGTTGTTGAAGACAGATTTTGGCAAAGAAGCGCAAGGCTTTTTCAGGTCGGGCCATAGTGTCTGGGTCTCGCGCAAGGGAATCCCGCGAACCTCGTCAGGTCCGGAAGGAAGCAGCGATAAGCGGATCGTTCACTGTGCCGTGAGGTCGCCTGGGGGCTGTGGTCCGACGTGGAAAAGCAAACAGAGCAGCTGAGAGGCTGCTTTTCTTGTATTTAGGGGGGATTTTATGGCCTATGTAGCTTTATATCGCAAGTGGAGACCGGAAACCTTCAAGGATTTGGTGGGGCAGGAGCATATCAGCCGCACCTTGGGGAATGCTATCACTTCCGGCCGCATAGGCCATGCCTATCTTTTCTCCGGCCCTCGTGGCACAGGCAAGACCAGTACCGCCAAGATTTTTGCCAGAGCCTTGAACTGCGAGCACGGCCCTACGCCTGACCCCTGCGGGCAGTGCGAGCCCTGCCGCAAGATTGGCGACGGTTCCTCCATGGATGTCTTTGAGATTGATGCGGCTTCCAACCGCGGCATTGATGAAATCCGCGACTTGCGGGAGACGGTGAACTTTGCGCCTGTGGATGGCAGGTACAAGGTCTATATCATAGACGAGGTGCATATGCTCACCACGGAGGCTTTCAATGCTTTGCTGAAGACCTTGGAGGAACCGCCTGCCCATGTGGTCTTTATCCTGGCCACTACAGAGGCCCACAAGGTGCCGGCTACCATCCAGTCCCGTTGCCAGCGCTACGACTTCCGCCGCATCACAGCCAGGGAAATCCAGGGGCGCATGGCGCATATCACAGCAGAGATGGGCATTGAGGCTGAGGAGGAGGCACTCTCCATGATTGCCCTGCAAGCAGATGGCGGCCTGCGCGATGCCCTGTCCATCCTCGACCAGTGCGCCTCTATTGCCGAGGGCACGGTGACAGCAGAAAGGGTGCGCCGCATCCTGGGGCTGGTGGGGCATGACTGGATTTACAAGCTCACGGCAGCCTTGGCGGGAAAAAAGACCCAGGAGGTGCTGGAAATCCTGGCAGAGCTGCTGCGGGAAGGGCAGGATCTGAAGCAGATATTGGTGGAGCTTTCCCTGCATCTGCGGAGCCTGATGATCTATCAGGCGGCAGGCACCCTGGACCAGCTTGACCTCTATGAAGAAAAGCAGGAGGCTCTGGAGGAACAGGCCAAATTTTTTCCGGCGGATAAGTTGATGCAGATGATAGGCAGGCTTCATGAGGCCCTGACAGAACTCAAGTGGTCGCCCCAGCCCCGCATCACCGTGGAGGTGGCCTTGCTTTCCCTGTGCCGTGAAGAAGCAGCGGGGGCGGCTACCCAGGTGCAGGCCGTGGCTGCTCCGGCTGATGAGGCCCGCCTGGCGCAGCTGGAAGCAAAGCTGGCCCAGGTCACGGCCGCCTTGGCCAAGGGGGCGGCAGTTCCTGTGGCGACGCCTGCGGCAAGACCTGCGCCGCGTCCTGCGCAGGCAAGGACATCCGCCCCTGCTGGCGAGCCTGTCGGTGCTCTTACGGCAGACGATGCGGGCGTGCAGCTTTGGAACGGTCTCCTGCAGGAGCTGAAAGCACAGAAGAAAGCCCCGGTGCTGGCCTGCCTGCAGCAGGGGCGCTTTGTGGGGATGAACCAGGCTCAGTTTGTCATTGCCTTCGGCAACAGCCTGATGGCCTCCCTGACTTCCCGCAACTATCGGACACTGTGCGAAGGCATTCTGGCCAATCTGGCGGGGCGCTCTTTGCGGCTGGTAGCCCGCGGAGAGGATGCACCCCTCGCCCCTCCGCCTGCGCCCAGGCCGAAACAGCCTCAGGCGGTGCAGGCAGAGCCTGCCAGAGTGGAGATCCCTCCCGAGGAGAAAACTCCGGCTTTGATGAAAGCTATTGAAGTTTTTGGAGATAATGTTGTATCTGTGGAAGAGGAAAATAGTTGACTACTCTGTGCTGATTTGGTAGTCTAAGTAAAGTTGATTACGCTGAAATAAAGAGAGGTGTCTGCTGATGTTTGGTGGCATGGGCAATATGGGCAATATGGCCGGTATGATGAAAAAAGTCCAGAAGATGCAGAATGACATGAAGAAGATGCAGGAGGAACTGAAGCGCAAGACTGTAGAGGTGACTGCAGGCGGCGGTGCCGTGAAGGTAGTCATGGACGGTGAGAAGCGCGTCCAGTCGCTCACCATTTCTCCGGCAGCTGTGGATCCCGAGGATGTGGAGATGCTGCAGGATCTCATCTCCGCGGCTTTCAATGAGTCCGTGAAGAAAGTTGACGATATGATGGCCTCAGAGATGCAGAAGATGACGGCTGGCCTGGGCCTGCCTCCGGGGCTGTTTTAAGTGGAACAGATTGCGCCCCTTGCAAAACTCATAGAGCATTTTCGCGCACTGCCGGGCATTGGCGCCAAGACGGCAGTGCGCCTTGCTTATCATGTGCTGGATATGGAGGCGGGAGAGGCGAAGGCATTGGCGGGAGCCATCATCGAGGCCAAAGAAAAAATCGGCTTCTGCAATACCTGCTTCAACCTCAGTGACCGCAACCCTTGTGTTATCTGCGCTTCTGCGGAAAGGGACCATTCCCTTATCTGCGTGGTGGAGCAGCCTCAGGATGTGGCGGCCATGGAGCGCATGAGGGATTATCGCGGTGTCTATCACGTGCTCCATGGGGCACTGTCTCCTTTGGAGGGAGTAGGCCCCGGGGACATTCGCATCAAGGAGCTTTTGGGGCGTCTGGCGGATGAGACGGTGAAGGAAGTCATCATGGCCACCAATCCCAATGTGGAAGGGGAGGCCACCGCTATGTATATAGCCAAGCTCCTGAAGCCTATGGGCATCAAGGTGACCCGCATAGCCCACGGCTTGCCCGTAGGAGGAGATCTGGAGTATGCGGATGAAGTGACCTTGTCCAAGGCAATGGAAAATCGGAGGGAAATTTAATGCTGGAAATCGTTGTGGCTTTTGCTGTGGGCATCATCGTGCTGGCCCTGCTGGCAAAGCTCGTCACCATGCCCTTGCATCTGGTATGGAAACTTGTCACCAACAGCATCGTAGGTGCTGTCATGCTCTGGGTGGTGAACCTTTTCGGAGCCGGGGTGGATATTACTATTTTCAAAGCCTTGGTTGCAGGCGTCTTTGGTGTCCCCGGTGTCATTGGCGTATTGCTGTTTCAGTATGTAGGGTGAGATTGACAGCAGTTTTTTTCAAGAAATTGAAAAAAGCTGTTGACAAACCATTCTCATGCGTGTATCATAATACAAGTCGCTAACGGGAATGCCGAGCACGAAACTTGAAAAGCTTCAGTTATATGAGCCTTGATTGGCAGAGCAAGGCTGAAGAAAATAAAGTTGAAAAAGTGCTTGACAGACTCAAAGAGACAAGATAAAATAAACAAGTCGCTTCGATGAGGCGGCGCTTGAGAAATCAAGTTGTTCCTTGAAAACTAAACAATGCAAAATGAATCATGCAACATGATTCAAGCTAGATGTTAGTCAAACCTTATGGTTTGAAAAAACATCGATTGG
>CACZHK010000012.1 GCA_902780915.1 Pseudoselenomonas ruminantium | reverse complement strand
GAAGAAGCCCGCCAGCAGCCGGAGGTATTCCAGCCTCTGACGGGACATCATGATGATTGAAAAACTTACCCCATAAATGAGATAAGTCCATAGCCCCCGAGGGATTTCAACCCCCTAGGGGGCTTAAATTATGCCCTAATATTAGGTATGCTGTTTTTATTAAGCCTGTATGACTTATTCTCACATAAAGGAGGCTGACTAGGCGTGGACTATGCCTTAAAGCGGTTCTTGCAGCTAATCCCCATCCTCTTTGGCATAACCTTCCTGTCCTTCTTGCTCATGTATCTGGCAGGAAGCGATGCTGTGACGGAAATGTATAGCAACCGGAGCGTGGAGGTAGCACAGGAGATTATAAATGAACGCAAAGCCGAGCTGGGCCTGGACCGGCCTTTCTTCCAGCAGTATTTGAATTGGCTTTGGAATATGCTCCACGGCAATATGGGCATAAGCTATGTGACGGGGGAGGAAGTGCTCTCCGCTTTTCTGAGAAAACTTCCTGCCACTCTTATGCTGACAGCCTTGTCCGTCCTGCTGACTGCAGTTATTTCCCTGCCCTGTGGTATACTGGCTGCTGTGCGCCATGATAAGCCCACAGATCTTTTCTTGCGCTTTCTGAGCTTTATGGGCAATGCCATGCCCAATTTCTTTGTAGCCATGCTGCTGATGGAATTTTTAGGCATACAGCTGGGAATATTGCCCGTTATTTCCGGAGGCGTGGACTTTGAAAGCGCCCTCATGCCCACCCTGACCCTCTCCATTGCCATGTCTGCCAAGTATCTGCGCCAGGTGCGCTCTGCCGTGCTTGAGGAGCTGAACAAGGATTATGTGCAGGGAGCCAGAGCCAGAGGCATCAGCGAAAGGGTTATTCTCTGGAAGAATGTCATAAAGGCTTCCATGCTCACCATCATGACCCTGCTGGCCCTCTCCATCGGCAGCCTACTGGGCGGCACAGCCATCATCGAGAGCATCTTCATGTGGGACGGCGTAGGCAAGATGGCGGTGGATGCCATCAATATGCGGGATTATCCTGTCATACAGGCATATGTCATGTGGATGGCCCTTATCTATGTGGGGGTGAATCTCGTGGCAGATCTGCTCTACCATCACCTGGACCCCCGCATCCGCCTGGGGGTGAGTTCCAAATGAATGTAAAAAAAGAACCTACCATAAGATTGCAAAAAATACAGCCCAACCGTCTGAACCAAAAGCTGTACATCTTCGGCGGACTGGCTCTGCTGCTCATCATTTGCTCCTTTTTCAGCGACCAACTCACCCCCTATGATCCCTACCTGCAGGATTTGTCACTGACTAAGGCTCCTCCTTCTTCTGAGCATTTATTGGGAACAGACCGCTATGGACGGGATATGCTTTCCCGGGTTATCGCCGGCAGCAAGACCAGTATCTTTTCTACTTTGCTGCTGGTGGGATTCATCGCCACCTTTGGCAGCCTGGTGGGCATTATCTGCGCCAGAGTAGGCAAAACTTTTGACACAGTGCTCATGCGCACAGCGGATATGTTTCTGGCCTTTCCCGGACTGGTCTTTGCCCTGGCTGTAGCGGCTGTGCTGGGGGGCGGTGTGCATAATGCCATTTTTGCCTTGGCCGCCATCAGCTGGCCCAAATATGCCCGTCTGGCCCGCAGCCAGACCCTGGCTATAGAATCCGCTCCTTTTATTCAGGCGGCAAAAATGGCAGGCAGCGGCCCCATAAAACTCATCAGGAAGCATATCCTGCCCAATATCGCAGGCCCAATTCTCGTCACTGCCATGCTGGATATAGGCACAATGATGATGGAACTGGCAGGCCTGTCCTTTCTGGGACTGGGCGCTAAGCCTCCCATCCCGGAGTGGGGCAGCATGATGAGCGATACCAGGAATCTTCTCCCTACCCAGCCCTGGGTAACCCTCGCCCCCGGCTTTGCCATCTTCATTTCCGTGATGATTTTCAATCTCCTTGGGGACACTGTGAGGGATTACCTTGACCCCAAGAACAGGAGGTAGGATTTTGGCAGAACTTATTAGCTACGAACAAGTAGATATCAGTTACAAAGGGCAGCGCATTGTTCACAACATAAGTTTTTCTCTGCATGAGGGGGAAATTATGGGCATCGTGGGCGAAAGCGGCAGTGGCAAGTCCAGTCTCCTGCGGGCAGCCTTAAACATGCTGGGCCGTGACGGACTGGTGACCAGAGGAGATATCTATTACAAGGGTCTGGATTTGCCCGACCTCTCCCCGGCAGAAATGCAGAAAATCTGCGGTTCGGAAATAGGCATGATTTTCCAGCATGCAGGTGGAAGTTTCTGCCCTATCCGCCGGGTAGGCGACCAGTTGCAGGAAATACTGGAAGCTCACGGCTCTCCTGACCAACAGGAAAATGAGCAGTTGGCCTGTGAGCTTCTCACCAGGTTTGGCTTTGACAATCCCAAGCGGATCATAGAAAGCTATCCCTTTGAGCTATCCGGCGGCATGCAGCAGCGGGTAGCTGTGGTGGCAGCCATGCTCCTGCGTCCCAAACTTCTGCTGGCGGATGAACCCACTTCCGCCCTAGATGTAACGGTACAAAAACAAGTCATTGAGGAAATGTTGCTGGCCAGGGAAATATTTGGCACCGCCATTATTCTGGTGACTCATAACATGGGAGTAGTGCAGGCCATGGCGGACAAGATGCTGGTCATGCACCAAGGAGAAACTGTAGAGCAGGGGCTAACCGCCTCCATTATGAAAGCCCCCTCCTCCCCTTATACCAAAAGACTGCTATCAGCCATGCCCAAATTGAGGAGGTGATGTTTTGTCCGAGATACTCAGAGTAGAGCATCTGAAAAAAATCTTCCCCGACAGGGATAGAGGAGATTTGCTGGCAGTAAATGATGTCAGCTTCACACTGAAAGCAGGTGAGAAGCTTGCCATTATAGGCGAAAGCGGTAGCGGCAAGACCACGGTAGCCAGACTAGTCACCCGATTGCTGGAAACCAGCAGCGGAAGGATTTATCTGGATGGTGAAGACATTGCCCATGCAAAAGGGACGAAACTCAAGGAAGCTTACAAAAAAATGCAGATGGTGTTCCAAAGCCCTATTGAGAGCTTTGACCCTCGCCTGACCCTTGGGGACGGCATTATGGAAAGCCTGCTGAACCACGGCCTGGAAAAAGAAGCCGCTCTTGCAGAATGCCAGAAGCTTCTCTCCCTCTGCGGACTTAGCAGGGAATTTGCCCACCGCTATCCTCATGAAGTCAGCGGCGGGCAATGCCAAAGAGCCGCCATCGCCAGAGCCCTGGCCATAGAGCCCAGGCTCCTTATTTTAGACGAAGCCACCTCTGCCCTCGATGTGACTGTGCAGGCGGATATTCTGGAACTTTTGCAACACATTCAAAAAGAGCGCAATATGGCTTATCTCTTCATTTGTCATGACATAGCTTTAGTGCAGGATTTCTGTGACAGGGTGATAGTCATGCACAAGGGCAGGATTGTAGAGACAGGCACTCCAGACGAAGTCATACAATCACCAAAAGAAGCATATACCAAGAAGCTTATCGACAGCGTCTTGTGATATTTGTGTTATCTATTTATCATTCGAAAGGAAGGGATTCTTTTGAAAAACTGGCAAAAACTTACAGCCCTGGCTCTGGGTGTCTGCCTGAGCCTTGGCGTCATGACAGGTTGCGGCAACGATAAGGCCGCCAGCACAGGAGGGCAGAAGGTGCTCACCATCGGCGACACCACCTTCAACAGCTCCAATGAGGAGCCCGATGTCAATCCCCACAATGCCTATGCCGGCTGGGCCTGCATTCGCTACGGTATTGGCGAAACGCTTATCAAGTATACGGATAACATGGAAATTCAGCCATGGCTGGCTGTCAAATGGGAAAATCCGGATGAGCTCACCTGGAAGTTCACCCTGCGGGATAATGTAACCTTTTCCTCCGGTCGCAAACTTGATGCCACCGCTGTCAAGCAGTGCTTCGAACATCTAGTTGCCAGCAACAAGCGGGCAGCACAAGATCTGAAGATTGCCTCCATGGAGGCAAATGGCATGGAACTCATCATCAAGACCACCGAGCCCAAGCCTGCCCTGCTGAATTATCTGGGCGACCCTTACGGCTGCATCATCGATGTGGACGCGGGCTTTGAAAATGGCCTGGTGGCAGGCACCGGCCCCTACATAGCCACGGACATGAAAACCGATGACCACTTGACTCTCAAGAAAAACGAGAACTACTGGGGCGGCACACCAAAACTGGATAAGATCACCATCCGCACCATCACCGATGGCAATACCCTCGCCAATGCACTCCAGTCCGGGGAAGTACAGGCTGCCTACGGCATGGCCTATGAAAGCTATCCCCTGTTCCGCAATGACAAGTACACTATCTCCCAGATTTCCACCTCACGCTGCTTCTTCGGCAAGATGAATTTTGCCCCGGACTCCGTCTGCGCCAATCCTGCTGTGCGTAAGGCCATTTCCATGGGCATCGACAAAGAAAACTTCGTCAATAAGCTTTTGGATAGCAATGGCTTCCCTGCCAACGGTGTCTTTCCTGCTGGGCCTGCCTTTGGCGGCGACAAAGTTAAGGCCGAGGAATTTGACCCGGAGGGAGCAAAAAAGGTACTGGAAAATGCAGGCTGGACAGACACTGATGGAGACGGTATCAGAGAGAAGAACGGCAAGAAACTCGTCGTGAAATGGCTCACCTACCCCAGCCGTCAGGAACTGCCACTGTTGGCAGAATCTGCTCAAGCCACCCTCAAGGATATCGGCATAGAAGTAGATATCAACAACACCGCTGACAATAACCAGGTGGTAAAAGACCCCAAGGCCTGGGATATCTACGCCATGGCCAACGTTCAGGCGCCTACAGGCGATCCGGAATACTGGTTCACCGTCTTTGCCACTTCCAACGCCACCAAGAATCAGGGCAAATACAACAATGCCAAGCTGGACGAACTGGAAGCCCAGCTCAGTCGCGAATTCAATCCTGAAAAACGCGCCCAGCTGGCCCTGGAAATGCAGCAGATTATTCTCGATGACCACGCTTTCGTTTTCTGCTCCTTCTTGAAGATGAGCATGATTTCCAAGGCCAATGTGAAGAACTACACTTCACATGCCTGCGATTACTACCAGGTGACTGCTGACCTGGATGTGGAATAAACTTTACTCATAAAAAAGTGGCGTTCCTGACATCTACCTGACAGGAACGCCTTCTTTTGCTGTCTTAGCAAGCTAATAGCATATTTGTTCTTATGCCATCTCGTCTATATAGAAGCACCATGCATTATGAAATAGCAGATGATTCCTGCAAATGGTTCAGGATAAATAGTTTTCATAGTGTCTGCCTTCATTCTGGCAGGACTTCCAACCAGTACCCATCCGGGTCAGATATAAAATAAATTCCCATGGCTTCGTTTTCGTAACAGATACAGTCCATTTCCCTATGTTTGGCATGGGCAGCTTCGTAATCATCTGTTGTAAAGGCAAGATGGAACTCATTTTCGCCTAGATTATAAGGCTCCTTGCGATCCTTGAGCCAGGTGAGTTCCAGCAGGTGGTGGCTATTGTGCTCATCGCCCAAATAAACTAACGTGAAGCTTTCAGTTTCTATGCGGCGCACTTCCTTGAGTCCCAGCGCGTCCTCGTAAAACTTCATGCTACGCTCCAAATCCAGCACATTAAGGTTGTTGTGTGCAAATCTGAACATCTTCGTCACCCTCCTGTTTCCTAATCATATATATCATGAATCCAAAGCAAATTTTACAGCTGCCTTGACCCCCGGCTTGAGATTAAAGGACAGGTCTGAAGGAATGGAAATCTTTACTACTCGTCTATCATCTTCATTGGCCACAGATTCTCTGGGTTCCGTATTCTGGGCAGAGTCATCTTTTTCCTCTTCAGTACCCAGTATTTCCTGTACGGTGCCGGAAAGCTCGCGACCTTCTATTTCATAACTGGCAAATTGGCCTAGCCGCACCTTTTCCATTTGCTCGGGAGTGAGCCTGGCTTCCAACCAGATGCTGCCGGCATCACCAATGCGCACAATGGTCTGGCCTGGCTTGACCTCACTGTCTTCTTTGATATCTGTGTAATAAAGAGTCCCTGCCACAGGAGCTACAATATCCGTAGCCTGGGAGTCCTGTCTGGCGTTATTGAGAGCAGCCTTTGCCTGTTGGAGCTGGAGTTCTGCCTGCTCAATAATCTTAGGATCCGTAGGCTGGGTCATAGTACGGTAGCTCGGTGAAGGTGCTGCGCTCTGGGAAGCAGCGGCCTGAGCTGCTGCATATTCTGCCGCAGCCTCATCCCGTTTCACAGCGCTGATGGCTCCCATCTCAAAGAGCTCATTCATGCGTTGCATGCGGGCGGCAGCACTGGCCAGATTTTGTTGAGCAGCAGGATTATAACCGCTAGTGCCTACATCATAAGTAGGCACAGTAACAGTTTGTCCATGCTTTAGTTGCTCAAGATTTTTCTCCGACAGCTCTACCGTCTGTTCCAATTGCTTGATATCTTCTTCCGTGACGTTCACTGCCATCTTGGCAACGACCTGCCCAGCCTCCACATGGTCGCCGTCTTCCACTAAAATTTCCGTGACCTTGCCGGCAGCCTTGGACTTTACCCCCACCATCTGGCTTTCCACCTTGGCATCATAGACCGTCATTGTACTTTTGCCGCTGTGAATAAAATACATAATGCCTGCACATAGCAGAGCCAGCAGTATCAAGCCAAGAACACCATATTTCAATAGATATTGGGCCTTTTCAGTAAGGTCTTCTTCATCTATATTTGCTATATTTTTTTCTTCTGCCACTAAAGACCCTCCTTCCTATGGGCAAAAAGCCCTCCCATAAGGGAGGACTTCGCCAACAAAATCTTATTGCAGACCAAGCTGAGACTTAACGATTTCTCCAGCCTTCTCGAAGGCCTTAGGCAAAGCTTCTGCATCCTTGCCGCCAGCCTGAGCCATATCAGGACGGCCACCACCGCCACCGCCAATGACTTTGGCAGCCTCCTTGATGATCTTGCCAGCGTGAATGCCTTTTTCCACAGCTTCCTTGGATGCCTTCACCACCAAGTTAACCTTATCGCCATTAACAGCCCCCAGCACTACCACGGCGCGCTCCACCTTGCTGCAAGCCAGGTCAGCCACGCTGCGCAGTTCGTCCATGCCTTCGGCTTGGGCCATGCCAGCCACATAATTCACGCCGCCGATTTCCCTGATGCCTGTCAGGAGCTTCTGCGCAGAAGCTTTCTCGCGCATCTCTGCCACCTTCGCCAACTGTGCCTGCATCTCCTTCTGCTCGGCAAGGAGCTTATCAAGCTGCGTGGGCACTTCTTCCTCGCCAGTCTTGAGCTTGGCAGCCGCTTGAGCCAACAAATTCAGCTTGCCATTGGCATATTCGAGGGCGGCCTGGCCAGTGATAGCCTCAATGCGGCGCACACCGGAAGCCACGCCAGTCTCGCTGACAATCTTGAACATGCCAATCTGGCCCACATTCTTCACATGGGAACCGCCGCAGAGCTCCATGGAGAAGCCGGGGATGCTGACCACGCGCACCACATCGCCGTACTTCTCGCCAAAGAGAGCCATAGCGCCGTCCTTCTTGGCTTCCTCAAGGCTCTTGTGGGCAATCTCCACGTCCTGGCCCTTGAGAATCACCTTGTTCACCAGTTCCTCCACATCAGCCAGCTGCTGGGCGCTGACAGGCTCAAAATTAGTGAAGTCAAAGCGCAACCTGTCAGGCGTTACAGAGGAACCTGCCTGATTTACCTGGTCACCTACCACCTGCTTCAAAGCAGCCTGCAGGAGATGGGTAGCCGTATGATTGCGGGCAGAAGCCAGCTTGCGGGACTTATCCACCTCAATCTTCACGGTCTCGCCAACCTTCAGCTGACCTTCCTCCACATAAGCCACATGATAGACAGTACCGTCCGGCAGTTTTTTTGCATTCTCGGCGCGGACGCGGCCAAACTCGGAAATCAGCAGGCCCTCATCGCCCACCTGTCCGCCGCCTTCAGCGTAGAAAGGAGTCTTGTCGAGAATGATGCCGGCCTCTTCGCCGTCCTGCAGCTCGTCCACCAGCACGCCGTCCTTCCAGATGGCAACCACCTGGCCCTCAGTGGCAGTCTCATCCACCACCAGCTTGCTGGTATCCAACTTGGAAAGGTCGGGCACAGCCACGCGCTGGTTCTCAGCGCGGGCGCTGCGGGCGCGGGTGCGCTGCTCCTCCATGGCCTTGTCGAAGCCTTCCTTGTCCAGCTTCAATCCCTGCTCATGGAGAATTTCTTCCGTCAGTTCCCAAGGGAAGCCGTAAGTATCGTAGAGGCGGAAACCGACTTCGCCAGCCAGTTCCTTTTTCTTGTCAGCCTTCACCTTCTCAATTTCCTCTGTGAGAAGTGCCATGCCCTGTGCCAGGGTAGCGGCAAAGCGGTCTTCCTCCAGGCTGATGACCTTCTTGATATAATCCTGCTTGGCCACCAATTCGCCGAAATCGCTGGCCTCGCCGTAGATGTCAACCACGGCCTGCACTGCACCTTCCAAGAACTTGTCCTTGATGCCCAGCATGCGCCCATGACGGATAGCGCGGCGCAGGATGCGGCGCAGCACATAGCCGCGTCCCTCATTGGAGGGCAGAATGCCGTCCATGATCATGATGGCCATGGAACGGGCATGGTCGGCGATAACCTTCAGGGAAACGTCCTTGGCTTCGTCCTCGCCATACTTCACGCCGGAAACCTTGGATGCGTACTCGATGATGGGGAACAGCAGGTCGGTCTCGAAGTTGGTCTTCTTGTTCTGCACCACAGAAGCCAAACGCTCCAGGCCGCAGCCAGTATCAATGTTCTTATGGGCCAGGGGCTTGTACTCCCCATCCTCAGTGCGGTCATACTGGGTGAACACCAGGTTCCAGATTTCCAGATACCTGTCGCAATCGCAGCCTACGGCGCAGTCAGGCGAGCCGCAGCCGCGCTCCTCCCCCAGGTCGATGTAAATCTCGGAGTCCGGACCGCAAGGGCCGGGGCCGATTTCCCAGAAATTGTCCTCCATCTTCACGATGTGGTCCTGGGGGAAGCCCGGCTGGGACTTCCAGATCTCGATAGCCTCATCATCGTCGGGATAGACAGTCACCCAAAGCTTGTCCTTAGGCAGTTCCACCACTTCCGTCAAGAATTCCCAAGCCCAGGGAATGGCCTCGCCCTTGAAATAATCCCCAAAGGAGAAGTTCCCCAGCATCTCAAAATAAGTCTGATGGCGTGCAGTGCGTCCCACATTTTCGATATCGCCAGTACGCACGCAACGCTGACTGGTGGTCACCCTGGTCCGGGGCGGCTTCATCTTGCCCGTGAAAAAGGGCTTCAGAGGCGCCATGCCGGCACCAATCAGGAGCAGGGTTGGATCATCCTGCGGAATCAGGGAAAAGCTGGGCAGGCGCAGATGGCCTTTTTTCTCGGAAAAGAACTGCAGATATGCTTCACGCAGTTCATTACCACTCATGTACTTCAAACGAATCTACCCCCATATAAGGATTTATAGGCTATGCAGAGAATTTAAGCCTGCTGTCGCTAGAAACTATTCAAGCTTATTCGCCTGGCTTAACAGCCCTTCTTAATAAGCTGTGTGTAGTTTTATTTATTATCAACAAGCTACCATAGCGTTAAAAAGTCTATCATAAGAGCCACTTTATTTCAAGAATCTATATGATTCTGTTTTTCTATTGAAATATATGTACTAACTCTTTGGAAAAAGCTCTATCCCCTCGGACATCTCGTCCCACTGCTCCTTCAGCCTGTCAAGAATTAGCCCAGCCAACCTGGCCTTGGACATCAAGGGCTGGCTTTCTTCCCTGCCGTCACGGTAAAAAATCTGAACCCGGTTGGTATCCGTGCCAAAGCCTGCATCATGGGCCGAAACATCATTAGCCACGATAAAGTCCAGATTCTTCTTCGCCAATTTCTTCCTGGCATAGGTTTCCAAATCATTGGTCTCAGCAGCAAAGCCCACCAGCACCTGATGCTTCTTACGCTGCCCCAGTTCATAGAGAATATCGGGATTTCGCACCAAGGTGAGGGTCAGCTCACCGTCGCTCTTCTTGATTTTCTGAGGTGCAGTTTCCTGGGGGCGATAGTCTGCCACTGCCGCAGTCTTGATTACTGCATCTACCCCGTCATACTCTGCTAGCACGGCCTGTTCCATTTCCCTGGCAGAGCGAACCTTGACAGCCCGCACACCAGCAGGCACAGCAAGGCTGGTGGGACCGCTTACCAGCACCACCTCTGCTCCACGCTTGGCGGCTATCTCCGCAACGGCATAGCCCATGCGACCTGTGGAACGGTTGCCCAGGAAGCGCACAGGATCAAGGGCTTCTTCAGTGCCTCCGGCGGTGACGAGAATCCTTTTCCCCTGCAAGGCTTTCGCTTCTGCAAAGAAGTCAAAGACCTCCTGCACGATGGCGGCAGGCTCCGGCAAACGGCCCTTGCCCTCAACGCCGCAGGCCAGATGGCCCGTAGCAGGTTCGATGATACGGAAGCCTCGCTCCTTCAGCACAGAAAGGTTGGCTTGAGTGGCAGGGTTTTCGTACATGCCCGTGTTCATGGCAGGAGCAAAGAACAGCGGTGCCTTCGTAGCCAGGATAGTGGTGGTCATCAAATCATCCGCTATCCCCACCGCTGCCTTGGCTATGACATTGGCAGTGGCAGGCACAATGAGCATTAGGTCTGCCAGATTGGCCAGGGCAATGTGCTCCACATTGTACTGCTGCACCTTGGCCCACATATCCTGAGCCACAGGATTGCCGCTGATTTCCCTGAAGGTGAGCTCCGTGACGAATTCCGTGGCCTCGCGGGTCATCATGACATGGACTTCGGCTCCCGCCTTCCGCAGGCGACTCACCACTTCCACAGCCTTGTAAGCGGCAATGCCCCCGGTAATCCCCACCACGATTTTCTTGCTTTTCAATGGTAAAGTATCCATGGCCTTAGAGGACAGTCTTGTCAATAGTGTAGCCAATCTTGCCCTCGACAATCTCCTCCAGGGCATTGGTCACATTCTTGGTAGAACGTGCCTGGGTAGCCTTGAGCTCCTCGCCATCCAGCAACTGGCGGGCGCGCTTGGCCCCGAGCACCACCAAACCGTAGCGGCTCTTGACACGCTTCATCAGGGCATCCGTGGAAGGATTGACCATGCTCATTACCACTTCTTTGTTTGTTTTCATAGAACTTGCACCTCTTATAAAAAGTCAAATCTCAAACAGATCATCATTGCGCTCTGCCTTGCTGTGCTCGGCATCAATGATGGCTTGTATGCGTTTCACCGCTGTCTTCACCGTGGTGTTTACCACCACATAGGTGTACTTCCTGCCCACGGAAATCTCATCCCGGGCAGCTCCCAGACGGCGTTCAAGCGACTCAGGAGTCTCCGAGCCACGGCCCTTGATTCTGCGCTCCAGCTCTGCCATGGAGGGCGGCAACAGGAAGATGAAAATACCATTGGGGCATCTCTTCATGACGTTCAGGGCACCCTGGGTATCTATTTCCAACAGGATATCCTGCCCTGCCTGAAGCCTTTCTTCCAGTTTCTTCAAGGGCGTGCCGTAGTAATTGCCATAAACATCAGCATACTCAAGAAAACCTCCAGCCGCAATCTCGGCCTCGAATTGCTCACGGGTGAGGAAGTAGTAGTTCTGACCATCTACCTCCCCCTCCCTTGGCTGCCTGGTGGTGGCAGAGATGGAATATGCCAGCTTTGGGGTCTCAGCTAGCAGTTTCCCGCAGACTGTGCCCTTACCCGTGCCCGAGGGGCCTGATACCACAATCAATAATCCCTGTTTCATAATGTTCTTCTACCTCTGTTTCGACTATATCTCATTCCTGTCCATCGTCGCTGGCATCTCCTGCCATGCGATGGGCAATGGTTTCCGGCTGCACAGCGGACAGCACCACATGGTCACTGTCCATAATGACCACCGAGCGTGTCCTCCTGCCGTAGCTGGCATCAATCAGCCTCTCGCTGTCCCGTGCCTCCTGGATGATGCGCTTGATGGGCGCCGAGTCAGGGCTGACCACAGCAATGACCCGACCCGCAGCCACAATGTTGCCAAAACCGATATTGATGAGTTTGATATCCATGCCCTGACCTCCTTTTGCCAAAGGCGCCTCATACATCCAGGCTGCCTGCAAAGACCAGCTCTGCAGGGCCTGTCATAAATACATGGTTGTTATCTGCCCATTCCACGAACAGGCGACCGCCGTCCAGTTCTATTTCTGCCGCCCTATCCGTGCGTCCCGTCAGCACGCCTGCTACCAGAGTGGCGCAGGAACCAGTGCCACAGGCCAGTGTCACCGCCGCGCCGCGTTCCCAGACCCTCATGCGCAGATGACTCCTGTCCCTGACGGTGACGAATTCCGTGTTGGTCTTGCGGGGGAAAGCCTCATGGTGCTCAAAGAGGAAACCCATTTCCTCGATAGGGAAGCCCTCCGCATCTTCAACGAAAATCACACAGTGGGGATTGCCCATGGAAACGCAGGTCATTTTATAGTCCTGCCCCTTCACAGTCAAGGTCTCGTTTATCACTTTGTTGGTGCCAAAGCCCTTGACAGGAATGTCGTCCCCAGACAAGACTGGCTCGCCCATATCCACGCGAACACCAATGACTCTTCCATCCTCTACCTTCAAACTAGGCACCAATATACCGGCCCCGGTCTCGATGGTAAACTCCGTCTTGTCTGTACGCTGGTAATCATAAAGATAGCGGGCAAAACACCTGATACCGTTGCCACACATCTCCGCCTCGCTACCATCTGCATTGATGATGCGCATACGGAAATCCGCCACTTCTGAAGGTTCCACCACCAGAATGCCATCTGCGCCGATACCATAATGTCGATCACAAAGTTCCTTGCCTAAAGAAGCATAGTCACATTCCAGCGGCTCTTCCAGGCAGTCTATGAGCACAAAGTCATTGCCGCACCCCTGCCACTTTGTGAAATTCAACTTCATAGGGAGACTTCCTCCTTTTTGCTATATTTCCTACTATATGCCTATTTAATTTATTGTACTTGTTTTAACTCTTGTCTGCAACCCTGCAGGGACAAAATTGACCATTTTGACGGTAAAATGTTATAATTGACACTATATTTAAGGATATTTTTCCACACAGACAGAAAGACGAGGATAGAACATGAGTCTTGACGGATTTTCCATGCGCTTCCTGGCCCGGGAACTTGACAGCATCCTGGCCGGGGGCCGCATAGACAAAATAACCCAACCAAATAAGCAGTCCATCATCATCTCTGTCCGCCAACCTGGACAGAATTACTTGTTGCATATCTCTATCGCACCTCAGAATCCTTCGGCACATATTCTGACCAAAACTTTGGAGAATCCTCCCGAGCCTCCCTCCTTCTGCATGCTCCTCAGAAAGCATCTGGAAACAGGACGCATAGTTTCCATCAAGCAGCACGGCTTGGACAGGCTGCTGCTGATGGACATTGACTTCCTTGGCGGCGGCGGCAAAATCATCACCAAGACCATCGTCATGGAGCTCATGGGCAAGTATAGCAACATAATATTGGTGCAGGACGGGCAGATTCTCGATGCCCTGAGGAAGATAGGCACCAACAGCAGCCGGGTGAGGACGGTACTGCCCGGAGACAGCTATGAACTGCCGCCTGGGCAGGATAAGCTGGACTTGTTTGAAGTGACCCTGCCTGAGATTATAGCAGCCCTGAAAAACCAGCCGAAGGACAGCCGCCTGGACAAGGCACTCTTGGCCATCTGCATGGGCTTTGGCCCTGTCTCTGCCAAAGAAGTCTGTTTTTCCGCAGGACTTGCCCCCAGCATCAGATTATCTGACCTTGAAGAAGTGGATTACCAGGCCATAGAGCAGGGACTTGCAGATATTCTGGCAGTCTCTTGTCAGGAACAGATGGAGCCCTGCCTGCTCCTGGATGACAACAAGAAAATTCTCGCCATGGCAGCCTTTCCTCTGCATTACTTGCCAGAAGCGCAGGCAATTTCCTTTGGCAGCCTCAGCGAACTTATCGAAAAGGCTGACCTCCTCTACGGCAGCTATGTGCTGCCGGACAAGGATAGATTCCAAAAGCTGGTGAAGAACGAGCTCAACAAAGCGGAAAACAAGCTCGTCAAACTGGACAAGGAAATCGAGGAAGCGGAAAACGCAGAACTCTACAGGCGGCGTGGCGACAATCTCATGACCTATCAGTACCAGTTCAAGAACAGGGTTGACGCAGAAATCACCGTCACAGACATATACAGCGAAAATGGCGAAACTATCACCATCCCACTTGACCAACGCATCACTCTGGTGGAGAATATGCAGGCCTGCTACAAGAAGTACGACAAGCTCAAGCGAGGCAGAGAAATGCTGCTGGGCCAGCGTCAGGACTGCGAAATGAGCATCAAATATCTCGAGAGCATCGAAGCGTCTCTCCTGGCCTCATCCAGCCTTGCCGAAATTGGTGAAATCCACAATGAGCTTGTGGCAGGAGGTTACCTAAGGGAAAAGCTCAAGAAGAAGAACAACGACAAGCCCGCCTCCCCCTTCCGCTTCACGGCTCCTGACGGAACAGTCATTCTTGTAGGCAAGAACAACTACCAGAACGACAAGCTCACCTTCAAGACTGCCGCTTTCAATGACCTCTGGCTGCACACCAAAGATATTCCCGGCTCCCATGTCATCCTGCGTACGGGCGGCGCAGAGCCCTCCGAAGAAACCCTCCTGCTGGCAGCTGGCCTAGCCGTGCATTTCAGCAAGGCCCGCGGCTCTTCCACAGTGCCTGTGGACTATGTGGAGGTGCGCCGGGTGAAGAAACCCTCAGGAGCCAAGCCTGGCTTTGTCATCTTCACAGAGCAGAGCACCCTCTACATCACGCCGGACGAAGAAACCCTGTCTCCCATTCTGGCACAAGACCCGGCAGCTTTGCAGTAACACTTTGAGAAAGGTAGCTACCATGAAAATAAATTTGCCCCAGCTTTACTTCAGCAAGCTAATGCGAGCCATTGTGGAATTTGAGATGATTCAGGAGGATGACCACATCCTCATCGGCGTTTCTGGGGGCAAGGACAGCATCTTCCTGACCTACGCCCTGGCCATCATGCGGCAGCGGCTCAAGAAAAAATTTACCCTCTCAGCCCTGACCATCAATCCCCAGTTCACGCAGGACTTTGATACAAGCCGCATCCAGGATTTCTGTGAAAGCCTGGAGATTCCCTACGACACGGTGGAGGTGGACATTGCTGGTGCCATCAAAGCCCAAGCCGACAAGCAGCCCTGCTTCACCTGCGCCTTCTTCCGCCGTGGAGCCATGAACCGTTATGCCGTGGAGCACGGCATGAATAAGATTGCCTATGCCCATCATCATGACGATGCAGTGGAGACCTTCCTCATGAGCCTTTTCTACTCTGGCCAGCTCCACACCTTCACTCCCAGCACCTATCTCGACCGCACGGGGCTCACGGTCATCCGCCCGTTGGTCTACTTCCGGGAGCAGGAGATAAGCGAAGCCATCCAGTACCATGGCTTCATCCCCGTCCCTTCCCCCTGTCCCCATGATGGGCATACTATCCGGCAGGAGGTCAAGGAACTTATACAAAGACTTGAGCCAGATATTCCAGACCTATACGATCATCTGGCCTCAGGCATGAGAAAAGGAGCCCTGGGCGAACTATGGCCGGCCAGCAAGACCAGAGATGAAATGCGGGATATTTACTTCAGCTATATGGGAAAATAGCATATAATCCTCATTTGAACGGCTTTGCACTCAAAATATATCTCAAAGGCAATGCGATACATCTATTAGGCTTCTAAAGATTACTGCGTATATTGAGCCTTTGCTCACATTGCGTCAATTTTGATAAAAATTGTTAACAAAACACAAGAAAGAGACTTACGCAGGCAGTCCACTCTTATTGTATAAAAGTCTTTATGAACTGAATTTTTAACACGCCTTAGTATTTTCTATGTGGGAAGTTTGAGTTTTAAGAATCGTGGAAACACCTTTTGGTAAACAACAAACAGGCTATGGAAAAGCATTCATACTTTTCCATAGCCTTTATTTTTGCTTTAAGATTTAAAATCCCGCCTCTTTGCGCAGTATATCTGCCTTATCTGTGTGCTCCCAAGGAAGGTCTACATCTGTGCGACCAAAATGGCCATAAGCTGCAGTCTGACGGTAGATGGGGCGGCGCAGGTCAAGCATCTTGATGATGCCTGCGGGGCGCAAGTCAAAGTGCTTCCCTACCAGTTCCTCAATCTTCTCCTCGGACACCTTATTGGAACCGAAGGTGTCCACCATGACGGAAACGGGTTTTGCTACGCCAATAGCGTAGGCCAGCTGAATTTCGCACTTGTCAGCCAGGCCAGCGGCCACGATGTTCTTAGCAACATAGCGGGCAGCGTAGGCAGCACTGCGGTCTACTTTAGTGGGATCTTTGCCGGAGAAGGCACCACCGCCATGGCGTGCCCAACCGCCATAGGTATCAACGATAATCTTACGTCCCGTAAGGCCGGAGTCGCCCTGAGGTCCACCAATGACGAACTTGCCCGTGGGGTTCACGAAGATACGGGTATCACCGCTCATAAGCTCTGCGGGCACAATGGGCTTGATGACTTGTTCGATGAGATCCTTGCGAATCTGCTCCAGAGTCACTTCCTCATCGTGCTGGGTGGAGATGACGATGGTTTCCACAGCTACCGGCTTGCCATCCTCGTAAGCTATCGTCACCTGGGTCTTGCCATCTGGACGCAGGTAAGGCAGGGTACCATTCTTGCGGACTTCCGTAAGACGGCGGGCCAGACGGTGAGCCAGCGCGATAGGCAGAGGCATGAACTCAGGAGTTTCATTGGTAGCATAGCCGAACATCATGCCCTGATCGCCTGCACCAGTTGCCTCCTCTACGGACATCTCTCCCTCGCGAGCCTCCAATGCCGTATTGACACCCTGGGCAATATCCGGAGATTGCTCATCCAAGGAAACCAGAATACCGCAGGTGGCATAGTCAAACCCGTACTTGGCGCGGGTATAGCCAATATCCTGCACAGTGTTGCGAATGATTTTTGGAATGTCCACATAGCAATTAGTGGAAATCTCGCCCACTACATGTACCTGCCCAGTGGTCACCAAAGTCTCGCAGGCCACACGCCCTTGAGGATCCTGGGCGATAATAGCGTCAAGAATGGCATCAGAAATCTGGTCAGCCATCTTGTCTGGATGCCCTTCTGTCACAGACTCGGAAGTAAAAAGCATACGTTTCTTGCTCATAAAGTTTGCCTCCTTTGCACATGAGCAACTGAATAAATCCCCGCCTTTCAGAAAGGGCCTTAAGAAAAGGGCTCCCATACATGAGAGCCCTTCTATGCGTACTCTCATCTTCTAGGTCATGCCTAAAGGAATTGGCACCGTTTGGAAAATCTCCAATGGTTGCCGCGACTTCATCGGGCCTGTCCCTCCGCCGCTCTTGATGAGGAAATATTCAGTTCAATAACCTGTAATCAAAATTATAGACTGTTTTCAGACAGTTGTCAAGCATAAGTAGGCCCATTTCCATCAGACATTGCGGGCCAACCTGGCATTATAGTAAAACATTGTTAACATAAGTCTAACCAGTGAATTTCTTTATAAAACAAAAGACACCCACATAAATAAATACGCAGGTGTCTTTTGTTTGTGAAAATATAAACCAGGAATTTAGTTGCCAAAATCTTGCCAAACGGCTTTCTAATCTTCGTCAGACCTTATGTGGCAAGGCTTCCCAGACTTTATTACATCATGCCGGGCATACCGCCGCCCATGCCGGGAGCAGGAGCCGGGGCTTCCTTCTCGGGCTTGTCAGCTACCAGGGTCTCGGTGGTGAGAACCATAGCAGCGATGGAGGCAGCGTTCTGGAGAGCGGAGCGGGTGACCTTGGCAGGATCTACAATGCCGGCTGCAATCATGTCAACATAGGTGTTGTCCACAGCGTTGAAGCCGATGCCGTCGCCAGCCTTCTTCACGTTCTCCACTACCACGGAACCCTCAAGGCCTGCATTGTCAGCAATCTGACGGACAGGCTCCTCGATGGCGCGGCGGACGATGTTCACGCCCACCTTGATGTCGCCCTCGGCCTCAATCTTGTCGAGAGCCGGGAGGATGTCGATGAAGGTGGTGCCGCCGCCTGCTACAATGCCTTCCTCACGGGCAGCACGAGTAGCGTTGAGGGCATCCTCGATGCGGTACTTCTTGTCCTTCATCTCAACTTCGGTAGCAGCGCCAATCTCGATGACAGCTACGCCGCCAGCCAGCTTAGCAAGGCGCTCCTGGAGCTTCTCTTTGTCGAAGTCGGAAGTGGTGGCCTCAATCTGCTTTTTAATCTGGTCAACGCGAGCCTTGATGGCAGCCTTGTCGCCATAACCATCCACGATAGTGGTGTTGTCCTTGGTGGAACGAACCTGGTTAGCACGGCCAAGATCCTCGAGGGTTACGCTGTCCAGCTTGCGGCCCAGTTCCTCGCTGATGACCTGGCCGCCAGTGAGGATAGCGATATCCTCCAGCATAGCCTTGCGGCGATCGCCGAAGCCGGGAGCCTTCACAGCCAGAGCCTTGAAGGTGCCGCGGAGCTTGTTCACCACGATGGTAGCCAGAGCTTCGCCGTCCAGGTCCTCGGAGATGACCATGAGCTGCTTGCCCTGCTTCACAACCTGCTCCAGGATGGGCAGGATGTCAGCGATAGCGGAAATCTTGCGGTCAGTTATGAGGATGTACGGATCATCCAGGACTGCTTCCATCTTGTCCGTATCGGTAACCATGTACGGGGAGATGTAGCCACGGTCGAACTGCATGCCCTCAACCACCTTGAGGTTGGTATCCATGGACTTGGACTCCTCGACGGTGATGACGCCATCCTGACCCACCTTCTCCATGGCATCAGCGATCAACTGGCCAACTTCCTCATCAGCAGAGGAGATGGTAGCAACCTGAGCTGTAGCAGCCTTGCTCTCGATGGGCTTTGCCTTGGCCTGGATTTCCTCTACCAGAGCCTTCACAGCCTTCTCGATGCCCTTCTTCACGATCATGGGGTTAGCACCGGCAACCACGTTGCGCATGCCCTCATGAATCATGGCCTGAGCCAGCAGGGTAGCAGTAGTAGTACCGTCACCAGCGATATCGTTGGTCTTGGTGGCAACTTCCTTCACCAGCTGGGCACCCATGTTCTCGAAAGGATCCTCGAGTTCGATGTCGCGGGCAATGGTGACACCGTCATTAGTGATGGTGGGAGCGCCGAACTTCTTGTCCAGCACCACGTTGCGGCCTTTAGGACCAAGGGTGACCTTCACAGCGTTAGCCAGGGCATCAACGCCACGGCCAAGGGCGCGGCGTGCTTCTTCGTCAAACAAAATCTGCTTTGCCATTTATATTACCTCCAAAGGTTCTATTCTATCAGAGAACAGCCAGAATATCGCTCTCGCGGACTACGAGATAGTCCTTGTCGTCAACCTTGACTTCGGTTCCGGAATATTTAGAGAAGAGGATCTCATCGCCGACCTTGACTTCCATAGCAGCGCGCTCGCCGTTATCAAGGAGCTTGCCTGAGCCTACGGCTACGACCTTGCCCTTCTGGGGCTTCTCTTTGGCTGTATCCGGCAGCACAATGCCGCTGGCGGTCTTGACATCGCCCTCGGAAACTTCAATGACAACTCTTTCGCCCAATGGCTTAATCATATTTATCTTCCTCCCATATAGAAATATACAAGATTCAATCTATTAGCACTCGCTAGCGCCGAGTGCTAATCACAGGTATTATGATACCGCTTGAACATCAAAAAGTCAATAAGTAAAATAAAAAAGTCAAAAAAACAAAGAGCACCCTCAGAGAGTGCTCTATATTCTATCGAATTTATTATACCTTGCCGCCAGTAGCCTTGATAATAGCCTCTGCCACAGACTTCACCGTCAAGCGCTTGTACATGGCATAGCGCTGGATGCGGCGGTGGGCTTCCTGCTCGCTCATGTGATGCTTCTTCATGAGGATGCCCTTTGCCTGGTCAAGAATCTTTCTTAGCGCCAGCAGATCGCGCAGTTCCTCTGCTTCCTGGCGGAGATTTTTGGCCTCCTGCCACCTGGCTGAAGCTATGGCAAGGGAAGTGAGGATTTCCTCATCCTTCGCCCCCTCGGACAGGCAACCATAAATGCCCAGCGCAGCCAGTCCAGGCGTTGCTTTCCCCAGTACTAGAACCGGGAACAGCCTTGCCAGCTTGGCGAGATCGGCTGTATCTGCCAAATCCTCCTCCAGATGCACCAGCACCACCCCAGGCCTGCTTTCCTTTGCCAGGGTCTCAGCTACAGCAAGATTCCCCGACTCTCCGGCCAACTCAAAACCAGCCTTCTTGAGAAGGCTCTTATATCGGAGCCTCAGACGGTACTCCGATTCAATCAGCATAACTTTGGGCATTTCCTGGGGCATGTGCTCATCCCTGTCCTTTACTGTAGAAACTGCTGCATATCATCTCTTATCTCAATTTATTTATCGGTAAGTGTCAGGCTCGGCACGGCGTTCAGATAATGGTCACTGAAATGCCCAGCCTGTGCCTGATAGAAGCCACGGCAGGCAATCATGGCGGCGTTGTCAGTGCAGAGGATCTTGCTGGGATAGGAAAACTTCACGCCCCTCTTGCCTGCCTCTTCTCTGAGCCTTGCCTCCAGGCCGCTGTTGGCAGCCACGCCGCCTGCCAGCACCAGTGTATCTCTGCCTGCCTCTGCCACAGCCTCAAAGGCCTTGTGGGTCAGCACCTCGATGACGGAATGCTGGAAGGAGGCGGCAATATCTGCCTTATTCAGCTCATGGCCCTTCATCTTCTCACTGTTGATATAGTTCAGCACAGCTGACTTCAGGCCGCTGAAACTGAACTCATAGTTGCCCTTCTCATCCAAAGCCCGAGGAAAGTCAATAGCCAGGGGATTTCCCTCCTTGGCCAGGGCATCAATGCGGGGACCACCGGGATAGGGCAGGCCCATGACCCGGGCAATCTTGTCGAAGGCCTCTCCTGCCGCATCATCGCGGGTCTGTCCCATCATACGGAATTCATTGTAGCCCCGCACGTCCACCAGGGCCGTATGTCCCCCGGATACCACCAGGGCCATAAAGGGTGGCTGCAATTCCTTATCCGACAGGAAGTTGGCAAAGATATGCCCCTCCAGATGATTCACGCCGATAAGAGGCACATCCAGAGCATAAGCCAGGGATTTGCCTGCCGACACTCCCACCAGGAGAGCCCCCACCAACCCGGGGCCATAGGTAACTGCTACCTGATCGATATCCACCAGGTCTACGCCTGCTTCCCGTATGGCCTCGTCAATGACGGGCATGATATTCACGATATGCTTGCGGGAAGCAATCTCCGGCACCACCCCGCCGAATTTCTGATGAATGGGAATCTGGGTGGAAATGATATTGGAAAGAATCTCCCTCCCCCCTCTGAGCACCGCCGCCGAAGTCTCGTCACAGCTGGATTCAATGCCAAGGGTCAGGATTTCCTGCTGTTCTTTCTGTTCCATTAAAGCTCCTATGTCAAATCTTCGTATTCCACATGATTATGGCATCTTCCCCATTATCCTGATAATAACGGGGCCGACGCCCGGCCTCCTTGAAGCCGAAATTCTTGTAAAGGGCCAGCGCAGGGTCATTAGAGGGCCGCACCTCCAATGTCAGGGCAGTAACCCCTTTCTCCTTCACCCTGCGGATGAGCTCTGCCATCATTTCTGTCCCCACATGCTGCCCCCTGTACTCAGGAGAGACTGCCACATTAGTGATCTGAGCTTCCTCGAAGGAAATCCAGCACCCCACATAGCCGATGATTTTTTTTTCTGCCAAAGCCTCTTCATCCAGAGCCAACAAGTAAAGGGTATTCTCATTGGCTGCCTCCCGCCAGAAGGATTCTCTGGACCAAGGCATGGCAAAACAGGCTTTCTCCACCTGCTCCACCGCCGCCGCATCATCCGGCACCATTTCACGGAAACTAAGCTTCACTTGCTACCGCCCTCCGCTGCCTCGGGATGACGCTTTTCCCACAGGACTTCAGCCTCGCTGCGACGAATATAGACAGGCTCCATGTCCATGACATTGCCCACTTCACCTGCAGCCAGTTTCTTCAATCCCACCATGGCAACGCAAGCTGCCCTGGGCATCACCAGATGAGCAGGAGCCAGGCTCACATTAGCGGGAAGTTCCAGCTTGCCTGCAATCTTCTTGGGAACCACATCCCCCAGGAGCACTACCTGTTCCTGCATTTTCCCACAGGAAGCAATTACCTCAGGCAAGCCTGCCACGGCTATTTCCTCCTGAGCCTCCATACGCCCTTCATGGAAGCGGAAACTCTGACGGTAGGCATTACCCTTCTGAGCATCCAAGAGTGTCACAATGCGCACCCCAGGCACAGGATAGTGCCAAGCCATGGCTTCCAGAGTAGGCACGCCTACAAGAGGCAACTTCAGCGCATAGCAGACAGCTTTTGCCGCTGCCAGACCGATGCGAAGTCCAGTGAAAGAACCAGGCCCCATGCTGACAGCAATGCCATCCAAATCCTCTTTTTTCACGTTTGCCATTCTGAGCACCTGCTCCATATGAGGAAGCAACGTCTCCGAGTGAGTCAGGCGGGCCTGCATGGTAAGTTCAGCGGAAAGCCTCGCCTCCGAGGCCACGGCCACGCTCGAAACCTGAGTGGCTGTATCAATGGCCAGTATTGACAAAGGTCTCCAACTCCTTCAAAAATTCCTTGTTCTCTTCGCCGATTGAAGAAAAAGTGAGCTTGCGGCCAGTCTCGCCGGTGCGCTCAATAGACACTTCCACATAATCATCCGGCATGGACTCTGGGAACTTGTTGGGCCATTCAATGACAACAATTCCCTCAGGTTCTTCCAGATATTCGTAGAAACCGATTTCCTCCAGTTCTTCCTCCGTCTCCAGACGATAGAGGTCAAAATGGTAGATAGGGCAGATGCCCTCGTATATGTTCATCAGATTGAAGGTAGGGCTGGTGACTTCCCCCTCCACCCCCAAAGTCTTTGCCAGACTCTGGACAAAAAGGGTCTTTCCTGCACCCAAATCGCCTTCCAAGCACAGCACGGTTCCCTCGCGGATTTTCTGGCCCAATTTATCGGCTAGGTCAGCGGTTTCCTCAGGGGAATTGGTTGTACACGTAAACATAATCTTTTCTCTCCTAATTTTGATAGACAGTTATACCAGTCTCCATTCAGTATCTTATTATAACGCAGTTGTTCAAATTTCGCCACAGGCGAATGCACCTATTCCCCATATAACTCCCGCTCGATCCGTCTGGCTGTAGGAGTGACTGCCAAGCCTCCCTGACTTGTTTCCCTCAGAGATTTGGGCAGGGCACGTCCTATCTTGTCCATAGCCCCTATAACTTCATCCACGGGAATAACAGACTTGATGCCGGATAGAGCCATATCTGCTGCCAGCATCGCTTCAATCACTGCAAAGCCATTGCGCTTCACACAGGGCACCTCTACCAGACCGGCTACAGGATCGCAGACCAGTCCCAGGAGATTCTTGACAGACAAGGCTACGGCCTCCCCAACTTTCTCCGGGCCACCACCGGCAATTTCCACCAAGGCACCTGCTGCCATGGCTGCCGCCGTGCCGCACTCGGCCTGGCACCCACCGGAAGCTCCCGAAATAGAAGCATTCTGATCTATCACCATGCCAATGCCTGCCGCAGTGAATAGTGATAGCACCAACTTTTCCTCAGAGGCGCCTCTTTGCTTGGCCGCATAAAGGGCTGCAGGCACTATGCCACAGGAGCCCGCTGTGGGGCAAGCCACAATGCGTCCCATGACAGCATTGACTTCATTGACCCCCACAGCAGCAGCGGCAGCCAAAATTGCCGCTTCCCCCAAGTAGGGAGCCTCTGCCCCCGCCTTGCTGCTATACAGCCTCAGCCTCCTGGCATCGCCGCCGGTAAGGCCACTCAAGGACTTTTCAGTATTGTTCAGACCTCTTTCTATGGACTCCTGCATGACCATCCAGCTATCCGCCATCTGCTTGATGATATGCTCACGGCTGCGCAGGCTGATGTGCATTTCCCTGGCAATTACTACCTCATGGATTGGCAATGACTTTTCCCGTGCTATTGAGATAAGTTCCACAAGATTACTGAAATTTATCATATCCCTCTCCTGCTCACACAGCTGGTACAGCCCTGGCCAGTTCCACATCGGGCACCTGGCCGCATTCCTCCACCACATCTGTTGCCGGTTCATCATCCAGCTCCATAATCATCATGGCAGTTTCTCCCCGGCTTTGGCGGGACACTCGCATAAAGGCAATGTTCACCTCATAGCGGGAGAGAATCTGCGTAACCCTGGTAATGACCCCGGGCCGGTCATGATGAATGGTCAGGAGTGCCGGATACTGGCCGCTGAGCTCTACTTCATAACCATCAATATTGGTGACAAGTATATTGCCACCACCTACAGAGGCTCCCCTGACTCTGGCCACTCGTCCTGTCTCACCCACGAGGTAGATGACAGCCGTATTGGGGTGAGCCTCCTGAAGCTCCACCTGCCTGAAATCATAGGAAAGCCCCCTCTTATCTGCCAATTCCAGTGCCTCACGCAGTCGCATATCATCGGGCTCCATGCCCATGATTCCGGCTATGAGAGCCTTATCCGTGCCGTGCCCCCGATATGTCTGGGCAAAGGAGCCATGCAGATTTATTTCCGCTCTCACGGCCCTCTCCCCCAGGATTTTCCGCGCCATAAGCCCCAATCGTGCAGCTCCTGCCGTATGAGAACTGGAGGGGCCTATCATCACTGGCCCCACAATATCAAACACACCGTGCATAATTTTCACCTCATACAGAAAAAGGAGGCTGACAAGCAGCCTCCCTTTCTCTCGTCAAACAAACCCCTATCATTCAATCAAGCCATGATTTCTCAAAGCTTTCTCCAGCTGTGCCTCATGGGCAGGCTCCATCTCGCAAAGAGGCATACGGAGCGGACCAGCATCCCAGCCCATCTTGCGCATGGCTACCTTCACAGGAATAGGGTTCACCTCGCAGAAGAGCGCATCGATGAGATCAGCGTACTCAATCTGAAGTTTGGCCGACTCTTCCACTTTTCCATCAAAATAAAGCTGGCAAATATCGTGAGCAGCCTTGGGGGCCACATTGGAGAGCACTGAAATCACTCCCTGCCCTCCCAAAGAAAGGATAGGCACAATCTGATCATCATTACCGGAGTAGACCACTAAATCGTCCCCGCAAGCCGCCCTGAGGCGCAAAATCTTTGAAAGGTCGCCATTAGCTTCCTTCACAGCCACAATATTCGGGTGCTTGGCCAGCTCAGCATAAGTAGCAGTCTGGATGGAAACCCCCGTACGGGAAGGCACATCGTACAGGATAATAGGGATATTCACACTGTCCGCAATCATGGTATAGTGCTGAATCAGCCCCTTCTGGGTGCACTTGTTGTAATAAGGCGTCACTACCAGCAGGGCATCAGCTCCTACTTCCTCTGCGTACTTGGAGAACTCCACTGCGATGCGGGTCTCGTTGGAGCCGGTACCGGCGATGACGGGCACCCTGCCATTGGTTTTCTCCACAGCATACCTGATGGCCTCCTTGTGTTCCTCAACAGACATGGTGGCAGACTCGCCAGTGGTGCCAGTGATGATGATGGCATCCGTATAGTTCTCAATCTGGTCATCAATGATGCGGCCCAGTTCCTCAAAATTGATGCCATCCTCGGTGTACGGGGTAATGATTGCTACGCCAGCGCCTCTGAAAATCGGTTTCTTCATCAGGAAGCCTCCTTGAATATCCATATTTGCCTTCATTCTCGCTTATACATGTTTACAATTCTACGCCATCGTGCAGCTTTTGTCTACGCCCTATGTTGGAAACTTTCGGGGAAAACCTGCCTTATAGTGCCGATACTACAACACCGAAAAGCTTCTTGTTTTCCTTGATTTTCTGCTCTCCTCCAAAGACGCAGAGCACATTTTCCTTCATGCAATCCCGCACCAGCGGTGCCAGAGCCTTGATATCACCCTGACGAGTGGTGAGAATCTCCGTGCGCATCTGCTGACGATCAAGGTAGGAAATGCCACGCAGATAGCAGGTATCTGCCATCTCCCCCTTCATCTGAGGCGTGAGTGGCGTATCCACACCACTGATAGTGCCAATGATGGCCTTTGTCATCTCCCTGTCAGAAGCAGCAAAGTTTTCAAGATAATCAGCCGTGCTATCAAAGACATCAATGGTCTCCTTGAGATTCGGGTCGCGGTAGGAACCGAAATTCATCATGCCATTGCGGTTGAAACTTGTAAAAGCACCGTAGGCACCACCCTGCACGCGGATCTTCGTCCAAAAATAATCATAGCGCAAGAGAGTTTCCAGCACCCGCATAGAGCCTGTGTACTTATAACCCAGTTTCAGGAAGTTAGCCCCCTTGCCCACATACTGCACCCGGCTGGAGGAAGTCAGCCCCTCATTGCGGCGAGCCAGCTTCCAGCGATAACGCTGCTTCGGAAAGTTCAGACGTGAAAGGGACTGGCGCAAGGGAGCAAAAGCTGCCTCAAAGTTCCTGTAATCTGTCTCAGGCACCGTGATGCTCACCAAAAGATCCTTCTGATTGAATACCTGGCGCAACACCTCACCGAAAATCTCTGGCAATTTGGCAAAACAATTATCAAAATCTGCCAGAAAGCCCTTCACGAAATGGTAAAAAGGCAGGCTACCCTGATCAGCATAAGCCCCCACAGGAGTGAGATAAGAGGCAATGCGGCCAGACACCACCTGATGGGCAGAGCGCTGAAGGCTCATCTCAATATCCGTCTGCACCTGCAGCAAGAGCTCCCTAATACGCTTGGCATCAGTAAAGACACTGCGGGTGATGATTTCCTGCAGCAGCTGGCAGAGGTGAGGCAACTTCTTCACCAGTGCCTTGGCCTTGATGCGGAATTTGGGCAGGCATGAATCCGGCTCACCCTTGCGGGTATAGGACACCACATCATAGCTGATACCGCCCGTGTGGAGGTTCTTGAGATTGGCCAGTTCCGCATAGCTATGCTCTGCCGTATCCACCTCACCTATAAGTTCTGCCAAAAGGTAGAGATACGGCAGATGCTCCTGGGACACACAACTAGCGTCAAAGTACAGGTTCAGATAACCAATGCCATGAGTATCCACCTTGCTGTGGAGTACCTTCGTTCCCATAAGCTCTTTTTCCACCACAGGCAGTTCATAGGCTTCCTTGCGAATATCTGCCACATCCAGCACGGGAATGGAAGCCAGAGCCTCGGGACTGTCCTCTGCTTGTTGGCGCTCCTTGAGCTCCTTGCAGGCCTCAATCAGTTTTTCAATCTCCTGTTTGGAAAGAGCAGCTTTCTTCTCTGCCAAAATCTTTTCCTGGGCAGTTTCTCTCTCGGCAGCCAAAGTCTTGCTAGGAGAAAGGATTACCACAGTCTTATGGGAATTATTCAGAAAACACTTCTTGATAAGTTCCTCGAAATAATTTCCTTCCAGCCCTTCTTTCATACGGGTCAACAAGTTTTCATAATAAAGGGCATCCTCCGGCTTCCCATCATAAAGCCAGGTTTTCATGGCAGCAAGGCCATAAATAAGTCCTTTGGGTGCTGAGCCGAAATCAGATTCGCGCAGACGGAATTCCAGAAGGTTGATGGAAGCTTCCAGGAGAGTCTTGTCAAGGCCATCCTCCGAAAGCTTCTTCAGGGTATCCATAGTCAAGTGATAAAACTTGTCCGCCCTGTCAGCTTCTGAATTGGCTACAATTATGCTGAAATAAGGCTGCATCACACTCTCTTCGTAGCTTGAATCTACATCGCTGCCCAGTTCGGCATCTATCAATGCCTTGCGCAAAGGTGCCGCAGGCGTCTTGAGCAGTGCATGGTTGAGGATTTCCAAGCCCATGACGGTTTCTGTGTCAAGAGAATCACCCACGAGCCAATTCAAGGAAAGGAAAGTTTTCTCCTCCGTGCTTTCCTCCGTGCCCACGGGATAAAAGTCCTTGCAACGCTTCATTTCCGTGAAGGGAGCCTGTCTATCAATATGGGACGGCACCGGGATGCGGTCGAAATGGGAAAGGTATTCTCTGTCGAGATAGGCCAGCTTTTCCTCGATATCCATGTCCCCGTAAAGGTAAATATAGCTGTTGGAAGGGTGATAATACTTGCCATGGAAATCCCTGAACATCTCCTGGGTAAGCTCTGGAATATGTTCCGGATCACCGCCTGACTCCCAACCATAGGTAGTATCAGGATAAAGGGAGGTCATGATGCGATTCTCCAGCAGATCATCAGGAGAAGACAAAGCTCCCTTCATCTCATTGTAAACCACACCGCTGTAGCGCAAAGGCTCCTCAGGGGACTCTATCTCATAATGCCAGCCCTCCTGCATGAGCACCTGTGGATTTTCCCTCATCTGAGGATAGAACACTGCATCAAGATACACATCCATGAGGTTCTGGAAGTCCTTGCCATTGCGGCTAGCCACGGGATATATTGTTTTATCCGGATAGGTCATAGCATTGAGGAAGGTATTGAGAGATCCCTTCACCAGTTCCACAAAAGGCTCTTTCAAAGGGTACTTGCGGGAACCACAAAGCACAGAATGCTCAACAATGTGCGCCACTCCCGTATCATCCACCGGTGGTGTGCGAAAAGCGATGGAAAAAACCTTGTTATCATCATCGTTCTGCAAGAAAAACAGCCTGGCGCCGCTTTTCTCGTGCTCAAAGACATAGGCTTCGGAACTGACCTCCTTGATGGAAGTTTTCCTAAGCAACTTGAATCCGCTTACTACGTCATTTATATTCAAAGCAATGACCTCCCTGCAAAATAATTCAATAACACTGAACATTATAGCATATCCTACAAAAACTCGAAACCTTCCCGTAAAGACGATATTGATGTTTAGACAAGGCATTTCGCTCAGTCACAGTACTAAGGACTTTTCTCTAAGGAAAAAGCCGGGCAAATTTCCCGGCTCCGATTCTCAATACCTCACAGCTTGAACTTATGAATCTCCTCCTGCATATCCGAGGCCAGCTTGGCCAAGAACTGTGAGGAGGCTGCAATCTCTTCATTGGCAGCAGACTGCTCCTGCGTGGCCGCCGAAATAGTCCTGGTGCTGACAGAGGTCTTGCGGCTCACAGTATCAATATCGTCCATGGTCTCCACCACATGGGCTGTGTCTTCGGCAATGCCCTCCATGGTTTGACGTATGGCCGAAGCCGATTCTTTTATGACCTCAACAGCAGACATGAACTCCTGGAACCGGGCATCTATTTTTCCCAACTTGTCCACGTTGGCCTTCATCATTGCCCCCTCTTCCAAGAAAGCCAAGGCCACATTATCTGCCGCTGCCACAGTGACTTCAACCTGTTTAGTCATATCGGCAATGCCTATGAAGACCGCATCCACACTCTGCTTGACACCGTCAATATCACTGAGCTGCCGATCCATGTCTGAGGCCACTTCTGCCACAGTCTCCGCCACATCTATGGAGGCATCAGCAGACTGTTGGGCATTGGCCGTAAGTTCTTCGGAAGACTCATATACATGCCAGGAAGTAGCAGCCATATGACTGATGAGATCGTGCAGCTGCTTCTTCATCTGGTTGAAGGAATTGGTCAGAGAGCCTATTTCATCGCCAGAATCAACAGGCACATCAGGCACCATCAGATTGCCGTCCGCCATAGATGTAGCCGAATCTTCCAAGGCAAGAATGGGCCTGGTAATGTGCAGGGAAAAACTGCGGCAGAATATCACCACCATGGCAAGCCCCACGAGGGTCAGAGCGGCATACATAAGTCGCAGCCTGTGGAAGGCTGCAAAGACATAGTCATATGGCACTGCCATGCCCACAATCCAACCTGTGCTGGGCACTGTGGTATATGTAAAGACCTGCTCTCCCTCCTCGTTTTCAAAGGAGAAAAAACCTGTATTCTGGCTGTACATCTCATCCAGATGAGTGCCTATGCCTGGTATCTCGCTGGCCTCAGACATAATCTGCTCCTTGCCTGCAGTAGCCAGCAACTTGCCGGTACGCTCAATAATATAGCCCCTGCCTTCCTCACGGTACTTGATTTTCTGCACCTGCTTTTCCAGCACGCTCAAGGTTATATCACCGCAGATGGCACCGATGAATTTCTTTTCCTTATCATAGAAAGGAGCCACAGCAGAAACCACCAAATCGCCAGTGCTCTTGCTCTGGTATACCTCAGTGTATACGGTCCTGCCCGCCTCCCTGGCCTGCACGTACCAAGGACGCTTGGTGGGATCGGTCTTGCCCGTCTCGTCCGGGCTGTAGTAAGGCAGGAACATCTTGTTCTCATCGCCACGGGTCATTTCCTGCACATCTTTGTCTGTGGCCGCCAGGCTCAGCAGGTGATGCATATCACCCGTGGATAGGGGCACACCAGACAATTCTGTCATCAAATCTGCCTCAGAGGTCACGGTCTTGGCTTTTTCCTGCAGCCAGCCCTCCAGTTCTGCCCCCCTGGCTTCTACCGTAGCCGCAATTTCATGCTCCAAACTATCCTCCAAACTCGAATAGGCAGTATAATAACCCAGCGCAGATACTATAGCCAGCACAATGCCCACCACACCAGCCAGCATTATAAACTTTTGCTTGATGCCCATTCTTGTTCTTCCTTTCTGTCTTGCAGGCAGATATGAACATTTCACGATTTGCAGCATACATTACCTTTTTTCCTATTCTGCAAGATGAGGGTCTTTTCCTGCCACAGTAAAATAATAAAACCGCCTGACTGCTCAGACGGTTTTATTCACAATGCCATTTTCTGATGTTTGAGTTATCTATTATCCGATGCAAACTCCATAACTGTATGCTTCATTTCCCTAGCCTCGCAACTACCATTGTGCAGCACTTCAGCCTTACGGAGCTTTGCCAGGCCCTTAGGAATATCTTGGCCACTCAGCTCGTGGAGTTTGTCAAGGAGCTGGAACTCGTCCATTCCCTCGATATCTGCCCCAAGCGCCTCCAACACGCTGCCATTGAATTTATAGGGGCTCGCAGTTGACACTATCACCATGGGGCATTCGTCATCCGCATGAGCCTCGGCATATTTGTCCGCCACCTTGGCAGCCACGGCTGTATGGGTATCCATGACGTAATTGTGCTTCCGATAAACAGCGTCGATCTCTGCTTTGGTGCTCGTATCACTGGCCCAGTCTGCCCAGAAAAGCTGCTTAATGGTATTCAGAGTCTCTTTATCCACCTCATAACTGCCGGTTTCGCTCAGATCATTCATCCAGCCTGCCACCTTCTCGGCACTTTCCGTCACATGGTAAAGCAGACGCTCCAAATTGCTGGAGATGAGAATGTCCATGGACGGCGTGATTGTTTTGAAGAATTCACGCTTCCTGTCATAGATGCCCGTACGCAGGAATTCTGTCAGCACATTGTTGGCATTAGAGGCACAAACCAGTTTGTGTACAGGCAGGCCCATGCGCTTGGCGTAGTAAGCTGCCAGAATGTCGCCGAAATTGCCCGTGGGCACTGTGAAGTCGATTTTCTCCCCTGTCTTGATGGTGCCTGCAGCCAACAGGTCAGCATAAGCGCTGAAGTAGTAGACAATCTGGGGTACCAACCGTCCCCAGTTGATGGAGTTAGCAGAGGACAGACGCACACCTTCATCGAACAGCTCTTTGGCAAAGTCTTTGTCGCCGAAAATGGACTTGACCCCGCTCTGGGCATCGTCAAAGTTTCCTCTGACAGCCACAACCCGCACATTGCTCCCCTGCTGGGTGAGCATCTGCAACTGCTGAATGCGACTGACACCGTCCTGAGGATAGAAAACCATGATCTTGGTCTGGTCAACATCGGCAAAGCCTTCCAATGCTGCCTTGCCCGTGTCACCTGAAGTAGCCACCAGAATCAGCACTTGTTCCTTAACACCGCACTTGGGCAAAGCCGTGCTCAAAAGCTGGGGCAAGAGCTGCAGCGCCATATCTTTGAATGCGCTGGTAGGGCCGTGCCATAGCTCCAGCACATGGAAATCCCCCATGGAATTAACAGGAGCACGCCTCTTTGTATCAAACTTGCCGGAGCCATAGGCACGACTCACACAGCCCGCCAATTCCTCCTCAGTATAATCCGTCAGGAACAGTGAAAGAATTTTCACAGCCCGTTCTTCATAGCTGAGCGGCACCATGGCCTCAACATCCTGCAAGGAAACCTGCGGAAATTCTTCGGGCACAAAAAGCCCCCCGTCTGCCGCCAGCCCCTTGATGATAGCTTCTGCGGAATCACAATTTTCTGCCTTGCCCCTGGTGCTGCTATACTTCAAATCAATCGCCTCTTTCACATGTACGAACCCAAAATCAAGCTATCAGACTTACAAGTATTGAGAACAAATCACATAACTTCATGCACCTCTGTGATTTCTCTTGTAACGCATAAGCCTATAGTACACTATTTCGTCTGCAAATTCCATGTTTTCCATGTAAAAAATGTCACATTGATATATTACTATGAACACTTAGTGAGCGCAAGCCGCAGGCACATTATTGATAGCAAGAAGTCATTCATTGGTCAGTACAACGGCCTCAAAGGGACGCAGAGCATATCCCACATCTTCATAATTGCCCAGCACCCTGTGCAGCCCTTCTGCCTGATAATCCTGCAACGACTTTTCCCTGAGGGACACTTCCTGCCCGCGGAAGTTGCATAAGACCACCAGTCTCTCAGCGCCTAGAATTCGCTCATAGGCAATCACATCCTCGTCTTCCCTCTCCAGGAAGGAAATCTTCCCCTCGGCAATGATTTTTCGCTCATGGCGCAAGCGGATGAGCTGCTGATAGAAGGCGAAGATGGAATCTTTGTCCTGTCTGGCTGCTTCCACATTGATTTTTTTATAATTGTCCGGGGGCAGGAGCCAGGGCTCGTGGCTGGAGAACCCGGCATATGCTTCTGCCGACCACTGCATGGGAGTGCGGCCATTGTCACGGGAACGTGCAGCTAGGATGGCCAGTGCCTCGGCGGAAATCTTGCCCTCCCGGCAGAGAATATCATAATAGTTCAAGCTCTCCACGTCCCGATACTGGTCGATGGAAGCATAGCCGGCATTGGTCATGCCGATTTCCTCTCCCTGATAGATATAGGGAGTGCCTCGCATGAGATGGATGCAGGCTCCCAGCATCTTGGCACTCTTTTTCCACCAAATCCCCTCATCCCCAAAGCGGGAGACAGCCCTGGGCTGGTCGTGGTTGCACCAGAAGGTGGCGTTCCACCCCTGCCCTGCCTGCATGCCCTCCTGCCACTTGGCAAAGAGTTCTTTGAGGGATTTAGGATAAATCTGGTAAACCACCTTGTCATGAAAATCTGCCATGCGATACACCTCTTCCTGCTGAATCCTGCCTGCTCAATAAGAAGCAATCACGGTTTCCCCCGCCTTGCCTGCCACGCCTGTGCGGAAATTGAAGCTCTCCACGCCGTTCTTATACCCTCCTCTGTTGCCAAAGCAGCCTTCCCCACTCCCTTCTTCTTGCCGATAATGGTGGTGAGTACAAAGGGAACCACGATGGCCACCAGCATGCTCAAGGCAAAGCTGGGCATATACTGGGGCTGGATGGAGAGATTTTCCTTGCCACCCACGAGATGCAGCAGTTCCTTGGAGTCCTCTTTGTACTGACCCATGATCTTGCTCCTCTCTAAACTTGTTTGAACAACCTTATGAGCATATAATAAAATATTTGTTCAAACAAGTCAAGCAGAAATTTCATCTTTTCTTATTTGAAAATAAAGTCGTAATATTTTGCCTTTGGCAAAAACAAAGCTGATGGAGTATAATAGTACAATAAGAAAGACAAGGAGTGAGAGCATATGCCCAAAGCAAAATTTGACTCCATTTACCATGACCTCAAACAGCGCATCGAAGCCGGCGAATATGCCTTCCAGAGCCAGCTGCCCTCCGAGAACCAGCTGACCCAAACCTACGAATGTTCCCGCAACACCATCAGGCGGGCCCTAAGCGGCCTGGCGGCAATCGGCTATGTGCAGGCCATGCAGGGGCGCGGCGTCCGCGTCATCTACCAACCCGTCCTCCAGAACGAATTCACCATTGGCGGCATCGAGTCCTTCAAGGAGTCTGCTGACCGCAACCAGATGAAGGCCTCCACCATCGTCATCTGCTTCGAAGAAGTCACCGCAGACAAAGTCCTTGCCCAAAAAACAGGCTTTCCCGAAGGAACCCTGCTCTATCATATCCGTCGCATACGCTGTCTGGACGGCAAGGCCCTGATTCTCGACATCAACTACTTCCGCAAAGATCTGGTGCCCGGCCTCACCAAGGCCATCGCCACGGACTCCATCTACGAATACATCGAAAACACCCTGGGCATGACCATCACCACCAGTCGCCGCCGCATGACTGTGGAGCGCGCCACCAGGGAAGATGAAGTCTTCCTGTCCCTGGGCGACTATAACTGCCTGGCCGTGATTTCAGGCCAGACTTACAATGCCGACGGCATGCAATTCGAGTACACCCAATCACGCCACCAGCCGGACTACTTCTGTTTCAAGGATACAGCCAACAGGAAAAAGCATATCTGACATAGCAAGGCCCCCGCCAACTGGCGGGGGCCTTGCTATGTCAGATAATCAAATTTGCCCGATGAACTTATGTGTCTGGGGTATAACCCTCACATCCTTCAGTTTTGTTAGGGCATAGTTCTGGCACATGAGGATTTTTTCCGGGCTGGCGGCTTTGACGCCGCCGTAAGGGGTCACGGGCTGGATGATGAAAAGTGTTTCGGGGGCTGTTTCTGCTACTAAGTCTATGGCCTGGCGGAATTCCTGCTCCGTGGTTTCCTCTGCTACTACCAGCTTGATATAGAGGTCTTTGGCTTTTGCCACCTCTATGAAGTGCCTGTGAGCTTCCCACTGGGGCTGGCTTACGATGCTGGGCAGCTTGATGTCCATGCTGATAATATCAACGGCATCTATAATACTTGCCAGTTGCTTGTATAGGGTGCCATTTGTTTCAAGGAAGAGTGGCACCTCCAGCTCCTTGGCAAGTTCCCTGATAAAATCGGCATGCAGCAGTGGCTCTCCCCCAGTGAAGCTCACCGCCTGATGCGGCACCTCGTTGCAGAGGCGGTTGATTTCCATGGACACCTGGCTGGCAGAGCGGGGATTGGGCAGCTTGGCAAATTCACGGCTACCAGCATAGGTTTCTATATCGCAGGTAGTATGGCTGCCTGGCGTGTTTTTCGTGTCGCAGTAGCGGCAGTCCAGATTGCAGCCCTCGAAGCGTACAAACACCTGACGGCAGCCCACGTATTTGCCTTCCCCCTGTATGGAGGAAAAAATCTCAATCAAATTCTCTTTCATGGCTTAGTCCTTCGTATAGGTGACACTAGATTTGGGCGATTCAAAGACGGTGACGGCAGACAAATAGCTGTCACGCTGGAATACTTCATTCCCCTCAAGCTCCTCATAGATGATGCGGGACAGGTTCTCTGCCGTGGGATTCATGCCCCCTTTGAAAGGCTCCAGCTCATTCAGGAAGCGATGGTCGAAACGCTCCAGCGTATTTTTCAGTGCCTTTTTGATGGCCTTGAAGTCAACCAGCATGCCTAATTCGTCAAGTTCCTTGCCCTTTACCTCGGCTTCCACCACCCAGTTATGGCCGTGAAGTCTGTCACACTTGCCCGGATAGCCTGCCACCCGGTGGGCGGCTTCAAAAGCCCCATCTACTTTCAGCGTATACATTTTCATTCCTCCCTAGATAGAAAAGCACCTCGCTTCTGCGAAGTGCTTGATTTTTTATTTCAGTTTGTCAAAGCCCTTGGTGTTCTTCACATTGCCCACCAGGTCTGCCATATTCATGGCTCTGGTGTGCTGAGTGTGGCTCCACTCATGTTCGTTTCTGTGGATAAAGCCCAGGAAGATAATGGGAATCCATGAATAGATGAACACAGGGTAAAGCAGCATGTATAGCCATGCTTTCCACTTAGCCCGAATCTTGAAGAGAATAATCATGGGCAAAATGTACTGTCCCAGCATGATGGCAGTCATCATCTGAGATGGCAGCAAAGTGTAGATATTGGTATAGAAAGGCTCATAGGCCAGCTGCACATAGCTGATGATGATGAAGAAGGTGGAAATCATCAAGAAATGGGGCTGCAAGAGGTAGATGCAGCCATCCCAGATGCGGATATCTTTCTGCCGCCACCCCTCGACGAGCATCTTGGGAATGAAGCGGTGCGCCACATCGAATTGCCCCTGGGCCCAGCGCTTGCGCTGATTCCAGGACTGCTTGAAGGTCAGGGGCTTTTCATCGTAAACAATGGCATCATGTGCCCAAGTGGTCTTGATGCCCTCGGCCAAGGACTTCATGGTGAACTCCATATCCTCAGTCAGGCAGGTAGCCCGCCAGCCATGCTTCTTCAGCACATCGGTGGTTATGCACATGCCGGTGCCGCCCAGTACCGCAGACAAGCCGATATTGGTCTTGGCCAGATGGGAAATGTGGTCAATGACCCAGAAGGCGATGGCAAAAGTACCTGCCACCCAGGTATCGTACGGGTTTTTGGCATCCAGATAGCCCTGGATGATCTTGTCGCCTTTGCACAGGCGGTTGTTCATTTCCATAAGGAACTGGGGATGCACCAGGTTGTCTGCATCGAAGATAACCACCGCATCGTACTGCTTCTTCATCTGGAACAGCTTCTCGAACATCCACTCCAAGGCAAAGCCCTTGCTCTTCTTGGTAGGATGGGTGCGCTCACAGACGATGGCACCGGCCTTTTCCGCAATCTCTGCCGTATTGTCAGAGCAGTTATCCGCAATGACGAAAATATCAAAAAGCTCCTTGGGATAATTGAGCATCCGCAGATTTTCCACCAGCTGACCGATGACAGCATGCTCATTATGGGCTGCCACGATGACCGCGAAGGTCTTCTTAGGTGTCATGATCTTCTTTTCCCTGCGCCGCCAAAGGCCGCAGAAGCCAATGACGAAAAAGTACAGGGTAAACAGGAAAATCAGAATCTGCATGGGGACCATGACTATATCAAAAGGGTATGCCACTTACTATCAGCCTTTCCTCATTATTGCAATGATTGAATTGAGTATGCCACTGGCAGCATAAGTGCCGAACACAGCTGCCAGAATGGCGGGAACGATAGCCGCTGAACCCAGGTAGAGAATGGCGACAAAGCATAAAGCAGCAAAAATCTTAGTGGGCAGATAGATAGGCTCGGCGCCATCTCCCTTGAAATTGGGATAATGCACATGGCTCACCATGAGATATGCCACTACCGCCATAATAAGCGGATAGCTGTAACCAAGTACATGCGGATCGAAGCCGGTTTCTACAAAAACCAGGGTGGACATAGCCACGATATTGCCCCCTGCCGGAATAGCCAGTCCCATGAAATAGCCATGCACCACATCTGCGTTCACATTGAAGCGCGCCAGACGCCACATGCCACAGATAGCAAAGAAAATAGCCACTGCCATGCCAAGGTAGCCGTAATCCTTCAACACCAGAGACCAGGCCAGAATGGCCGGTGCAATGCCAAAGGAACCTAAATCGCACAGGGAATCCATTTCCTTGCCCATTTCGCTGGACACACCGAAAAAGCGAGCAGTACGGCCATCAAGTCCGTCAGCCACCAAGGCCAACAATATAAAAATGGAACCCCATACGAAATCATGGTCAATTGTTGCTATGATTGAGCACATGCCGAACACCAGATTCATGGATGTGCATGCGTTGGGAATAATCTTGCGATAATTCATCAGTCCTTCAGCCTCCCGATAACAGTCTGTCCCCCTGTGACCTTTTCGCCTTTCCTGACACAAATCTCCACTTCAGCAGGAACCACAATCTCAAGGCAGGAACCGAAACGAATCATGCCGTAAAGATCCCCCTGCTTCAGCTTGTCCTCCAAAGTCACCCAGGACACGATGCGACGGGCCAGAATGCCTGCAATCTGTTTTACAGTGATGCGCAGGCGGTCATTTTCCAGACCGATGAGATGATGCTCATTGACAAAGCCAACCTCGTCCTTATAAGCCGGACGGAAACGGCCGCAAAAATACTTCTGCAGCTTTATTTCCCCATCCATAGGACTGCGGTTCACATGGACATTGAAGACAGACATGAAAATAGTAACCTTCTTGCAAGGCCCCTGCACAAAATCGTCCTCATCATGCTCCAGCTCTGCCACATCCTGCACCGTGCCGTCAGCAGGAGAAAGGATATGCTGGGGATTCTTGGCAATCTCCCTGCGGGGATTGCGGAAAAAGTACATGAAATAAAGGGCCAGCACAGCGGGAATCACCGCCAGATAAGGGCTGACCGAAAAGCCTAAGATGATTGCCAGGGCCAGACAGAATCCGATGAAAGGATAGCCTTCCCTTACGATATGGAGCAAGACTCCACCTCCTGAGCAAAAATTTTTGATATTTTATATTAGGGAAAGCCACTTCCCCCATTGAACCACCTAATGATTATAACGCAATTGTTCAGTTTTTGCCATAGGCAAAACTTCAAAGTGCACTATCTTTTTGAAGCGTGGACCTTCAGAACAAACTTAGGCAGCGCCAGAAGCCTGCCTGCCCGCTTGGGCTGAAGCATGCCACGGAAAAGCCATTCCAGCTTGGCCTTCTGCATCCAGCGAGGTGCCCTCTTCATGACTCCGGCCATGACATCCAGCGTACCGCCTACACCAATGGAAACTGGCACCCCCAATTCGTCCTTATACTTCCAAAGCCACTTTTCCTGCTTGGGCACCCCCAGAGCCACCAGCAGGATGTCCGGCTTGGCTGCCTTGATTTTCTCGATGATGGCCGGCTCGTCTGACTCCTTGAAGAAACCGTTCCTTACCCCGCAGATCTCGATACCAGGATAAAGATTTTCTGCCTTGGCCTTGGCCTTTTCCGCTACCCCGGGAGCAGAACCGAAGAAAAAGACCTTCTGCCCCCTCTTGGCTGCCTCTGCCATGAGATTCTGAGCCAGATCATAGCCTGCCACCCTCTCAGGCATGGCAAAGCCCAGATGATGGGCCGCCCACACCGTACCAGCCCCATCAGGGGTTACCATAGCCGCACCGTTGAGGATACTTTTAAGCTCCTCATCATAGGTGGCCCTCATCAGCATCTCTGCGTTAGCAGTAGCTATCAGCACCGGATTCCTTTCCTCAATGTACTTTTCTACCTGCTCTACAGCTTCCTGCATGGTCAGCGAATCAACATTCACTCCCAGTATATCTACCTTGTTAGGCACTGCATTCCCTCCCGTTGTCTAAGACTTCTAACGCCTTGAATATCTTTACGATTGTAACATTTTTATATTTTCCAGGTCAAGACCAAAACAGGACAGTCCACGCATTTAGCAGGACTGCCCTGAAAATTTAACCGATATTGTAGGAAGCCATCAGCTTCTTCATGTAATTGCGCAGCTTCTGCATGACCTTCACCATGCCGTCAATGGCCTTGGGCTGGCGGATGACATACTGGAGCACCTTATGCCGCATCTGACGGTAATCTTCGTCGAAGGTCTTCAATACTTCCTCCATCTCCATTTCTGTAGAGACTTCCGGGATATTGGAGAACTGGATTTCCGAAGCCCTGCCGCTGATTTTGGCCACATCGCCGCGGAAGGGAATGTAGACCTCCTCCCCGCACTCCTTCTGGATTCTCGCCTTCAAAGCCTCCTGAGCGGTAGACTCGCCGTGGACGATAAAGACCTTGGCCGGCTTGGGATTCTGGAAAGCTGAAATCCAGGTCATGAGCTGATTGGCGTCAGCGTGAGCGGAGAAGCCGTTCATCACCTCGATCTTGGCCCTGACTACCACTTCCTCCCCCATGACCCTGACCCGCTTCAGTCCCTCTACCAGACGGCGCCCAAGGCTGCCCTCAGCCTGATAGCCTGCAAATAGAATCGTGGACTCCGGCCGCCAGAGATTATGCTTCAGATGATGGAGCACACGGCCAGCATCTGCCATGCCAGATGCAGAGAGAATAATCGCAGAGCCCTCAGAAGAATTCAGCGCTCTGGATTCCTCGGGGGTCACGCAGAGATGGAGCTGGGGAAATTCTGGCACGGTGCCGTCAGGCCCCACTATCTGCAGCGATTCCTCATCAAAATTCTCATAGTTTTGCAGGAAAATCTTCGTAGCATTGATAGCCAGAGGGCTGTCCAGCACGATGGGGATATCGCTGTCCAGCCTTCCTGCCCGCCACAGATTATAAAGGTAGTACAAGAGTGTCTGAGTGCGGCCTACGGCAAAGGCAGGAATAATGAGATTGCCGCCCCTGTCCATGGTATCATTGATGATTTCCAGCAGCCTGCTTTCCTTGTCATAGATGGGATGCAGCCTGTCACCATAGGTGGACTCCACCAGGAGGAAGTCAGCCCCCTCGATGATAGTTGGATCACGCAGGATAGGCTGGTCATTCTGCCCCACATCCCCCGAAAATACCAGCTTGGTTGTTTTCTCCCCTTCCATGACCCATATTTCCACCAGGGCCGAACCGATAATATGGCCTGCATCACGGAATCTCACCTTGATATTATCCGCCAAATCCCACTCCGCATCATAGGGGCAGGACTGAAAATGCTTCAAAGCCTCCGTCGCATCATCAAGGGTATACAGGGGTTCTAAGGGCTCCAGACCGCGCCGGGCATTTTTACGGTTCATGATCAAGGAATCAGATTCCTGTATATGCGCCGAATCCGGCAACATAATTTTAGCCAAGTCGCAGGTAGCCTTGGTGGCATACACCGTCCCCTTGAATCCCTGCCGCACCAGTTTCGGTATCAGCCCGCTGTGGTCCACATGGGCATGAGTCAGCACTACGGCCTCAATATCCGCCGGATTGAAGCTGAAATCATTGTAATTCAGCATTCTCACCCGCCTGGCGCCCTGAAACATGCCACAGTCTATCAGGTAACGCTTGTCATTGCTCTCCAGCAGATAGCAGGACCCCGTCACCGTATGGGCCGCCCCCCAGAATTCCAACCTCATAGCCGCCACCCCTTTCTAAAAATCAGAGTGTTCCTATATTGGTTAAATTCTTGCCAAATAGAAAAAGTCCTTCCCAATAGAAAGGACTTTCATACTCAATCTTCGCCTATCATGCGCACTTCCGGATAGAGCTTCACCCCATGGGCTTCAAAGACCCGGCGCTGGACTTCCTTGATAAGATTCTGCACATCAGCTGCGGTAGCACCCCCTGCATTCACCACGAAGCCTGCGTGCTTGGTGGAAACCTGAGCACCGCCCACCTTGAGGCCCTTGAGGCCCGTCTGGTCTATCAGCGTGCCGGCAAAATACCCCTCCGGGCGCTTGAAGGTGGAGCCTGCGCTGGGCATTTCCAGAGGCTGCTTGGACTCACGGCGCTGGGTGAAATCTGCCATCTTGGCACGAATATCAGCCTCATTGCCAGGCTCAAGGGACAGCTCCACTTCGCAGATAAGCTCCCCGTTCTCCTGGAATACGCTGTGGCGGTAGCCTAAGCCCAACTCGTCCTTGCTGTATTCCTTGATTTCCCCCTGACGGGTAACGGCTCTGACCCCGTAGGCCACATTCTTTGTCTCCCCATCATAAGCTCCTGCATTCATGAAAATGGCACCGCCAATGCTGCCCGGAATGCCGCAGGCGTACTCAAGCCCCGTCAGCCCGTTGGCGGCGGCAAACTCGCTTACATCCTTCATGTGAGCACCGGCGCCGGCTATGATGTGGTTCCCATCCAGACGCAGGTCGGACATGGGGCCGTTGAACTTCAGCACCACGCCCCTTATGCCCCCATCGCGCACCAGCAGGTTTGAGCCGTTGCCCAGCACCGTCAAAGGCAGGCTGTACTCATTCACCAGCGCTACCACCTGCCGTACTTCTTCAAGATCACGCGGGAAGATCAGGCAGTCTGCAGGGCCGCCAATCTCAAAGGAGGTCTGGCGGCTCATGGGCTCGTCCAAAAGCAACTGTTCTTCCTGCAGAAACTCACGGCAGGACTTGATAAATTCTTCGTTGATTTTCATTTGCTAAAATTTCCCCTTATCAAATATGAAGTCCCGGGCCTGTCTCAGAAAGTCCCGGAAAACCAAGCTGGCGCAATGCCTCATAAGCTACAATGGCGGCAGAGTTGCCCAGGTTCAAGGAACGAGCATCCGACACCATGGGGATGCGCACGCACTCATCCCAATGCTCCTGCAATATTTCTTCGGGAATCCCAGCCGTTTCCTTGCCTAAGACAATCAGATCATCCTCTTCATAGCGGGCTTCGCTATGGGCACGGGGTGCCTTGGTGGAGCAATAGTGAAAATGATGCCCCCGGTATTTTTCCTGCACCTCGGCAAAATTTTCATGGACATGAACCTTCACCAGATGCCAGTAATCAAGGCCTGCCCGTTTCAAATGCTTGTCGTCTATCTCAAAACCCAGGGGTTTCACCAGATGCAGTTCTATGCCCGTGGCGTATTGCCGGGAATCTCCGGCTCAATCAGTACAATATGCAAGAATGTCACCTCTATATTTTGTTTGACTAAGTAATTATAGCCAATAGAGAATATAAAAACAAGTTTTGTGCTCCCGCACTCAAAAAAAATTGGCAGCCGGTCTGATTGACCAGCTGCCAACTGAAATTCTATTCTGCTTTTACTGTACCACTGCCCCGGTGCTGGCGGAGGTGGTGAGCTTGGCGTAGCGTGCCAGATACCCGGTCTTGATCTTGGGCTCCGGCTGCTTCCACTCAGCCTTGCGTTTGGCCAGTTCCTCCTCGCTGACCTTCAGCTCCAGCTTGCGGTTAGGGATATCAATGGAAATCACATCCCCATCCTCAATGAGGGCGATGGGGCCGCCTGCCATGGCTTCCGGGGAGATATGGCCTATGCAGGCGCCCTGGCTGGCGCCGCTGAAGCGGCCATCGGTGATAAGGCCTACCTTCAGCCCCATGCCGGTGATGACTGCCGTGGGGTTCAGCATTTCCTGCATGCCAGGGCCGCCCTTGGGGCCTTCGTAGCGGATAACCACCACATTGCCGTCCTTGATCTCGCCCTCCATGATGGCCTTGCAGGCAGACTCCTCAGAGTTGTAGCACTTGGCGGTGCCTTCGTACACCAGCATATCCTCTGCCACGGCAGAAGCCTTCACCACCGCATAGTCCGGGGCCAGATTGCCCTGCAGGATAGCGATGCCGCCCTCCTTGCGGTAGGGGTCTTCCACGGAATGAATCACATTCCTGTCCAGCACCTCCGCGTTCTTGATGCGGTCTGCCACCGTACCCGTGACAGTGAGGGCATCTTTGTGGATAAGACCCTTTCTAGAGAGCTCATGCATGACGGCAGGAATGCCGCCTGCCTCATTGAGGTCGGTCATATGATGCTTGCCCGCCGGGCTGAGCTTGGCGATATAGGGAGTGCGGCGGCTGATTTCGTCAAAGAGAGGGGCGGGAATCTCAATGCCTGCCTCATGGGCGATAGCCGTCAAATGCAGCACCGTATTGGACGAACCGCCGATAGCCATATCCACGGTGATAGCATTCTCAAAAGCCTCTTTGGTCATAATGTCGCGGGGGCAGACATTCTTCTTGATCATATCCATCACCGCTGCCCCTGCCCGCTTGGCCAGCAGGCGGCGCTGCCCGCTATAGGCGGCAGGAATGGTGCCGTTGCCCGGCAGGCCCATGCCCAGCACTTCCGTAAGGCTGTTCATGGTATTGGCGGTGAAAAGACCGGCGCAGGAGCCGCAACCCGGGCAGGCATGGGCTTCCAGGTCTGCCATAGCTGCTTCATCCATCTCCCCGGCAGCAAACTTGCCGGCAGCTTCAAAGGACTGGCTGACGCTGATATCCCTACCTTGATAGCGTCCAGGCAACATGGGGCCGCCAGATACCACCACAGCTGGAATGTTCAAGCGGGCTGCCGCCATGAGCATGCCCGGCACCACCTTGTCGCAGTTCGGTATCAGCACCAGGCCGTCAAAGCCGGAAGCCATAGCCACCGCCTCAATGGAGTCGGCAATAAGCTCACGGCTGGCCAGGGAATACTTCATGCCCGTATGCCCCATGGCAATGCCATCGCAGACACCGATGGCGGGGAACTCCATGGGAGTGCCACCGGCAGCGGCCACGCCCAGCTTGGCTGCTTCGGTAATCTCCTTGAGACCCATATGGCCGGGAATTACCTCATTGAAGGAATTGCAGACACCAATAAGGGGCTTCTGCAAGTCCTCAGGGCCAAAGCCCAAAGCATTGAACAGGGAACGATGGGCACAGCGGGTAGCGCCCTTCTTGACAACATCACTTCTCATATATCAGCTCTCCTAACCTGACAGCCCGAAAATCGGGCTTTAGTCTTCGTACACAAATGTGCAAGCAAGATGTTACAAGTTTACAACTTTATGGAGAAAATTGCAAGAGTCAGAACTCTATGCCCTTCTGAGCCTTCACTCCCTGGTCATAGGGATGCTTCACCAGATGCATCTCCGTCACCAGGTCAGCCCTCTCAATCAGAGCATCGCAGGCATCCCGCCCTGTCAGCACCACATGGAGGTCAGCTGGCTTTTTGTCCAAGAGGGCCATCATCTCATCCTCAGTCACCAACTCATACTTCACGGCGTAATTCATCTCGTCAAGGATGACCAAATCCCACTGTCCATTAGTCAGGGCTTCCTCAGCCTTCTCCAGTGCCTCATGGGCAGCGGCCTTATGTTCCTCCATGCTGACCTTGCCCGTATTGGTAAAGCCCTTGCCACACTGCTCCACCCGGATGCGGCCCTCGGAGAGCTTCCCTAGTTCCTCGATGGTCTTGAGCTCCCCATAGTTCCAACCGCCCTTGATGAACTGCAGGATAAGGACTCTCAGCCCATCACCCCAGGCTCTCATGGCAAGGCCCAATGCCGCCGTAGTCTTGCCCTTGCCGTCACCTGTATGCACCATTATCAAGCCATGCTTTTCCATTTCGCAACACCTCTATTTTGTGATATACTATACAGTATTCCCTGCAATTCAGGGAAAATCCTTTAAGAGCCGGTAGGTTTATGAAGAAATTTTTGCTTTTTGCCGCCATAATCTTATCTTTTACCCTTCTGTCAATCTTTGTGGCAGAAAAGACCGATGTCCTTGGCCTCAGGCAAAAGGCCCTCTCGGTTTCCTTCCAAGAAACTGACGGGCATTTGGTACTTTCCTGGAAAAGGCTTCCCTATCCCTGTTTTTACCGCATAGAGACCTATTCAAAAACTACGGGACTGGTGGAAAAAGAGCCTGCGCTGCACCTTTTCCGCAGCGGCTTCACCTTCAGCAATTCCTACGAAGTTCCTCGATCTGCTATCCCTATGTATTACAAGGTGACGGCCTATGGAATGTTCGGACAACTGACAGATCCTTCTTCTCCTATCCCAAATCCCAACTATAAAGCCAATCAGCAAGAGTCCTCACCTGTTTCCATCTTTCACTACACGAAGGATAACCCTGCCAGCCTGATGCCCTTCCTGGTATGGCATACAGTTCCTGATGCAGTGTGCTACGAAGTGGAACTTCTGTCTGCACCTCCTGCCCAGGAAGGGGGCATCCAGCCAGACAAGGCCTCGCAGCTATATATTACCCGCAAGGTCTATACCAACGGCTGGCAAGCTGACCTGCGCCCCTATGCCTCAAAACAAGTAGTCTACTGGCGTGCCAGAGCCCTTGACCTGCATCTGCAGCCTATCGGAGTCTTCTCCAAGGCCGAGCCTATCTATATCGACTCATCTTTGCCCATGCCACAGGCTCCCATGCTGAACAATTTTGACCAGATGCCAGATTTCCAGCAACCGGTCTATCCTGTCTATCACTGGATTCCCCTTCATGACATCATGCACTATGAAGTGGAACTTCTGACCGCGCCGCCTGAAAAAGAGCACAGCACCCAGCCAGACAAAGGACGAGTATGGAGCCGCATCGTGGATTCTGCCGACACCTGCTATGATGAATACCCGCGCCCATATGCGGGAGAATACTACTGGCGAGTGCGGGCATTGGATGCCAATAATAATATCATCGGCACCTGGTCCGATACAGCAAAATTCGTGATGCCCCAGCTGGATAAAAGGGTGCAGACCGCTGTGCTGGGCGACAGCATCACCCACGGGGGCGGAGCAATCTCCTATTCCCCCGCTTCCCTGGAGTACAGCTACACCACCTACCTCGACTTCCCCTGCCTGAACCTGGGCAGGAGCGGCGACACCTCCACCATGACGAAAGACCGCTTCGATCAGGATGTGCTGCCCATGCATCCCTTGAATCTACTGATACTCACCGGCTCCAACAGCCTGCGTGCCCCTGAGATTCCCCCTCAGACCATCATAAGTGATCTGGAAGAAATCAAAAAGAAATGCATCTCTCACGACATCCGCCCCATCTTCCTTACCCTCATGCCCATAAACCCCGGCAATATCAAATACGCCTTCCATACGGACACGGACCCACAGTGGAGACTGAAGCTGAATATGGTCAATGAATGGATTCGTCAGCAGGATTATCATATAGACCTGGAGCCATATTTCTACGACCCAACCGGCCAGCAGATGGACACAGGCTTTGCCATCGACGGACTGCATCCGGATATACGGGGAAAGATGCTCATGGGTGAGATCATCAACGCCCATAAGAAACTGTTCCGCTAAAAAAAACGCACCTTCCGGTGCGTTTTTTTCGTCAGATGGTTATCTTAGCGCGTTCTGTGATGTAAATAATATCCTTGTCAGGATTTTGATAAACATTCAGTCTCACTACATTAAAATTATCATACTTTGCCTCTTTGAGCCCCAAATTCTCATAAAACGCCTGCAATGCTGCATCGGTTTCACTATTCTGGTGTGAAGGCATCTCATCTGTCAAGTCCTTGCCATTGGGGCCTATGATGCGCTTGGCAATAATATATCCTCTAAATGCATTGTTATTGCCTATTACCTGCACAGGACTATTCGGAGCATAAATAATCCCCTTGAAATTGATACCTTCCTTCAGATTCAAAACCACTGTACCGGACTGCCGCCCTCCACCTATATCGCCAATGGGGCCATCATAAACAAAAACCATGGGGCGGTAGTTATTGTCTGTATTGTCTACATTTATATTGATGTTGATGTCATGGATGGTATTCGACACGCCACTAGCGTTGAACTCCTCGCTTTCTATCCTTACGAAAAGAGGATCCTGATAGTTTGGTTTTCCTTGGGGAGTTAATGAAACCTCTCTGGCGGATAACTCATCCACATTCCTTTTTTCATAGGCAACATTCACATTTATTTGAGCGGTTATCTTGGAAGTAAGGGCTTTCAAGACGATGTCACGCTCAGATTTGCTGATATCCTCCCATGGCAATTTATTATTGGTAAGTTTCCACCAAGTATCAGAATTCTTAGTACCGATTTGACTTCCAAAACGCCTTACAAGCTCATCCCACGTAATTGGACCTGCTACAAAAGTGCCATCAGGAAGTATGATGTTTTCAAATTTTTTGTTGTCTGCATAAAATAAATTTCTTGCTTCTACATAGCTCAGCCCCCGCAAATCGGTGACATCAAAATTATTTGTCACGTCGCCATACACATCCTGCTTGAAATTTATGAAGAAGTCCTTCATTTGATTTCTGGCTTCAATGCTGTCATCCATGTTGAATACTTCACTGCGATTGCCCTCGTAGTCATATTGAACACCCTCGTTGGTAAAGCTGAACTCCCTGGCTCTGGCACGCAGCTCATCCTTGGTGAGACTTATCCCCTGCTCCCGGAAAATCTGCTTGAGTTCTTTCTCCCAATCAAAGAAGTCTTCCGTTGTATTCTCTGTTACAGCTTGCGCCGTCTGGGTCAGCTTATCAATACCGTCATTACCATGATCAGAACCACCAGAACCACCAGAACCGCCAGTGCCAGCCATTGCCCAAGCCCTGGCTGACACTTTTACCTTCCAGTCATCAGGAAACAAGCTCTTGGGCAGAAAAAAACCAGCAAAGACCATCTTCACTTCGTCGGTCAATTCTACCTTGTAATAGTAAGCATCATTTTCCGACGTATACCCCAGACTGGTGTTCTCATCATTGGCACTTGCTTTTCCCGTGTCCTTGGTCAAGACAACATTGGCTGCTTTTTTTGCCCTAGCAATCCTGTCTGCATCATCGACAATCGCAAGTTCTTCATCTTCAGGGTCTTCCACCAGTCGTGCCTTGTTTCTTGCCGCTGCCGCAGTAACTCCGGCTAAAGCCGCAGCATCTGCGGCATTCTGCAGTTGCGATTTATACATATAAGCCCGTCCGAAATCTATTGCCATGCCACCAAAAAAAACTATGATAGGCAGCAAGAGGGCAAAAAAGACCAGGACGGCCCCCTTCTGTGAATAGCTTCCCAGTCTTCGCATGCTTCACACCTCCTTACTTGCTTACAACAATATCCGATAAGCCTTCACAAGATAAGCGCTTCCAGCTACTACCAACTTGATAGCTTCTGGTCATACTCATTTTGACAGACGTTACATTGCCCGCGTTATCAAAGTCAAAAGCAGCCCACACGGTAGCTGACTGCACACCACCTGCATTTGGTGCTGGCTTAGGGTCTATGGCACCATCCGAGTAAAAGAGCCGATAAGAAATAGGATATTCTGTTTTGTCTGTGTAATTTGCCGTATTAGTGTCATAATGCCCCTGCATCCACTCCAGGGCCTGCTTATTATTCAGATATCCCCCACTATTGTAGCGAAGGTTGATTTTCAAGGCTTCACCATTATCGCCGGTATTTCCAATGCTGTAGTCAACCAAGCCCACACCAGGCTTGCTGCTATCATTGCCTGTCAATCTAGCATCAGAGACTCCAGGAAACAGGCTCTTGATTTGACTTTTGTTCAAAGTCAGCAGGAACTCTCCCAGAGCAGCTATGTTAGCCCTGTCCATGGCAATGCGTTCCGTATTATCTGTCTGCCTAAGTTCCTCAGTGGACATGCTCTTATATCTTGCTGCCTTTTCTGCGTAGTTTCCTGTATAGCCTTCTACCATTCGTGTCCGAGATTCCTTCGTCTCCATGCTTCTGGCCATTTCCCGGTAGGCGCCTCCAGCACTGTCTCTGAGGCCGTCCCAATTTATTGCCAGCACCACTGCAGCTACAAACATCAATAGAAGAGCCATTTCTACCAGGCTCTGTCCCCGTTCCTGCTTTAGCATCTGACGGATTTTTCCTATAGGCAACATTGCCCGCACCTCACTTTCCCAGAGATTTCATCAGCGACAGAGCCGCTGGGAATACTACCATGACGAAAATCGAGGGAAAAATAAAGAACACCATGGGGAAGATAATCTTGATAGGCGCCTGCATGGCAGCCGTCCGCACAGCCTGACGGTGGCGGTCACGCATATTGTCTGCCTGTATCTTCAGGGTTCTCGACATGCTTGTGCCCAAGTGCTCTGCCTGTATCACGGAAGAAGTGAACAGGTATATCTCCTCCAAATCGCACCTTTTCGCCAACTGGTTGAGGGTGCGCTGGCGAGTCATGCCCAGGCCCATGTCCCTGAGCATGCGGCGAAATTCGTCAATCAGAGGGCCCTTCATGCGGCTTGTGATCTTTGCTACCGCCCCGTCAAAGGAAAGCCCCGCCTGCACGCTGACACAGAGGAAGTCCAAAAACTCAGGCAGTTGGCGGCGAAGCTGCAGCTTTCTCCGCCGGATGGCAGACTGGAGAGCCAGGAAAGGCACCAACGCGCCCCCGATCACCCCTATCACCAGCATGGCAACCTGCTGCACAAAGTGCAGGTTGGAATAGTATATCACCAGCAGGGCTGCCAGAACACCTATACCAACAGATACTACCCAGCCAGCCGCCAGCCTTTTCACGCTCCATTGCTCCTGCACTCCCAGGCGGAAGAGCATCTGCTCCATCATATTCCTTAGTTCCTGGGGAGCGAACTGCATCAGCCTGCCTTCCGCGCCTGACAAGATAGGCTGGATGACGCGCTCCCGGAAGGACATTTCGGATATGGTGCGATTATCGTCATACACGCTGCTGTATTCGGAAATCCGCTTTTTCTGCTTGCTGGCCTCCTGCCGTTCCTTTTCCGCCTCAGCAATCATCTGGTTCATGCGTCTTTGAGTCTGAGTCTTTGGCATCCGTCCGACATATATCAGCAGGAACACCATGGCCAGAAAAAGCACGCTTGCCAGAATAGCAACCAATAAAGTAATCATGCGCTCTTTCCTCCCCCATTTTTCCCTCTGAAGATACTATTGGGGAGTTCCACTCCATTCATTTGGAACTTCTCCATAAAGGAGGGCTGCAGTCCCGTAGCCTCATAGTGGCCTATGGACTTGCCGTTCTCGTCAATGTAGTCCTGCACATAGCGGAAAAGATCCTGCAGGATGATGGTGTCCCCTTCCATGCCCTGCACTTCCGTGATGTGAGTTATCTTGCGGCTGCCGTCCTTGATGCGTGACTGCTGGATGATGAGGTCGATAGCAGAAGCTACCTGAGTGCGCACCGCCCGCACGGGCAGTTCCATGCCCGCCATCAAGGTCATAGTCTCAAGGCGGGACAGCACATCACGGGGGCTGTTGGCATGGGCAGTGGTCAGGGAGCCATCATGGCCGGTGTTCATGGCCTGCAGCATATCCAAAGCCTCCCCTGTGCGAACCTCACCCACGATGATGCGGTCAGGCCTCATGCGCAGGGCATTTCTCACCAGATCTCGTATGGTCACCGCACCTGTACCCTCGATATTGGCAGGGCGAGCCTCCAAGATCACCACATGACGCTGCTGCAATCTCAGCTCTGCCGCATCCTCGATGGTGACAATGCGTTCCGTAGCGGGAATAAAGGAGGAAAGCACATTGAGCGTGGTGGTCTTGCCGGAGCCGGTACCGCCGGATACCAGCACATTTAGCCTGGCTTTGACACAGGCTTCCAAAAAAACCGCCATCTTCTCATCCAGAGTGCCGAACCGCACTAGATCCTCCACTCCCAGAGCCTTCTGGGAGAATTTGCGGATAGTCACCGCAGGGCCAACCAGAGACAGGGGCGGTATGATGATATTTACACGGGAACCATCAGCCAGGCGGGCATCCACCAAGGGCGAAGACTCATCCACCCGCCGCCCCAGTGGTGCCAGAATGCGCTCGATAATGCTCATCAGGTGGGCATCATCGTAAAAGCGGGTATCCGAAAGGAGCAATTTGCCCTCCCGTTCCACGAAGACATCCTTGGGGCCATTTACCATGATTTCCGTGATGGTAGGGTCTTTCAGCAGCGGTTCCAAGGGGCCAAGGCCCAGCATCTCATCGCAGATATCATCCACCAGCGCCATGCGCTCTGCCCTGGACAGGGAATAAGTGTTGCCGGCCATTTCCTTGTCGAAATACGAGGAAATCAAGGCTTTGATCTGCTCCCGGGCTGCCTCCCCCTGTGCTAGGAGCATCTGCTCATTCACCGTCATTTCGTCCACAATCCGGCGATGGATAGCCAGCCTCAGTTCCTGTATCTGGTCAATCTCCACCACGGCAGTGCGCCGCCCTGCAAAAGCAGAGGCCATCTGGGTATGAATATGCCTTGGCGTTTCCGCCGTATGAGGATAAGCCCCCTGGTTATCTGCCCTAAATCCTTTAGAGGCCGCCTGGGGCGTAGTTTTGGCAGCTGACGTCTGACGCCAATCCTCCACATTCGGATGCTCTACTTCCCTGATAGCATTTTCCTTGGTTTTTCCCAAGCGCTTCAAAAGCGACATATGTCTCCCCCCACTTCTCATGTATCTCAAGACAATCATCAATCGCCTGTGCTTTTCTTAGTTATTACCATTTGGCTGATTCAGTTCTACTCCAAGGGCATGGTGCATCGCATTGGTTTAAGTTCCTCCGGCAAAACCTTTCTACCGAAATCGTTGTCGCCGATATTGAGTTCAAAAGTAACACTGACTGTTACATAGTCACTTTTGGTTGTGTCGTCCAAATTATATGTAACTTTATATAATTTTGTCACAGGCACAGCATTATAACCCTCCAAGAATGCTCCATTATTGCTATTCACTTTATCCTTGAAAGTCTCACGCTCATTTTCTTTAACAGAATAAGCCCTGGCTATCTCGCGCACTGCATTATTGCACCTCAGATAGTCAGCATAGGCGAAGCCGCCGTATATTATGCCCATTACAAACATGAGAAATAACGGTATTATCACGGCAAACTCCACCACAGACTGCCCTTTCTGACCTCTCCTCATAACCGTCACCTCCCAAAAAATTCGCTAAATAGGTAAGAAAGAGCCCCCAAAAACAGGAAGCTCTTTCTTTAGAATTCATTTGGCAAAACCTTAATCACGGACTCTGCTGACCTTGAATGTCAGTCTTGGCTTGGTTAATATTACCCTTTGCACTATCAAACAATCCAGTTATGGACTCTTTGATGCTGCCTTGGCCTGAAGTCGTAAAGACATAAGCTGCAATAGCTGCCACAAATGCCAGAATCAAGGCGTACTCCACAATACCCTGCCCTTTTTGGGAATCCCTACGGAAAAACTTTTCAATACGCTGTAACATCCCCTTCACCCCCTTTCGAAAGACTTTTCAGACCTCTATATCAACTATGCGTTGAATAACCACATAGCCAATAAGCTCAAATACAAAAGCTGCAAGCATAGCCAATTGTCCTATGGGATCTGTGAGCAGAACCATCAGCTGCTCTTGGGCGAACAAAAACATGAACAACGCCATGGCAAAGGGCAGAAGTATCAGCACCCAGGCTGACAGCCTGCCCTGAGCAGTCAGGGCCATGATCTCGCGCTTCATGCGGATTCTCTCATCAGCACTGCTGTCACCACCAGGTCGAAATCCCCGCTGCCAACCCGCTTGCCCATGGCTTCTAAGGCCGTATCCAAAGGCACGCTCATGGCAACTTCCCGATTCACCTGGACGAATTCATCGCTGATGGGCGGCTCCATCTCCCTTGCCACCACTTCCATGGCCTGTTGGAAGCTGTAGCCAGCCCTGAGCGCATTGGCAATGGTATTGAGGCAGTCCCCCAGCTGCTCAGTGAAAGCATTGCGGCGGCGACGTACCCGGATGGATACCACCGCCCAGATAATGCCTGCCACTGTGATGCCTAAGAGGAAAGCCATGCTGCCATCCAGAGTCAGCATCCAGGTGACGATAGCCACTGCAAGAGAAAGACCAAAGAACATGACCAGAAACTCGCCGCCAAGCAGGGGGATGCCTGCCTGACGCATCTTCATGTCCAGTTCCTGCACGGGTTTCCGCTCCGCTATGGGGGCGGCCAGCCTGGTCAAAAGATGCCTGAGCCTATCCGATAAATAGGCCTCATCATCTGAGATTCCCGCCTCCACTATATTATAGCGGCGCAGACGATAGAACAGATTGGTACGCCTCTGCTGGCGTATAAAGTACATGACCATCAGCACCAGCAAGAAAGAAAGAGCTGCGGCCACCATAGCTATCATGAAAGCAGCCATGGCCTCACCTCCTGCCCGCTATAATCTCGCCAACCATATCATCCACAGCCCTCACATAGGGCATATCTTCTGGCAGATCCTTCAGCAGGCGGCCACTGCCCGTAATGGCAGTGATGTGACTTTCTTCTGGTAAAATTTTCGTCACAGAACGGCCAAATTCCTCTTCTATCTTCTTTTTTTGCTCAGGGGTGCATCTTTTCACACCAGAGAAAAGCGGATAGATTTTCTTCCCGTAAGCGTCCCACATCTGGAACATTTTCATGGAGCGCTTCATGTGCCTGACTTCCTGTCCGCTGTTGATCATGGACACCAGAATATCAGTGTCGGCAAACTCAGCCAAAGCCAAAGATATGGGATTGAAACCGGCAGGCAAATCCACCAGCACATAGCGGAAAAGGCTTCCTGCCATGCGCACCACCTCTATGAGACGGTCGGCCTCCACCAGCTCTGCATGCTCCGGGCGGACAGGCCCGCCCATGACCCACACGCCCTGTCCCACTGGATGGAAGTAAGCTTCCAGGGTGGCGGGATTCAGCAGACGTATATCATGGGAGGCTTCCACCACATTGTGCTGAGGCACCACATCGAAGAACATGGACACATCGCCGAATTGGAGGTCAGCATCTATGAGAGCTACAGACTCCCCACTTTTCCTCGCCAGCTCAAGCGCCATCACCGAAGCCAGAGTGGTGCGGCCCGAGTGTCCCTTGGGACTGAAAAAAGCCATGGTACGGGTCGGTTTTTTCTGTCCTCGCCGTCCGTATATCTCCATAGCTTTCAGGATATCCCTGGTGCGGAAGGGCTTCACAATACTGCCTAAAGCTCCCGCCTGGATTACTTTTTCTGCCGTATCTGCCTTCCAATGCTCCATCATGCCAAGAAAATCAGCATTGGGAAAGAAATCAATGAAATCAGGCAAAAGCTTCAGTCCCTTGGGAGAATCCACATCAATGAGGAAAAGATTGGGACGGAACACGCTGCTCTGCCCTAGAGCCTGCTCAGCGTCATGGTAGGTAGCCGCCAAGTCAAAGTCCGCATCTGCTTTCAATGCTCCCGCCAAATGCGGAAGCATGACAGAATCCCGTTCCACCAGAATTGCACGGTATTTCATAGCAGTCACCCCTTCACTTGGCCTTCAGCATGATTCTTGCCCCTCTTGAAGAACCAAGAGAAGCCACTATGCTTTTCTTCCTCGGCAGGAACTTCCTGCTCCTGCACCTGCCTGGGGGCTATGCTGCGGTTGGTGTAGCGTCCCACCAGTTGCCAGTAACTCTGGGTCAGCGGCGAAAGAGGCGCTGAGAACATCAGCGGCCTGCCCATGCGTATGGACCGTGTCACCGCCTGGGAGTCAACAGGCAGCCTGTGATAGAACTTAGCCCCCAGCAGCCTTTCCACGTCACGATAGTTGATGAGGTCGTTCTCCTCTGCCCTGTTTTCCACCAGACAGATTTTCCGTTCCTCATATTCGAAGCGCAACAATGTATCATAGCCTACTTTGTAATTCTTCACCGAGGGCAGGAAATCAGAACGCCCCATGAAATTGATGACAGTGCTCATATCCAGCATAGCCAGGTTCAAAGTGCTGAAGACAGCAGTCATGTCCAGCACAATGAAATTGAAGCCGCCCATGCGGCTGATGATTTCCGCCACCGCATCAACATCAACTAAGTAAGCATCGTTTATCTCTTTGGGCGGCGGCAATACAGAAAAAGAAACGCCGCCACAGCTGTACTCCGCCAGATAATCCTCAATGCGGAAAGATGCCTCATCCCGCATCAAGGCCGCCTGGGCATCGGCCAGTGTCACATCCCCCACCATGTCCAGATAGCCCATCACATCCCCGAACTGCAGATCCAAGTCCACCAGGCAGGTCTGATATCCTTCTTTGGCCAGCCCTGCCGCCAGATTGATGGCGGTAACTGTCTTGCCGCTGCCGGCAGAGGTACTGAAGACAGCAATGACTATGCTTCTACGCCCTTCCATACTCAGTACCACTCCTTATCATTTATCTTCTGCCGGGCTTTCCTTGGGCAATGCTTTCCTGTTCAGGTATTTGCCAAGCATGGATCCGTCCCTTGATGAAGAGATATTTCCCGCTTTCTCTTCGCTTTCATCATAGGAATAGCTTTCCTCCTGCGGTTCTTCCGGCGGAGCCAGCAGATCCACATCTTTCTTGGCAGATTCCTCCCTCTGCCCCTGCCTGTAGATTCCCTCCATTTCCGGTGTCATCCTTGCCCTGGTGGATTCGTACTCTTCCACCAGATGCGGTGTCACCAGGATGATGAGTTCCTGCTTGTCCTTGGTATGGGAAGTGTATTTGAAGAATTCCCCGATGACGGGTATATCTCCCAGCAGGGGGAACTTCCTCACAGTCTTGTAATCCCTCGAATCCATGAGACCGCCTATAACCATGGTGGCATCCGAAGGAACTGTCACCACTGCATCAGCTCTCCTGCGGTCGAGAATTGGCTGTCCGTCCACTGACTCACCGCTAGGCATGCTGACCTCTGTATGCACGGAAGTGACAATGCGCTTCTCGGCATCCAGCACAGGCTTGAATTGGAGAATAATGCCGTAATCCTTGAACTCCGTATGCGGTGTGCCGTTGCTGTCGCGGGTGGTATAGGGAATCTCGCCACCTACCTGGATGACTGCCGCTTCTCCGCTCATGGTAGTGATGCTGGGACGAGAGAGGATCTTCGCCTTGCCCTGGGTCACCAGCGCACTGATGCCCATATTTATGCTCCCATGCCTGTCTGTCAGCCACTGCCAGGGATTATGCGCAAAGGTGGTATCACCGGAACCGTAGGACTCTCCCACATAGAATACTCCGGGCGAACTGAAAAGATTGGAACCTGTGCCAGAGCCGTAGACAATGCCCAGATTCTTGCTGTCAGAAGGATTGATGGCAATGACCTGTGCTTCCAGACGAATCTGGGAGGGGTGTATCATGTGCAGGAGGTCGATGACAGAACCATCATCCCCTATCTCGCTGCCCCCAACTGTCCGATTGTTGTCTTTGTTGAGAGCACTCTGGGTTTCCAACCGTACATTGGCATTGCTGCCCACACTGAGGCTGCCCTTGTCCCCATTCTTGGCAAAAAGCTGCGCCGTCCGCACAGCGTAATTTCTCTCATACTGATTTTCTACCGTGCCTGTGAGCATGATCTTGCCGTCCACCATCTTCACATGGACATCCGGCAGATTGATGGCATGCTCGATGACCATGGCCTGTCCCGCATCTTCAGGAGACACGCCCACCACATAATCGTAGCGGCTGCCTGAAGCCGTCCAGACAAAGAGAGTAGTGGTGCCAGCCTTGTGAGCCACCAACAGGAACTCATTGCTGGCAGAAGGCACCTCCACCACCGTGGCAATCTCAGGGTCGCCTACGGCAATCTGCACAATGCTGTCCGGCATAGCCATGCAGCGTGAGCTGTGCATATCAATAGAGATAAGCTCCGAAGCAAACGCAGGTGACGGTGCCATGAGCAGGCAGCTTGCCGTCAGTAATCCCACACCATTGAAAATTCCCTTCTCCAAATCAGACACCCTCACTTCCCAAGTATTTTATCGCCCTGAATGATCCTGATGCCCGAGGATGGTGCCGCAGCTTCCGGCTGGGGCGCAGCCTGAGGCTGATAGGCCGGCTGGGATGCCGGCTGAGGTGCGGCAGGAGCTACAGAGACTGTATTTTCTGTCAAAGAGGATTTCAGCGTATACTCGCCAAAACCTGCATAAAGATCCTTGGCATGGAAGGGGCGCAGTGCCAGATAAATTTCCCCCACGGAAGCGGCGGACACCAGCTCCAGCATCTCTTCCGGGGCAAGAGCCAGTGTGGCAATGGCGGGCTTGCTGCCTGCCTTCTTGCCGTCATCCTCCTTGCTATCCGCCTTGGCCGCTGCATTCTGGTTCACCGCCAGAAGCAGAACATTCTGAAGCAGGAAGCGGCTGGAAGCTCCGGTCTTGCCCTTCTCCACCAGGATCACATCAACATAATCCCCCGGTCTGGCAAAGCCTGCCACACCTGTTATCTCGCTGATTCCCACAGACACCGCCCGGCAATTCTCAGGTATGGCACCGGTAAAGCCCGCCATGCTCCTGTCCGTGAAGACCTTGGAAACCGTGATGATATCACCGGCGTAGATGGTGGATGCCACCGACTGGCCAACCACGTCCTTCATGTTTATGACGGCACCCTTGGGCACCGCCGTGGTGGGCACTTCCCGCACCTCCAGCATATCCTCCTGCAGGATGGTGTTGGCAGCTATGTCATCTCTGGCCATCACCACCGAACGATTGACAGTCTGGGAAAGTGGCACCGTCACAGTCGTCTCTTTTTTCTCCGACAGGCTGGTCAAAGAAAGATACACCACCACGAACATCAATAGTGCAGCCGTTCCTGCCAGCATCAGCAACTGTCTGGGCTTCAGATCATTCAAGATATCCAGCAATTTCGAAAACATGGGCATCCCCTCGATTTTCACTTATTTTTCAGTTTATTTATTTCATTATATCACTTTCGTCACATTTATCAAGATGGTAAACATCTTGTCTACCTATCCTTCACAACAATTATAACACAGAAGTCCCCCCCCACAACAATTACGTCCATCTTATGTGCACATTCCTCCATAATTTTATTTTTACACCACTTTTTGCATTCTCTAATACTACTTATGTACTTATTGCGAAAATTTTGATATAATGTTTCTCGGCAGAGTTTTTCTAATTATGCTGATATCGTTTTTTTTCTGCCAAATAAATGATAAGAGGTGTACCCGAATGGGCAGCAAAAGCATTCGTACAAAGTTATTCCTACTATTCGCCCTCATGGGGGCGATTCCTTTCCTGGTGGCCGTCATCTTCATAGGCTACAGGAATGTCATCCATCTGGACGGTCACGCCCGAGAAGACAGCTGGACGAAAAACATCACCATCAACAGCCACCTGACCCAGGAGCTGGACAAAAATTTCTATGTCCTCCGCACTCTGGCCGTCACCCCTGCCGTCAGGGACTACCTGCAAGCCCCCACTCCTCAGAATGAGGCAACCATGCAGGGAATCCTGAGAGAAACCAATGGCATTTTCAGGGACGACAACCTTCTGGCCATTGTAGATACCACCGGCAATCAGCTCTATCGCACCGACAATTCCCCCAAAGTGAATATCTCCCAGCGCAAGAACTTCCGGGAAGTCATGAAAGGACAAGATTATGTATCTGACCTCATGATCAGCAAGTCCACCGGCCAGTTGCTAGTGGTGATTGGCACTCCCGTCTATGACAGCAGCCACCGTGTCATCGGCATGGTAGAGCGAAACTTCTACCTGGATGTATTGCAGAATTTCATCCAGTCCCAGAACAACGACTATACGTCCATCTATTTGCTGGATCGTGAAAATAAAATCGTTGCTCACTCCGAAGGCGACAAATCTCTGGACGAGATAGACATTTCCCAGGAACTGGCACTTATCAATCAGTCACTGGATGGCCACCAGGGCACGGCTCACATCGAAGCCAAGGACAAAAATCTTTTGACTACCTACTCTAAGAACAACCTCAGTGACTGGAGCATCGTCACGCTCATGCCCTACAACCGCATCTGGACGACGGTAAATGATGCCATCATGCGAGGGGCTATTCTGGGCTTCGTAGTGATGCTCTTCGTGAATCTGGCTGCCCATCTGCTGTCCGCCCGCATCACCCGCCCCATTCGTGAGATAACCGAAACCATCACGAAAATTGCCAATGGCAAGACCGACATCGACAATCTGCACGTCTTCTCCGACGATGAGCTGGGAGAGATGGCTCTGGCTGTCAACGAAATGAGAGCCATGCAGGAAAATGCCAACAATACCGCCATGCACGATTTCCTCACGGGCCTGGCCAGCCGGGAAGCCCTGGAAAATCTCTGCCGCAGGCGGCTGCAGGAATACATGGAAGCAACAGACTCCCCCGGGCTGGTGTCCATCGTTCTCATAGACCTGGACAACTTCAAGAAAGCCAACAAGGCAGAAGGCCACGAATACGGCAATCATGTGCTGAAGGACTTCGCCGGCCGCCTTAGGGATCATTTTGGTTCTGCCACCTGCGTGGGAAGGCTGGAAGCAGATGAATTCATGGTCATCCTGGATCACCAGAGGAATGTGGATGCCATAAAAAAGAGTGCCGAGGCCATAAACCAAATGGCCAGGGAAATCACCGTGGAGGGAAACAATGCAGGGCTCTCTGCCAGCATAGGCGTGTCTGTAGCTCCCCGGGACGGCAAGACTTACAACCAGCTTTATCACGCAGCTGATCTGGCTCTCTATAAAGCCAAGGAAAGGGGCCGGGACTGCTATCAGCTGGCAGATGACGAAGCATAAGAGGCAAAGAACAAGTGAGGTGAGCAAGGATGAACAGAAAAAGCATCAAAACCAAATTGTTCCTATTGCTGGCTCTGATGGGAGCCATCCCCTTCATCGCTGCCATCATCTTCATAGGCTGGCGGAATGTCTTGCATTTGGAGCAGCATGCCAGAGTGGATGCCTGGACCAGGAATATCACCATCAACGAACACCTGACCCAGATGGCAGAGAAGAACTTCTTCGTGCTGCGCACCCTGGCAGGCGCTCCCATCATCCGCAGGTATCTGGAAAACCATAATCCGGAAGATGAGGCCATGACCTTGCAGCTGCTGACGAACACCAATAATGTCTTCCAGGACAACAACACCACGGCTCTGACCGATGCGCAAGGTATGCAGCTCTTGCGCACGGACAGCCTTCCCAAGGTAAATATCTCCAAGAGGAAGCATTTCCAGGAGGCCATGGGAGGACGGGATTACATTTCAGATGTCATGAGCAGTTTGTCCACCGGAGAATTTGTGCTGATAGCTGTTTCACCAGTTTTTGACGAGCAGCACAAGGTCATCGGCCTGGTGCAGAGGAATTTCTATCTGAACCAGGTGCAGAAATTCATCCAGACCCAAAGCAGCGATCATGTTTCCGTCATCATCACCGACCGCGCCAACAACATCATCGCCCACACCAAAGGAAATGAAACCTACACCAAAGGCATGGATCTATCGGAGGAATACAGGCACATAAGCGAAGCGCTGGATTGGGGAGACGGGGTGACCCGCATGGACCTTAATGGGCAGGACTGCCTGGTGACCCTTTCCAGGGATAAATTCACCGGCTGGGGCATCCTCACCATCACCCCCTACAGCACTATTTGGTACACGGTTCACGATGCCATCATCAGGGGAGCCATCCTGGGCTTCGTCATCATGCTGTTCGTGAATCTGGCGGCTCATCTCCTGGCCACCCGCCTCACCCGCCCCCTGGAGGAAATCAACGAGATCATCAGCAATCTGGCCAGCGGCAGAAGCGATATCGACCTGCTGCACACCTACAAAGATAGCGAGCTGGGAGATATCTCCACTGCCCTCAATGAAATGCGCAATATCCATGAAGGGCTCATGAAAGAAGCCCAGGTGGACAAGCTCACAGGACTTTTCAACCAATATTCCGTGGAAGAATTCTGTCGCCACAAGCTCCGGGAGTATGAAGATGCCCCCTCCCCCGGCCTGATAGCCATCATGCTGGTGGATCTGGATCACTTCAAAAAGGCCAACCGGGAAGAAGGGCGCCTGTACGGCGACAAGGTCCTGAAAGAATTCGCCGACAAGCTGAAAAACCTCTTCCAAGACAGTGCCTGCATAGGCCGCCTGGAGGCAGACGAATTCGTGGTGGTGCTGGACAAGCAGAAGGATAAGGAAACCATCCGCGCCAAGGCCCAACTCATCAATGAAACCGCCAGGAATATCTCCCTGGGAGAAGAAAAAGTGGGACTTACCGTCAGCATTGGCGTAGCCATCGCCCCTCACAACGGCAAGACCTACAATCACCTGTTCCACGCGGCAGACCTGGCTCTCTACGAAGTCAAGGAGCAAGGCAGGGACAGCTATAAGCTGGCAGATGACCTGGATGCATAAAAAAAGGGGCTGTGTTTACACAGCCTCTTTTTATTTGAGCAGGAGAAGCGATAGGGCCATCAGAGAAAAATACGGACTGTAAGCAAAGCGCTCATCGCGCTTCCAGCGCCCCGTCCCCAGCATCACCAGCGCCACCAGCCCCGACAGCAGGAAGCCCCCCAGGGCAATGGCCAGCAGTGCCTCTCCGCCCAGCCATAGCCCCAGCACAAACATCAGCTTGATATCACCCCCGCCTATAGCTCCCCCCATCAGAATTGACAGCAGGAGAAAGCTCCCCCCACCTGCCAAAGCAGCCAGCAGATGAGCACCAGTCTGCCCCGTCAGGAAAAGGAAGGGCAAGGCAAGGACAGCGAAGGGCAGCTGCATCCTGTCGAAGATAAGATGTTGCTCCAGATCTGTGACGATGGTCATAAGCAGGAAATAGGCAAGCAGCAGCCGCTTCAGCAATTCATAAATTTCCATCTTAGCCCCTGTCAGACAAACCGACATAAAACCAAAGCCTAAAATAAGCAGCGGCAATCTGAAGGCAGAAGCCCTCACCTTCAGGGGGAAGGTTAATATCTCCCTTTCCCTCTGATATAGTGAATCTATCCAGGCCGAAGCCCATAGTGCCAGCACTGCAGAGAGGACTAAAATCACTGCTGCCATCCTGATACCAGCCTTTCTGACAAACTCTATCTACAACATTGATTGAACGGAGGAAAAATATGCGCACAGTGACTCTTGCCCCGGAAAATGCCCCGAAGGCTGCAATCTCAGCCCAAGTAGCAGATGGCTTCTTCAGTAGATTCTTGGGCCTGATGGGGAAAAAAGCCCTGCCGGAAAGGCATGGGCTATTGCTTTCCCCTTGCAACTGCATACACATGATGTTCATGCGCTTCCCCATTGATGCGGTTTTTCTGGACCAAGAATACCGCATCATAAAGATCATCCCCCATCTTGTCCCAGGCCTTGGCCTTGGCATCTGCCCCAAGGCCAAGGCCTGCCTGGAAATCCCTTCGGATACAGCGGAAAAACTGGGCTGGGCAGCAGGCCAGAAGCTGATTGCAACACACATGGCAAAATAATAGATACTACAAAATCCCCCACGCGAGATGCTGCACATACCGTGGGGGATTTTCCTATGCATCAGTTTTTGCCACTGCTATTCCGGTTGTCTATGACCATCCCTACTACACTTTTGATAACTGCAACAGAAAGAATCAGCAGCACTGCTATGATGGCGACCAGCTTGATGCTCCACTCCCGCCATTCAGCATTGATTTCCTCCACCGGCACACAGAGATTCAAGCGCAGGCCGTTGCTCAGAGGCAGCCAGACAGCCTGCTTCTCCACTCCCTCAAAAGTATAACGGACAAACTTGTTATTGCTCAGCAGACCGTTCGGCACCTTGGGCTGCTCTGCCATGCTCATGACATCCATGCGGGAATGATAGATGATTTTCCCCTTCGCATCATTGACAAAAGCGTAGCCATTGTCATACAAAGTGATATTATCAACCATTTTTGCAAGACTGGAGTAATCAAGCTCAATGCCGATGACTCCTACAAAACGACCTTGATGATATATAGGCACATTGTAGGAAATTACCCTGGCTCCAAGATTTTCCGTGATGTAAGGCGGGAGCCAGACCGGCTTGCCAGTTGTCTTTGGTACGGTGAACCAGACCAGGGCAGAAGTATCAAGCGTGTTATACTGGGTAATATCCGTCACCTCATGCTCGAAAAAGCCCTCGTCATTGCTGACATACCAAAATCCCTTGGAAGTCTGGGAAACAGCCGGGTCTATGCGGTAATAATAGGTCAGGACACCGTCAGTTTTGCTGATTATCCTGGTGAAAATACCTTTGACACGAGCTAGATGTGCCTGAATCTGTTCTTCGCTCAGACCGTCCAGATCAGATTCCACATAGGCAGCGATCATGGCTACCGACTGCTCTACGCTTTGGTAATCATGATCAAGATTCTTCTGTCCTGTCTCACACATCAGGAGCAGAAGCTGGTCTGCATTGCTGGTTCCTACAGACCTCAGAGCCATCACACCCACGGCGGCAGAAATGCCCATGGTAATGATTGCAATGCACATGATAACAGTTGTTATTTTGTTCTTTACTGAACGCATATTTATCACCCCCTCCTTATTCTTCTCTATAAATGGTGTAAATCCTTCCCCGCAGTCTGATTTTGAATGGCTGGCATAAAAAAACTGGCAGACGAATCTGCCAGCTTGTATAAGAACAATATGTTCTCAGTTATTCTCTTTTTCCTTCTTCTTGGGCACAGCCGTGCGGATGTAGAGCTCACGGAGCTGCTTTTCATCAACCAGGCTGGGAGCCTGGCTCATGACATCTGCGGCACTCTGGTTCTTCGGGAAGGCAATGACATCGCGGATGGATTTTCTCTTGGCCATCAGCATCACCAGACGGTCAAGGCCGAAGGCCAGGCCGCCATGGGGAGGCGTGCCATACTGGAAAGCGTCCATCATGAAGCCAAACTTGGTGTGAGCCTCTTCCTTGGACAGGCCCAGAGCCTCGAAGACTTTCTCCTGCAGGTCGGCGTTGTAGATACGGAGGCTGCCGCCGCCGATTTCCACGCCGTTGAGCACCATGTCATAGGCATCTGCCTTGACACGCCCCGGGTCGCTGAGGAGATACTGGATATCCTCGTGACGGGGAGAAGTGAACGGATGGTGCATAGCCTTCCAGCGCTTCTCTTCCTCGCTGTACTCGAACATGGGGAAGTCAACCACCCACAGGAAGCAGAGCTTGTCATCGTCGATGAGGCCACGGCGGCGTCCCATTTCCAGACGGAGCTGGCCCAGAGCCTGCGCCACCACCAAAGGCTTGTCGGCGATGACCAGCAACAGGTCGCCAGTCTTGGCGCCAGTAGCCTGCTTGATTTTCTCGAAGGTCTCGTCGCTGTAGAACTTCTTGAAGGGAGACTTGATGCCCTCTTCAGCATACTGAATCCAGGCCAAGCCCTTGGCGCCGTAGCCCTGGACATACTGCACCAGGCCGTCCAGCTCGCGGCGGGGAATATCAGCGTAACCCTCTACATTGATGACCTTCACCTGGCCGCCATTCTCCAGCACGGAGTTGAAGACTTTGAACTCAGAACCCTTCACATACTCGGAAATATCCATGAGCTCCATGCCGAAGCGGAGGTCAGGCTTGTCGGAACCAAAGCGGCGCATAGCCTCGTCCCAGGTCATACGCAGGAAGGGCTTCTCAATCTTGGCGCCGATAGCGCGGTCGAAAAGCTCGGTGACCATGTTCTCCATGAGCTGGAGGATATCTTCCTGGTTCAGGAAGGAAGTCTCGATATCCAGCTGGGTGAACTCCGGCTGACGGTCAGCGCGGAGATCCTCGTCACGGAAGCAGCGGACAATCTGGAAGTACTTCTCGAAGCCTGCCACCATGAGGAGCTGCTTGAAAATCTGGGGAGACTGGGGCAGAGCGTAGAACTCGCCAGCATTCAGACGGCTGGGCACCAGGAAGTCACGAGCACCCTCAGGAGTGCTCTTGCAGAGCATGGGGGTCTCGATTTCCAGGAAGCCCTCACGGTCAAAGAAGTCACGCATGATCTTGGTGACCTTGTGACGCAGGATGATGTTCTTCTGCATCTCCGGGCGGCGCAGGTCAAGATAGCGGTACTTCAGGCGCACCATCTCATCGGTGGTGATGCCATCCTGAATCTCGATGGGGGGAGTCTTGGACTTGTTGAGGATGCGCAGCTCCTCGCAGACTACCTCGATTTCGCCGGTAGCCATATTGGGGTTCACAGTCTCTGCTGCACGGCTGCGAACCTTGCCACGGACAGCTACCACGAACTCGGAGCGCAGGGATTCAGCCTTGTGGAAGGTGCCCTCCCCCATAGCTGCCTCGTCAAAGACTACCTGCACCAGACCGCTGCGGTCACGCAAATCCACGAAGATAAGTCCGCCGTGGTCACGGCGACGGGAGACCCAGCCGCAGAGCACGACTTCCTGATCTACTTCAGACTTGCGGAGTTGCCCGCAGTGATGGGTGCGCTCCATGCCTTTCAGTGTTTCCATTTCCATTTAAACTTTCACCTCAGATTGAATTTTTTAAAACGCTGCAGTCCAAATCTTGCCTAGGACAAGGTATTCTTCTCGGCGTTTCAACGATTGCTCGTTATCTGATCTATGACTTCATCAAGGGACACCTTCTGCTGCTGGCTCTTTTCCATGTCCTTGAGCATCACGGCATTTTCCTTGATTTCATCCTCACCTAATATCAGGGCGAAACGCGCCCCTGCCTTGCCGGCCTGTTTCATCTGCGCCTTCATGCTGCGGCCTGCATAGTCCATAAGAGCTGTAAGGCCCGCACCACGCAACTGCTGCAGCAGACGGAAGGCAGGCTTTTGGGCAGCTTCGCCCAAGGCCACCACGAAGGCATCTGTCTGCTTCCTGGCATCCGGCAGCAGCCCCTGTTTCTCCAGTGCCAGCAGCACGCGCTCCAAGCCTGTGGCGAAACCGACTGCGGGAGTGGGATTCCCCCCCATCTCCTCAATCAAACCGTCATAGCGGCCGCCGCCTGCCACAGCGCTCTGCGCTCCCAAGGGAGCGTACTTGATTTCAAAGGCAGTTTTGGTGTAGTAGTCAAGGCCGCGCACCAGACGCGGGTCAAGCTCGAACTCCACCCCGGCTTCCGTCAGCAGGGACTGCACCTGCTCAAAGTGCTCACGGCACTCGTCACAGAGGCAATCCGTGATTTTCGGAGCGCCTGCCATGAATTCCTTGTCCGCATCGGCCTTGCAGTCCAGTATGCGCAGAGGGCTACGCTCGAAGCGGTCCTTGCAATCGCCGCAAAGCTCCTCCAGATGGGGCCGAAAGTATTCCTGCAGGGCCTGGCGATAGGCAGGGCGGCAGGAGGGGCAGCCCACGGAATTCAGGCTGAGCTTCAAATCCTTCAGCCCCAGAGACTTCAAAAACTCCATGGCCAGAAGGATAATCTCTGCATCTACAGCAGGATTGGCCTCACCCAAGGCCTCCACCCCAAACTGGTGGAATTCCCGCATACGGCCTGCCTGGGGGCGGTCATAGCGGAACATAGAGCCGATGTAAAAGAGCTTGGTCAGAGCGCTGTCCCCGTAAAGCTTGTTCTGCAGGTAGGCCCTCACGGCAGAAGCCGTGTTCTCCGGGCGCAAAGTAACGCTCCTGCCTCCCCTGTCCGTGAAGGTGTACATTTCCTTGTCCACCACATCCGTGCCCTCGCCGATGCCCCGGTGGAAAAGCTCCGTATGCTCGAACATGGGGGTGCGGATTTCCTCATAGCCAAAGCGGGCGCAGATATCGCGAATCTTCTGCTCCACATAATTCCAGCTGCCTACGGAATCAGGCAGTATATCTTTTGTGCCTCTGGGCGCATTAGTAAGCAATGCTCATCTTCCCCTTATCTAAATGTTACTATTTGGGACCGGCCCCATAGACCGAATCCAACAATTGATGTCTTTTCTCGATATAGATGTCAATATCCCGCAGATAAGTAGCCAAATCCTTGGCATTGAACACCGAGCGAAGCCTCCCTGCCTTATGGTCCACGACTTTGGTGGTAGCAGCGCCGCCAATGCCTATGATGGTCTGGTGTTCCTCCATGATCTGGATATTGTACATGCCCTCGGCCCCCGGCCGGGCGCAGCCAATATTCTCCAAATCCCCGGACATATAGCCCTGGCGGTACAAGTAATAGGGCTGATAGCCGCCCCTCTCCATAAAGCCCAGGGCCACTTCCGACATCTTGCGGGTTTCCTCATCAGAGGGAAGCTCCACATGGCGTTCCTCCATCAGGAGCTTCAGCCTGGAACCACGCTTGATGGCCAGGGCATGGAGGGTAATATCGTCAGGCTCCAGAGCTGTGACCTTCTCCAAAGTGTCCCGCACGTCCTCGGCAGTCTCTCCTGGCAGGCCAAGAATCAAATCCATGTTGATATGAGGCACCCCCGCCTCCCGCAGGGCATGGAACATTCCAGCCACCGCCTCGGGCGTATGCTGGCGCCCAATGAGATGCAGCGTCCTTGCCTGCATGGTCTGGGGATTCACGCTGACCCGACTGACCTTGAAGCGCTTCATGGCCGCAATCTTCTCCGACGTAATGCTGTCAGGCCGCCCCGCCTCCACGGTAAACTCGGCCAAATCCGACTTATAAAAGGCATTATATACCATTTCCAGCATTTCCGCAAAGAAAGCGTCCGGCAAACTGGTGGGAGTGCCGCCTCCCACATAAACGTTCTGCACCTTGAAGCCATATTGCTCCACCGCAGCCCTTCCCGCCTCCAGATCCCGACGGAAAACTTCCATGAACTGCTGAAGCTGCTTCTCCCCCGGCAGGATATTGGCGGGAAAGGAACAGTAGAGGCAGCGGGTCAGGCAGAAGGGAATGCCCACATAGATGCTGACGGTCTTGCCATCGGAGGTTTCAAGGAAAGGCAGCTGGCGGAAGGCCATGGGCACGATGATGTCTGCCTTTTCCCGGCTGCAAGCGTAATCCTTCTGGATACGCTCAATGATTTCCTGCTGCCCTGCTCCTCCTCTTATCCAGCGGTGGACGATCTTGGTAGGACGCACCCCATGGAGTATGCCCCAGGGGGCAGCCTCCGCCCCCAAATGCTCAAGGAAGATATGGTATAGGTTCAGCTTGATAAGCCTGTGCCTGGCGGCAGCCTCGCGCTCATCGCCCTTGCCCTCGTCAAGGCGGCAGAATTCTTGTTTGTTGCCCTCCTTGTCAAAGAGCAGCAGGCGGCTTTCCACCCTCACGCCAAGGCCGGTGCCGTCTGCGGAAGGGGTCAGCTGATGGTTTACCACAGAAAGCTGCAGATAGTCTGCTTCACCTTGGGAACCAATCACCTCCACCTTGAAGAGGTTCAGGATTTCCCTGACAATCTTGGAGATCACTTCCTGCTTGCTGTTCAGGGTAAAGGTCTTAATCCTCACTGTCTGCCTGACACTCCTTGCAGATACCGAAGAACTTCACCTGATGGTCGAGAATCTTGAAGCCTGATTTGTGGCAGATATCCTGCTCCAAATCATCCAGCAGGTCTTCCTCGAACTCAATCACCTTGTTGCACTTGGTGCAGATAAGGTGGTGGTGGTGGTGGGCCTTCGGGTCAGTGGTATTCACCTCATAGCGGCTGCAGCCATCACCGAATTCCATCTTCTGGAGAATGCCCAGATTGGACAAAAGCTCCAGGCTGCGATAAACCGTAGCCAGGCCAATCTCAGACTTCTTATCCCTAAGAAGTCCATGCACATCCTCAGCACTCAGGTGCTCCCCTGGATGATCCAAAAAAATCTGCAATACGATCTGCCTCTGAGGAGTCATCTTGTGCTGACGCTCTTGCAGCTTCTTCTTCAAATAATCCATGTCAATTGTCTTGGGCATGACCAATACCTCTTTCCCTGTAGCTGTCTATGATACTAAGGGCAAAACCAAACTCCCCATATACACCAACTCAAATAAAGATATTATAACACCAATATTCAACGCTTGTCGACAGACAAATCTATTTGTGTCATTGTGCCCCCTGCAGCACAGCTTGGGCTTGCTCGCTGCTCATGAGAATTTCCCTGGGCTTGCTGCCGATGTTTGGCCCCACAATGCCCAATTCTTCCATGGCATCTATGAGCCGTGCAGCCCGGGTATAGCCCACCCGGAAGCGGCGCTGAACGGAGCTGGTGGAGGCCTGTCCCGTGCTGAGCACAAGATTCACGGCTTCCTCCAGCAGCTCATCCTGCTGAGGCTCCTTGCTCTTCTTGCCGCTCTCTGCTTCCTCTGCTTCGGCAGCAGCTCTCTCCGTGAAGTTCACCAAATCCTCATTGGTTTCCGCTTCCTGGCCCTGGCTGCGGATGAAGTCAAGCAGCTGCTCCACTTCTTCATCGCTGATGAAAGCTCCCTGCACACGCCGAGGCTTGGAGGAACCCACAGGGTAAAAGAGCATATCACCCTTGCCCAGCAGTTTCTCCGCCCCGCTCCTGTCCAAAATGGTACGGGAATCAATCTGGGAGGAAACCGCAAAGGAAATGCGTGAAGGGATGTTGGCCTTGATGATGCCGGTGATGACATCCACTGAGGGGCGCTGGGTGGCCAGCACCATGTGGATGCCTGCAGCGCGGGCCTTCTGGGCCAGGCGGCAGATGGCATCCTCCACATCGTGGGGAGCTACCATCATCAAATCTGCCAGCTCGTCGATGATGATGACGATGGCAGGCATCTTCTGGTCGGGGAAATGCTCATTGAAACCGGCCATGTTCCTCACCCCGTGGTCGGCAAAGCTTGAGTAGCGCCTTTCCATTTCCTGCACGGACCAGTTCAGCACCGAAGCCGCTTTCTTGGCATCCGTCACCACCGGCACCATCAGATGGGGAATTCCGTTGTAGCCGGAGAGCTCTACCATCTTGGGGTCAATGAGGATAAACTTCACTTCATCCGGCTTGGCCTTGAAGAGGATGCTGGTAATGAGGGTATTGATGCAGACGGACTTGCCGGAGCCGGTGGCACCTGCCACCAGCAGATGGGGCATCTTGCCCAAATCCGCAAAGATGGCCTGTCCCCCGATGTCCATGCCCAGCCCCACCGTAAGTCTTGACTTGGCACTGCTGAATTTCTCGCTTTCCAGCACCTCGCGAAGCTGCACGCCCTCAAGTTCCTTGTTGGGCACCTCGATGCCAATGGCAGCCTTGCCGGGAATAGGCTCGATGCGCACGGAGAAAGCCGCCAGGCTCAGGGCAATGTCATCAGCCAGATTGGTAATCTTGCTGACCTTCACCCCGGGAGCCGGCTCAAGTTCATAACGGGTCACAGCAGGGCCGTGGCAGGCGTTTAGTATCCTGGCGTTCACATGGAAGTTTTCCAAAGTCTGCTGCAAAGTGCGGGCATTCTCCTCAATCTCCATTTCCAAGGCCACATTCTTCTGCTTGACATGCTTGGAAAGAATTTGTGTCACCTGAGGGATCACATAAGGCTTCTGGGGCTTTTCCACGGGGTTCTCCGCGGCGGCAACTTCTGCCCGCGCCATGGCCTGCATGGCTGCTTCGGCCTCTGCCTCGGCCTCTGCCACAGCATGCTGGGCAGTCATGGCCCCCATGGCAGCAGCTTCCGAAGCTGCTCCTGACGAAAATTCAAATTCTTCGTGGGGAGTTTGTTCCTCTGCTTCCGCTTCCTGCCTGCCATACTCAATAGTAAAGGCAGGTGGCTGGGGTGCTTCCCCGGGAGGTTCCTCAACGGGAATGAATTCCTCGACTGGAGCCATCTCCGGTTCCCTGGCAACTGCAGGCGCTTCCTCCACTGTCTCTGCAAAGCGTCCATCCTTTTCTTGATTATAAAAGGAATTCTTCACGGTGGTCTTTACAGCTTCCACCATGCGTTCTTCTACTCTGCCCCCCACTTCTGCCATCTTGCTGGTGGTGGCAGCCAGGGCCGTACCAGCCACGCTGGCTCCCTTGACAGCAGTCTCTTTGGTCTTTAGCACTCCCGTGGCCAGAGACCAGGTGGTAGAAAGCAGCACAGAGCCAATAATACCTGCTATCAGCAGGATGATGGCCCCGTCTACCCCGAAGAAGTTCCGCAGGACAAGCAGCAAGCCACCGCCTAAAAGACCGCCCCCCTCCGGCAAGCTGGAAGGGAGAATTTCCTCTCCAACAGGTATGACAAAGTGATGCCAGATAGCCAGAACCGAAATATATAACCATCCCAGGCCTATGAAGCGCAGGGAATAGCGCAGGCCACAATGCTTGGTGATGTACTGATAGCCCATGAGAAGGATCAGCACACAGACCAGCACCGCACCAACGCCGAAGAAATAGTGCAGGAACTTGGCAAAGTAGAGGCCCACATAACCCACATTGAGCTCAAAGAGGCCTCCCAAAGAAATCAGCCCCGCCGCCACGCAGGCCAGCCCCAGAAGCTCATAGCGGCGTCCAGGATTGGCAGGGGCTGCATTGGCACCCTTGGCAGCCTTAGTTTTCCGGCTGCGGGTGCCATTAGTTTTCCTAGGCAATTCATCACCTCATTTCCACTTGACAGTGAAATTGATTTTACATAAGTATAAGTTCAAAACAAATCCGCCCTTCAAAACTCCTAAGGGCGGATAAGTCAGGCAGTTTCAAGCAGTTATTGGGTCAGCCTGTCGGCGCAGCGCTGCGCCTCGAAGCGAATGCGTTCCTCGTCCAGAGTCTTCAGCTCATGGTTTTCCATGAGCACCTTGCCTGCCACCAGCACCGTGTCCACAGAGGAGGAACGGGCTGAGTAAGCCAGGAGCGACACCAGATTGTGACGAGGGCACCACATGAGATCGTTCAGGTCAAAGAGCACGATATCTGCCAGAGCACCGGCTTCAAGCCTGCCAGCATCTTTCAGCCCCACAGCCTGGGCACTGTACTCCGTGCCCATCTTGACAGCTTCCAAGGCGGGCACTGCCAACGGGTCACAGGCGGCAACCTTGTGCAGCAGGGCAGAGAGCTGCACTTCTTCCAGCATATCAAGATTGTTGTTGGAAGAAGCTCCGTCTGTGCCCAAGCCCACGCAGATACCTTCCTTCAGCAAGCGGGGCACGGGAGCCACGCCGCTGGCCAGCTTCATATTGCTGCCGGGGTTGTGGACCACGCGGATATGATGCTTCTTGATGATATCAATATCCTCGTCATCCACATGCACGCAGTGAGCCGCCATGGTGCCGTGCTCGAAAAGCCCTGTGGACTCCACATGGGCAAAGGGACGCTTGCCGTATTCCTTCAGGCAGTTCTCCACTTCCCCCTGGGTTTCGGACATATGGATATGGATTTCAGCATTGTATTCATCAGCCGCCTTGCTGACCTTCTTCAAGAACTCCGGCGGGCAGGTATAAAGGGCATGGGGGGCAAACATCACTGTCACCCTGCCCTCCCCTGCACCGTGGAAGTCCCTGTAAAGGGCTGCAGCCTCGTCAAGCATCTTGTCACTGTCGGGAGCTACGCCTATGAGGCCGCGGGAAAGAATCCCCCGCAGGCCGGATTCGAGGGTCGCCTCGGCTACCCTTTCCTCGCAGGGCCCGTACAAGTCAGCGAAGGCAGTGGTGCCGGAGCGGATCATCTCTGCCGCTGCCAGCATGGCTCCCCAGTAAATATCATCGCTGCCCATCTTTTCCTCAACAGGCCAAATCTTATTGGTCAGCCAGTCCATGAGCTCCATGTCATCTGCATAGCTTCTCAGCAGATTCATGGAAGCATGGGTATGAGCGTTCACCAGGCCGGGAATGGCAAAGTGATCCTTGCCGTCTATGGTCTTATCCGGCAAAAAGCCTTCCGGCACTTCCCCCATGGCCTTGATGCGGTCGCCCTCAATCATGATATTGGTGAGGGGCGTGGTGCCATCAGGCAAAAGGGCCTGCACATTCTTGATTAGTGTCTTCAAAACCTATCCTCCCTGTCAAGCCATGCTCAGATAAGCCTGCTGCTCAAGAGTCAGCTTGTCGATGCTGACTCCAAGGGACTTCAGCTTGATTTCCGCAATGCGCTGGTTGATAGAATCCGGCATGAGATGCACAGCCTTCTCCATCTCCTTGCCATGCTCCAAAAGGTGCAGGGCAGAGAAGAACTGCACGCCGAAGGACAGGTCCATGATTTCTGCCGGGTGGCCGTCGCCTGCCGCCAGGTTCACCAGACGCCCCTCTGCCAGCAGGTAGAGCTTCCTGCCGTCTTCCTGCAGGAATTCCTCGATGTTGTTCCTCACCTTGCGGCGGGATTTAGACATAGCCTCCAACTCGGGAATGTTGATTTCCACGTCGAAGTGGCCGGAGTTGGCCATCATAGCCCCGTCCTTCATGACCTTGAAGTGACGGTCGCGAATCACATCCTTGTCACCAGTGAGAGTCAGGAAGATATCGCCCTCCTTGGCAGCTTCGTCCATAGTCATGACTCGGAAACCATCAAAGACAGCCTCAATGGCCTTGATGGGGTCAACCTCGGTGATGATGACATTGGCACCCAGGCCCCGGGCACGCATGGCACCGCCCTTGCCGCACCAGCCATAGCCTGCAATGACTACGGTCTTGCCTGCAATGACCAGATTGGTAGTACGCATGATGCCATCCCATGTGGACTGGCCCGTACCGTAACGGTTGTCGAAGAGGTATTTGCAGTAAGCATCATTGGCAGCGATCATGGGGAATTCCAGCTTGCCCTGATCTGCCAGTGCCCTCAACCTGTGCACGCCTGTGGTGGTTTCCTCAGAACCGCCAATAATGCCAGTGAGAAGCTCACGGCGCTTGGTATGGAGCATATGCACCAGGTCGCCGCCATCGTCAATGACTATATCAGGCTTGATATCCAAGGCCCTGTTGATGAAGGTATTGTACTCTTCATCGGTGCAGCCATGCCAGGCAAAGACATTGACCCCGTCCTCTACCAGGGCAGCTGCCACATCGTCCTGGGTAGAAAGAGGATTGCTGCCGGTAAGAGCCACCTCAGCTCCTGCGTGATGGAAAATCTCAGCCATATAGGCCGTCTTGGCCTCAAGGTGCAGGGTAATGACCATCTTCTTGCCTGCAAAGGGCTTGGACTTGGAAAATTCCTCGTCCACCGCTGCCATCACCGGCATGAAGTTCTTGACCCACTCAATCTTATCATGGCCGGACGGTGCCAGCTTAATATCTCTTATCATTGATTCCATGCTATTGCCCTCCTTCTAAAAGCTACGTTCTATTCTAGCACAAAAGCCCCCGCCGTGTCACGGCAGGGCGCTATCATTGCCATCGCTTTCTTCCTTTTTTCCAATTTCATCGGGGGCTTCGCTTTCCTCCAAGCCTTCGAGTTCGCCTAAAAGTTCCAGCTGCTCATCGTCCATGCCCACGGCAGCTTCCCTGTCGCTGGGCAAATTGGGCAGATCCTCCAGGGAATTGAGGCCGAAGGTACGCAGGAAGGTATCCGTGGTGCCGTAGAGGATAGGCCTTCCCAAGACCTGCTTGCGCCCCACCTCGGCAATGAGTTCCAGCTCGATGAGCTTGGTCAAGGCACGCTCAATGCGCACTCCACGGATATGCTCTATCTCCTGCTTGGTGATAGGCTGCTTGAAAGCGATGATGGAAAGGGTTTCCATAGTGGGTGCGGAAATTTTTCTGTCCACTACCTGGGAGAGACGCTCCACCACCGGGTAAAGCTCCGGCCGAGTGGCCAGCTGAAGGCCTCCCGCCACCCGGCGCACAGTCAGCCCGCTATGGCGTTCCGCCAACTCCTTCTCCAGCCTGGTCATGAGATTCTGCACAGTCAGAAGATCGGTGCGAAGAATATCCGCCAGGTCTTCCATGCTCATGGGGTCGCCAGCGGCAAACATCACCGCTTCCAAGGTGGCCGTGGAGAGAGATCCTTCACTCATCTTTTTCCTCCTCCCCCTTCACGCAGATATAAATGTCCGCAAACAGCCGCTGCTGCCTGACCACCACCGCTTTCAGCTTGATAAGCTCCAGCATAGCCAGGAAGGTGACTATCAATTCGCTACGGCTGCCCGTGGGAAAAGCCTCCGCAAAGAGCAAGCGCCCCCCGCTGCGATCTAAAAGTGTTAGCAGGTACTGCATCTTATCCTGGATATTATAGCTTTCCGGCTCCACCAGGGCTTTGGGGATGGATAGCTCCTCTTTCACATCCAGCACCGTCTGGAAGGCCTCCAGCAGCTGGGATAGCTTGAGATTTTCCGGCGGCAGATGGTGGACAGGCAAAGGCAGCGGCTCCCTTGAGACATATCTCTCATGGTGTCCCGCCATCCCCTCAAGCACAGAACTGACCTGCTTGAATTTTCGATATTCCAGAATGCGCCGCACCAGTTCCAGCCTGGGATCCTCCTCTTCCTCCTCCTGGGGTGTGGGAGGCTTTGGCAGCATCATGCGGGATTTGATTTGCAGAAGAGTGGCAGCCATCACCAGAAAGGAACTGGCAATCTCCATATCAAACTCTTTCATCTGCTGCAAGTAGGCCAGATATTGCTCCGTAAGCTGAGCGATAGGAATGTCATAAATATCGATCTTGTCTTTCTCAATCAGGTGCATGAGAAGGTCCATAGGCCCTTCAAAGGCCTCCAGATGCACCGTATAGCCCTTGGGCCTTGCTTCTTCCTGCATTATCAGAAGAAGGGGCTGAGCACAGTGATGAAGATATCCCAGATGATACGCTGTGCCGGCACGAAAATCATATGCAGGATTGGCGTCCAGATAAGTACGACCAAGATCAGGAAGCTATAGCGCTCCAGCTGGACAAATTTATACGCCAGATCATGGGGCAGGAAATACTTCAGTATATGCGAGCCGTCCAAAGGCGGCAAAGGTATCATGTTGAAGATAGCAAAGTTGATATTGTAAATGACGATAAGCTGAAAAACCATGGTTACCCCGGCGGACTTTCCGAAACCCAGCTTGATGAGCACCAGCCACACCACCAGAGCCACAAAGGCGGTCAGCAGATTGGCCCCTGGCCCTGCCAAGGAGACCAGGATATCGCCTTTCTTGGGATCTTTGAAATTCCTGGGGTTGATCATGACAGGCTTGGCCCAGCCGAAGCGCACCAAAAAGAGCATCAACAGGCCTATAGGGTCGATATGCGCTCTAGGATTCAGGGTCAAACGCCCCATCATCTTGGGAGTGAAGTCCCCCATGGCCACCGCCACCCTGGCATGGGCATACTCGTGTATCACCAGGGCAATAATAAGCCCAGGCAAGCCAGCTACGATAGACTGCCAGCTGAAATCGAACATATAAAATCCTCCAATATTTAGAATTTGAACTTACATGGGTATCATTTTACCATAAAAAAAGAAGAATAGACAAGATAAGATGAATCGACAATCTTCCTTCCTGCTGGTTTCATGGTATAATCAACGTAGAATAGTATATTGCCAAGCTGTACAGGCAGCAGGTAAATCCAGATGCACCCTACAAGAAGACCCGCATCCCTTTACCAGCACCGCATTTCTATATGTTCTACAACGGCAAGGACGATGCCCCAGCAAGGTGGACGATGCGGCTCTCCGATGCCTTCGCAGAGGACGGGCATAACCTAGAGCTTGTGGTAACAGTGTTCAACATCAACTACTCCAAGAACAGCGAGCTCCTGCAGAAATGCCACGACCTCAAGTGCTATAGCATCTTCGTCGACCATGTGCACACCGAGGTGGCCGCCGGAAGCACTCTTCACCAGACCATCGCCTCAGCTATCAAATATTGCAAAGAACACGACCTTTTGGCTGACTACTTCGCCAAGATGAATATGGCCCGGATTCCCCACCAATCCGGCATTGGCGACAGTAAAGCGTAGCAGTCTGGTGACAGGAAGCCGTGTCAGTAACAGTCAGCTTATAAACATGAAAAGCACAGGTGAAAACCTGTGCTTTTCATTAGTATAATATACGCTTATCACCACATATAGCATCACAATGATAATTTTATTCTTGTAATATCAACCTTGATCTATAGGATATAAAATCGTTTGATCCTTTAGAATTTGAAGTAGCAGCCATACCAACAGCTAAACCACTAGCCATAGCCACTCCTGCTAATTGTGCAGCTGACATTCCAGCAACAGCTGCACCAACAGCTGCCAACGGTATAATTCCCTTTATTCCAGTTTGAGCCACCAAACATGGTTTGATATATTTATCCAAAGCTATCACTCCAATCTAATCAATCTTTTCCACTGCAAATCTCTAATCAACTCAACAATATCACACTTCAATTCATCTTCATCAACTTCATATATCATCAATAAATATTTGGCAATATCGTTTAATGTATTATTACCATCGCTTTTGTCCAATATCTGCCAACCTATCTTGTTCAGATAGCATATTTCTAACTCCTTACCATAAACTACAGCTACATCTCCTTCCAATCGTTTTTTTAGAGAAATATCTACAGGTTTTTTCTCACACAACCAATCCCATACTATCATATTGAATAACTCACCTCTTCGATTTCCACCAGGGGGCGATTTTTGACATAACTAACACGACCATTCAACATTTTCTTTACTTGAACACCAGCTGCAACACCAGCTGTAAAAGCCGCTACAGCACCAGCTAAGCCAGCAGGAATAACGCTTTCACTATGCCCCTCTGTTATCAATAAAGGTTTCTGATACTTATCCTTCATTGTACACCACCTCCGTATCTTATATCCTTATATCCTCACTTACATGATTCAGTATATCACCTTGTTGTGTTTCCTCATCTATTGACCTTATAAAATCCATGACTAGGGGATTATGCCAAGCATCGCATCCACTTCTATCCCATATATCTTTCAGTGAACTTTCCAACACATTGCCAATACTAAACGGAACCATACAATCCAATCTAAAATCTCCATTAGGTCTAATGATTCCCCCACAATTTGGCTGTGATAGATAACGAGCCATAGAAGAACGTACATTCATTGAACGCTCTATTCTTATTCGTCCTGCATATTTAATAGACAACTCATTTATTTGTTCATAAAGATAATTTCTCTGCTCATGACTCAATATAATATTTTTATTGTATATTGCTCTTCCACTCGGAAGCACTTCGCCAATCATAATACTACCAGCACCTAATGAATAGGCCAGTTTCACCATATCTTCTAACAGTGGCAGTGATTTAGGAATGACCGTATGTGCTACTACGAGAGGAATTCCACTACTGGTCACCCCCATTGCCCCTGCAACTGTTTTTTCCCAGCATCCTTTTACACCTCTAAATGAATCATGTAGTTCTGCCGATGAACCATCTATGGATATTTGGAACCAAAAATACCTATAACGTTTAAACTTCTTTATATTTATTTCATTCAATAGCATACCATTTGTTATAACTACAAAAGATGTACCATCTTCGTGCAGTATATCCATTATCTCAAACAATCCATCTCCCAATAATAGCGGTTCTCCTCCTGATATTATACACTGAAATATACCTCCGTTATCCACTATATATCCAGCCAATCTTTTCCATTCATTTACAGTCATTCTTGTATTTTTAATTCGATCATCATCTCCAGAACGATTATAGCAATGCTTACAAGCTAAATTGCACGCTCCAGTCAATTCAAACTGTAATGTCGTGGGAAAAGAATACTTCTTTGGATAAAGTCCTTCTTTCTGTAATGCTATTATATTTTCTTTTTCCCGCTTAGCTCTTTTAGCATCAGCAGCCTCAAATATTTTGATGTAATCTTTCAAATTCACCGCTCCTTATAACTTTACAATATCCATCTAGCATATTATGATATTCCTCTACTGACATATGTGTATAGAATGCTTCGTATACATATTTTCCGTTACACAAGCTAGGTCTATTATTATATATTTTGCATTTATTATCATCATCTAAATATCTACATACTCCATCCCCTCTATCATACGCCTTCATTTCATCTATCAAATGTAAATACCTACAACACATTCCGCATTGTTTACAATTATATTGATAATATTCTCTTTTATTATCCAATTTAAATCAACCTACCAATATAAGAATTAAATTCGTTTTTGCAAACGCATAATAGTGTAACCCCTCCACAGCACATGATATGTAAGCCACTCGATCTGCGACTGCCATAATCATGGCATCGACAAATGCTGCCACAAACAAATGAAATATACTACTCTGAAACCGTTAGGCCATTTGTTCGGGTCCACGAAAAACAAGTATAAGTGGACTCCGGTCTGGGGCAAACGTTCCGTTGTCAAGGGTAGCTATTCCGATAGGATGGTTGTCTGTTATCCCGGCTATGTGCTGTTTGAGGTGCGCGTTTATAATGAGGGCGTTGCTTTCAGATGCGCCCCACTAATGAATACAGCTTCATCTACTGAGACTTATTCGGAGCAGAAAGCGTCAGGAATGTATCCCGAAAAATACAGAGAACATACGGATTTCAATTTTGCCGATGACTACACCGCCTGGTATTACAACGGCGAGCGTCATAACATCGGCCCCGAGAAACTGTCCGATGCCAACGGCGAAAGACTGCCGATAATGATTGCCAAGGCGGCCGATGACCTTTATCTGGGTGTGCATGAGGCGTGTCTTGGAGTTGACGGATGGCCTATGAGATTGCGATCTGAGACAGGTTCCACCAAGATGTCGGTCATACCGGAGAGGATTGTCAATCCTACAGGGGAACACCTGGGTGCCTGGCGTGTGCTTATGGTGGGCCGTACTCCCGGTGACCTGGTGGATTCACACCT
>CACZHK010000011.1 GCA_902780915.1 Pseudoselenomonas ruminantium | reverse complement strand
TTTGCGGCTTTTGTGGTGCTGGCTTCCTTCGGCATCGGCAACATGACTCAGGCCAATTCCATCTCTGCGGCGCTGTTCTCCAGCTACCAGATTCCCACCTGGTTCACCGGCATCATCATCATGTTGGCGGCTGTTGCCACTTTGGTGAACGGCATCCGCAGCATCGGCAAAGTGTCAAGCATCGTGGTGCCTGCCATGGCGGCTTTCTATTTCGTGGCTGCTCTTATCGTCATCATCGCAAATTTCGAGGCTGTGCCCGCAGGCATCATGGAAATGTTCCGCATGGCTTTCTCCTTTGATTCTGTGGCAGGCGGCGTGGGGGGCTCCATCGTGGCCTCCATGCTGACCTCCATGCGCTGGGGCGTGGCCCGGGGCGTGTTCTCCAACGAGGCAGGCCTGGGTTCTGCTCCCATCGCGGCAGCTGCTGCCCGTACCGATCACGCTTCCCGCCAGGGCTATGTGAACATGACTGGTACTTTCTTCGATACCATGATTGTCTGCATGCTGACGGGTTTGGTCATCGCTTCCTCCGGCCTTTTGGGCACCATCGATCCTGCCACCGGCGCACCTGTGTCCGGTGCCCAGCTCACCATCCTGGCCTTCTCCACGGTCTTTGGCGAGTACGGCAAGCTGGTGATTTCCGTTTCCCTGGCCCTCTTTGCTTTCTCTACTATTCTCGGCTGGGAATACTATGGCGAGAAGGCGCTGGAGTATCTCATCAGGAACCGCAAGGTCATTATGAGCTACCGCGTGCTTTTTGGCTTGATCACCTTCGTGGGTGCTACTACTTCCCTGGAAGTGGTCTGGAACTTCTCCGATACCATGAACGGCCTCATGGCCATCCCGAACCTCATCTGCTTGCTGTGGCTCTCCAACGATGTGGCCAAGGAGTGCTTTGAATTCCAGGCAGAAGTGGTGGCAAGGGAGAAGCGCGGCGAGATAGTTGACTATCAGGAAGATTCCACGGATGTATGAGATAATGGGGAAAAGCAGGAGGGGGCGGATTTGATGGAAGAAGAAAAGGATCCTGTGCGGGTCTTGACGAAAGATGAGAAGAACTCCTATGAGGGTGTCACCATAGACGAGGATGGCAGCGATGCCAGCTACAGCCCTTATCAGCAGAAGGAAACTCCCAGATACTACCGTGTCTATTCCGGCCGTTCCCCTTTTTCCCGGGGGCTGAATATGAGCAGCCTCATCTTCGGCAGCGACTGGCGCACGCGAATAGTCAGGATTGCTGCCTTGATTGGTGTGACCGCTGTGCTGGTGCTCTTCGTGAGCTTCGTCCTGCCGGTGCTCCTGGGAGCGCTGGGACTGGGCCTGGCGGCCTGGTTTATCCTGCGCCTGCTGGGAAGAATTTAATATGGTGATAAAAAACTGCCCTTTCGGACTTGAGCTGAAAGGGCAGTTTTCTTGTTCGGTTTTGTCAGATTTTCATTTTCTTGATGCGCTCTACGGCTCTGAGGGTATTTTCTCTGTCCCCGAAGGCGGTGAGGCGGAAGTAGCCTTCGCCGCAGGGACCGAAGCCGGCACCGGGGGTGCCCACGATATTGACTTCTGTCAGCAGTTTGTCAAAGAAGTCCCAGGAGGGCATATCATGGGGCGTCTTGAGCCAGATGTAGGGGGCATTGATGCCGCCATAGGCGTCTATGCCGGCGGCCTTGAGACCCTCGCGGATGAGGCGGGCGTTTTCCATGTAGTAGGCGATGGTTTCCTTCACCTGGGCCTTGCCTTCCTCTGTGTAGATGGCGGCAGCGCCGCGCTGGACGATGTAGGCCGTGCCGTTGAACTTGGTGGTGTGGCGGCGGTTCCAGAGGCGGTTGAAGTCTACCCGTGAGCCATCAGCGGCCTTGCCCGTCACCCCTTTGGGAATGATGGTGTAGCCACAGCGGGTGCCTGTGAAGCCTGCGGTCTTGGAAAAGGAGCGAAACTCGATGGCTACTTCTGTCGCGCCCTCAATCTCATAGATGGTGCGGGGCACATCGTCTTCCGTGATGTAGGCGGCATAGGCGGCATCAAAGAGAATGACTGCGTCCTCGCGTCTGGCGTAGTCCACCCACTTCTTGAGCTCTGCCTGGGAGAGAGTAGTGCCTGTGGGATTGTTGGGGCAGCAGAGGTAGATCATATCCACATGCTCCCTGGGCAGTTCGGGGGCGAAGTTGTTCTCTGCCGTGCAGGGCAGGTAGGTGACTCCCTCGAAATGGCCGTCCTTCCGGAGGCTGCCTGTGCGCCCCGCCATGACGTTGGTGTCAAGGTAGACGGGGTATACCGGGTCGGTGATGGCCACTTTGTCGGTGAGGCCGAAGATTTCCTGGATATTGCCGCAGTCGCTCTTGGAGCCGTCGCTGACGAAAATCTCATCAGTGCCGAAGTGGAGGCCGTAGGGCTCATAGTTGTTCTTGAGGATGGCTTCCGTGAGGAAGGCGTAGCCCTGCTCCGGGCCGTAGCCCCGGAAGGTTTCGGCGCTACCCATCTCATCCACAGCCTCGTGCATGGCCCTGATGCAGGCGGGGGGCAGGGGGCAGGTTACATCGCCTATCCCCAGGCGGATGATGTCGGCTTCGGGATGAGCTTCTTTATAGGATGCTACTCTCCTGCCGATTTCGGCGAAGAGGTAGCTGCCGGGCAGTTTCAGATAGTTGTCGTTGATGGTCGCCATAAGTGCCTCCTAGGAAAAGAGAAAGAAATAAGATAATGAATCTCAATGGGCTTTTGAGGTTATTATAACATACAGGCATATCTTTGCAAGACCCTATTATTGAAATATTATAGTTATGATTGACGATAGTTAAGGTTAAATAAATAAAAATTATATATTAAATTTTTTTTATAAATGACATTTACTTTTTCATAAACTATGTAGTATAATCCTAAAGGAATTTATATATGTCATGTCCTGCCATTACTATTTATTATGATGCCCAGGAAAAATAAAAAATTTTTCAGAAAAAAGAGGAAATGGATTTTTCCATGGCGAAATAGCAAAGCAGGGAGTCTTTTCTATAGTGTAGCTTCTAAAGAAAAGGGGAGAGAAATTTTATGGAAATGCTACTAGGTTTTATTGTACTGCTGACATGCTTGGTGGTTGGTGTCCGTCACGGCGGCATCGGCCTGGCTGTCATCAGTGGCATCGGTCTTGTTATCTTTACTTTCGTGTTCGGCTACAAGCCGGGCAAGCCGCCTGTTGATGTCATGCTCATCATCATGGCAGTGGTTACCTGCGCCGGCTTCCTCCAGACCTCCGGCGGCCTCACGGTCATGCTGAAGTACGCAGAGAAACTCCTGCGCGGCCATCCCAAGTACGTCACCATCCTGGCACCTATGACCACCTGGTTCCTCACTATCCTTTGCGGTACGGGCCATGCGGTCTACACCCTGTTCCCCATCATCTATGATGTGGCCATCAAGCAGAACATCCGCCCCGAGCGTCCCATGGCGGTGGCTTCCGTGGCCTCCCAGATGGGTATCTGCGCGTCTCCTGCCTCTGTGGCAGTGGTTTCCATCGTGGCTTTCCTGGCAGGCGCTGGCAGTGATTTCACCTTGCTGCAGGTGCTGATGGTCTCCGTGCCTGCTACCGGCTTTGGCGTGTTCTTCGCAGCTCTCTGGAGCTATCGCCGCGGCAAGGAACTGGCAGATGATGAGCGATTCCAGGCCTTCATCAAGGATCCTGAGAACAAGGCCTATGTGTACGGCGATACGGAAAGCCTCCTGGACAAGGAACTGCCCAATGAATACTACCGTGCCATGTACATCTTCCTGGCGGGCATCGTAGTCATTGCCATCCTGGGCAATGTCCACTCCCTGCTGCCTCATTTCCCGGATGCCAAGGGGGTCATGAAGCCTGTTTCCATGGTCTTGGTCATCCAGATGGTCATGCTCTTTGTGGCAGCCATCATTCTCGTTACCTGCAAGGTGAAGGCTAAGGACGTGGGCAACAGCCAGGTGTTCCGCTCCGGCGTGGTGGCCCTGGTTTCCGTTTACGGCGTAGCCTGGATGGCAGATACCTTCTTTGCCCATCACATGGCCTTCCTCAAGGAATTCCTGGGCAATGCTGTGCAGAACTATCCCTGGGCTTATGCTGTGCTGGCCTTCCTCACCTCCAAGCTGGTGAACTCTCAGGGCGCAGCTATTGCCATCGTGGTGCCCATGGCACTGAATGTGGGCATGGATCCCATCCTGGTGCTGTCCTTCATTTCCGCCTGCTACGGCTATTTCTTCCTGCCCACCTATCCTTCCGACCTGGCCTGCATCGGCTTTGACCGTTCCGGCACTACTCGCATCGGCAAGTACATCCTGAACCACAGCTTCATGATCCCGGGCCTCATCGGCGTCGGCTCCGGCTGCTGCGTGGGCTACGTGCTGGCACATCTTCTCTATTGAGCCAAAGTCAGGGAAGATACGAATTTGAATAAGAAAAGCTCCACAGCTTTGCAAATTTGCAGTCTGTGGAGCTTTTTATTGTGAATACCAGGAAATCAGTCAGCATCTCTCTGTTTGAGGATTTCCTTGCAGAAGTCGATGAAGGATTGGGCAGCTTTGGAGATGTAGCGGTCTTTTTTCCAGGCCAGGCCCACATCTACGAAGAGAGGGTCGGAGAGGGGGATGACCTTCACTCCGGGGGAATCTTCTACTACCATATCCAGCAGGAAGGCCAGTCCTACTCCGGAGGCCACCAGGCCCTTGAGTGTGCCCACCTGGTTGGATTCCAGCACGATGTTGGGCTTGACGCCTGCATCCTCAAGCTTGCTCAGGATGAGCTGCCTGAGGAAGGAGCCTTCCTTCAGCATGACCATGCTGGATTCAGCCACATCCTGGAGGCTGAGAGTTTTTTTCTTGGCCAGGGGGCTGTTTTCCGGCACGCAGCAGACGATCTGGTTGCGGGACATGGGCAGGAGCTGCAGGCTTTGGGAGGCTCCCGAGATGATGATGATGCCGAAGTCCAGCTCATCACGCTCCAGCTGCTCACGGATGGACATGGAGGCTTCCTCGTGCAGGAAGATTTCCAGATGGGAGTAGCGCTTCTGGAAGCTGGAGAAGATCTTGGGGAAGAGGTAGGCGCCCATCATGGGGGGAATGCCGATCTTGATGGTGCCCTTCTGCAGCTGCTTGTAGTCGTTGACCTCCAGCACTGCGTCCTGGATATTGCGCAGGGCCAGTTCGATACGGTTGAGGAAGACGGCTCCCTCCGGGGTCAGGGACAGCTGTTTCTGGCTCCGGTCAAAAAGCTGTATGCCCAGCTCTGCCTCCAGCTTCTTGATAGCGACCGTGATGTTGGGCTGGGAAACACGCAGCCTTTCCGCAGCCCGGGTGATATTCCGCAGACGGCTGGCCATCTGGAAATATTCGAGTTGTCTCAGTTCCATGCAATCGCTTCTTTCTGTGAGAACATAAATCGTCTTTATCTTTGGATATTATATCATACTTTACACACATAAATGATATAATAAAAAAAAATTATTGTTTGTCCCGGGAAAAATTTTTCCTGGCCAGTGGTAGGATTTTTGTCCTTTGCAAGGAATAATATAGATAGGCACAAGCACGTTATAGCTTAGATTATTTTCCTTCGCACCAATAGAAGGATAGGGGGGCTTTTATCTTGGAAATGTCAACAGTCATAGGCGCCATAGGCGGCCTTATTTCCGTTTTCGTGGGCATGATCATCAAGGGTGCGCCCATCAGCTCGCTGAATAACCCGGCAGCGTTCCTGATCATCATCTGCGGCACCTTTTCCTGCCTTTTCACTGCTTTCAATATGAAGCAGCTGAAATCCTTGCCCAAGATTGTCAAGATGGTTTACTTCAAGCCGGCCTTGCATGAGAAAGCGGAACTCCTGAGCATGTTCATCGAGCTTTCGCAGATTGCCCGCCGCGAAGGCATCCTGGCTCTTGAGGGCAAGGTGCAGGATATCGAGGATCCTTTCTTCCGCACGGGCCTGGGCATGGTCATTGACGGCATGGATCCTGAGTTCGTCAGCGATGTGCTGGACGCAGAGCTGGCAGTCATGCAGGAACGTCATGCTGAAGGCCGCGCCATGCTGGAGCAGGCAGGTTTGTACGCTCCTACCCTGGGCGTGCTGGGCGCCGTTATCGGCCTGATTGCAGCACTGGGCAACTTGAACGATATCAACAAGCTGGGCCATGCAATCGCCGCAGCATTCGTCGCAACCATCCTCGGTATCTTCACCGCATACGTTGTATACCTGCCCATGGCCAACAAGCTGAAACTTTTGTCCAAGGCAGAGGTCAGCGAGAAGCGCATGATCATTGAAGGAATCCTTTCCCTCCAGGCCGGCGATTCTCCCACGGCTATAGAGGCAAAGCTGATGGTCTTCATTCCTCAGTCCGAGCGTGAAGGCTTGAAGAAGGAGTGATTTAATGGCTAAGAAGAAACGTCAGCCACCTCACGAAGAACACGAAGGTGAGCCCTGGCTCCTGCCTTATTCCGATCTGATGACCCTCCTGCTGGCCCTGTTCATCGCGCTGTTTGCTATTTCACAGACTGACCAGACTAAATTGAAGCAGATGGCTCAAGCTTTTACGGCAGCCTTCAACTCTGGCGGCCCATCCTTCTTTGATGCCATGGGGCCGAATCCCGGGCGTCGGGCGGAGATGCCCAGCGATGAGGATGCGGGCAATTCGGCCTACATCCAGGAGAATCAAAGTTTGGAAGAAGTGCAGAGGCAGATGGAGGAATACATCGAGGCCAACAACCTCAAGGACAAGCTCACCACGGAGCTTTCTGAGGATGGCCTTATGATCCGCATCAAGGAAAGGGCGCTTTTCCCGTCCGGCTCGGCACAGCTGGTGGCTGAGTCCCAGAAGATTGCTCCCGTGATAGCGGGGCTTCTGGCTACCCTGCCAGAGCGGGTGGTCATCTCAGGGCACACGGACAACGTGCCCATCAACACGGCTCAGTTCCCCTCCAACTGGGAACTTTCTTCCAGCCGTGCCTTGAATTTCATGAAGTACATCATCGCCCAGGACGCACGTCTTAATCCCAGGCGCTTCAGCGCTGTGGGCTACAGCGAGTATCGTCCCATCGCATCCAACGATACGGACGATGGCAGGCAGCAGAACCGTCGGGTGGAAGTCTTCATCGCCCGCAACTACCGCTTCAATCCCAATGAGAGCGTGACTGCGGCAGGTGGCGGCAATGGCAATCCAAACGCCAAGGCTACGGGCAATATTCCCTCCACGGTAGGCAGCAGTGCCATAGGGGCTACGGGAGACAGCAAGGTCGGCAGCACCGATGACAGCAGCGCCACTGGCGCCACCGGCGGTCCTACCATGGGTGGCAGGGCCTATACGGGAGATTTGCCGCCTGCTTTGGCAAACTAAGGGAAGCAATCCCAGCATAAAAATGATATACTATAGGAGCCGGCAGGATTGTCGGCTCCTAATTTGTGATTGAGCGGAGGAAGAAAAAATTGATTGCTGGCATTGGCACGGATATCATAGAGATCCAGCGGATGGAGAAAGCTGCCACTCCTGCTTTTTTGAAGCGAGTCTATACGGAGGCAGAGCAGTCCTATTGTGAAGCCCGCGGCGCGGGAAAATACGCCAGCTATGGAGCCCGCTGGGCCGGCAAGGAAGCGGTGCTCAAGGCTTTCGGCACAGGCCTGCGGGGCGGTTCCCTGCTGGAGATCGAGATCCTGAATGATGAACTGGGGTGTCCAAAAGTGCAGCTAAGCGGTTATTTTGAAAAGCTGGCCCGGGAAAGGGGAATAAGCGTTGTCTGGCTTTCCCTGAGCCATTCCAGGGATTACGCCACGGCCCAATGCGTGATGGAAAGAGATTGAGCGGAGGAACAAAATGAAGCTGGGACTTATCGAAGATATGCACAGGATAGACAAGGAGGCGGCAGATACCTACAGCCTGCCGGAAACTCTCCTGATGGAAAATGCCGGTCGCCGGGCGGCAGAGGTCACCACAGAAATTCTGGGGGGAGTCCGGGGCAAGAGCCTCTGCGTGGTGGCAGGCAGCGGCAACAACGGCGGGGACGCCATGTCAGCTGCCCGCCATCTGGCCAACAAAGGAGCGCGCATCAGGGTTTTCCTGGCAGGGGAGCACGCTCATCTGAAACCTTCGGCGGCCACCATGTATACTATCCTGGAGCGCATGGGCATCGAGCTGCATGAGCTCAACAGCGACAGGGATTGGGACAGGTTCCACATGGCCCTGAAGTTCTCTGATGGGGTGGTGGACGGCATCCTGGGCACCGGGGCCGTGGGGGAGCTGCGAAAGAAAACCCTGCGGCTCATTGAGGAAATCAACCTTGCGGAAAAGCCTGTCATGGCCATCGACATGCCCAGCGGTGTGGCAGCAGACACCGGGGCGGTGCAGACCATGGCAGTGAAGGCCAGCGCCACCTTGTCACTGGGGCTGGCCAAGCCCGGGCAGCTGCTCTTCCCAGGCTCAGAGCACGTGGGTCGGCTGGTGGTGGACGATATTGGCCTGCCCTCCCAGCTCCTGGAGGCTGACAAGCTGAAGCTGCAGACTTTGGACAAGGATCTGGCAGCATCCTTGCTGCCGGAACGGGCAAAAAATGTCCACAAAGGAGATTGCGGTCATATCCTCATCGTGGCAGGCTCCAAGGGCATGACCGGGGCAGCTGTCATGGCGGCCAAAGCTGCTCTCAGGGTGGGGGCCGGACTGGTGACTCTGGCGGTGCCGGAGAGCCAGCGCGACATTGTAGCTTCCCAGGTGCAGGAAATCATGACCTGGGGGCTGCCGGAGACAGAGGCTGGTTACCTTGGAGGCGAGGACGCTGTGCAGCTGGTGCTGACCATGGCCAACAAGGCTGATGTGCTGCTCATGGGCCCTGGGCTGGGCCGGGCGACGGAGACCATGGACTTCGTGAAACTGGTGGCTACTCGCACTTCCTGCCGCCTGGTGCTGGACGCAGATGCCCTCTTTGCTTTTGCCAGGCTGCCGGAGGTGCTGGCAGAGTGCAAGGAAAGGCCCATCCTCACTCCGCATCTGGGAGAGATGGCAAGGCTCATGGGCGTGGAAATGGAAACTCTCAAGGGCAGTCTCGTGCCTGCCGTCCGGAAATTGGCCAAGGGCTGCAAGGCGGTGGTGGTTGCCAAGAGCGACACCACGCTGGCGGCCTATCCCGAGGGAGAGGTGTTCTTTTCTGCCTTGGGCAATCCCGGCATGGCCACTGCAGGCAGCGGGGATGTGCTGGCAGGTACCATCGCTGGCCTGGTCAGCCAGACGGAGACGGACTTCATTCCCCTGCTGGGCACTTACCTCCACGGCAGGGCAGGGGATCTGGCCTATGAGGAATTGGGAGAAGGGCTTTTGGCAGGAGATATTATCCAAAGGCTGCCCCAGGCTCGCCGGGAACTGCTGGCCTGGCGGCAGGAAAAGGGCATCAAGGATATAGAAAGACGTTTGTTCTCAAAAGGCATTGACAATGTTACATTTCTGACCTAAAATAAGGCAATGAGATAAAGATGTTTCACATTTCCATCAATAGTGTACAAACATCGCATTAGTTTATATGATAGTGTCCCGGGCTTTCTGGGACGTCTTTAGCAGAAAAGGGGCATGAATATGGCAAGGACAGATGTGGATTGGTCCAACTTGGGCTTCGCTTATCGGACGATATCCAAGCGTTATGTGGCAAATTTCAAGGACGGCAAATGGGGTGAGGGCGTGCTCACCGAGGATGCCAATATCGTCCTCAACGAATGCGCTGGCATCCTGCAGTACTGCCAGGAGGTCTTCGAGGGCCTCAAGGCTTACACCACCAAGGATGGCCGCATCGTGACCTTCCGTCCCGACCTCAACGCAGAGCGCATGGAAGATTCTGCCAAGAGGCTGGAAATGCCTGCGTTCCCCAAGGAGAGGTTCCTGGAGGCCGTGGATCAGGTGGTCGCTGCCAATAAGGATTGGGTGCCTCCTTACGGCTCGGATGCTTCCCTGTACCTGCGCCCCTATATGTTCGCTTCCAGCCCCGTCATTGGCGTGAAGCCGGCTGAGGAGTACCAGTTCCGCCTCTTCGGCACTCCCGTTGGCCCCTATTTCAAGGGCGGCGCCAAGCCCATCACCCTCTGTGTCAGCGACTTTGACCGTGCGGCTCCCCATGGCACAGGCCATATCAAGGCGGGCCTGAACTATGCCATGAGCCTGCATCCCTACGTGCTGGCCCATCACAATGGCTTTGACGAGAATATGTTCCTGGATTCTGCCACCCGCACTTATGTGGAGGAAACGGGCGGCGCCAACTTCCTCTTCATCACCAAGGAAGGCACGGTGGTGACGCCGAAGTCCGGCAGCATCCTGCCCTCCATCACCCGCCGCTCCTTGGTTTACCTGGCAGAGCATATGCTGGGTCTCAAGGTGGAGCATCGTCCCGTCAAGTTCAGCGAACTCAAGGACTTCGCCGAGTGCGGCCTCTGCGGCACCGCAGCCGTCATCTCCCCTGTGGGCAAGGTGGTTGGCAAGGAAGAGACCATCGAGTTCCCCAGCGGCATGGAAAAGATGGGCCCCGTCACCCAGAAACTCTACGACACCCTGCGCGGCATCCAGCTGGGCACCATCGAAGGGCCAGAGGGCTGGATTCGGGAAATCAAATAAGTTCACAGAAAGTTTGCATGAGGACTGCTTCGGCAGTCCTCTTTTGGCTGAGACTGTCGCACGTATGCTAGAGCAAGTTGGAATTTTCCGCAGGAAAAGCTCTTACGTGTTCTGCATATATTGCGAACGGCATGTGCAAACAGGGACAGTTTTTTTTCGCAGGGGCTTAAGTTTTTGGTGAAAAAATACGACATAATGTCATAAAAATATTTGAAGTAGAATGTGCTTTGTTGGATAGGTGCGACAACGTAAGGAGCGAGAGAAATGCAGAGTTATGTCCATGGGGGGGGAGACATTCAATCTCGTTAGTCTATCCACAGTAATATATGGTTTCCTTTTGGGAAGGGCATTTCGCTGTTCCCTGTTTCGTGTGTTTTGATAATTTTTCACGAAAGGGGCGGCGAATCGTGGCGATGGTAATTGCGAACAACAGCGCAGCGATGTTGACGCTGGGCGAGTTGAACAAAAACATCACGCAGTTTGGCAAGTTTGAGCAATTCGGATATTTCATCGTTCGTCAAATTCCAAGGCGCAAACAGCACCATGAATTTCAAAGGAAAGAAAAACAAGATAGAAGGTATATGCGTTCAAGGGGGGATTCTTATGGCTATGGTAGTAAGTCACAATTATTCGGCGCAGATGGTATTAGGGGAATTGCGCAAGAATAACAATAAACTTGACAAAACTTCAAGACAGGCCGCCTCTGGTGTAAAAATTGGTGGTGCAGGCGATGGCGCATCTGAATATGCTATCTCAGAAAAGATGCGGGTGCAGATTCGCGGCCTCGAACAGGACATTGCCAATGCCCAGACCGGCACGAATCTTATCAAAACTGCAGAAGGCGGCATACAGGAGATTATCAACAACCTGCGCAGCCTCAAAGAGATGGCTCTTAACGCCGCCAATGACCATAATACAGATACCAATAGAGCGATTATCCAAAAGGAAGTAGATGCTCGACTAGATACCATTAATGATATTGCGGCTATGACAAATTATAATGGGCGTGTTTTATTGAATGGAGATTATGCTTTTTTAGAAGAAGATGTCACAAGTGATATATCTTCAATCAGTGGAAATGATATATCTTCTTCTACAGTGCGTAGAGGAATAGTTCCCAATAAACTGAAAAAATTAACTGGTGCGTTTACTCCTTTGGGTGACACTAGGAATGATATAGGGTTTACCAGGTTGGCTGGGCAATCAGTGCGTATTCCAGCACATAAAAGTTACAAAAATCAAACTAGTGAGATGCTAAATGTGAAATTAGATTTTTCGGCCGCAGTAAAAGATGGTAGCCCTGCCAGTTGTCCCTCAGATTTTGACCAACAGGGATTTTATATTACGTGTAAAGGGTGTCCTCAATATATCAATATAAAGTTTGACGCTAATGCTACAACTTCAACCTATATAAAAAATGCTTCTACATCGTGGGATCTACCACGAGAATATATTATTGGCATAAAAAATGTAACAAGTGTAGCAGATTTACCTAAAGCTGTATTTGAAGGGATAAAAAGTGCCAAAGGTCGTACAGAGGAAGCGTTATTAAGCTGTTATGTAAACGCAGATGGCACGAATAATCTTAGCTTGCTTCCAGATGGCACCTATTGGAGTTCAGACCATTTTGTTGCTGATTATCGTAAATATTCTAAGGATAGTGCTGACGGAAAACAAATCGTTATTGACGGTGAACATAATTTGAGAATTGTAGATAATGGAGATGGAAGTTATAGTCTTATGCGTGAAGCTTCGTGGCCAAATAATATGGGTATAAACGATAGTGGCATATACGAATATGATCCGCCAGTTATAATCACAACAACGGATGATTCCTATGGCGAAAATACTTTCATGGACACTTCTTTAGTCATTCATACTGGTACCAAGGCCAACCAGAACCTACGGATTTTTATTAATAGCATGGATACAGGTACTTTGGGGATTGCGTCTCTAAAAGTAAATCCGCGGGATGCTGCAATAGCATCGCTTGAGTTAATTGATAATGCAATAGAGTACAGCCTTAATGAAAATACCCGCATGGGAGCATATCAATCCCGCCTGGCTTTCACCATCGACAACCTCGTTACCGCCAGCGAGAATACACAGGCTTCCGAATCCGTTATTCGTGATGCCGATATGGCTAAAGCCATGATGGAACACGCCAAGTACAGCATTCTCTCCCAATCTGCCCAATCCATGCTGGCGCAAGCCAATCAAAACAGCAGCAACGTACTGAATTTGGTACAATAAATAAAAAAGCCTCTGTGCTAATGTGTCTTGTCAATCTGCACATCATCTGCCAGTCCTTTGTACGGACAGGGCTGTTGCACGTAATGAAAGCGTGCAGCAGCCTTATCTTAGACTGTATATCAAAGTTTTGTTTGTTGTCTATGCTGTGGAAGTGGTCTACCTGTATGTCCACGGTTTTTGCTGCTACGACTTCAGTTCGTGGTATTTGCTCAGGAGTGAGACATCATGCTCAGAATGGGGCAGGGCATAGCTAGTAACATTGGCATGGTAGGGGGCGGTGTTTTTATTGCCAGGAAAACCTATTCTTCCCTATTTCCCTCTTTTTCTATCCACACCTGCTTACCGTGAAATGCAATCCCGTATTTCCAAACCTTCAATACTCCATCCTTTTCAAATTCGGCAGCGTAGGCTTTGCTCTCAATCTGCCGCAGGGCTTCCTGGGCTGCGAGTTTTAGATCTCCCTTGGTATCACTGGACTTTAGCTCCAGGATGATGCCGGGGGAGTTTTTCTTTTTGGGGAAAAAGGCTATATCAAAGCGGCCATAGCCGCTTTCTCTATTGGATTCTACCCGATAGTGGCCCTGCAGCAGGATGGTAAGGCCCAAGAGCAGGCCGTGGTAGAAGTTTTCTGGCTGAGTGGCCGGGTCGTGGTAGCTTGTATAGTCAAGGAGAATTTCATTCAAGTGATCCTCAAAGTTTGCTGCCCTGCCTTCAACCATGGCTCGGAGCATATCTTTAAGCAGTGTTTCTCCCTGGCTGGGGGCGATATAACCGAGGATTTCTCTATGGTAGGCAGTGCGTACCTCTATATTGGGGATGGTGAGCCTGGCCCAATCAGTGTAAGATTCGTCTTCCCAGGTCTCAATGGGTTTCAGATATCCGGCTGTCATGAGCAGCATGAAAAGAGCATCGCGGCTTCCCTGCAGGTCGGAGTAGATGACGTTTTCTATAATAGGGGCCTCTACGCTTTCGCCTGCAAGAAGTCCCTCAAGTTCCCTTTGCCTGCGGTTGTCTACCTTCAGCAACAGATCTTTCAGAATAGAATTGCCCGAGGTATTGAGCCAGTAAGGCCGGAACTTGCAACCATTTTTGATGAAGTTCACCACAGACCAGGGATTGTAGATTTCCACCTGACCGAAGCGGTAGCCGTCGTACCACTGCTTGAGTTTTGGCAGTTGGTCTGCTACGCCGACCTCTTTCATCAGTGTGCCTGCCTCGGCTTGGGTGAAGCCGAAGATATCAGCGTAGCTGTCAGACAAGACGCTGGATACATCGAGGTTGTTGAGACCGCTGAAAATGCCTTCTTTGGAAACGCGGGTTACACCTGTCAGCACAGCAAAGTCGAGATAGTCATTGGATTTCAGAGCACTGCCCAGGAAGCCCTTCATGAAGGCGATGCATTCCTCGTAGTATCCGTGCTCCCAGGCTGCTAGAATGGGGGCATCGTACTCATCAAGCAGCAGGAGAGGTTTTTTCCCATAGTGTTGCGCTAGCATCTGGCAAAGATTGATAAGGGCATCTTCCATATCAGGCTGGCTGCCTTCACGTCTGCGTATCTTCAGGAAGAAATCCCGGTCTGATTCTGCCAGGGCAGAGCTATCCTGCAGGAAAGCATAGCTGCCATACAGCCTGGCAAGAATCATAGCTACTTTGCTTAGTTCATCCTCCCATTTCAGACTTTGGGCATTTTTTAGGGTGAGGAAGATGACTGGGCGCTGGCCCTGTTCTGCCATATAGCTTTCCCCGGCTCTTTCGATGTCCAGGCCATGGAAGAGGCAACGGTTCTCTGCAGCCTGGTCAAGGGTGAAAAAGTAGCGCAGCATGGAAAGAGTCAATGTCTTGCCAAAGCGTCGGGGACGGGTAATGAGGGTGACATCCGTAGGTTCATCAATCAGTTGCTTGATGAAGCGGGTTTTATCAACAAAATAGTAATGCTTTTCGATCAGTTTCCTGAAGTCTTCCACACCTACTGGCATGAGTTTGCTGCGTTTCTCCAATGCTATCATCTCCCAAAACTGATATTGCCTTGCCTGGCAGGGGGGCTATGCTTCATTATACCATTGTATGGCTGTGCCAAGAAGGGATTGGAGCCAATTTTCTCGCACGCTGGGGAAGTATCGGGAGAATTTTGTGGCCGTAAGAGAAGGTGGCTGATGGAATAACTTTATAAATAGGAATGTTTTGCTATTGGCAAAAGCTTTGGTGTTGCGTTATACTAGAAATAGTGTAATTCTGCTTAGGGAGTTTTAGCTATGCCAATAGATATTTCTCTGCCCAGCGGATTCCATGGCATCCTGTCCACCATCACGATACTGGACGCTTTGGACATTTTTATTGTGGCAGTTATCCTTTATAAAGTATATGAGATGCTCCAGGATACCAGGGCTATCACTTTGGTGAAGGGTGTGCTGGTGCTTTTGGGGGTCACTATCATCTGCAGCTGGATGGAGCTGCATGTGATTTCCTGGCTTTTGCAGAAGTGTGTGACCCTGCTTTTTGTGGCTTTGCCCATCGTGTTTCAGCCGGAGCTGCGGCGGGCGCTGGAACATCTGGGGCAGGGCAAGTTCCTGGCGCCTTCGGTCACGCTGGACGATGATGAAGCCCGTTCGGTGGTCAATGAGCTGGCCAAGGCGGTCAAGGTGCTGTCTGCCAACAAGATCGGTGCCCTGCTGGTTATCGAGAGGGATATGGGCCTCAATGATATCAGTGCCACGGGTATCCAGATTGACGGACTCATCACTTCAGATTTCCTTATGAATGTTTTTATTCCCAATACGCCGCTGCACGATGGGGCGGCGGTAATCAGGGGGAAGAGGCTGATTGCGGCAGGCTGCCTGCTGCCCCTCACGGAGAACAGGGGGCTTTCTACGGAGCTTGGCACCCGTCACCGGGCGGCTATTGGCTTGTCTGAGCAATGCGATGCCCTGATAGTGGTAGTGAGCGAGGAGACGGGCACCATTTCTGTGGCGGAAAACGGTCATATCATGCGCCATCTGGACATTGACAGGCTCAAGGCTGTCCTGCGCCCTGCTTTCATAGCTCCGGAGGCAGGCTTCAAGGATATGATCAGGAATTGGAGGAATAAGTCATGATTGGACGCTTGCAAAATCTGGTGCGGCGCAATCTGGCTGCCAAGATTCTATGCTTCCTGGTGGCTCTGGTGCTTTGGGGCTATGTGATGAATGAGCAGAACCCTTCCATAGAGGGCACTTTCACGGTGCCTCTCACTATAACCAATGCGCCGGAGGGCTATAGGGTGTCCCAGGAAATCGGAGCGGTGAAGCTGAAGGTACGGGCGTCCCGTTCTATGTTTGTGAATGCTACAGAGGCGGATTTCGATGCCTATGTGGATCTAGATAATGCCAGCGATGGCAGGAAGGCCTACAGGGTGCATACCAATATGCCCCAAGGGTTCGAGCTGCTGGAGGTCCAGCCTGAGGCAGTGGAGGTGACTCTGGATAAGATTGAGAGCCGCCAGTTCCGTGCGGAGCTCATTGTCACCGGGGCTACGGCTCCGGGTACTACTGTGGCCAAGGTTTCCCAGACAGCTGCCGTGGTGGAGGTGGAGGGGCCGAAGTCCCTGCTGGACGAGGTGAATCGGGTGATTGGCTATGTGGGGCTTTCCGGCAATGGCACGGATTTCAGCCTGCAGGTGCCCCTTACTGCCATCAATGTAGATGGCAGGGAAGTCAGCGGGATTATTGTGAGGCCTTCTTCCGTGCAGGCAGATGTGCAGCTGGCCAGGGGGCTTACCAAGAAAGTGGTGAAAATCAAGGCTTTGACCAAGGGATCCTTGCCCAAGGGGCTGGTTATGTCCGGCGTGAAGGTAGATCCGGTGAAGATTGAGATTGCTGGTTCAGACGAGGTGCTTTCCCAGATCACGGCTGTGGAGACGGAGGAGATAGATCTGGGGACGGCTGACAAGTCCACCAGCCGCAAGGTGCAGCTGAAACTGCCCGAGGGAGTCACAGTGACCAACAAGGAAGTTACGGTGTACCTGGACATCAAGAAGTCCGATGAGAAGGAGAAGTAGTTTCTGATGATGGAGTGAAGGATAATTGCTTAGAATCAAGAATATGCAGGTGCCTCTCAGCGAAGAGGCTGCTTTGCCGATCCTTGTGGCTAAGCGTCTCGGATTACCACCCCAGGCTGTGCTTGGGGTGGTAATTGTGCGTAAGGCCATAGATGCCCGCCGCTATCGCGGGGCACCTATCCAGTTCACCTATATGCTGGATGTGGAGGTGGCCCCGGCTCACGAAAAGAAGCTGCGGGGGAAGCTGAAAAAGGACAAGGATCTGGAAATCACGGCACCCAAGCCCCGGGCTGAAAGGAAGTTCCCTGCTCCCGGACAGGGCGAATTGCCGCCTGTGGTGGTGGGCTTTGGCCCTGCGGGCATGTTTGCAGCCCTTACTTTGGCCAGAGCAGGTTACAGGCCTTTGGTGCTGGAGCGGGGGGCGGATGTTGATACCCGTACCAAGGACATAGAATCTTTTTGGCAGGGAGGCAGGCTGAAGCTTCAGTCCAATGTGCAGTTTGGCGAGGGAGGGGCAGGTACCTTTTCCGACGGCAAACTCACTACCAGGGTGAGCGACCCCTTGATGGGGGAAGTCATAGAGGCTTTTATCAAGGCAGGAGCGCCCGAGGAAATCCGCTACCTCCACAAGCCCCATATCGGGACAGATCTGTTGCGGGGCATTGTCAAACGCATCAGGCAGGAAATCATCGCCCTGGGTGGTGAGGTGCGGTTCGGTGCCAGGGTCACGGATCTTGAGCTGGGCAGTGACGGCAGCCTTGCGGCTCTGATAGTGGAGGGGGAGGAGCGCCTTCCCTGCCAGGCTGCCTTCTTCGGCATCGGCCACTCTGCCCGCGACACCTACCGCATGCTCTTCAGCCGGGGTCTCAAAATGGAAGCCAAGCCCTTTGCCATGGGGGTGCGCATCGAGCATCCCCAGGAATTCATTGACAGGGCCCAGTACGGGATTGACGCGGGGCACCCGCGGCTGCCTGTGGCAGATTATGCCCTGACCTACAAGGATCCGGTGACGGGCAGGGGAGCCTATTCCTTCTGCATGTGCCCCGGCGGGCTGGTGGTGGCAGCCACCTCCGAGCATGAAGGTGTGGTCACCAATGGCATGAGCAACTTTGCCCGTGACTCCGGCATCGCCAACAGTGCTCTCCTGGTGCAGGTGGGGCCGGAGGATTTTGGCAGGGAGGTGCTTTCCGGCATGCAAATGCAGGAAAAGCTGGAGCACCTGGCCTTTGAGCTCGGGGGCAGGGATTACAGGGCGCCTGTGCAGACGGTGGGGGATTTTCTCTCCGGAACTGCCGGCTCTGAAGCCTTCCTCACCAGTCCTACCTACCGTCCGGGGGTGAGGGCCGCTGACCTGCATGGCTGCCTGCCGGACTTCATCAGCAGGACTTTGGCGGGGGCGCTGCCCTTCTTTGACAGGAAGATTCCCGGTTTTGCCGACCCTGGGGTGGTGATGACGGGCCTTGAGTCCCGTTCTTCTGCCCCCTGCCGCATAGTGCGGCAGCGGGAGTCTATGATGGCCGAGGCCACGCCGGGCCTTTATCCCATCGGAGAAGGGGCAGGCTACGCCGGGGGCATCATGAGCGCTGCGGTGGATGGCATGAAGTCGGCTCTTGCATTTTTAGGCTCTCATGTGGCATACTAAATGAGTTATGATTTTATTATTCAAAGATATATAGGGGGATTTATATTATGGCAAGATTGTTTGGCACGGATGGGGTCCGTGGCGAGGCCAATGTGACTTTGCTGCCGGAAATGGCTTACCGCCTGGGGCGTGCGGCCACGCTTTATTTCGGCAAGGACAGTGAGGAGGAGCAGCCCCTCATCATCATTGGCCGCGATACCCGTCTCTCCGGCGAGATGCTGGAGGCGGCTCTGGTGGCCGGCATCTGCTCTGCCGGGGGGCGCGCCATGCTGGCGGGAGTCATTCCTACTCCTGCCATTGCCTATCTGGCTCGCAAGCACCGCGCCAAGGCAGGCATCGTGATTTCTGCCTCCCACAATCCTTTCCACGACAATGGCATCAAGTTCTTTGGCGGAGACGGCTATAAGCTGCCGGATTCTGTGGAGGATGAATTGGAAGCCATCGTGCACCAGCTGGAGGAAAATGATGACCTGCCCCGGGCCAAAGGCAGCCGCATCGGCCATCTGGAAGCCCGCAAGGATCTTCTGAACCAGTATATCGACTTCGTGCTGAGCACCTGCGAGGAGCGTCTGGACGGCATGAAGGTGGTGCTGGACTGCGCCAACGGAGCTTCTTATGAGGCTATGCCCCAGATCCTGCGCCAGCTTGGTGCCAGGGTCAAGGTCATCCATGCCCTGCCCAACGGCATCAATATCAACGACGGTTGCGGCTCCACTCATATGGAGTCCCTCCAGAAGGCGGTGGTGGAGTACGGTGCAGACCTGGGCATTGCCAATGATGGCGATGCTGACCGTTGCCTCTGCGTGGATGAAAAGGGTGAGATCATTGACGGCGACCACATCCTCGTCATGTGCGCCACGGATATGATCAAGAACGGCACCCTGCCCTATAAGACTGTGGTCACTACTGTCATGGCCAATATCGGTTTCCACAAGGCCATCAAGGCTGCAGGCGGACGGGCAGAAATCACCAAGGTGGGCGACCGCTATGTGCTGGAAAATATGCTGAAGAATGGCTACAAGATTGGCGGCGAGCAGTCCGGCCACATCATCTTCACCGATTACACCACCACCGGTGATGGCCTCATCACGGCCCTGCAGGTGCTGAAGTCCCTGAAGCGCAGCGGCCGCAAGGCTTCTGAGCTCACGGCCATGATGACCACCTATCCCCAGTTGCTGCTGAATGTGAAGGTGGCCACCAAGGATGGCTGGGAAGAGAACGAGAAGATCAAGGCTGCCATCGCTGCAGGTGAGGCTGAACTGGGCTCCGAGGGCCGCATCCTCGTGCGTCCTTCCGGCACCGAGCCTCTGATCCGCGTCATGGCTGAAGGACCTGACCAGGCACAGCTGGACGATATCTGCAACCGCATTGCTGATGTGGTGAAGGCTGAGCAGGGCTGATGGGCAAGGCTTTGGTCCTGGTGAGTTTCGGGGTGGCGGGCCATGAGGCTCGCGCCCTGGGATTGGAAAAGCTGGCTGTGGAAATGGGGGAGGCCCTGCCGGGGCTGGAAATCCGGCAGGCTTATACTTCCGTCTTCATCAGGAAGAAACTTTTGAGAGAAGGAATAGTCATTCCTTCTCTTGGAGAATGCCTTGAAGAGCTGAAGCAGGAGGGCTTTGAGAAGGTTTTTTTGCAGCCCACTTACTTCACCCCTGGGGAAGAATATGCCCACAAGGTCACTATGCCGGCGAAAGAGTTTCAAGGCGGCTTTGAAGTGCTGAAAATCGGCGAACCTCTCTTCTATAGGGAGGGGCCGGGACAAGACGACTTTGCGGTCGGGCTTGGGGCTGTGTACGCCATCCATCAGCTTGGAGACGGCGAGGAGCTGGTGTTGCTGGGCCACGGCTCCCCGCATCAGCACAATCCTGTCTATGAGAAGCTGCAGGAAAGGGCGGACAGGCAGAAGCTTCCCGTCCATATCGGCGTGGTGGAAGAAGGCGATACGCCGAACTTTCCCATGGTGCTGGCACGCTTGCAGGAAAAAGGTGCCAGGAAAGTCCTGCTTGCCCCCCTGCTGCTGTCCGGCGGCCTCCATGTCCGCGAGGATATGGCAGGGGAGGGGGCGGGCTCCTGGCTTTCCCGCCTGAGGAAAAACGGCCTTGAAGTCAGGGCGGAACTGAGGGGGCTGGCCGAATATCCTGCTTTTCGCCAGCTGTATATAAATAAGGCCCTGTCCTTGGTGAAGGGCGAATAGCCCATATCTATCAGTTATATTCACATAAAATATTTTGATATTTTTCCTGATTGTTGTATAATACACAGATGGGAATTTATGTTTTTGTCTTAATAAACTATAATGAGGTGATTCCATGTCACAACCAGTCACGACGAACCCCTTTATCATCATGCTGATCAACATGACGGTGGTGTTCCTGGTTCTGATTGCTCTGGGAGTAGTCATCAATCTTATCCATTACTTCGATCCTACTAAGCCCAAGGCCAAGCCCGAGGAGGCTCCTGCACCGGCTCCTGCGCCGGCAGTTAAGGCTGCGCCTGAGCCTGTGAAGGAAGAGGGACTGACCCCGGAGGTGGTGGCAGTCATTGCCGCCGCTGTGGCCAGCTTCGGCTACGGCCCCGGTGCCATCAAGGCCATCAGGCCCATTGACCGCAATGGCTGGAAGCAGTCTGGCCGCGCCATGGGCATGGATCGCACAGTATAAGCAGGGAGGGATATAGATGGAATTATTTAATGCTTTCGTAGTCTCCCTGCAGTCCGTCTGGACGGGGAGCGGCTTTGCCACCTTTACTGGCGGGCATGCCATCATGATTGGCGTAGGCCTGGTGCTGCTCTATATGGCCTTCGTGAAGGAATTTGAGCCTCTGCTCCTGGGGCCTATCGCTTTTGGCTGCATCCTGGCCAACTTCCCCGGCACTGGCTTTCTGGAAGAGCCCGGCCTCATGCAGGCTATCCACTACGGCATTGCCAATGAGATTTTCCCGCCGCTGATCTTCCTTGGCATCGGCGCCATGACGGACTTTGGCCCGCTCCTGGCCCGTCCTGTGGTGCTTCTATTGGGCGCTGCTGCCCAGATTGGCGTGTTCGTGGCTCTGGTGGGCGCCATGCTCCTGGGCTTCAATGTGCAGGAGGCAGGCGCTATCGGCATCATCGGCGGCGCTGACGGTCCGACGGCCATCTATCTTTCCATCCAGATGGCTCCGCATCTTTTGGGTGCTATCGCCGTGGCAGCTTACTCCTATATGTCTCTGGTGCCGCTGATCCAGCCGCCCATCATGAAGCTCCTGACCTCCCAGAAAGAGCGTGAGGTGCAGATGGAGCAGCTTCGCCCTGTGACCAAGTTCGAGCGGGTGATGTTCCCCATCGTGGCCACCATCCTCATCAGCTTGCTCCTGCCGCCTATCGCTGCGCTCTTGGGCATGCTGATGCTGGGCAATCTGTTCCGTGAGTCCGGTGTGACTGACCGTCTCTCCGATACGGCTCAGAACTCCCTGTGCAACATTGTCACTATCTTCCTGGCCACCGGTACCGGCATGACCATGAGTGCTGAGAGCTTCCTGGTGCCCCAGACCCTGCTGATTATTTGCCTGGGTCTTGTGGCCTTCGCTGCAGGTACTGCAGGCGGTGTCCTCTTCGGCAAGATCATGTGCCGTCTCTCCGGCTGGAAGATCAACCCGCTGATTGGCTCCGCCGGCGTTTCCGCCGTGCCTATGGCAGCCCGCGTCAGCCAGATGGTGGGCATGAAGGCCAAGCCAGGCAACTACCTGCTGATGCACGCCATGGGCCCCAATGTGGCCGGCGTTATCGGTACGGCAGTAGCTGCAGGCACAATGCTGGCTATGCTCAAGTAAAACAGTACAATTGCGTGAAAGTCCTGGATTCTTTGCTGAGTCCGGGACTTTTTTTACAAAAAAATAACAATCAAGCAGGAATTCTTCAAAAAAAGGCGAAACACTACTATTGTCAGCGTGGAAGCTGAAAGGTTTTAGGAGCTGTACTACTATTCGCAGCAATAATTGCAGCTCGTATTTTGGAGGGGGTTTTTACTATGATCGGGATCAAGAATGTCATTGCTATTGTTTGCGGCGGCGGCCCTGCACCTGGCATCAACAGCGTTATTTCCGGAGTGGTGAACGAAGCACACCGCCAGGGCTGGGATGTGCTTGGCATCTATGACGGCTTTTCCCGCCTGGCTCGCGGCGAGAAGAACTACATCCGCCTGGAGCCGAAGAATATAAGCCGCATTCACTTGACTGGCGGCTGCATCCTGAAGATGTCCCGCTTCAATCCCACTAAGAAAGAGTCTGACCTCCGCACGGTGGTGGAGACTTTGACTGAGCTGGGCGTCACCCATCTGGTGACCATCGGCGGCGACGACACGGCCTACAGCTCCGCTGCTGTGTCTGACTACGCCCGCCGTGCCGGGCGCACCATCAATGTGGTGCATGTGCCCAAGACCATCGACAACGACCTGCCGCTGCCGGAAGGTGTTCCCACCTTCGGCTTTGAGACGGCCAGGGCTTTCGGCACCACAGAGATCGAGAACCTGATGGAAGATGCCCGCACTTCCAACAACCGCTGGTACTTCACCATTGCCATGGGCCGCACTGCAGGCCACCTGGCTCTGGGCATGGGCCGCAGCGCAGGAGCTGCCATCACCATCATTCCCGAGGAATTCCCCCAGGAAAAGATTCCTCTCCAGCAGGTGGTTGATATCCTCACCGGTTCTTTGGTGAAGCGTTATCTCACCGGCAAGAATTATGGCGTGGCAGTCATTGCCGAAGGCGTTATCGAGAAGATTGCCCCGGAGGATTTCGACAAGCTGGGCCAGGTTGTGAAGGATGAGCATGGCCATATCCGCTACAGCGAGCTGGACTTTGGTGAAATCATCAAGCAGGCAGTCCTGGCTGAGGTCAAGAAGCTCGGCATCAAAGTCTCCATCATTGATAAGGAGATTGGCTATGAGCTTCGTTGCACCGCGCCTATCGCTTACGACATCGACTATGCCCGCCAGCTGGGCTTTTCGGCAGTCAGCTTCCTGAAGGAAGGCGGCAGCGGCGCCCTCATCACCATCCAGGACAACAAGTCAGTGCCCATGTACTTCGAGGATATCAAGGATCCTGAGACTGGCAAGACGGCAGTCCGCAAGGTGAACATCGAGTCAGTGCACTATCAGATTGCCCGCGGCCTCATGATGCGGCTTGAGGAAGGGGATCTTGAAGATCCGGGCCTTGCCAATGCCTACCACATGAGCCAGGAGGAATTCAAGTCACGCTATGAATACCTCTTCGAGGGCACTCCCACGGTGGAAGGTTAAATGCATTTCTAATAGAAACAAATACGGCAGCCTGTCAGGAGATTCCAGCCTGGCAGGCTGCTTTTGTTTGCTCGTGAAAGTTTTTTACATTTTTTTTCAAAAAGGGGGTTGACGGGAGGGGGAGGATAATCTATAATACTATCTTGTCAGCCGGTGCTGAGGCGAAAGGCCAAAGCCTAGGCAAGATAATCGCGGGATGGAGCAGTCGGTAGCTCGTCGGGCTCATAACCCGAAGGTCACAGGTTCAAGTCCTGTTCCCGCAACCAATTATGATTTTACCATTTCACTCATCGCGGGGTGGAGCAGTCGGTAGCTCGTCGGGCTCATAACCCGAAGGTCACAGGTTCAAGTCCTGTCCCCGCAACCAATGTTTGGAATGCTGATGTAGCTCAGTCGGCAGAGCGTATCCTTGGTAAGGATAAGGTCACCAGTTCAATCCTGGTCATCAGCTCCATATATATTGGCGGCATAGCTCAGCTGGCTAGAGCATGCGGTTCATACCCGCAGTGTCCGGAGTTCAAGTCTCTGTGCCGCCACCAAATGCAAAAAAGAGTCCCTTTCGAGGGGCTTTATTTTATGCCCTGGAATTTTATGGAAATTTCCTGAGGAAAATCCTAAAAGGTGTCAAGGTTTTTCTGTTGACACGCTAGGGCTTCTATGCTAAATTATATTAGTGACGTTTGCAAGAGGCAGCGTCAAAGAGTCCAAAGCGTAAGGGGTGTAAGAAGAGATGCGCAACAATATTACCTTGGAGTGCACGGAGTGCAAGAGCCGCAACTACCGTACCAACAAGAACAAGAAGAACAACCCGGATCGTCTGGAGTTCAATAAGTACTGCAAGTTCTGCAAGAAGCACACGGTCCACAAGGAGACGAAGTAAGTTGCAGTCAGGGCAGGGGATGTGAAACTCATGAAGAAGTTCATAGACGAAGTAATCGCCGAAATGAAAAAGGTGTCCTGGTCCACCAAGAAGGAGCTCGCCACTTATACCGGTGTCGTAGGCATCGCCGTGGCGGTTGTATGCGCCCTCATCTGGATTTGCGATACGTTCTTCGCGAGACTATTCCACATCATATTAAGGTAAGCTGGGTGAGTTAGGCATGGCAGAAAAGGACGAGCTGGACCTGCACAAGGACAATCCTGGCAGGGCATGGTATGTGATCCATACCTATTCCGGTTACGAGAACAAAGTAAAGGCTAACCTTGAGCGCCTTATCCACACCGCCGGCATGGAGAAGATGATCTTCAATGTGGTGGTTCCTGTGGAAGAGGAAGTCGAGATCAAGGAAAACGGCCAGAAGAAAGTCGTTCCGCATAAAGTCTTCCCTGGATATGTGCTGGTTGACATGATTGTCGATGAGCGTTCCTGGTATGTTGTGCGCAATACAACTGGTGTCACCGGCTTTGTCGGCTCTGAAAAGCACCCGATACCGCTTACTGATGCTGAGGCGCAGCGTATCCTGAAATCCACGGATGGAACGGAGCTCAAACCCGAGATTGATTTTGAAGTCGGGGATGTAGTTCGCATCAATTCGGGCGTCTTTGAAAACTACACCGGGACAATCACTTCCATTGATACTGAGAAGTGTCGTCTCAAGGTGCTGGTGGAGGAGACTCCGATTGAACTCGATTACAAGCAGGTTGATGAAATCTGATTGTGATTGTAGATTATTTCCTTTTGAGGAGGTGTTTTGAAGATGGCAAAGAAAGTTGCAAAGATTGTCAAGCTCCAGGTTCAGGCAGGCAAGGCTAATCCGGCTCCTCCGGTAGGTCCGGCACTTGGTCAGGCAGGCGTTAACATCATGGGCTTCTGCAAGGAATTCAACGAGAGAACCAAGGCTCAGGCTGGTCTTATCATTCCGGTCGAGATTACGGTTTTTGAGGATAGATCCTTCACGTTCATCACGAAGACTCCGCCGGCTGCTGTGCTCCTGAAGAAGGCTGCAGGCATCGAGAAGGCTTCCGGTGAGCCTAACAAGAACAAGGTTGCTAAGCTGCCCCGTGCCAAGGCACAGGAGATTGCTGAGAGCAAGATGAAAGACCTCAACGCTGCTGATATCGAGGCTGCTACCCGCATGATCGAGGGTACTGCCCGCAGCATGGGCATCGAGATCGTTGACTAAGCAATGGTTTCGAGCCTCGTGGGAGGCAAATACCGTTATCACCACGATGATAGGAGAATGAAAAATGGCTAAAGCTGGTAAGAAATACCAGGACGCTTGCAAGCTCATCGAAGCTGGCAAGGTCTACACGGCTGCTGAGGCTATGGAACTGGTCAAGAAGACCGCTACGGCTAAGTTCGATGAGACCATCGAGCTCCATGTCCGTCTCGGCGTTGACCCCAAGTACGCTGATCAGCAGGTTCGTGGCGCAATGGTTCTTCCCCATGGTACGGGCAAGAGCAAGCGCGTCCTCGTCTTTGCAAAGGGCGAGAAGGTCAAGGAGGCCGAAGAGGCTGGTGCAGATTTCGTCGGTTCCGATGAGATCGTGCAGAAGATTCAGGGCGGCTGGCTGGATTTCGATGTGGCTGTTGCTACCCCTGACATGATGGGCACCGTCGGCCGTCTCGGTAAGGTTCTGGGCCCCCGCGGCCTCATGCCGAACCCGAAGCTGGGTACGGTTACCATGGATCTTGCCAAGGCAATTTCCGAGATTAAAGCAGGTAAAGTCGAATACCGCACCGATAAGGCCGGTAACGTGCATTGCCCCATCGGCAAGGCATCCTTCGACGCTGAGAAGCTTCAGCAGAACTTCCAGGCCCTGATTGATACACTGATCCGCGTAAAGCCCGCTGCTGCCAAGGGCCAGTACATCCGCTCCATCACTGTGAGCGCTACTATGGGCCCCGGCGTGCCGGTTCAGCTTTAAGGATCAGCGAGGCTCCGGCCTCAGGGGCGCCGCATGGCACCCTGACAACTGTATATCGATGGCTGTAGACAGCAGGTTTGAATTTTCATCTAACGGCTTTAAGCCGCCTGCCGAGGCCGGAGCACATGACTTTGAAAATCATACCTCCGGCTGGTGTCAGCCGGAGGTTTTTTACAGGCTTTAATAATAAATGAAAAAGGAGGTGCAACCAAACAATGGCTGTAAATGCAAAGAAAGAGGCAATCGTAGCTGAGCTCAAAGAGCAGCTCACCACCGCAAAGGGTGTTGTGCTCACCGGCTACAAAGGCCTTACCGTTGCCCAGGATACTGAGCTCCGTCGCACTCTGCGCGAGGCTGGCGTGACCTATCATGTTGTGAAGAACACCATGCTCCGTTTCGCTGCTGAGGAGGCTGGCATCGAAGGTCTCTCCGAGCACCTTGAGGGCACCACTGCTTTCGCTTTCGCTGATGATGCTGTGGCTCCTGCCAAGGTCATCTGCGACTTCATCAAGAAGAACAAGCTCGAGGAAGCCGGCATCCTGACCGTGAAGGTCGGTATGGTAGAGGGCAAGGTCATTGACGCAAACGAAGTCAAGGCCCTGGCATCCCTGCCCAGCCGCGAGGAACTCATTGCCAAGGCTCTTGGCAGCATGAACGCCCCCATTACCAACACTGTCAATGTGCTGCAGGGCGTTATCCGCAAGGCCGTTTATGTGCTTGAGGCTGTCCGCGCTCAGAAAGAGGAGCAGGCATCTGCCTGAGGCCACCTTGCATGACGAAGATAAATGCTTCGCCGTTGGTACCTAGTACCGTTGAATAAGAATTAAACGAAAGATTAAATTGGAGGTATATTGAAATGACTAAAGAAGAAATCATGGAAGCCATTGAGAGCATGACTGTCCTGGAGCTGTCCGAGCTCGTTAAGGCTATGGAGGAGAAGTTCGGCGTTAGCGCTGCTGCTCCTGTTGCTGTTGCAGCTGCCCCCGGCGCTGCTGCTGGTGCTGCTGCTGAGGAGAAGAGCGAGTTCACTGTTATGCTCGCTTCCGCTGGCGACAAGAAGATCAACGTTATCAAGGCTGTTCGTGAGGCTACTGGTCTCGGCCTGAAGGAAGCTAAGGCTCTTGTTGATGGCGCTCCCGCTGCTGTCAAGGAGAACGTTGCCAAGGCTGAGGCTGAAGAGCTGAAGAAGAAGCTCGAAGAGGCTGGCGCTACCGTTGAGCTGAAGTAATTCAGTTTGACTGCATAGTCAAGTCATTTGGAAGCTGTGAGGAAGCGGACTACGGTCCGCAGCCTCACGGCTTTTTTGTTTGACGGGTAAGCCTGTTTGTTTCAATTTGGATGTCTAAGTTGAAATAAGCAGGCCATTTTTGTATTTCAAGCTTGAGGAATTTATCCATTGTGGCTGGCTTCGTGGTACAATATAATGAAGCAACAGCACTGGAGGTATATAAGCTGATTAAGAGCAAATATGCAGCTTTGTTGTTGGCCTGGGATAGGGAAGTGCAAAAGCGACTGGCAGATGATATGCCAAGCTGCTGAGAGGCTGTGCGAGGGAGGCGTTGTCATGTCTGTAAAGATTCCGGTAGGGCTTGAGTTTTTTGAGCGGATGCGTGAGGAAAACTTTTACTATGTGGATAAAACGGAATTTATCTATGAACTGGTGCAGGAGAGGAGCAGCGGCGTAACGTTATTTACTCGTCCGCGTCGTTTTGGCAAAACGCTGACGATGAATATGCTTTATAGTTTTTTTGATAATCGCCGCGATAGCGGCAATGCTTTTGCAGGTCTGGCAATAATGCAGCATAAGGAATTTTGCGAGGAGTGGATGAACCAATACCCTGTAGTTTTCCTTACATTGAAGGGGATAGAGGGAGTAGATTTTGCTTCTGCCTATAAAAGACTATCCAACACGGTAGCAAAATTGTACCAAGAGTTTAGCATTTTGGAGGAAAGTACTCAGGCAAGTTCAGAAGAGAAGGCTAAATTCCGTAGCTTGTCATCGGGTATGGCCGATGTTGCGGATCTAAAAGACTCGTTAGAACTTCTTACCAAGATGCTGCATGATTACTATGGCAAACCAGCAATATTGATAGTTGACGAATATGATGTTCCTTTGGCAAAGGCAAATGAAAGCGATACGGAAAGAAATGATTTCTATCCCAGAATGCTTGATGTAATACGGGGAATGTTCGATGCGGCTATGAAGACAAATGAGCATCTTCAGTTTGCGGTGCTGACTGGCTGCCTGCGGATTTCCAAGGAGAGCATCTTCACGGGCATGAATAATTTTGCCTGCTACTCTGTTTTGGATGATAAGTTCAGCGAGAGCTTTGGCTTTAGCGAAAAAGAAGTCAGGGATATGCTTTCGGTTATTGACGTCTCGGATAAGTTTTCCACGGTGAAGAAGTGGTATGACGGCTATGTGTTTGGCAGGTCACGAGTCTTTTGCCCCTGGGATGTAGTGTGCTATGTGGCAGACTTAAAAGATGACAGGGAGGCACGGCCCAAGAATTACTGGCGCAATACCAGTGGCAACGGTGTCTTGCTTACCTTTGTGGGACGCACTGACTTTGATGTGTCGGATAAGTTTGAAGAGCTTTTGAACGGTGGAACTATCAGGCAGGAGGTCTATGATGAGCTTACCTACGATAGCCTTCATGATTCTGAGGAGAACCTGTGGAGTGTCCTGCTGATGACGGGCTATGTCACCAAGGCCAGGCCGGGCTATGACGGGGAATTGGTGGAACTGCGGCTGCCCAACGCAGAGGTAGCGAGCATTTTTGAGGATGCTGTGGTGAAGCATTTCCGGCAGTCCCTCGATACCTCCAGGCAGAAGGAACTTCTGGAAGCCCTGTGGCAGGGAGATGAGGCCAGGGCTTCGGAACTTATGACAGATATTCTGTTTACCACCATCAGCTATCACGATTATCATGAAAACTATTATCATGCTTTCCTGACAGGACTGCTCACTGGTATGGGCTATGCAGTGAAATCCAATCAGGAAAACGGTTTGGGGAGGACAGATATTGATATTCGTGAAAAGAAACTGCGGCGGGCTATGATTATCGAGGCCAAGAAGTCAGCAAGCCGGGACGATATGGAAAAGGATGCCCTGGCCGGCGGTAGGCAGATTGCGGATAAGGAGTATCTGAAAGGCTTCGAGGGCTATAAGTCGGTGCTTTGCTACGGTGTGGCTTTTTTCCGCAAGCAGGCTTTGGTTAAGAAACTGGAGGTTTGAAAGCTTTCATTATATAATTAGGAAGAGAATGTAAATTTATCAGGGGTGAAGAAGTTATTTTTCACCCTTGACAAAGGTTTCTTCTTATGGTAAAGTTATAAACTACAGGAAATTGAATAGGGGTAACTGTGCGCAAGCGGAAAGGGAATGGAAGCAAGGTGTGTTTTGATGGATGCCTTGTTTTTTTTTCTGACTTCATTTTCCGTGTTTTCTTTGTGTTCATGTGTTATTCTTATTGTTCAAGAAGTAATTAGTGAAAATCAGGCTAAGGGGTGAAGGATTTAATGTTTAATCCTGTGCCGGTGGGCAAAAGAACCAGGTATAGCTACGCCAGAATCAAGGAAGTCATGGAAATGCCTCACCTGCTGGATATCCAGCGGGCGAGCTACAAGTGGTTCCTGGATGAGGGGCTGCAGGAGATCTTCCGTGACATTTCGCCAATCCAGGATTTCTCCGGAAATCTTGTCCTCTCCTTTGAAAGCTTTTCTATGGGAGAGCCTAAGTATGACCTCGATGAGTGCAAGGAACGCGATGTGACCTGGGCTGCTCCCCTGCGCGTCAATGTCCGTCTCATCAATCGCGAGACCGGCGAGATCAAGGAGCAGGAAGTTTTCATGGGGGATTTCCCCCTGATGACCGATACCGGCACCTTCATCATCAATGGTGCAGAGCGTGTCATCGTCAGCCAGCTGGTTCGCTCTCCCGGTGCCTACTATGGCGAGGAGATTGACCCCACCGGCAAGAAGCTCTACAATGCTACTGTCATCCCGAACCGCGGGGCCTGGATCGAGCTGGAGACGGATACCAATGATATCGTGTCCGTCCGCATCGACCGCACCCGCAAGATGCCCGTGACTTATTTCATCCGTGCTTTGGGCTTTGCTTCTGACCAGGAAATACTCCAGCTCTTTGGCAATGATCCCCGTATTGCTGCCACCATCGAACGTGACGGCGAGGAGGTCAAGAGCCAGGGCAAGGCTGTGGTGGAGATTTACAAGCGTCTCCGTCCCGGCGAGCCTGCCAACGAGGACAACGCCCAGCAGCTGTTGGATTCCCTGTTCTTCGATCCCAAGCGCTATGACTTGGCTACCGTGGGCCGTTACAAGCTCACCAAGAAGCTGGGCTGGAAGCGCCGCATCCGTGGTCGCGTCCTGGCTGAGCCTATCGTGGACACTGCCACCGGTGAGATCGTCATTCCTGCCAAGGAAGTGGTCACCGAGGAAATGCTGGACGCTGTCAGCGTAGAGCGTGAGCGCGAGATTTTCGGTGAGGGCAATATCATCGAACTCTACCTCCTGAAGAAGGACGGTACCAAGATGAAGCTTCTGTGTTCTCCGACCCTGGAGATGCACGACCGCACCATCACCCGCAACGATATCATGGCTTCTATCAACTACCTGCTGAATCTCATGGATGAAGTGGGGGCTACTGATGATATCGACCATCTGGGCAACCGCCGTGTCCGTGCAGTAGGCGAACTTTTGCAGAACCAGTTCCGCATCGGTCTTTCCCGCATGGAGCGCGTGGTGCGCGAGCGCATGACTATCCAGGATGTGGATGTCATCACTCCCCAGGCTCTTATCAATATCCGTCCTGTGGTGGCTGCCGTGAAGGAATTCTTCGGTTCCTCCCAGCTGTCCCAGTTCATGGATCAGCATAACCCCCTGTCCGAGCTTACTCATAAGCGCCGTCTCTCGGCTCTCGGCCCTGGCGGTCTGTCCCGTGAGCGTGCAGGTTTCGAGGTTCGTGACGTACATAACTCCCATTACGGCCGCATGTGCCCGGTTGAGTCCCCTGAAGGACCGAACATCGGTCTGATTGGTTCACTGGCTACTTATGCCCGCGTCAACCAGTTCGGCTTCATGGAAACTCCTTACCGTCGCGTAGACAAGGAGAACCATCGTGTCACCGATGACGTGCGCTACCTCACCGCTGATGAGGAGGACGAGCTGGTCATCGCCCAGGCCAACGAGCCCTTGGACGAGAACGAGTGGTTCATCAATGAACGCGTCACTGCCCGCTACAACGAGGAAACCGGTCTCCATGGCCGCGATACTGTTGACTACATGGACGTGAGCCCCCGTCAGGTGTTCTCCATTGCTACGGCCATGATTCCCTTCCTGGAGAACGATGACGCCAACCGTGCCCTCATGGGTGCGAACATGCAGCGTCAGGCCGTGCCTCTCCTGCGCACCCAGGCACCTCTGGTAGGTACCGGCATGGAGTACAAGGCAGCCTGCGACTCCGGTGTCATGATCCTGGCCAAGCGTGCAGGTACGGTGGAGGAAGTTTCCGCTGACCATATCGTCATCCGCACGGAAAATGGTGACCGTGATCGCTACAAGCTGCAGAAGTTCCTGCGCTCCAACCAGGGCACCTGCATCAATCAGCTGCCTATCGTTTACAAGGGCGACAAGGTCTTCGAGAAGCAGCCCATCGCTGATGGCCCTGCTACTGACCACGGTGAGCTGGCCCTGGGCTACAATATCATCGTTGCCTACATGCCCTGGGAAGGTTACAACTACGAGGATGCTATCCTGCTGTCTGAGAACCTCATCAAGCGCGATCTCTACACCTCCATCCATATCGAGGAGTATGAGTGCGATGCCCGCGATACCAAGCTGGGACCCGAGGAAATCACCCGCGATATCCCCAATGTGGCAGAAGAAGCACTGAAGGATCTGGATGATGAAGGCATCATCTCCATCGGCGCCGATGTGCGTCCCGGCGATATCCTGGTGGGCAAGGTCACTCCCAAGGGAGAGACTGAGCTTACCGCCGAGGAGCGTCTGCTGCGGGCCATCTTCGGTGAGAAGGCTCGCGAAGTTCGCGATACCTCCCTGCGTGTGCCTCATGGTGAAGCAGGCAAGATTGTGGACGTGAAGGTTTTCAGCCGCGACAACAATGATGAGCTGCCTCCCGGTGTGAACCGCCTGGTGCGCGTCTATATCGCCCAGAAGCGCAAGATTTCCGTGGGTGACAAGATGTCCGGCCGTCACGGCAACAAGGGTGTCGTGTCCCGCATCATGCGCCAGGAAGATATGCCCTTCCTGCCGGATGGCACTCCTGTGGATATCATGCTGAACCCCTTGGGCGTGCCTTCCCGCATGAACATCGGGCAGGTACTGGAGACCCATCTGGGCATGGCCTGCCGCAATCTGGGCATCCAGATCAAGCAGGGTGACCCCACAGTGGAGAAGCGCCTCCGTGCTGCCGGCTATGACTTCGACAAGAACGGCATGCCCATCCCCGATGTGGCAGGCATTCACATCGCTACCCCGGTCTTTGACGGCGCTGGCGAGGAAGATGTGTTCGGCACCATCAAGGCTTCCGGCCTGCCTGAAGACGGCAAGACCATCCTCTATGACGGCCGTACCGGCGAGCCTTTCGAGAACCGCGTCACCGTTGGTTGCGTGTATATGCTGAAGCTGCATCATCTGGTTGACGATAAGATCCATGCCCGCTCCACCGGCCCGTACTCCCTGGTTACCCAGCAGCCTCTGGGCGGCAAGGCCCAGTTCGGCGGACAGCGCTTCGGCGAGATGGAGGTTTGGGCACTGGAGGCCTATGGCGCAGCCTATACCTTGCAGGAAATCCTTACTGTCAAGTCCGATGATGTGGTGGGCCGCGTGAAGGCCTATGAGTCCATCGTGAAGGGCGAGAATATCCCCGAGTCCGGCGTGCCGGAGTCCTTCAAGGTGCTTATCAAGGAACTCCAGTCCATCGGCCTCGATATCAAGGTGCTCAATGAGGATGCCAAGGAAATCGAGATCACCGATGACGATGATGAAGATATCAATGAGACAGCCAAGAAGCTGGATCTGGATGTGGCGGGGGTTGACCCCAATAAGGAAGGTGCTCCTGTGCCCGGTGCAGGCGCTGATTCCTACGATGAAGGTGCCTCCTCGGATGATGAGCAGATTGATCCGGAAGAAGTTTCCGAAAGCATCATTGCCGACCTTGGCAATATGATGGAGGAAGCTGATATGGATAACGGCGAAGGCGAGGATTAAGAAGGGAGTGTCATCTCTTTGCTGGATGTAAATAGTTTTGATTCGATGCGCATTGGCCTTGCTTCCCCGGACAAGATCCGTGAGTGGTCCCACGGGGAGGTCAAGAAGCCTGAGACCATCAACTACCGTACCCTGAAGCCTGAGCGTGATGGCCTGTTCTGCGAGCGCATCTTTGGACCTACCCGTGACTGGGAATGCCATTGCGGCAAGTACAAGCGTATCCGTTACAAGGGCATTGTCTGCGACCGCTGCGGCGTGGAAGTGACCCGCGCCAAGGTGCGCCGTGAGCGCATGGGCCATATCGAACTGGCTGCCCCTGTGTCCCATATCTGGTATTTCAAGGGCATTCCCAGCCGCATGGGGCTGATCCTGGACATTTCGCCCCGTGCTTTGGAGAAAGTGCTCTATTTTGCCTACTACATTGTCCTGGAATCCGATGAAAATGGGCCGGCCAAGAAGAGCCTGCTCTCTGAGAAGGAGTACCACGATGCTTTGGAAAAGTATGGCCGCACCTTCCGTGTGGGCATGGGCGCCGAGGCCATCAAGGAACTTCTTGACGAACTGGATTTGGAGAAGATGAGCGTGCAGCTCCGCAAGGAAGTGCGTACCACCTCCGGCCAGAAGAAGATTCGCGCTATCCGCCGTCTGGAGGTTGTGGAGGCTTTCCGCAAGTCCGGCAACAAGCCCAGCTGGATGATCCTGGACGTGGTGCCGGTGATTCCGCCTGAGCTGCGTCCCATGGTGCAGCTGGACGGCGGCCGCTTCGCCACCTCCGACCTCAACGACCTTTACCGCCGGGTCATCAACCGCAACAACCGCCTGAAGCGCCTGCTGGATCTCGGTGCCCCGGACATCATTGTCCGCAACGAGAAGCGCATGCTGCAGGAGGCTGTGGATGCCCTCATCGACAACGGCCGTCGTGGCCGTCCCGTTACGGGCCCTGGCAACCGTCCCCTGAAGTCCCTCTCCGATATGCTGAAGGGCAAGCAGGGACGCTTCCGCCAGAACCTCTTGGGCAAGCGCGTTGACTATTCCGGCCGTTCTGTTATCGTGGTAGGCCCGGAGCTGAAGCTCCATCAGTGCGGCCTGCCCAAGGAAATGGCTCTGGAACTCTTCAAGCCCTTCGTCATGAAGAAGCTGGTGTCTTCCGGTGCCGCTCACAACATCAAATCTGCCAAGCGCATGGTGGAGAGGGCACGTCCCGAGGTTTGGGATGTGCTGGAGGATGTCATCAAGGAGCATCCCGTGCTCTTGAACCGCGCCCCGACCCTGCATCGTCTGGGTATCCAGGCCTTCGAGCCGGTGCTCACTGAGGGTCGCGCCCTGAAACTCCATCCGCTGGCTTGTACAGCTTATAACGCTGACTTCGACGGTGACCAGATGGCTATCCATCTGCCCCTGTCCGCTGAGGCTCAGACTGAGGCACGTATCCTCATGCTTGCTGCCAACCACATCCTGGCACCCAAGGACGGCAAGCCTATCATCGTGCCGACCCAGGATATGGTGCTGGGCTGCTACTATCTGACCATCCTGCGTCCCGGTGCCAAGGGTGAGGGCAAGGTGGTCACGGGCATTGCCGAGGCTCTGCTGGCTTACCAGCAGCATGAGCTGGACCTGCAGGCTGAGATTCAGGCCCGCCTGGGTGACAAGGGCCTGGTCAAGACCTCTCTGGGCCGCATGATCTTCAATGAGATCCTGCCTGAGGAACTGCGTCAGTATCATAAGGACAAGGAAACCGGCCAGTGGATTCTGGGCGAGGGCATGAAGAAGAAGCAGCTGGGCAAGCTGGTTGCTAACTGCTATAACCACTTCGGCGCTACCAAGACCGCTGAGGTCATCGATAACGTCAAGAACCTGGGTTACCACTACGCCTGCGTGGCAGGTATGACGGTGGCTATTTCCGATGTAATCGTGCCGCCTCAGAAGAAGACCTTGATCGCCGATACTCAGAAGGTGGTCAACAAGGTAGAGCGTCAGTTCGCCCGCGGCCTCATCACCGAGGATGAGCGCTACCGCAAGGTGGTGGGCCTCTGGTCCAAGACCACTGATGATGTGGCAGATGCCATGATGGACAACATGGATGCCTTCAACCCCATCTTCATGATGGCGGACTCCGGCGCCCGCGGTAACAAGCAGCAGATGCGTCAGCTGGCAGGCATGCGCGGCCTCATGGCAGATCCTTCCGGCAAGATCATCGACTTGCCCATCACGGCAAACTTCCGTGAGGGCCTGTCCGTATCCGATTACTTCATTTCCTCCCACGGCGCCCGCAAGGGTCTGGCTGATACGGCTCTGCGCACGGCAGACTCCGGTTATCTGACCCGCCGTCTGGTAGACGTGGCACAGGATGTCATCGTGCGTGAAGAGGACTGCGACGTTTCCACCTTGAACCTGGTACAGGCTCGTGCGCGCCTCGCCGAGTCTGCCTTCGATGCTCTGGAGATTCTCAACGACAGCCTGATGGGCCGCCTGCTGGGCGCAGATGTGCTTGATCCCGAGACCAAGGAAGTGCTCCTGAAGCGGGATACCATCCTCAGCGAGGAAGAGCTCACTCTCATCGGTGAGAAGGAGATTCGCGAGATTATGGTTCGCGGTTCTTCCCTGGCTTCCGAGGCAGCTATCAGCAATGCCATGATCACCGAGCCTATCACGCTGGGCGAGCCGGATGCGGCTGCCCGCAAGAAGGCTCGTGAGACCATGATCCATGAGATGAACGGCAAGGAAATCACCCGTGATGTGCTGGCTTTGGATGGCAGTGTAGTGCTGCCTGCCGGTGAGCACCTCACCGAGGAGACTTTCGAGACCATCATGGCTTCCGATGCCAAGGAACTCCATGTCCGCGACAACAACGTCCGCGGCATCGAGGTGGAGGCCATCATGGAAGGCGATGGTGTCATCGAATCCCTGGCAGAGCGCATCGTGGGCCGCGTGCTGGCTGAGAACATCGATGATCCCGAGACCGGCGAGCGCATTGCCTCCATCAATGACAGTGTTGATGAAGACCTGGCCAAGCGCATCGAGAAAGTCAGGAAGACCGTTTCCATCAGGAGCGTCCTGACCTGCAAGTCTCAGTTCGGTGTCTGCATGAAGTGCTATGGCCGCGATCTGGCCAACCAGAGCGAGGTCGAGATCGGCGAGGCTGTGGGCATTATCGCAGCCCAGTCCATCGGCGAGCCGGGTACCCAGCTCACCATGCGTACCTTCCACTCCGGCGGTGTGGCCGGTGACGATATCACCCAGGGTCTTCCCCGCGTCGAGGAGCTTTTCGAGGCTCGCAAGCCCAAGCATCATGCCATCATTGCCGAAATCGAAGGCGATGCTCAGGTGGAGGACAACGGCAAGGGCATGCGCAAGGTCACCATTGTGCCTGCCGAAGGCGAGGCCCGCGAGTATGCTGTGCCCTATGGCGCCCGCATGGCAGCCAAGAATGGGCTCCATATGAAGCCCGGCGACAAGATCACCGAGGGCTCCGTGAACCCCCATGACATCCTGCGTGTCTGCGGCCTCCAGGCCACCCAGCGTTATCTGGTTTACGAAGTGCAGAAAGTGTACAAGTCCCAGGGCGTTGAGATCAACGACAAGCACATCGAGGTCATGGTGCGCCAGATGCTCCACAAGGTGAAGATCGAGGAGTCCGGCACTACGGACTTCCTGCCCGGTGAGTACATCGACATCAACTCTTTCGAGACGGCCAATACCAAGGCCATCGAGGAAGGCGGCGAGCCTGCAGTGGCCAAGCCCATCCTCCTGGGTATCACCAAGGCCTCTTTGGCTACGGATTCCTTCCTGTCGGCAGCCTCCTTCCAGGAGACCACCCGTGTGCTCACGGACGCTGCCATCAAGGGCAAGGTTGACCCGCTCATCGGCCTCAAGGAGAATGTCATCATCGGCAAGCTCATCCCTGCAGGTACCGGCATGAGCCGCTATCGTGGCCTCAAGGTCGTGGACAACGACCCGAAACCGGCTGAGACTGCCGAGGAGACGGAGACTACTACCGCCTGAGGTACTGAGCTCAAGTGAATATCAGAATCCCTGCAAAGCATAACTGGGCTTTGCGGGGATTTTTTTGCATTGTGGCGGGAGAATGGATAAATTTTATTTCAGCAGGCAGGGATTTTTGCCCCTTATAGCGAAATGTATCTAAAAATATTGCTAAGAGTGACCAATGGATTGAAGCAGATGCAGATTCATAGAGAAGTAGGTGAGCCTTTGTGGAGAAAGTCAAAGTAATGGTCGTCGATGATTCCAAGGTCAGCCGGGCCATGTTGGAAAGGACTTTGGCCAGGACGAACTTTGAGGTAGTAGCGATGGCCAGGGACGCCGCTGAAGCTGTCAAGATGTACAGTGAGTACAGTCCTGCGGTAGTGACCATGGACATGAACCTGCCGGACGCAGACGGCATCGAGTGCTCCAAGCGCATCCACGCCATAGACCCCGAGGCCAAGATCGTTATGATCAGTGCCATGAAAGATGCCAGCCTGGTGGCCAAGGGCCGTGAGGTGGGCATCAGCGCCTTCTTGCAAAAGCCTGTAAGCCCCAATGAACTATTGGATACCCTGATGATTCTCTGCCAGAACAAGGCGGGGAAGGTGGCTGTGCTGCGCGAGTCATATGCCAAGCCTTTCATGCGCGCCCTGCAGCAGGGGCTCTTCAGCCTCATAGGGGTGCACAGCGAAGTGGAATTGGAGCTTGATGAGCGCCGCTTCCTGGAGGTTTCCGGGGTGGCTGTCATCATCGGCCTCACAGGTTATCCCAGCGGCAGGGCCATTGTCTACATGGAGGCAGAGACCATGAGGAAGTTTGCCATGGTCATGCTGGAAGAAGAGGGAGCGGAAAGCATTGGTGATGATGAAGCCAGCGAATCCGTAGAGGAAGCGGCCAATATCATTGTGGGCAGAGGTGTTTCCAATATCAATGATGTGTTCAAGGACAAGGAAATGCGTATCACTCCACCGGGCACCATCTGCGGTGTGGATATCCGCATAGCCAGTCCGAAGCTCACAACCTTCCGTGTGGTTGCCAAGACCCGTATTGGCGATATCAAGATGAATATTGGCTTTGCGGAGGGAGAATGATAGTATGGACGCAAAATTAGTGAATCCTTTCGTTGATGCATTTATCACCGTCATGCCCCAGATTGGTTTTCCCGAGCCTAAAAGGGCCAAGCTCTATGTCAGGGATCAGAATGCTGTAGGATTGGGTGTCTCCGTAGTGGTGGGCTTTACCAAGCAGATTCGTGGCAATGTAGTATACAATATGGAGGAGGAGACGGCCAAGTATATCGCCTCCACCATGATGATGGGCATGCCGGTGGCAGAGTTTGATGCCATGGCTCAGAGCGCCATTTCGGAGATGAGCAATATGCTCACTGCCAATGCTGCCACTAATCTCACGGGCATGGGCTTTGAAGTGGATATTTCCACGCCGTCCCTGTCCATCGGCAAGAATTTTCAGGTGAAGATCAGCGATTCCCAGTACCTGACAGTGGAAATGGATCTGGGGGGCCACATAGTGGAGCTGGACATAGCCGTGGATCAGAACAACTGAGCAAAACAATAAATGCCTTCCTGCTTTCGGTGCTTCAATAGCCTTTGCGGGAGGGCTTTTTCTCTGTGCAAACAAATTTTTTTAAAGAAAGTGCAAAAAAAATAAATTTATCTGTTGACACTGATGGGAGACACTGCTATAATAATTCATGTCGTCGGGGCGTAGCGCAGTTTGGTAGCGCGCTTCCTTGGGGTGGAAGAGGCCGTGGGTTCAAATCCCGCCGCTCCGACCATTGTGAATAGTCGAGGTTCTGCAGGTTTATGCAGAACCTTTTTTGTTGTGTTGAAATGTTTTAATCCTTCGTAGCCAAAAGAGTCTAAAAATTGTTGACAATCACTTTATCATCTGCTAATATATTACAAAAGGAGAGCGAGGCCTCCCGGGAATGGTAATGCTAGCCGAAGGGAAGCGGAACTCTTGCCGTGGGTTGGTAGACTGGAGCACAAAGGAGGGGAACGTCCGATGGGCCCGTAAAGCGATCCCAAGGCAGACATGAGAACGGAAAATAGCATTTTGGAAAAACCGGCAGCCGGTCAGGTGGACGCACCTGCAGGGCCTGCCGGTTTTCTTATGGGCGGGCTGGAAAATTTGCCCCAAATCATTGACAGAGAATAACGCCTATGTTAAGATTTTGAAAATATAATTTTCCACTCTACAGAAAGAAGGGGTTACGTTGGCATTCTATTTCAAGGAACCATCACATACGTTCGGGGAGTATCTTCTGGTACCGGGCTATTCTTCTGAGCAGTGCATCCCGGCGAATGTGTCCCTCCGCACGCCCTTGGTGAAGTTCAAGAAGGGCGAGGAGCCGAAGCTCTCCATGAACATCCCCATGACGTCTGCCATCATGCAGTCTGTGTCCAATGACACCATGGCCATTGCTCTGGCCAAGGAGGGCGGCGTCTCTTTCATCTATGGTTCGCAGACCATTGAGGAAGAAGCAGCTATGGTAGCCAAGGTGAAGAGCTACAAGTCCGGTTTTGTCAGCTCCGATTCCAATATCAGGACTACTACCACCCTGGGGGAGATTTTAGAGCTCCTTGAACAGACCGGCCACTCTACCATGGCCGTCACGGAAGACGGCACTTCAAATGGCAAGCTGCTGGGCATTGTCACCAGCCGTGACTATCGCATCAGCCGCATGAGCCTTGATACTCAGGCCGGCACCTTCATGACTCCCTTCGAAAAGCTGGTTTGCGCCGATGCCGATACGACTACTCTTTCACAGGCCAACGACCTCATCTGGGAGCACAAGCTGAATATGCTGCCCCTGGTAGACAAGCAGCAGCGCCTGCGTTACATGGTTTTCCGCAAGGACTATACGGACAGCAAGGAAAATAAGCTGGAACTTTTGGACAAGGACAAGCGCTACATTGTCGGTGCAGGCATCAACACCAGGGATTACGCTGAGCGCGTGCCGGCGCTTCTGGAGGCTGGGGCTGACGTGCTGTGCATTGACTCCTCCGAGGGCTTCTCCGAGTGGCAGCGCATCACCTTGAAATACATCCACGAGAACTTCGGTGAGGATGTGAAGGTGGGAGCAGGCAACGTAGTAGACGCCGATGGTTTCCGCTTCCTGGCCGAGGCCGGGGCAGATTTTGTCAAGGTGGGCATCGGCGGCGGCTCCATCTGCATCACCCGTGAGACCAAGGGCATCGGCCGCGGCCAGGCTACGGCGCTCATTGATGTCTGCAAGGCTCGCGACGAGTACTATGAGGAGACTGGCATTTATATCCCTGTCTGCTCTGATGGCGGCATTGTCCATGACTATCACATGACTTTGGCGCTGGCTATGGGGGCGGACTTCCTCATGCTGGGCCGTTACTTCTCCCGCTTTGACGAGAGCCCCACGGCCAAGATCAAGCTCAATGGCAATTACTACAAGGAGTATTGGGGCGAAGGCTCCAACCGCGCCCGCAATTGGCAGCGCTATGATCTGGGCGGCGCCAAGAAGCTCTCCTTCGAGGAGGGCGTGGATTCCTATGTGCCCTATGCCGGCACCCTGAAGGACAATGTCTTCACCACCACGGCCAAGATCCGCTCCACCATGTGCAACTGCGGTGCCCTTTCTCTGCCTGAGTTCAGGGATAAGGCCCGTCTGACTTTGGTGTCCGCTACCTCCATCGTGGAGGGCGGCGCCCATGATGTCATCAAGCGCGACCAGCTTGGACGTGACTAAAATATAATTTCCGATTATGAGAGCACCGCAAGGTGCTCTTTTTCATTAGAATTTCAAGCGTGGCTAATGTCAAAGGTTTATAATAGAAGGGAATTGCATGCAAATTAGATTTTCCAGGAGGCAGATGAGATATGCGGGTTCTTTTGGCAGAAGACGACAAGCGCTTAGGCAAGCTGATACAATATATGCTGGAGCAGAACAACATTCAGGTGGAGTGGGTCACCAACGGCAGCGACATCTATGAGTATGCCATGTATGCCGATTATGACATTCTGGTGCTGGACTGGATGATGCCCGGGGAAAACGGCGTGGATGCCTGTGCAAGGCTCAGGAGGGACGGCTATGAAAGGGCTATCCTCATGCTGACGGCCAGGGATTCCGTGGAGGACAGGGTCACAGGGCTGGATGCAGGAGCCGATGACTATCTGGTGAAGCCCTTTGAATTTGCAGAACTTCTGGCAAGGCTTCGTGCCCTGGGCCGCCGCAGCACCCAGAAGATTCAGCAGGATGTGGTGGAGGTAGGTGATTTCACCCTGAACCGCACGGCCAAGGTGCTGAAGAAGAAGGACCAGGTCATTCAGCTTTCCCCCCGGGAGTTCCAGATTTTTGACCTGCTGGCCCAGAATATTGGCATCGTGGTGCCACGCGACATCATCCTTGACCGCATCTGGGGGCTGGAATCGGATGTGAGCTCCAATAACATTGATTCTTATATGAAGATACTCCGAAAGAAAATCGACACCGGGGATGGCCAGACTGTCATCAAGACTGTCCGCGGCGTAGGCTACAAGCTGGAGGCTGGTGCCTGATGGCCATTTCCGAAAATCTTTTCGGCCGCAGCCGCCAGCGGCTTACAATGCTTTATTCCCTGGTGATGATAGTTTTTCTGGCGGTGATACTTTTCGTCATGCACCGTTCTATGGAGTGGTCCATCACCTCTGAGCAGGCCAGGGAACTCCTTGACACGGCGGAAAATGTCAGCGATGCCCAGAACTACCTCAACCAGCACCCGGAACTGGTGATTGATGACAGCGTGGTATACAAGAGTACCAATGACAGGCTTTTCTTTTACGTCTTTGACGGTGAGGGGAGGCTCTTGAACTTCTCCCGGGCTTCTTTCCGCATTGAGCCCTTTATCCTGGATGTCATGCAGGACTGGAACCTGCCGGAGGGAGAGGTGTCTGTCTTTACCAAGTCGGGAGAGAACGGGCACAAGAGCAAGATCATGATGACTGCCAGAGAGGTCAAGGGCACCTGGAATGGTGCTACAGGCCAGCGGGTCTATGTGGGCAAGGATGTCACTGCCATGTACAACGGCATGGAAAAGTCCACCTACGCCCTGGCCATCGTGGGGGTGCTGGCCCTGCTGATTGCTGCCGGGGTAGGGCATATCCTCTCAGGCAGGGCCATGGTGCCGTTGAAGGCTGCCTACGAGAAGCAGCGGCAGTTTGCGGCGGACGCTTCCCATGAGCTGAGAACCCCTCTGGCGGTAGTCATGGCCTCGGCAGACCTTTTGCAGAATGACCCCAGCATCCAGTCTCCCTTCCTCAAGCAGGTCATTGAAGATGTGCGGGACGAGGTCAAGAAGATGACCAAGCTGGTGAGCGATCTCTTGGTGGTGGCCCGCAGCGACAACAAGGCCTTGAAGCTCAAGCCGCAGAAATTCGACCTGGCAGGCCTCATCGAGCAGACCTCCCGCCTCATGCAGCCGCTGGCTGATCAGAAGCATATCACCCTCAATACCTACAACCTTGAGAAAACGGATATCCAGGCCGATGAGCAGAAAATCCGCCAGCTGATCCTCATTTTGGTGGACAATGCTGTGAAGTACACCCCGGAGGGTGGTGCAGTCACTGTGTCCCTGCTGAAGGCGGAAAAAGGGCGGGTGAAGTTTGCCGTGGCCGACACAGGCATCGGCATTGCCCCGGAAGATCAGGAGAGGGTCTTTGACCGCTTCTACCGAGTGGACAAGGCCCGCTCCCGGGAGATGGGAGGCAATGGCCTGGGGCTGGCCATCGCCCAGGAAATCGTGAACCTGCACAAGGGACATATCCGCATCGAAAGCGCTTTGGGCAAGGGCACAACCTTCATCGTGGAACTGAGGACTCGCCTGACCAGCAAGGGCTGGGCAGGACTCACCCGCCAGGAAGAGAAGCCGGCGGAAGTATGATAAAATTTTTCCTGCCAGCAGGAAAAAGAAACGCCCAATGCGAATATATGCCCAAAATGCTCAGTAATGAGCAGCAAGGGAGGAGCTTTCAAGATGGGGAGAAGTGGAGCCTTGCTCGCGATATGGAGGTGCTTTGCTTGAAGCATGGCAGTTTTGAGGAAAGGCTGGACGGCATACTGACCAGGGCCGCCCTGCGCCTGCAGGAGCGCATGCGTCTGGCCTATTTCCGGGGCGAGCTCATAGATTATTTAGGCAATGGGGAAATCCTGGCCCGGGAAAGCCTGCTGGAACTGCAGGATGAAGCCGTGCTGGTGCTGGCCAGGAAAATCCGCTACGCCCGCAAGCAGGGGTATCTCAAGGACTATCTGAGACAGGTCAATATGCTGGAGATTCTCTACCTCGAGCAGCAAAAGAAGGCTGCTGTGAAGCCGGCCTTGCATCCCGTGCCCACCCACCATATGGTGGCCAGGGAAAACCGCGATCCCGCGCAGGTGGCCCAGGAAAGGGAACTGAGGCTGCAGCGGTTCCGGGTGATCAAATGAGATGAAAAATGCGCTCCAAAGCCTGATGTGGCTTTGGAGCGCATTTTTTTGCCGTCATGGTTCTGTGGAGAGATCCCGCTTTTCCGTAATGAGTATCTTGTCTACCCTGGCTCTGTCCATATTCAGCACCTCGAAGGTGAAGTCCTGCCAGTCTTTTTTCTCGCCTACCTTGGGGATATAGCCGAAGTAGGAGGTGAGGAAGCCGCCCATGGTCTGGTAGTGGTCATGGTCTTCGTCGGGGAGTTCTTCGATGTCGAAGCGCTCCTTGAAATCGTCGATGGAGTAGAGGCCATCCACCAGCCAGGAGTGATCATCACGAATGGTGAGCTGGGGCAGATCCGGCTCACCATTCGTGATGGTGTCGCCGATGATTTCTTCCAAGATGTCCGTGAGGGTCACGAAGCCTACTACGCCTCCGTATTCGTCCAGCACCATGGCCTCGTGGATGTCACTGTCCTTCATCTTTTCCAGCACCCGGAAGGTTTCCATGGAACGGGGCACGAAGATGGGCTTGTGTATGTACTGGGCAAGGTCCAGCGGCTTGCGGGAGAGGCTGGCATCTAAAAGTTCTTTGGCATAGAGCACGCCGCAGAAGTCATCCAGGCTGTCCCTGCCCACGGGGAACACCGTCTGGGCGGTCTCCCTTATCAGGCGCAGATTGTGCTTCAAGGGGTCTGCCAGATCCAGCCAGAGCATTTGGGGCCTGGGAGTCATGAGGGCGTAGATGGTCTGGTCGCTCATGTGGAAGATATTGTCCACCATGGCCTGCTCAGTCTTCTCAAAGGTGCCTTCTTCCGTGCCCTGCTCGATGAGGTCCTTGACCTCGTCCTCAGTGACGCTTTCCTGGTTCTGGGGCGTGTGACCCGAGAGCAGCAGCAGGAGCTTGGCCAGGCCGGCAGTGAAGATGAGCCAGGGAGCGGAGAGGGTCGAGAGGCATTTGACTGCCCGGGGCAACAGGTGGGATTCTTCATCCTCGTCGTCGCTGGCCTTGGGCAGGTAGCCTCTGAGGGTGAGGGTGAGGCAGGCGGCGAAGGCAAAGAAAAAGAGCAGGGCGAGAAGGGCGATGATGATTTTGAGCCAACTATTAGGGTCGGGATTGTCCAAAGTACACACTCCTTAGAGGTCAGGCTTAGATAAAAACCGCCCGAGGGCGGTTTCTTGGCATTATCAGTTGTTGTTGCGGCGGGCCAGGATGCGGATGACTTTGGCACCGGTGTTGTGTATCTTGCGCAGGGGAGCCACATGGGTCTTGACCTTGGGTTTGATTTCCTTCGCAGAAGTGAAGTCTCCGCGCTTGAGGAGAGTGGTCTTGGTCTTGTCCGGCTTGAAGAAGGCGCGCATGGCCTTGGAGATGGCCTCGGGCTGGGCATTTTCCTTGCAGAGGAAGATGTCCATGGCCACATATCTCAGTTCGCCGTAGATTTGCAGGGAAATATGGCCTTCCTCCCAAATGCCCATCAGGGCGTGATGGCCTTCCCCAACTTTTTCACAGCAAAGGCTGATGAGACTGGCTCCGTGCAGGGAGAGGCTTTTCTTCAGGGTTTCCTTGATGAGCTCTATGTCGGTAAGCTGACTGTTCTTGCAGTTATACAAATCCACCGTCAGGTGTCTTGCATTGAGTTTCACGAACCAAACCCTCCTTTTTATATAGTCATAGAAAAAATTATACCGCATCTTATATTAGTTCGTCAATCAATGTCAGATTCCTTCTTTTTCTTGCTGGTGGCAGCAATGATGGGAGAAAGTCGGCGCCTTTTCCGCTGCCTCCGTGCATAAAGCTGGGCGCCTGCAAAGGCCAGCAGGGAAAGGAGCATGAGCAGGAGGCTGGTGGTCTGGGCGCTGGTGAACAGGCCCAACACCTTATCTGTGTAGTCACCCCGCAGGAATTCCAGGCAGAAGCGGGCAGCGCTGTAGAGAAAGACATAGAGGGCGAAGCATTGGCCCCTGGCGTGGCGATGGCTGCGGAACATCAGGAGCAGGGCAAAGATGACTATGTCAAGCTGCCCTTCCCAGACCTCAGCAGGCCACAGGGGCTGGCTGCCGTAAGTGCGGTAGGCCAGGGTGGTATCGGGGTAGAGCAGGCCGAAGCTGCCGCCTGTGGGGGCGCCGAAGGCATCACCGTTGAGAAGATTGGCACAGCGCCCCAAAGCCTGCCCCAAGATGATAGCGGGAGCAAGGATATCCATGAGTTCCAGAGTAGGGAGATCGTGCTTTTGGCAATAATAAACACCCGTGAGCACCCCCAGCAGCACGCCGCCCTGGATGGCCATGCCTCCCTGCCAGACGGCGAAGAGTTCCGTCAGATGGTGGGAGTAGTAGTCCCAGTCAAAGAAGAACACATCCCAGAGCCGCGCTCCGATAAGTCCGGCGATGCCGCAGTAGATGCCAAGATCCACGATATGTTTCTCGTAGCCTTTTCTTTCCTTCTTGGCCAGGAAGTAGCCCACCCCTGTGGCCAGAATGATGGAGAGGGAGATGACGAGTCCATAGCTGCGGATAGGAAAGTTCCCTATATAGAATAAATACTGGTGCATATAGATTCCTCCTTAGGATAAGGTTTATTATACCATCATTTATGCCATCATTGTTCAAATTTTTGTTGGCAAGCAGGCTTTCATAAGCTATAATAAGGAACAGTATTGTTTGCAGGAGAGGGGGGCTTTAATGAAGGAAATGAACCCAGTGCTGGTGAAAGTCAGAGGGGTGCAGAAAACTCCTGAGGGAGAAGAAAACACCATTCGGACAGAGGCCAGGGGACGCTATATTTTCCGAGGGGGCAAGCATTATGTCCTCTATGAGGAAGAGGGACTCTCTGAGGTGGGGAAGGTTTCCACCACCTTGAAGTTCGATGAGGAAAAGCTCACTCTCCTGCGGCACGGTGCCGTGGAGCAGACCCTGGAGTTCATGCCCCGTCGCGAAAGCCGCAGCCCTTACCGCACGCCCATAGGGAGCTTGAACCTGACTGTGCGCACGGAATTTTTGGGCATGGATTTTTCCACAGATACCAAGAAGCTCACGGTGGAATACAGCCTGGCGGTGGAGGGTGTCCATCAAAGCCAGAACAGCCTCTTCATCGAGGTTGCGCAGATTGATTGATATTAACCTTAATATAAATGAAGTTTTAGGGGGATTTATTTTGGAAATCAAGGATCTCTTGTGTGAAGCTATCAGAAAGGCCGCCCAGCAGGCCATCACTGACGGTGCCCTGCCAGCAGGCGAGCTGCCTGAAATCAATCTGGAGGTGCCCCCCCAGAAGGAGTATGGTGATTTTGCCACCAATATCGCCATGCAGTCTGCCAGAGTGTTCCATAAGGCACCCCGGCAGATTGCCGAGGCCATTGCCGAGCGTCTGGAGAACGGGGATAACAGCTGGTTGGACCACACGCAGATTGCAGGGCCGGGCTTCCTCAATGTCTATCTGAAGGGCAATGTGCTCTACGATGATTTTGCCAAAATCCTGGCGGCAGGGGAGGCCTTTGGCCAGCTGCCCCGGAAGGATGCCCCGAAGATCCAGGTGGAGTATGTCAGCGCCAACCCCACCGGCCCCCTGCACGTGGGCCATGGCCGCGGGGCTGCTGCAGGCTCTGCCCTGGTGAATATCCTCCGGGCGGCAGGATATCCCGTGGAAAGCGAGTATTACATCAATGACGCAGGCAACCAGATGGACAATCTGGCCCTCTCCGTCAACGCCCGCTATCTGGAGCACTTCGGTGTGGCAGTGGAGTTCCCGGAGAATGGCTACCACGGTGCCGACATCATTGATACGGCTGAGCGCATCATCAAGAAGGACGGGGACAAATACCTGAAGATGGAGGAGGCAGAGCGCCTGGAAATCTTCAAGGATCTGGCCTATCTTGAGAAGCTGGCCGCCCTGAAGGAAGACCTGGAGGCCTTCCAGGTGACCTTTGACAAGTGGTTCAGCGAGCGCACCCTGCACCCGGAGGCTGTGAAAGCCGCCGTGAAGATCCTGCAGGACAACGGCAATATCTACGAGCAGGACGGCGCCCTCTGGCTGAAGTCCACCGCCTACGGGGACGACAAGGACCGGGTAGTCATCCGCGACAACGGCGTGCCTACCTATCTGGCAGCAGATATTGCCTACCATCACAACAAGTACGAGCGGGGCTTTGACCGTCTCATCAACATCTGGGGTGCCGATCATCATGGCTATGTGTGCCGCGTGAAGGCTGCCATGGATGCCCTGGGACATGACTCCGAAAAGCTCACGGTGCTGCTATTGCAGATGGTAGCCCTCTATCGCGGCGGCGAGCTGGTGAAGATGAGCAAGCGTACGGGCCAGAGCGTGACGCTGAACGAGCTCATGGAGGAAGTGGGCACCGATGCTGCCCGCTACTTCTTCCTCATGCGCTCCCTGGACAGCCAGCTTGATTTCGACCTTGACCTGGCGAAGAAGAAGTCCAACGACAACCCAGTGTACTACATCCAGTACGCCCACGCCCGCATCTGCAGCATCTTCCGTCAGGCAGAAGAAACGGGGCTGAAGCTCACGGACAGCGTGAATCTTGAGCTGCTCACGGACGAAAGCGAGATTGACCTTATCAAGAAGATCGAGTCCTATCCCGAGGAAGTGGAGAAGGCTGCCGCCGACTACGCTCCCCAGCGCATTGCCCGCTACAGCTATGACCTGGCTGCCCTTTTCCACAGCTTCTACAACAAGTGCCGCATCGTAGGCGTGGACGCACCCTTGGCTGAGGCCAGGCTGGCCCTGGTGACGGTCACGGCCCATGTTATCAAGCATTCTCTTGGACTTCTGGGAGTTTCTGCTCCTGAGCACATGTAATATAGCGCAAATATACCGCAAGTATTTAGGAGGATTTTTAGATGGATTTTGTCAACAGTTCCGAAGTGGATGTAGCATACCACGTTCTCAACCAGGCCGGCCAGACTATGTATTACAAGGATTTGGTGCTGGATGTCATCGACAAGAAGCGCAAGCCTGTGCAGTCCCTGTCTGCCGCTATTTCCGAGGTCTACACCCTCATCAACATGGACAGCCGCTTCCAGTACGAAGGTGACGGCCAGTGGGGCCTCACCGAGTGGAATCCCCCCGAGGTGAAGCGCCATGTGCGCAGCTCCTCCGCTGCCGGCAGCAGCTCCAAGGCCGCAGCCAAGGCCAGCAGCGCCCGCAAGAAGAAGCTGGAGAGCATCCAGGAGTAAGGGAAGGTCCCTTTCATAGTGCGCTTGAGTTTTTACAGTTCTATATAGGAGGCTTCCAATGGCAAAGTATATTTTCGTCACCGGTGGTGTGGTTTCCTCACTGGGCAAGGGCATCACGGCAGCATCTTTGGGCCGTCTGCTGAAAAGCCGCGGCATCAAGGTCACCATCCAGAAGTTCGACCCCTACATCAACATTGATCCGGGTACCATGAGCCCTTACCAGCATGGTGAAGTGTTCGTAACGGACGATGGTGCCGAAACTGACCTGGACCTGGGTCACTATGAGCGCTTCATCGATATCAACCTCACCAAGAACTCCAACATCACCACGGGCAAGGTCTACTGGTCTGTGCTGAACAAGGAGCGCAATGGTGACTATCTTGGCTCCACTGTGCAGGTCATCCCGCATATCACCAACGAGATCAAGCAACGGGTTTACGATGTGGCCAATGCCGATGGCGCCGATGTGGTCATCACGGAAATCGGCGGCACCGTGGGCGATATCGAGAGCCAGCCTTTCCTGGAGGCCATCCGCCAGGTGAAGAAGGAAGTGGGCAAGAATGATGTGCTCTACATCCATGTGACTTTGCTGCCCTATATCTCCGCCGCAGGCGAGCTGAAGACCAAGCCCACCCAGCACAGCGTCAAGGAGCTGCGGGGCATCGGCATCCAGCCGGATATCCTGGTATGCCGCACGGAAAAGCCCATTCCTGCCGACATGAAGCGCAAGATTGCCATGTTCTGCGATGTTGACCCCGAGGCCGTCATCGAGAACCGCACCGCTTCCACCATTTACGAAGTGCCCCTCATGATGCAGGAGGAAGGCCTTGACCGCATTGTGCTGAACAAGCTGGCCATGAACTACGGCCCTGCCAATATGGAGGGCTGGGAGAAGATGGTCTACAAGATCAACCATCCCCAGAAGAAGGTCAAGATTGCCGTGGTAGGCAAGTATGTGGAGCTGCCCGATGCCTATATCTCCGTCACTGAGGCCCTCCATCACGGCGCCATTGACAATGATGCCACGGTGAAGATCAACTGGGTCAGCGCCGAGAAGATTGAAGATCCCGAGACTGACCTTGATGAGATCTTTGTGGGCTGCAAGGGCATCCTGGTGCCCGGCGGCTTCGGCGACAGGGGCGTGGAAGGCAAGATCAAGGCCATCCAGTACGCCCGTGAGCGCAAGATTCCCTTCCTGGGCCTGTGCCTGGGCATGCAGTGCGCCGTCATCGAGTTTGCCCGCCACGTCTGCGGCATGACGGATGCCCATTCCTCCGAGTTCAATCCCGAGACCAAGCATCCGGTCATCGACCTTATGGAGTCTCAGCAGGGCATCGTGCAGAAGGGCGGCACCATGCGCCTGGGAGCTTATCCCTGCAAGGTGACCCCGGGCACTCATACCGAGGAAGCCTATGGCAAGCTGGAAATCAGCGAGCGTCACCGCCACCGCTACGAGTTCAACAACGAGTACCGCCAGGCCCTTACCGAGCGTGGCCTGGTCATCGCCGGCACCCTGCCCGATGACAGCCTGGTGGAAATCGTGGAGGTGAAGGACCATCCCTGGTTCGTGGCTGCCCAGTTCCATCCTGAGCTCAAGAGCCGCCCCAACAATCCGCACCCGCTGTTCAGCAAATTCGTCAAGGCTTCTCTGGAAAATTAAAAATTACGCTCAAGGCGCAAGTCTCAAAAAGGCTTGCGCCTTTTTAAATTTAATTCAGAAGCCGTCAGAAGTGAGAAGGATTTTTTTATTTCCTTGGCGAAATATCTAGCAAAGAAAGCATCGGATTGAAGATGTGCCGATGCTTGGTTTACAGGCAAGACTCCGCTCAGGGAAGACCACGGAGATTCATATCCTGTTGCCCGTTTCTGAGGGGAGGAGGAACAGGGATGCTTATTGATACGCTTTGCTCGGTGGCACTGTACTGTCAGCGCTGTGGCAAAGTGCAGCTTTTGGATGTGCCTTTGTTCTCCGGGCGGCAGCGTCAGGAACTTCGCTGCGGAGCTTGTGGGGAGCGGATGGGGGAGACTATCCTGCGCCCTAAGGCCGGTCTGGGGCTCACCATACACTGCGGCGTCTGCGGTGGCATCAGCCATCAGCAGTACAGCTGGCACCAGCTGAAGAGACTGCGCTTTGAGAAGCTCTATTGCCATCATGATCACTTTGAGCTTGGTTATATAGGCCGCTGGCAGGATATAGCCGAGTTCCTTGATTTCAATGACGCCGAGTATGATTCCATGCATCCGGGGGATGGAGACCGCTTCCTGGAGCGGCAGCAGATTCTCCTGGAGGGGCTCACCAGGGTTCACGAACTGGCAGCCCACGGAGATCTTTCCTGCCCCTGCGGCTCACAGGAAGTGAGTGCCGGGCTTACGGGAGAGAGCATCGTGCTCCAGTGCCAGGACTGCGGCAGCAGCTGTGTCCTGCCAGTGAAATCCGCTGAGGACCTCAATCATCTGGTGCAGTCACTGGGGGCTTCCTGGAGGCTTAGGTCACAGCTTTGAAACCGCTAGGGAAAACAAGAAAAAAAGCAGCAAGACCGTCTGAGTGCAGGTGGTCTTGCTGCTTTTTCAATGCAGGGGTTGGTGGAAATGATAGAACAGGAGCAACAGGAGCAGGATAGCCAAGTTGCTGCCGGTGAAAGAGCGGAGATAGTAGCCGGGCTTGCTGAAGCGCGTCTGCATATAGGCTTTGAAGGAAATCACGCTGGCCATGGAGGCTATGATGGTGCCCAGGCCGCCGATGTTCACCCCCAGGAGCAGGGGCGTGTAGGCATCCGTGAAGCCGGAGAGCAGCACCGTGGCAGGCACATTGCTGAGCAGCTGGCTCAGGAGCAGGGAGAGCCAGAATTCATTTCCTGCCAGAGCCTGGGCAGGCCAGCTTTGAAACAGGGGAATCTGGCTGAGATTGCCTACGCCGATGAAGAGCAGGGCAAAGAGCAGCAGGAGCTTGTAATCGGCCTCAAGGAAGAGCCTGCGGTCAAGCAGGGCCAGCCCGGGCAGGACTATGGCTGCCAGTAGAGGGAAGGACACAAGGTGCAGCACATGCAGCAGGCACAGGGCAAAGAGCAGCAGCAGGGGAATGATGCTTTTCCACGGCAGGGCATCCCTTTTGCTGTCAGGAAGATTTACTTCACCGTCAGGCAGCAGGCAGGTGCCCAGGTAGATAGCTGCGCCGCTGAGGAGCACTACAGGGGTGGTGATGGAAAAGAATTCCGTGGGAGTGAGGCCGTAGTGGGAGTAGATGAAGAGATTCTGGGGATTGCCTATGGGAGTCAGCATGCTGCCCAAGTTGGCGGCAATGGTCTGCCAGGAAACCGTGGGGACGATGAGTCGGATGCGCCTGGCTTCGGTAAAAGTTAGGATGGCCAGGGGCACGAAGATGATGAGGGCCACATCGTTGGTTATGAGCATGGAGCTGAAGTAGCAGCTGAAGATAAAGAAGCGCCCCAGGCTCCTGCCGGAAGCGCGCTCCCGGAAAAGCCTGTGGAAGATGGCGGCAAAGAAGCCACTGAGCCGCAGCCCTGCCACGATGCACATCAGGAACAGCAGCAGCCCCAGCAAAGGAAGGTTGATGCGCTCCAAAAGCTCCGTCGCCTCCGGGGGAGTGGCAAGGCTGGTGAGAAGGGCAAAGAACAGAGCCACCGCAAGGTCAGGATTGCTCCGCAGTTTTTGTAAGATAGGCATGTTGATGTTATGCTCCTTATATTGAAATCAAGATAGAATTATACTTCAAATGGGCGGATTTGGCTAGAGGAAGTTTTGATGCTGTGTAAATGGCATAGAGAGAAATACTACTTCTTACAGAGTTTGCTATGGTAAGAGATGGCTCTGATGTAGTGGTTCAATAGGGCTTGATTCGCCCCCAAATCGTAGTACAATATAACTAAGAATAAATATGAAACGGGGTGCCAACCTTTGAGTGATAAAGATTCCGTCACTAAAGAATACATGAAGCAGCCAAGACAGTTTGCTGACCTTTTTAACGGTTATTGTTTCGGAGGCGAGGAAGTCATCAAACCCGAAAATTTGCGGGAAATGGACACAGCCAGCATTGCTCTGCCATATGGCAAAGATGGAACGGCAAATCCCGTACAAAAGGACAGAGATCTTTTGAAAATGCTCTTGAAAACTGACGGTAAGGCGGCTTATTGCCTACTTGGTGTGGAAAATCAGAGCAAAGTCCATACCGCTATGCCCATAAGAAATATGCTTTATGATGTCCTGTCCCTGATAGGCCAGGTGGAAGCGGCGTCCCGCTCCTACCGTCAGGCAGGCGATTACGGCAAAGACACGGCAGAATTTTTGAGCGGTTTCCATCGTGAGGATAGAGTGCTGCCTGTGATAACAATTGTTATTCATTGGGGGGCGGAGCCTTGGGATGCGCCATTGTCATTGCGGGAAATGTACTCTGAGGGAATAAACCCTCGGTTGTTGCAATATGTGGCGGATTACAAGGTAAACCTCGTGTCTCCTTCCTTGATGAGCGACGAGGAACTGGGCATTTTCAAATCTGATTTGAGGGATGTGCTGAAATTCATCAAGCACTCTGGCGACAAGGATGGCTTGACCAAGCTCCTGGAAGAAAATCCCTGTTATACTAGCTTGTCTCGTCTAGCGGCTCAGACTATCAGCATTTGTTCAAATGTAGATTTCAACATCCCTGTGGGAGAGGAGGCGGTCAATGTGTGCAAGGCCATTGAAGATATGAAGGAAGAAGCCCGCAATGATGCTATACTTAAGGCAGTTTCAATGCTCAAAAAGCTGAAGCTAAGCAAAGATGCAGTTATAGAGCAGATTGTAGAGAACTATGCTCTCACAAATGACAAGGCAACAGCATTGGTGAATAGCAGGTGGTAATAAAAGGAAATGATTAGCGTTGCACTGCTGGCTAGTAGTGCTTTTGTCCTGCAGATATTGTGAGAGTTTTTGTCAGAACAGCAAAGAGCCAGCAACAACCGTGAGGGGAGACCTCACTGGTTGTTGCTGGCTTTTTTGCTGTGAAATCTTAGCGAGCACAGGCCGCAAGGCGCCGTGGTAGATTAGATTTCGTGTAAGGGCGTAGCGACGCGAAGCTAGTCCCTTTAGGGAGGCGAAGTCCTATTTCGCACGGAATTTGCTGTGGTCAAAGATGGCCTTGATGATGGTGCTGATCATCTGCCGGTCATCGGGGGTAGGTGTTTTTGAGTATAGGGAGTAGTTGCCGTGGAGAATGTAATATTCAAAGTCAACTATGTCCTGAGAACTATAATCCTCATAATTTTCTAACAAGTAATCAATAGAAACATTGAGACAAATGGATATCTTCTTTAGAGTAGTTATGGAAGGCTCAAGCCCCCCGGACTCGTATCTGCTATACACAGACTGGCTGATACCAAGTTTTTGAGCCATCTGGCACTGACTGTAATTGTGATATTTTCTATAGCTTTTCAGTCTATCGCCGAAAGACATTTTCATCACCCTGTGTTAATGATAGGTGACTAATGGCTTTTTTATCTATTTAGTGAATAAAAAGTCATTTGATATATTCGAAAAACGAATATATAATTAAACTATGCGAAATAGGTATCTCTGCTACTCATAAAATTTACGCAGGGGGAGAGTTTATGCGACCACCTAAGATACTGGACAACAAACAGCAGGGGCGGGTGATTGATGAGCTTCGCCAGGGAATAGAGCCAGGAGCTAAAATGTCTGTAATTTCAGCATACTTCACCATCTACGCCTATGAAGAACTGAAAAAAGAGCTGTCTCAGATAGACGAGCTGCGTTTTATCTTTACTACGCCGTCGTATCTCAAGCAGGAAAGGGATTTCCAGCGGGAATTCTATATTGCCCATCGTGAGTTGGGCAACAGGCTGTTCGGCAACGAATTTGAGTTGAAGCTGCGAAATAAGTTGACGCAATCTGCTATTGCTAAGGATTGTGCGCAGTGGCTGAGGAAGAAAGTCAGCATCAAGTCTTATCGGGAAAACAATCCTGCACAGATGCGGCTGGCCTATGTGGAGAGTGTTGACCCGGAAAAGGACATTGCCATTCAGGGGACGGTGGACTTTTCCAGTGATGGTCTGGGGATTACACCCTCGGCGCGGAATGATGCCAATACCTGCATGTACGGGAGAACCATGACCCAGGGGTTCCTGCAGCTCTTTGAGGGAATATGGAACAATCCCGCCGTAGTGGAAGATGTGACAGAAAAGGTGCTTTCTGAAATGGAGGTGCTCTACAAGGAAAATACGCCGGAGGCCATCTACTTCATTACTCTCTATCATATCTTTGAAGCCTATCTGGGAGAACTGACGGAAGAAACCATCATCAAGACCAAGACTGGCATCAAGGAGTCACTGATCTGGAATAAGCTCTACAAGTTCCAGCGTGACGGAGTGATGGGGGCCATTGACAAGATAGAAAAATACGGTGGCTGCATCATTGCGGATAGCGTAGGCCTGGGCAAGACCTTTACGGCACTGGCCATCATCAAGTATTACGAACTGCGCAATGACAGGGTGCTGGTGCTGGCACCCAAGAAACTGCGGGAGAACTGGACGATATACACTCAGAATGACAAGCGGAATATCTTTGCAGCTGACAGGTTCAACTATGATGTGTTGAATCATACGGATTTAAGCCGCTACAAAGGCCTTTCCGGGGCCATCAACCTGTCTACGCTGAATTGGGAGAATTACGATCTCATCGTGATAGACGAAAGTCATAACTTCCGCAATAATATTCCCCACAAAGACCGCAAGACCCGTTATGAACGGCTGATGGAAGATATCATCAAGGCAGGCGTCAAGACCAAGGTGCTGATGCTGTCGGCAACGCCAGTCAACAATCGCATGAACGATATCAAAAATCAGATTGCCTTCATCACGGAGGGTAGGAATGATGCCCTGAAGCCCGCAGGGATTCCCAATATAGAAACAACTCTGCGGAAAGCGCAGATGGTTTTCAACCGTTGGTCAGAATTGCCTGAAAGGGAGCGTACAACTAAGGCCTTCGTGGAAATGATGGATCTGGAGTATTTCAAACTGCTGGATACTCTGACCATTGCCCGCTCTCGCAAGCATATTGAGAAGTATTACAATGTGGCGGAAATCGGTAGATTCCCCACACGGTTGAAACCGATTAACGAGTGTCCGGAAATTGATACCCTGGGTGAGTTTCCGCCCATTGGCGAAGTCAATAAGATGATCAACCGCCTGACATTGGGCCTATATGCACCTCTCCGCTATGTACGTCCGAATAAACGTCATTCGTATGAAAGTCGTTACGATATGACTGTAGGGGATGGACGCAGCGTATTCCGGCAGATTGACCGTGAGAATCAGCTTATTCACTTGATGCGGGTAAATCTTCTGAAACGCATGGAAAGCTCAATTCATTCCTTTGTGCTGACGGTGGAGAAGATTTCCCAGCGAATAGAGCATACCCTGGAAATCATTGCAAAGCATGAAGGGGAGTATCATGCGGATTTGAATATCGAGGAACTGGACTTTGATGAGGAAGGCCTGGACATTGGCGATTTGGTTTTCGGCAGCAAGGTCAAAGTGTTATTGCAGGATATGGATTTGATCAAATGGCGGCAGGATTTGGAAATTGATTTAGCAGAACTCAGGCAAATACTGCAAAGTGCCACGGTTATTACGCCAAGGCGGGATAATAAACTGCAGACCCTCAAAAGCAGAATAGCAGATAAAATACAGAATCCCATCAATGCAGGTAATGGCAAGCTGATTATTTTTACAGCCTTTGCCGATACTGCAGAATATCTGTATGAAAATATCGCACCGCAGATGGAACCATTGGGAATTTATACGGCTTTGGTAACGGGCGGTACAGGCACGAACAAGTCTACCATACCCATTCCTTCATCGTTAAAACGCAGCATAAAACTTTCTGACCTCAATACGGTGCTTACCTTGTTTTCGCCTATATCAAAATCTGGCCAAAGCATATTCCCGGATATGCAGGAAGAAATTGATATTTTGATTGCTACTGATTGTATTTCCGAAGGTCAAAATTTGCAGGACTGTGATTATCTGATTAACTACGATATACACTGGAATCCTGTACGCATTATTCAGCGGTTTGGACGAATTGACCGCATTGGCTCGAAAAATGAGGTTATCCAGCTATTGAACTTTTGGCCCACTGACGACCTCGATGCCTACATTGACCTTGCAGAGCGGGTCAAAGGACGCATGGTGCTTTTAGATGTTTCTGCCACTGGAGAAGAAAATATCATTGATGAACAGACCTCCAAGGAAATGAACGATTTGGAGTATCGCAAGAAACAGTTGCAGAAACTTCAGAATGAAGTGGTGGATTTGGAAGATATTTCTGGCGGTATTTCCATTACAGATCTAACCTTCAATGACTTCAAGATTGATTTGATGGAATATATGAAGGAGCATGAGGCAGAACTAGCAAATGCTCCCAGCGGTTTGTATGCCCTTGCTCATATCTCGGATAATTTGCGTGATGCGGTAAAGCCTGGTGTAATCTTTGTCCTGCGGCAAATCAAAGGTGCCAGACAGACCAAGGAACAAAACGCACTGTTTCCCTACTATCTGGCCTATATTACCGATGAGGGGGAAGTGCAGGCCAATTTCCTGCAGGGCAAGCAGGTGTTGGATTATCTGAAGAAATTCTGTTCGGGGCAGAAAACTGTGGCCAAGGATTTAGCAGAGGTATTCAATCGGGAAACCAAACACGGCAGATATATGGATAGATATTCTGCTTTGTTGCAAAAGACCATTGAAGATTTGATCGGCAAGAAGCAGGAAGTGGGCGTAGCCAGTCTCTTTAGCAAAGGCGGCACAGCTGTACCGCAGAATGTAGATGATGGCATGGCTGATTTTGAGTTGGTGGCTTTCCTGATATTGAAGTGAGGTGGCCTATGAATATTTACGAGATAATGGGTTTGCCTTCTGCAGCGTGGATTGACAGGGTGGTTGCCAAGAAGCAGTTTTATGATAATGGTGACTTATCAACGGCAGACAAGAAACTTTTTGAGCATGTGGAGAAAATCCGCTGGCTCTTTGCCTTGAAAACGGAAAATACTTTTATACAGCCTTTCAGCGATGGAGAGAGGGATTATCCGGAGATAGAAGTGCTGGAAGTCAATCTGCGGGAGGAAAAGCAGCTAAAGCGGCTGTCCGAGGTAATCATGCGGGCAATTCCTTATCCCATGCTGTTATTCTTCCGCCTGGGGGATAAGGTGCAGCTCCATATGGGCAGGCTGCGCCAGAGTCAGGCTGACAGTGAACGCATGACGCTGACTGAGGTGGAAAGTACGGCGTGGTTGGCAGAAGATGACAAATTCTGGCAGGACATGGCACTAAACAAAATGATGGCTGCTAATTTCTGTGTTTTGTATGAAGCCTGGTTTGATGCTATCAGCAAAAGTCACTTGTCAGCCTTGTCTGTGGCTGTGGAGGAAATATCTGGTGACGAGGCCAGAGAGAAAGTGGCACGGCTCCAAGCTATCGAGCAGGAAATGAACAGCCTGCGCATTCAGATGAAGAAGGAGAGTCAGTTTAATCGCAAGATGGAGCTGAATACCCGCTTGCAGAAACTGAAACGAGAACAGAAAAGCATAATGGAATAGAGGGAGCAATTCGCAATGAAGAAATTAACAGGCGAGTCCATGAATATCACAGAGGAAAATCTGAAAGCCATGCAGCAGCTTTTCCCGGAGGCTTTTGAGGAAGGGAAAATAGATTTTGATGTCCTGCGGCAGCTGCTGGGCGATTTTGTAGATGATGAACAGGAAAGGTATAGCTTTAAATGGAATGGCAAGGGCAAGGCACTGCGCTTGTCTCAAACACCTTCTATGGGAACTTTGCGTCCCTGTAAGGAGGAAAGCAAGGATTGGGACAATACGGAAAATCTCTATATCGAAGGGGATAATCTGGAAGTATTGAAGCTGTTGCAGAAATCCTATTATGGGAAAGTGAAGATGATTTATATTGACCCGCCGTATAATACGGGTAGTGATTTTGTCTATAAAGATGACTTTAGGGATAATATAGAGAATTACAAGGAACTTACAGGACAAGTTAATGATGAAGGTGATAAGATTGATACTAATACAGAAGCAAATGGACGGTTTCATACAAATTGGCTGAATATGATGTATCCTCGCTTGAGATTAGCAAGAAATCTGCTGACGGATGATGGCGTTATTTTTATTAGTATAGATGATAATGAACAAGGGAATCTTAAACGCATTTGTGACGAGGCGTTTGGTGAAAATAATCTTGCTGCATGCATACCCTGGCAATCAAGATTGTCAATGCAAAATGATACTGATTTAAGTGTTAATCATGAGTATTTACTGGTATATGCAAGAAAACGTCGTTTAGAGAATAGAAGATTAAAGGAGGGAAATGCAAATAAATGGTATGAAAGAGATTCATTTGTATTTCGGCCGTTACCGTTAGATAAGGATAAATTTGATAACCCAGATAATGACCCGCGAGGCTTATGGAAGGCAGACCCGTTTGATGCACCAAATGTAAGACCGAATCTCACATATCCGGTGACAAATCCTAAGACAGGAGAACAGCACCTCCCACCTAGTGGGAGGTGCTGGAGAATTTCACAAGAAAAATTTTCCAGTGCCTTAGCTGATGGAAGAATCATTTTTGGAAGAAACGGTAATGGGCGGCCACAAATGAAATCTTTTTATAATGAAAAGAAAGATTTTGGATCTATTGATAATAGCTGGTTTTCTGGAGATAAGATAGGAACTACTACTGTGGCTAGTAAAGAATTGCAAAGCATTTTCAATAATATTCCATTCGATACGCCAAAACCGACTAGCCTTTTGAATAAATTGCTGTTTCTAGGATTTGTTCAAAGTGAAGATATTGTAATGGATTTTTTCTCTGGGTCGGCTACAACTGCCCATGCTGTTATGCAATTAAACGTCGAAGATGGTGGTCACCGTAAATTCATTATGGTACAGCTTCCTGAGTCAACTAACAAAAAGAGTGAAGCCTACAAGTCAGGTTACAAAAATATCTGCGAAATTGGCAAAGAACGTATTCGTCGTGCCGGGGATAAAATAAAGGCAGAAGCTGGCGATAAGGCGGCTGATTTAGATATTGGCTTTAAGGTCTTTAAGCTGGACAGCTCCAATCTGCAGAAATGGAATCCTCAGCCGGATGATTTGGTGATGACTTTGCAACAAGCCACGGACAATTTCCTGCCTGACCGCACGGAGCATGATGTGCTCTATGAAATCATGCTCAAAATGGGACTGGAGCTGACGTGCCAGGTAGAGGAAGAACAGGCTGCCGGAGAAACGGTCTACATTATCGGCGGCGGTGCCCTGATGATTTGTCTGGGGCAGAAGATTACTACTGCTGTAGCTGAAGCCGTGGTGAAACTGCATGAGGAATATGAGTCGGATCTTTGGCAGGTGGTATTCCGTGATACGGGCTTTGCCTCGGATATGGACAAGACCAACGTCAAGGAAACGCTGAAAGCGGCAGGCCTTGATGAAGACAGCTTTGTGTGCGTGTGAGGTGAGGGACGATGAAACTGAAATTTGATGCTGCCCTCGACTACCAGCAGGAAGCTATTGCCGCTGTTCGTGATGTATTTCAGGGACAAACGCCGAAACAGTCCTTGTTTACTGTGGCTGATATTACGAATGAGCAGATGACATTGGGCTTTGGCAGTGAAAGCCAGCAACTGACCTTGGGGCAGGGCATTGGCAATCGGCTGATGCTTGATGGGGAAGATTTGCTGAACAATATTCGTGCAGTTCAGCTGCGGTATGGCCTGCCACAGTCCAAGGCTTTGCCTAACCATAAATTGAATCTGGATATTGAGATGGAAACCGGCACCGGCAAGACCTATGTTTACCTGCGTACCTTGCTGGAACTGAATAAAGCCTACGGCTTTACCAAGTTCATCATCGTGGTGCCCAGCGTAGCCATCAAGGAAGGTGTGCAGAAGACCATTGAGATAACCCGTGAGCATTTCCGGGGGCTATATAGCAATGTGAATTATGATGCCTTTGTCTATGATGGCAAGCATATCGAGAAAATCCGCGATTTTGCCACGGCGAGCGATATACAGATCATGGTCATGACCATCAATTCCTTCCAGAATGACCTAAACTTGATTAACCGTTACAATGACAAGAAGTTTGGCGAGTCCAAGCCCATTGATTTGGTTCGCGAAACCAAGCCCATTGTCGTGATTGACGAACCGCAGTCCACCATCAGTACCGATGCCCAGGTGGAGGCGGTTGAATCTCTGAACCCTCTCTGTACTATCCGCTACTCCGCAACGCCTATCCGTGTGGAGAACAAACTCTACCGCCTAAACGCCGTAGATAGCTTTGCCAAGAAGCTGGTCAAGGGTATCGAGGTGGAGAGCTTTGCTACCCAGGATGACCACAACGAAGCCTATCTGCTCCTGAAATCTGTCAACAACAAGAAATCTCCCATCACGGCCCGGGTGGAAATGGATGTGCAGAACAAAAAGGGTGTTGTCCAGCGGAAAGCCGTTACCGTGAAGCAGGGGGATGACCTCTATGAAAAATCCGGTGGCCGTGATGTATACGAGGGCTATATCGTCAAGGATATTTACTGCGGAGAAGGCAATGAGTACATGGACTTCACCAGCTGCAGCGATATTCTTCGTCTGGGCAAGCCTATCGGCACTGTCCACGATGATGAGATGAAGCGTCAGCAGATGCGGGCGACCATTGAGGAGCATTTGAACAAGGAGCTGGAGCTGAATCCCAAGGGGATAAAGGTTCTTTCTCTGTTTTTCATCGACCGGGTGGCCAACTACCGTGAATATGATGCTGAGGGCAACGCCGTAAAAGGCAAGTATGCCAAGTGGTTTGAAGAAATCTATCAGGATGTGATTCGCCGTCCCAAGTATCACGATTTGTGGCACAGCCTGCACAATGAAGAAGACGAGGCCGAGCTTACCCATGACGGCTACTTCTCTGCTGATAAGGGCAAGAAGAATGAGCCGGGACATTGGAAGGATACCAGTGGTTCTACGGCGGCAGATGATAGCACCTACAATCTCATCATGAAGGACAAGGAAAGACTGCTGTCCTTTGACTGCAAAATTCGCTTCATCTTTTCTCACTCTGCCCTGCGGGAGGGCTGGGACAATCCCAATGTGTTCCAGATTTGTACTCTGAATGAAACCAAGAGCACCATCAAGAAGCGTCAGGAAATTGGCCGTGGCCTGCGCCTGTGTGTCAATCAGACGGGGGAAAGGCAGTATGATGCCAATCTGAATATCTTGACGGTGATGGCCAATGAAAGCTATGAGGAGTTTGCAAGCAATTTGCAGAAGGAGTATGAGGAAGACGGCATCCGCTTCAAAGTGCTGGAAGTGGCAAACTTTGCCAATATCCTTGTACCCGAATCCACAGATGACTCTGCAACAGGTGTGGCAAGGGGAGAAACTTCCTATCTGGGCGCAGAGAAGGCCGAAATGGTCATGGAATCGCTGAAAGAATATGGCTATGTGGACGAACAGGGCAATATTCAGGAATCGCTGAAAGCCGATATACAGCAGAACAAATTCGCGGTAGCAGAGGAACTGGCTCCCTACAAGTCCCAGATACAGGAAATTTGTATGCAGGCCTGCAGGACGGTTCCTATCCATCAAAAGAGGGAACGGCGGGAAGCTGCCATCAACAAGGAAGTATTCCTGTCACCGGAATTCAAGGAACTCTGGGACAGCATCAAATGGAAGACCACCTATCGAGTAAATTTCTCCACCGATGAACTTTTGCGGCGCTGTCGCAAGCAGATGGCGTTGGAAATGAAGATACCTTCCCCGAAAATCATTCAGACTAAGGCTGATCTCTATATAGGGACAGGTGGTGTTGATACGAAGGTGGTGGCAGACAGGGCAGTAAGTACATATGGTTCGCACCACATACTGCCGGATATTGTAGCCTATCTGCAGAATGAAACCAATCTGACCCGCCGTACTATCGTGGAGTTGCTGACGGGTACCAGGCAAAATGCTGAAGGCAGCTGGATTCCATTTGACGATTATGGCAACCGTCTGAAGGATTTTCAGAAAAATCCCCAGGTGTTTATGGAAAACACTGCCAAGATCCTGCGCTCAGTGATGAAATCTCTGATAGTTGATGGCATAAAGTATCAGCGCATAGGTGACAGCGAATACTACTGTCAGGAACTCTTTGAGTCCGAGGAATTGAAGGGCTACCTGGAAAGCAATATGCTGGAGAGCCACAAGGGGATATACAACTATGTGGTTTATGATAGCGAAAATGAGAGAAAATTTGCCACGGCCTTTGAGGAGAACGAAGATATACTGCTCTACGCCAAATTGCCTGATTGGTTCAAGATAAGCACCCCTTTAGGCTCATATAACCCGGACTGGGCAGTGATGGTCAATAAGAACGGCGAGAAGAAGCTATATTTCGTGCTGGAGACGAAGGGAAATATCGAAGCTGATGCCCTGCGTCAGACGGAGAAGGAAAAGATACAGTGCGGCAGGGAACACTTCGCAGCCTTGGGGGGCGAAGCGACATTTATGCCAGTAGATGATTTTCCGAAGTTCATGCATTGTATATGAGCATTTTTTCTGTTCTATGAAAGTCTGTCCAGAGATTGTGCGCACGCTGTGCGCAGAATTCAAGCCCCTTAGCGTCGACTGGGGGCCACCGACGAGCAGCTTCGGGCAGAAATCGAAACACAGAAGCAGGTTTTCCTGGCGCAACAAGCTGGATTGAAGCTTGAAGAGAGACGATTAAAAGAAAATTCAGATAGGAGAGGATAGTAAGAGAAGATTCTTGACATTTGGCGCTTTATCGTTTACTTTTATCGTAGAAGGGGGGAGGTGATCTGATGGAACCAATAACGATTTACGAACAAACTGACAGCATCTATGCCGATGCGGAGCAAATTATAGAAGTAATGCAGAAACAAGCTTTTCGGGCTGTGAATAGCATTTTGACTATTAGGAACTGGCTGCTAGGCAAGCGAATTCACTATGAAGAATTGAAGGGCGAGAATCGTGCCGAATATGGAACTGAAGTTATGATTAAACTTTCCAAGCATCTTAAAGGCAAGTATGGTCGCGGCTTCGGTGCGAGGAATTTATATGAATACCTAAGGTTTTACAAGGCTTATCCCGATATTTTGCATTTGTCGAATGCAGAATTAGGGGAAAAATCCTTGAGTGAGATTTTGCATTCGCCGAGTGCAAAATTCAACATGCTAAGCTGGACACATTACCGAGTATTGATGCAGGTCCTTGACAAGCCGGCTCGGGATTGGTATGAACAGGAAGCCATAAAGGAAATGTGGAGTGTAAAAACCCTGCAAAGAAACGTCTCCACCCAGTATTATTACCGTATCCTAAAATCATACGACAAAGAATCCGTCCGTGAAGAAATGAAGGAGCTGGCTTCGCCCTATGAAGACAAACTAGAATATATAAAAAGCCCCTATATCGCCGAATTTCTTGGTATGCAGGAGAATAGAGCCTATCACGAATCAGAACTTGAGCAACGGATTATCGACAATTTGCAGGATTTCATGATGGAACTGGGCAAGGGCTTTACCTTCGCCGGACGGCAAAAACGCATTCACACGGAAAAGGAAGACTATTATATCGACCTCGTTTTCTATAACTATATCCTGAAGTGCTTTGTGCTGATAGATTTGAAGATGGGGAAGATTACCCATCAGGACGTAGGCCAGATGGATATGTATATCCGCATGTACGACGATTTGGTGAAAATGCCAGAGGATAACCCCACCTTAGGCATTGTCCTGTGTACCGAGACAGACGAGGATATTGCCCGCTACTCCATACTCAATGACAATGAGCAGCTATTTGCCTCGAAATACAAGCTGTACCTTCCCACCGAAGAGCAGCTTCGGGCAGAAATCGAAACACAGAAGCAGGTTTTCCTGGCGCAACAAGCTGGATTGAAGCTTGAAGAGGGACGATTGAAAGAAAATTCTTGACAGTTTTTGCCTTATCGTTTCCTAGGTCACGATAAACGAAGCCTCCGATAGGAAAAGCCAGCAACAACCGTGAGGGGAGACCTCACCGGTTGTTGCTGGTTTTTTTAGTTGATAAAGTCATTGAAGTTGTATTGAAGTTGACATTGAAGTTGTATTGAAGTATATTTGAAGTAGTTCAATTGTGAGGTGATAAGAAATGTTTTTGGAGGAACTGACGGCTGATGTACAGCTGGAGGACAGTCAAAGGGAATACAAAGGAAAGCTGAACCGGGATGATGTGGTGGGCTGGCTGAAGACCATTGCTGGCTTTGCCAATGCCGCCGGGGGGGATATGTATCTGGGGGTGGAAGATAAGACTCACAAACTTATTGGCTATGAACGCATGGCAGCTGATAAGGAAAGAAACTACTTCAATAACCAGGTTAATGAACATTTGGTTCCGCGTCCCCCAATGAAGATTGAATTTCTACGATATGCAGTAAAGGATAAGGAGCGTTTTGTAGTTCACATAAGGGTTGAAACATCTCCTACAAGGCCGGTGGTCCTTAAGTATCAAAATATACCTTCAATTTACATGAGGCGGGATGGCTTTACTAATGGCGCCACCTACGAAGAAATAATAGAAATGAGTATAGCCAGTCAAAATGTACAGTTTGATGCTTTGCCATCAGATACTCGTTACAGTAGGAATGACTTTGGCGAACTGCTGGCTTTTTATGCTGAGCATAATAACGGCAAGGCATATACTGACAAGGCTTTGCGCTCAATGGGCTTCTTCGATGAAAAGGGACTGCTGGCTAATGGTGGTACGCTTTTTGCTGATAGCTATGATGGTGCTAAGACAGCGGTGACTTGCTCCGTCTTTTCCGGCTTTAATAAAGGCAGTCAGCGCATTGTGACTGTGAACCGCTTTCGAGGCAATATAATCCAGACTATCAAAAAAACTTGCGAATTTGTTTATCAGCGTATGAATCATTCATTGCTGAAGACAGATACGGGACGTATAAACATAGATGCCTACCCCAAGCGGGCTGTATTCGAAGGAGTAATAAATGCTATAGCCCATAGAGACTATTTCCTGGATGGTACACAGATACAAATTGATATGTTCCGTGACAGGCTGGAAATATCCTCGCCGGGGAGTTTTTACCGTGGAGCTGAAATAGGTGTGACTTATGATCTATCCAATATCATTTCCAAGCGCAGAAATGAAATTATCTGTGCAGTGCTGGTGGCTTGTAATGTCATGGAGGCAGCAGGTACAGGTTTTGACAAGATCGTAGAGGCATATTCCACAGCAGATGACAGACATAAGCCGTATATCTCTTCGACTTCAGATCATTTTACCTTAGTTCTTCCTGACCTGACCTATCATGAAGGGCTGGAAAATGGCAATGCAATGACATTGTCATACCCGCCAGTGTCACAGGGAACGGAACATGATGCGAAGGTATTGAGCTATTGCTACAGCCAGGCTCGGAAAGCTGCGGACATAGCTGAGCATTTGGGCGTCAGCAATTCAAGCTACTTGCGCAGCAAGATGCTGAACAATCTGGTTGAACAGGGATATCTGCTGACAAGCCAGCAAGCAAGAACAAAGTTTTACAAAACAAATACCGATGTGGTTAAGTTGGACTGAGCAATCATGCAGGCGTAGTTCAGTCAGCAAATTCCTATTGACTAGGTCGGTAGATTATCATATGATTAAACCAATGTAGATGTATATAGCAGGGACTATCACCGTTTCCCCGGTGACAGTCCTGTTTTTCGTGTTTCTGGAGAATTTAACGGAAGGAAAACAAGAGGTGTAGCTATGCATTCACTTTTTGCGGCTATGCTGCAGGACAAGTCCCTGCAGCGATTGCAGGAATGCTTCTGCGGGGAGGCGTCTGAGACTCTGGCCTATGGTCTGGGGGGATCCCAGAAACATGCGGCGGTGGCGGCCTGCTATGAGGCGGGGCCCCAGCCTATGGTGATCATCCTCCATAGCAGGGAGTCTCTGGAGGAGTGGCGGGAAGATCTATCCTTGTTGTTGCCGGGGGTGCCGGTGCTGGAACTGCCGGAAGTCGACCTGATGGAGATTCAGGCAGCAGCCAAAAGCATTGAGCGCAGTGCCCGCCGCATGGATGTGCTGGGGCGGCTCATGCGCAAGGAGAAGGTCATCATCCTTTCCCAGGCGGCGGCAGCGGTGCAGAAGGGGCTAAGCCCTGCGGATTTCCAGCGGCTGGCCCTCTCTATAAAATTGGGGGAAGTCCTGCCCAGGGAAAAACTCATCCAGCGGCTGACGGAACTGGGCTATGAGCGCACTGAGGAAGTGGAGCGGGCCGGGCAGTTCAGCGCCAGAGGCGGCATTATGGATATCTTTGCCATCAATGCTCTCTCTCCTGTGCGGCTGGAGTTCTTTGATGACGAGATTGAGTCCCTGAGAGAATTTGACCTCTCCACCATGCGCTCGGATAAGTCGGCAGGGCTGTCGGAAATCACGGTGCTGCCATTGCTGCAGACTGACAGCAATGGCAAGCCGGAGCCTTTCCTCAGCTACCTGGGGGGCAGGGGGGCAGTTATCTTTGACGAACCCACCCGCATCCGTGAGCAGATCCGCACCATGGTGAAGGAAAATCCGGAGATCAAGAACTCCATTTTCAGCTGGGAAAATCTCATCGAGGGTGCCAGGGGCAACAGGGTCATATATTCTGCCCTGATGCTGCAGCAGGTGCTGGGGGCGGAGCCGGAAAACACCGTCAGCATCACTTCCACCAATATGACACCCTTCCATCGGCAGATGGATCTTTTGGAAAGCGAGGCTAGCCGCTGGCTGGGGCAGAAGCAGCAGGTGCTGATTCTCCTGAATGCCCGGGACAAGGCCAACAGCATCCGGGAGTTCTTTGCGCGGAAGCGCATTCCCTCCTTGGTCATCAAAGAGGGTGAGACGCTGGAAAAAGGCCTGGTGAATATCCAGGTAGGTGCCCTGACTTCCGGCTTTGAAATGGCGGCGGCCCAACTGGTGGTGGTGACAGAGAAGGATATCTTCGGCCATCAGAAGCGGCAGGGGGTAAAGCGCACACCCAAGGGGGAAAAGCTGTCCCATTTCCGGGATATCAAGCCCGGGGACTATGTGGTGCATGTGAACCACGGCATCGGCAAATACCTGGGGGTGGAAACCCTTGAGGTAGGGGGCGTGCACAAGGACTATCTCCACATCAAATACGGCGGGGATGACAAGCTCTTTGTGCCTACTGAGCAGGTGAATCTCCTGCAGAAGTACATCGGCTCCGAGGGCGAGGTGCCCAGGCTCCACCGCATGGGCGGCACCGAGTGGGCCAAGGCCAAGGCCAGGGCCAAGAAGTCCGTGGAGGACATTGCCCAGAAGCTCATCGAGATTTACGCCCAGCGCCGGGAGGCCAAGGGCACAGCCTTTTCTCCCGATGATGCCACCCAGCACGAGTTTGAGGAGGCCTTCCCCTATCAGGAGACCGAGGATCAGCTGAAAGCCATCGAGGAAATCAAGGAGGATATGGAAAAGGAAAAGCCCATGGACCGCCTGCTCTGCGGGGATGTGGGCTTTGGCAAGACGGAGGTGGCTATCCGGGCGGCTTACAAGGCCGCCATGGACGGCAAGCAGGTGGCAGTGCTGGTGCCTACCACGGTGCTGGCCCAGCAGCATTACCAGACCTTCACCGCCCGCTTTGCCGACTTTGCTCCCAAGGTGGATGTCATCTGCCGCTTCCGTTCCGCCAAGGAGCAGAAGCAGACCCTGGAAAAGGTGAAATTGGGGCAGGTGGACATTCTCATCGGCACCCATGCCATTCTGAACAGGAAAAAGGTGCAGTTCAAGGATTTGGGGCTCCTCATTGTGGATGAGGAGCAGCGCTTTGGGGTGAAGCAGAAGGAAAAGATCCGCAGCTTGTCGGCGGGACTTGATGTGCTGACCCTGTCGGCTACCCCCATTCCCCGCACCCTCCACATGTCCCTGGTGGGGGCCCGGGACATGAGCATCATCGAGACGCCGCCAGCCGAGCGCTTCCCAGTGCAGACTTATGTGGTGGAGAACAACGACGCGGTTATCTCCGGCGCCATCAAGCGCGAAATCAAGCGGGGCGGGCAGGTGTACTTTGTCTACAACCGGGTGGACACCATCGACCGCATGCGGGACCACTTGCAGGATCTGGTGCCGGATGCCCGCATCATGACCGCCCACGGCCAGATGCCGGAGGAAATGCTGGAACAGGTGATGATGGACTTCTACGAGGGCCGCTATGACATCCTCCTGGCTACCAGCATTGTGGAAAATGGCCTGGATGTGGCCAATGCCAATACCATCATCGTTTACAACGCCGACCACTTCGGCCTATCCCAGCTCTACCAGATGCGGGGGCGGGTGGGACGCTCCCACCACATGGCCTTTGCTTACTTCGTATATCAGGGGGACAAGATCCTCACGGAGACAGCGGAAAAGAGGCTGCAGGCCATGAAGGAATTCGCCCAGCTGGGGGCAGGCTTCAAGATTGCCATGCGGGATCTGGAAATCCGAGGGGCGGGCAACCTCCTGGGCTCCCAGCAGCATGGGCATATTGCCAGCGTGGGCTTTGAAATGTACTGCAAGCTGCTGGAAGAAGCGGTGGAAAATCTGAAGCACGGCAAGAAAGACGCGGTGCTGGAGCCTCCTCCTGACCCCATCATTGACCTTTCCTGCGAAGCCTATCTGGATGCTGACTACATAGATGATGCCATGCACAAGATAGAGATTTACCAGCGCATTGCCGCCATCCGCAGCGACGAGGAGGTAAAGGCTCTCTATGAGGAAATGCGGGACCGCTTCGGCGAGCTCTCAGCTCCGGCCAGAAACCTGCTGGAGGCTGCCCGCATCAAGAACCACGCCAGAGCGCTGGGCTTGCGCTCGGTGATTGTCCAGCCTAAGGCTCTGGCCCTGCATCTCATGCCGGGGCGGCGCCTGCCCGCCAAGGGCCTCATGCTCATAGACAAGTATTTCGGCCACAATCTGCGCCGCATCATCAAGACCGGTGACTATGAGATAGGCCTGACGGAGGCCAAGAAGAAAAATATCGCTTCCTTCGTGCTGCGGGTGCTGCTTCTGGCAGACGGGGACGAGGAGGCGGCCATGGCCAGCCAGGCGGAAAAAATGAAGAGTGCGAAGGAGAAAAAGATAAATGGCAAAGATAACAGTCCTGGGCCTGGGGCCGGGCAGGGCCGGGCTCATTACCCGGGAAAGCTGGCAGCTGCTGAGTTCTAAGGAACTGCCGGTGGTGCTGCGCACCGCTATCCATCCTACGGTGGAGGAGATCAGGGCCGCGGGCATCGAGTTTTCCACCTATGATAATTTCTACGAGCAGGCTGGCAGTTTTGAAGAGCTCTATAGCGCCATTGCCGGGGATTTGCTGAAGCGGGCGCAGGAGGAGGGGGACTTCCTCTATGCCGTTCCCGGCAGCCCCCTGGTGGCAGAGCGCACGGTGGTGCTGCTGCGGGAAATGGCGAAGGAAACCTCGGTGGAGGTGGAAATCCTGCCGGGCATGAGCTTCGTGGAGGTCATGTATACCAGATTGGGCATTGACCCCATCGAGGGCCTCACCATCATCGACGCAGAGGACGTGGAAAAACTCAGGGAGCGTCCCCTGCAGTCCCTGGTGGTGAGCCAGGTCTATAACCGGCAGATTGCCTCGGATACGAAACTGGCGCTGATGGAGCTTTATGGGGATGAATACGAGGGCCTTTATATCCACAATCTGGCTCTGCCGGATGAGTCATTGAGAAGGATTCCCCTCTATGAGCTGGACCGCCAGCCTGATATCGACCATCTGACTACGTTTTTTGTGCCTCGGAAGCCTTTTTTTGTTGAAAAGCCTTGATTTTTCAAGGTTTTTTTGGTAAATTCTTCTAAGCAGGTAGGAATATTGCGCGAGCTGGCGAATAGAACCTACCGTACAGGAATAGATGGGTTCTTTCATCTTTCCCGCAAAAACTCTTTTAAGGAGGCTACGGTTGTGAACAAAACTGAATTGGTAGCTAATGTGGCTGAAACAGCAGGTCTCACCAAGAAGGACGCTGAAAAGGCAGTAAACGCTCTGTTTACTACTGTCCAGCAGGCTCTCATCGAGGGAGACAAGATCCAGATCATCGGCTTCGGTACCTTCGAGGTAAAGGAGCGCGCAGCTCGTACGGGCCGCAATCCCCGCACCGGTGCGGATATTCAGATTCCCGCTTCCAAGAACCCCGTGTTCAAGGCAGGCAAGGCTCTGAAGGACGCTGTGAACTGATCATTACGTGCATTGATAGAGAGGCCGGGCTTCCCAGGGAGCCCGGCTTTTCGCGTATAGAGGGGACTTTATGGACCTGATGGATATGAGAGGGAAGGCCGTGCTGATTTCCGGGGGCACCTCAGGCATCGGCCTGGCGGCGGCAGGGCTGCTGCTGAGAGCCGGGGCGAAGGTCATGCTGCTGGGCAGGGATTCAGGGCGGGGCAAAGAGGCACTGGCGCTGCTGGGGCAGGAATTTTCCTCTGAGAATATGAGATATATACAGGGCGATGTAGCAAAGAGAGCTGACTGCCAGCGGGCGGTGGGGGAAGCGGTCACCGCTTTTGGCAGGCTCGATGTGGTGGTGAATTCTGCGGGACTTTACCGGGAAAGCGCCTTGGAGGAGGTGACGGAGGAGGGGCTGGAAGAAATCCTCTCCGTCAATGTGAAGGGCACCTTCTGGCTCACCCAGGCGGCCCTGCCGGAACTCAAACGAAGCAGGGGCAACGTGGTGAATGTGGCTTCCGATGCGGGAGTGCATGGCAATTACTATTGCAGTGCTTACTGCGCCAGCAAGGGGGCGGTGGTGCTCTTTACCAGGGCTATGGCACTGGAACTGGCCTCCTTCGGCGTGCGGGTGAATGCCATCGCCCCGGGGGATATCCTGACCCCACTGACGGAGAATCAGCTGGCGGGCAGCCCTGACCGCGAGGCAGCCCTGCGGGAAATGGCTTCGGTCTACCCCTTGGGGCGCATCGGCACCCCTGAGGAAGCAGCCAGCCTCATTGTTTTTTTGGCCTCTCCCGCTGCTTCCTTCGTGACGGGGGCAGTCTGGGGGGTAGACGGGGGGCTGACTGCATGAAGAAACGCATCCTGATACTCACAGCCTCGGTGGGTTCCGGGCATATCAAGGCCGCCGAGGCGGTGGCCGAAGAACTTCGGCGGCAGGAGCCGGAGCTGGAGCTTATAACAGTGGATTTCATGTCAAGGGAAACATCCCTGCTTCACTGGCTGACCAAGAAGCTCTATCTCATCATGCTGGCCTGGGTGCCCAATCTTTATGACCTCTGCTACAAGTTTTCCGGGGGTGAGTCAGGCGGGGGGATGGCCCAGACTGCTGTGGCCCGGCTGATGCTGCCGGCCTTGAGAAAAATCGTGGCAGGAGCCAGGCCGGATCTGGTGCTCTGCACCCATCCCTTCCCCGAGGGAGCCTGCGCCCTCCTGAAGGAAGAGCTGCAGGCAGCAGGCAAGGACCTGCCTCTGGCAGTGGTCATGACTGACTACAGCCTGCACCAGATATGGCTCTATCCCCAGGTAGATGCCTACTTCATGGCCACGGAAGCCATGCGGCAGGAAATGGGGCGGAAGGGCCTTGCGCCGAAGCTGGCTATGGCGGCCGGGATTCCCGTTTCCATGGAGCTGAAGGATCTGCCTGCCAAGAGGGAACTGCGGCAGCAGCTGGGGCTGGAGGAACTGCCCACGGTGCTGCTCATGGGGGGCGGCCTGGGGCTGGGAGGTCTTGATGGCACCCTGCGGCAGCTGGAGCGTTTGCCAGAGCGATTGCAGCTGCTGGTCATCGCGGGGCGCAACGAGAAATTGCTGGACAGAGTGCGGGCGCTGGGCGAAGCATCCCATCATGCCATCCACTGCTGGGGTTACACTGATGAAGCCCGCCGACTGATGGGAGCCTCCGACCTGCTCATAACCAAGCCTGGCGGCCTCACCATCAGCGAAGCCTTTGTGCTGGGGCTGCCCATGCTGCTGCACGATCCCATTCCCGGCCCCGAGACGGAGAATGCCGTCTACGCTGCCCGCCATGGGGCGGCGGTCTGGCTCCATCCCGGCGAGTCCTTAGCCAGGGCTGTGACTGAGCTGCTGCAGGGAGAATTGCCTGCCATGGGAGAGAAGGCCAGAGCCTGCTCCCATCCTGAGGCGGCTGCTCTCATCGCCAAAAAAATAATTGAACTCTGCCGCCCTTAAAAATTTTTGGGGCGGCAGGTTTTTTATACCTGCGTGGGGAATTAAAGAGGATAAAGAACGGCGTCTAAAGTTGGACTGCTTGCTGCCGGCAGTCGGAAAGAGCGGTGGACTTGAATGTCAGTGACAAAGCTGGAGCGTAATGCCCAAAATAATTTCGTTTGCCCCACCTGCGGGCAGGAACTTAAGTATGTGGAAGGCCAGGCGGTGCAGCTGGTAGGCGGAAGGGCCGATATGGATTCCATCCTGCCCAAGCATGAATGCCATAACTGCGGTGTCTTTTACCGCGAGCTCCTGGGCTCGGGTTTTTACGATGTATTCCCCCTGCCCAAGCCGCCCAAGAAGATACTGAGAACAGGAGATATACCGCCCACCCAGCTGAAGCGCGAGGCGGACGGCAAATGCGAGTGCCCCCGTTGCGGGGAGCGCATGGACTATGTGGAGGGGCGGCCTGTGACCATCGTCAACGGCAAGCCTGATATGGAGAATGTGAAGGATCATTTTTCCTGCCCCTATTGCAAGTCCGTCTATCGGCGCATTGCCACCACGGACTATTTCCAGTGGTCAGAGCGATGATTTTCCCGCAAATATTTTTTTTAGAGGAAAATTGCACGAAAAATGCCCTTAATGCTTGCAAGGAAGCCTATTTGCAGGTATTATAAGAGGGTGTGATATTAAGCAAGGGGAGGAATGGGCATGATACCGACTCGGCAGTCTAAGAAAAGGCGTTTCAGCTGGTTCTTTCTGGTGCTGATACTGGTCATAGCGTATTTCTCTTCGATTATGATTTCCCAGCAAATGTACCTGAGCCAGGTCAGTGAAGACCAAGAGGCAGCGGAGCAGCGCCTGGCGGCAGCCAGGCAGGAAAACGAGGCCCTGCGTCAGGAGCGGGAAAACTTGAACCGTATGGATTACATAGAGAAACTGGCCCGGGAGGAACTGGGCATGACCCGCGAAGGGGAGCTGCCCTACAGTCCGGGCGGGGCCGGCCGCAAGCAGGCCCAGCCTTGACACAGTTTGAGGCATCAGGGTATCTGTGTATTCCCATTTACTTTAAGGAGGAAGAATTTCATTGTCCATTGAAGTTGGCAGCGTGGTTGAGGGCGTAGTCACGGGTATCAGCAATTTTGGTGCCTTTGTGGAGTTGCCGGAGGGAAAGACCGGACTCATCCATATTTCAGAGGTGGCCGATGTCTATGTAAAGGATGTCCATGACTTCCTGAGCGAAAAGGACAAGGTCAAAGTCAAGGTGGTCAGCGTAGATGACCGTGGCAAGATTGGTCTTTCCATCAAGCAGCTTCAGGAAAAGAAGCCTGAGGAGGCAGCGAGTTCCTGAAGGACAGCGATGAGCGTCTCACGGATCTGCGCCGCAAAACTGATTCCAAGCGCGGGGGACGGGGTTCACGCCGTTCAGATTGATTGTTTGCTGGCGTATATAAGCACTCTGTTACTCAGGGTGCTTTTTCTGCTTAATCAAGGAGGAAAGTCCCCATGCTGGAAGCGCTGCTGAAGGATACGGCCAGATTCTGCGAACATGAGGGCCTGATTCCCATTGGTGCCGGGGTGCTGGTGGCCTGCTCCGGCGGCCCGGATTCCCTGGCTCTGCTGGATATCCTCTGGCGGCTCTCAAGACTTTCCAAATACGATTTCATCGTGGAAGCCGCCCACTTCGAGCATGGCATACGGGTGGAGGATGGAGCTTCGCAGGAGGATGCAGACTTTGTAGCGGGTTTCTGTGAGGAACGCGGCATTCCCTGCACTGTTGCCCACGGCGATGTGCCAGCCTATGCGGAGGAAAGGAAGCTGTCCCTCGAGACTGCCGCCCGTAAGTGCCGCTATGGCTTTCTGGAAAAGACCAGAAGGGAGCGTGGCCTTGACCTCATTGCCACTGCCCATCAGGCAGATGACCAGGCGGAGACAGTTCTGATGCGGCTCCTGAGAGGCACGGGCACTGCAGGGCTTGCAGCCATGCGGCCCAGGACGGAAGGGGAACTGCCCTTGATCCGCCCCCTGCTCTTTGCCCCCCGGGCGGCCATTGAGGCTTATTGCGAAGCCAGAGGCCTTTGCCCCCGGCAGGATGCCACCAATGATTTGCCGGACTGCACCCGCAACCGCCTGCGGCTGGAGACACTTCCCCGGCTCAGGGAGGAGTACAATCCCCGGCTGGTGCAGGCTCTCTGCCAGCTGGCCGCCATCAGTGCTGCCGAGTCAGACTTTATCGGGGCAGAGGCCGGGAGGGTTTTTGCAAAACTGGCAGGAAAAGAGGGCTTGGAAGCAGAAGGATTCAAGCAGCTGCCCAGGGCACTCAAGTGGCATGTGCTGCGGCTTTTCTGGCAGCAGGAGACAGGCGAGTGCAAGGATCTGCCCTATGCCCATGTGCTGCGGCTCTGCCATATCATAGATACGGGCCACGCCGGCAGCCAGCAGCAGCTTCCTCACGGCAGGTGCCTGCGGCTGTACCGGGAAAAAAAGAAGCTTTATGCAAGATTTATGCAAGAGGAGAGGTAAACCCATCATGATGAGAGACGATATCGAAAAGGTAGTGTTCACCGAGGAGCAGATCCGCGAGAAGATTGCCGAGCTGGGCCGCCGCATCACTGAGGACTACAAGGATGTGCAGGAGGAAATCTACTGCGTCGGCATCCTCAAAGGAGCTGTGAACTTCTATACGGATCTGGTGCAGCAGATCAACCTGCCCGTGCGATATGACTTCATGATCGCTTCCAGCTATGGCAATGGCACCTCTACCACGGGTTCCGTGAAGATCTTGAAGGATCTTGATTACGACATCGAGGGCAAGCACCTCATCGTCATCGAGGATATCATCGACTCAGGCACCACCATGAATTACCTTATGAAGTACTTCAGGGAGCGCAAGCCTGCCAGCGTGAAGCTCTGCTCCCTGCTGTCCAAGCCTTCCCGCCGCACGGTGGATGTGCATATCGACTACTGCGGCTTCGAGGTGCCTGATGAATTCCTGGTGGGCTATGGCCTGGATTACGCCGAGGTTTACCGCAATCTTCCTTTCATCGGGGTTCTGAAACCTGAGATTTACGCTTGATTGCAAGTTGGAATATGAAAAAAATCGTGCCGGGCAGGGATTCATGGCCTTGGCAGAAGGAGGGGCAATGGATTGAACAAATTTCTACGCAACGTAGGCTTTTACCTGCTGATCATTCTCGTGGCTATTTCCATCATTGATTACTTCTCCACCAAACAGAATGTCAGCAAGTCGGTGGAATACACCCAGTTCCTGCATCAGGTGGATGCAGGGGAGGTGCAGAAGGTCACCTTCATCAAGAATACCGTCCATGGAACGCTTTCTGATGGGACGGAATTCACCACCATCACGCCGGACGAGCCTTACAGCGACCCGCATCTTTATGAAAGGCTTACTGCCAAGGGCGTGAACATCGCGGCGGACAATCCGCCGGAGCCGCCCTGGTGGTCCACCATGTTCTCGTCTATCCTGCCGATACTTCTCCTCATTGGTGTCTGGTTCTTCATCATGCAGCAGACCCAGGGGGGCGGCGGCAGGGTCATGTCCTTCGGCAAGAGCCGTGCCCGCATGAGCGGCGCGGACAAGATCAAGGTCACTTTCCAGGATGTGGCAGGTGCTGACGAGGCCAAGCAGGAGCTGGAGGAAGTGGTGGAGTTCCTGAAGGACAAGCAGAAGTTTGCCGATTTGGGAGCAAGGATTCCCAAGGGCGTGCTGCTCTTTGGCCCTCCGGGCACAGGCAAGACCTTGCTGGCTCGTGCCGTAGCCGGTGAGGCAGGGGTGCCTTTCTTCTCCATCAGCGGCTCCGACTTCGTGGAGATGTTCGTGGGCGTGGGTGCTTCCCGTGTCCGCGACCTCTTCGAGCAGGCCAAGAAGAATGCTCCCTGTATTGTCTTCATCGACGAGATCGATGCCGTGGGCCGCCAGCGCGGTGCAGGCGTCGGCGGCGGTCACGATGAGCGCGAGCAGACCCTGAACCAGCTGCTGGTGGAGATGGACGGCTTTGCCGCCAATGAGGGCATCATCATCGTGGCAGCTACCAACCGCCCGGATATCCTCGACCCGGCGCTTCTGCGACCCGGCCGCTTTGACCGCCAGATCGTGGTGGACAAGCCGGATGTGCGCGGACGCCTGGCTATCCTGAAGGTTCACACCAAGGGCAAGCCCGTGGCAGAGGATGCAGACTTGGATGTGCTGGCCCGCCGCACCCCCGGTTTCACCGGCGCTGACCTCAGCAATCTGGTGAACGAGGCAGCCCTCCTGGCTGCCCGTCGGGACAAGAAGAAGATTTTCATGGCCGAGCTGGAAGAGGCCATTGAGCGTGTCATGGCCGGCCCTGAGCGCCGTTCCCATGTCATGAGCGACGAGGAGAAGCGCCTCACTGCCTATCATGAGGGCGGTCATACCCTGGTGGGCATGATGCTCAAGCACGCCGATCCTGTCCACAAGGTCACCATCATTCCCCGTGGCCGCGCCGGCGGCTACACTTTGATGCTGCCCAAGGAAGATCGTTCCTATGCTACCCGCAGCGAGCTCATGGATCGCTTGAAGGTGGCCATGGGCGGCCGGGTGGCAGAGGAAGTAGTGCTGAAGGAAATCAGCACCGGCGCTTCCCAGGATATCCAGCAGGCCTCCCGCATTGTCCGCAGCATGATCATGCAGTATGGCATGAGCGACCAACTGGGTCCCATAGCCTATGGGGAAAGCCAGAACCATCAGGTCTTCCTGGGCCGGGACTTCAACCATCAGCGCAACTACTCCGAGGAAGTAGCCAGCGAGATAGACAAGGAAGTGCGCCGCTACATGGAGGAGGCCTACGAGGCCTGCCGCCAGATCATCACGGAGCACCGTGACCAGCTGGAGCTGATTGCCCAGGCTCTCATCGAGCGCGAGACACTCAGTGCCAAGGAGCTGGAGGAACTGCTGGAGAAGGGTTATCTCTCCGATGACGACCATAATAGGCCCCGTCCCAACCAGCAGCCCCCCCAGGGGCCCAAAGAAGGCGACCCCGCCTACATCCCCCCCACCAAGACCGTGCCAGTAGAGGCTCCCGTGCCCGTGGCAGAGGAAAAGGAGGAGGAAGTGGCTGCGCCTACGGTGAAGACCACGGAACCCAAATTCAACGTCACGCATTTTGATGACTGAATAAGATGAAACGCTGCCTGCATTCTGTGCGGGCAGCGTTTTTGGCAATACATGCACTTCCTCTGAAAAGGAAATATCATGCTTGCAGACAAACGATGCCTCGTGGTTTTCTGATGCGTTGATATCCAAGAAAGGGCAGGAGGCTGGAGGTTACAGGAGAGGAGCGATTATGGAACAACATGAGCGACTGGTTCTTCATGTGGATATGGATTGTTTCTTTGCTGCGGTAGAGCAGAGAGACCACCCGGAATTCAAGGGGAAGCCTGTCATTGTCGGTGGGCTTTCAGCCAGGGGCGTGGTGTCCACTGCTTCTTATGAAGCCAGGCAGTATGGGGTGCGTTCGGCTATGCCCATGGCTCTGGCCAAAAGGAAATGCCCCGCAGGAATTTTCCTGCAGGGCAATTACCGCCAGTATGGAGCTGTTTCGGCACAGATCTTTGAGATACTCTCCCGCTTTTCGCCTTTGATAGAACCCCTCTCCATAGATGAGGGCTTCCTTGACCTCACTGGCATGGAACATCTGCTCAAGGGCAATCCCAGAGCTTATGGGCTGAAACTGAAAGAAACTGTCTTGGCGGAGACCGGGCTGGTGGCCTCAGTGGGCGTTGCTCCCAACAAATTCCTGGCCAAGCTGGCTTCCGATTTGGAGAAGCCGGATGGGCTGGTGGTCATCCGTCCCGAAGACATTCAGAATATTCTCTGGCCCCTGCCTGTCTCACGCATCTGGGGAGTGGGTAAGAAGACAGAGGCCAGGCTTTTGCAGCTGGGCTATCGCTGCATCGGTGATATTGCCAAGGCCAGGCCGGAGCTTTTGCAAAGGCAGGTGGGGGAGAGACTGGCAAATCATCTGGTGGAGCTGGCAAATGGCAGGGATGACCGGCCTGTGGAAGTTCCGCGGGAAGCTCAGTCCCTCGGCAAGGAGACTACTTTTGAGGAAGACCTGCATTCAGGAGAGGAGGCAGAGCACCATCTGCTCTCGCTGGCTTCCCAAGTGGGCTGGCGGCTTCGTCGGAGTGGCAAGAAAGCCCAGACAGTGCAGATCAAAATCAGGCTGGCGGACTTTTCCACCTACACCCGTCAGCGAAAGCTTGAGGAGGCTGTCTGCTATGATGAGGAGGGAGTAAGCTGCAGCGGCTTCAATGCCCCCAGTGAGCTTTCCCTTTTCAGTTTGGAGGAAAACCGCAAGAAGGAAAGCCTCTACTCGGCCATTGACAAGATCAAGACGAAATTCGGCGAAGACAAGATTCGGCATCTGGGCGAGGCAGGCAAGGCCAGCAATCGTGGCAGATGAATTGCGTAAATACTCTGTTGCTGGCCGGTTATTTGTCCTTCAATATGTTACAAAGGTTTTCGTATAGAGTCGGAATATCCTTCTCTATCATGTCCCAGGCCAATTCCTTATCTATTGAAAGGTAGTCGTGAACGAAGTAATCCCTGGCACCTTTGATTTGGCGCCAAGGAATTTCTGGGTGTTTTTTTATCAAGTCATCAGAAACTCGTTTGGCAAGTTCTCCTATTTGCAGGATGGGAGTGGAGCAGGAATTGAAATAAATATAGTTTTCTAAGAAGGCGGATCTATCATTGCCAAAGAAGCTGACGGTGCCTGTTATTTCCTTGCAATAGCGAATCATGTGCTCAATGAGTTGGGTGTCTCTATCGTTCATAGATTAAAACCTCGTCTCTGCGAAGATTGGCCTTGAATTTTTCTGAATCTGGCAAGCGGCTGAGTATGTCCAGCTCACTGCCGAGAGCTTCCTTTATATCAGCATAGAAGCCACCCATGACCAGTAGATTTTTGATATCGGATTCTATGCGTATATCCACATCAGAAGTATCTTTTTCTTCTCCACGGGCATAGGAACCAAAGAGGTAGGCACGGTGTATGGGGTACTTGTCACATATAGGCTTTATGAGTTCGCTGATTTTTTTTATGGTAAGCATAGATATCCCTCCTGCATCAGGAATGGTAGACCTTTGAGTATATTATAACGCCGGTAGGCGTGGTTTGCCAATGGTAAATGGTCGTATTTGTCGGAATTTACATACAGTAAAAGGAGGCTTTATTAAAGAAAAATTAAAAAACGTCTTTTCTGGATGGGACAAAAGTACTATAATAAATTGTGGTTATCTACGATGTGTAGATGTTATGTATTGGCAATTTGAGTATGTACGTTGAGCAGGAGGTCTGCCCCGTGTCAAAAGGGTTATTTGAGAATATGAGCGATGAGCTGAGGAATCTCAGCAGGGAAATGGCGGCTATGGAGGAGTTCAAGGGAAATGTCAAAGATGTGGAGGAAGTGATAGAGAACATCAACAGTCCCTTGACTATCATGGTGATGGGCGAGTTCTCCACGGGCAAGTCCACCTTTATCAATGCCCTGATGGGGGAAGCCATCACGAAGGTTGATGCCAAGCCAACCACGGCGGTAATCACGAAGCTGGTCTATGGTGAGCGGGACAGGATTGTGGTGCATTATCAGGACGGCAGCCAGCAGGAGTGCAGCAGAGAAGAATTCGCCCGGATGACGGCAGAGGCCGATGCGGAAGCTAATGATATGCATGAGCGCATGGACTATGTGGAGCGCACCCTGCCCATAGATATGCTGAAGTCCATGTCCATCATTGACAGCCCAGGCCTTAATTCCATCAAATCTGTTCATGAGGATATGACACGGCATTTCATGGACAAGGCTGACACGGTGCTCTGGATGTTCGACGCCAACAAGCCCGGCTCCCAGACAGAGATTGATGCGCTGAAAAGGCTGAACCCCCGCCTGACCCCGCTGGTGTTGGTGAACAAGATTGACGGTATTGACGAGGAAGAAGGGGATTCCGTAGAGGGAATCCTGGAGGGCGTGGAGCGTCGCCTGGAAAACAATAAGATAGAGGCCCAAGGATATATTGGTATTTCCGCTAAGATGGCTTTCAAGGGCAAGACGGAGAACCGCGATAATCTGGTGCAGGCCAGTAATATCGGGGCGTTTTATGAGGCCATTGATGAAAAGGTGCTCCCGGGCAGGGAGGATTACAAGCGGAATTCCCTGCTGGATGGGCTGGTGAAGATGATTTATGGCGTAGGCAGCCAGATCAAGGAACTGCGGGAGAAGAATGAGGAGCGCAAGAGCAGTGACTATGCCGCTTATGTGGCTATGGAAACAGAACTGGCCACGGTTTGGGATGAGCTGGAAAACATCGCAGATATCATGCTGACGGATATAGAGAACAACCAGCCCGAGGGTAGGAAACGGCTCAATGCGGCTATGAAGTCGTTTTATGGGATGCTTCACTGGTTGGGAATATTTGTGGAGCAGGATGATGAAGTGGCAAGGAAATATCTGGAAGAAGCGGCTGTGCGTGGGGATGAAGAGGCGCAGAGGGTGCTGGTGGATTGGCTTTGGAGCAAAGGGGAAGAAGAGGCTGCGGAGTATTGGATTGAGCAGATTGGGATTGGAAATTTGCCAAAATTGATGTTCCAATATCTTGATAAAGCCAAGGCGTATGATAAGAAAAAAGAATATGATAAAGCCGTAAAGTATTATCGCCATGCGGCAGATTCAGGAAATGCTGATGCGATGTATTCGTTGGGAGAAATATATTCGGAAGAGGAATATAACGGGGTTGATTATGATGAATCTTTGAGATGGTATAGAAAATCTGCGGAAGCAGGAAATGCTGATGCTATAGCAGCTATAGGTGCTGCATATCATATGGGGCAAGGTGTAGAACAAGATTATAAAGAAGCTATGAAATGGTATAAGAACGCTGATAATTTAGGTAGTGCTATAGGAACAATGGGGATAGGGTCACTTTATTTAACAGGTCAGGGAGTGGAAAAGGATTTTAGGGAAGCGTTTAGATATATTATAAAGTCAGCAAAAGCTGGACTTCCTGTGGCTATGAGTTGTATGGGAATGATGTATAAAGAGGGAATGGGGATACCGCAAGATTATGATGAAGCAATTAGGTGGTATAAAAAGGCTCTAAGGAATGGGTGTGAAGATGTTAAGGCAGAGATAAGAGAACTTGAAGTTATAGTTAAAAATGGTGGTTATGATACACAGAGAATAATTGAAGAGGGAAATTTACTTTACAATCAAGGAAAATATATTGAAGCGATAGAATGCTTTAAGCAGGCCGCAGAGTATGGTCGTGCAGATGCGTTTTTTATGTTAGGTAAAATGTATGAAGATGGAAATGGAGTAAGTAGGGATTATAATAAAGCCTTTGATTACTATATAAGTGCTGCCAATAAAGGCGATGCTGTTGCTATGAATAATTTGGGGGTTATGTATTATGAAGGTAGAGGAAGAGCAGTGAGTTTTAAGTCTGCAAGGAACTGGTTTGAAAAATCAATTAAAGCAGGTAATGATGGTGCAAAAGAAAATTTGAAGACCGTGGAGAATTATTTGTATATCAGAAATCAAAAGAGAAAGGAAAAATATCGGGAGCATAAGAGTAGTGGTTGCTTTATAACAACAGCTGTTTGTGATAGTTTTGGTAAGGAGGATGATTGCTATGAATTGACAGTTTTTCGTAACTTCCGTGATAATTGGTTGTCATGTCAGTTAGATGGACTGTCACTTATAGAAGAATACTATGATGTCGCACCAGCTATAGTGAAAAATATTGATTCTTTGTCTAATGCAAAAGAAATATATATGGATATTTGGAATGTATATCTTTCCAAATGCTTAAATTTTATTGAACAGGGAGATAATTTGCGGTGCAAGGAATTGTATATTGATATGGTTGGTAATTTGCAAAAGAAATATATGTGATGTGCAAGAACTATAGTAATATCATTGATGTGATTGGAAATATAGGAGGGTTGGTTTGATATGTATCCTGTGTGTAAAGAATGTGGCAGTGAATGCTTTAAGGTTGAATCATATCATGATAAGGAAACGAAATATGGTTCGATAATTGTTGAGTGTAACTGTGAGTGTCAAAAGTGTTGGCATTTATACCAATATGATTTTCCAAATGAAAAAATGATGAGAGAGGCAGAGCTAAGAGCAATAAGGTTGTTAGATGAGATGTGATTGAGTTTGTTATGCATAGTATGTGTGAAGTTAAAAGTGTGCTTCAAAGAAGGCTGATTTAGGGCGTGTTGAAAAACTCGATGGTTTAATTTACATGTATTTTCGAAAATAAGAATTTACCCGTTTACAGAAAAAACATGGGCACCACCCCTTATA
>CACZHK010000010.1 GCA_902780915.1 Pseudoselenomonas ruminantium | reverse complement strand
CAAACAGTTAAAATAATAGAGAATGTTGATTGAACGATAGAGGTTTGCAATGGTCATTACAGTAGAGAATTTCACCAAGTCCTACGGGGAGAAGGAACTTTTCGCGGGAATTGACTTCAGCCTGGACGAGGGCGACAAGGTGGGCATCGTGGGGGTGAACGGCACTGGCAAGTCCACCCTGCTGAAAGCCGTGGCGGGGCTGGTGCCTGTGGATGACGGCACTATGACCGCCATGAAGGGGCTGCGGCTGGAGTATCTGGCCCAGGATAAGGAACTGACCCCGGAGAACACGATTCTGACGGAAGTCTTCCGTGGCTATACGCCCCTGATGGAGGCTTTGCGCGGTTATGAGCTGGCTTTGAAGGAAATCGAGGCCGAGCCGGAGAATAAGGCAGTGCAGGAGAAACTGGCCAGCTGCTCCGCTGTCATAGATGCCGAGGAGGGCTGGGGGCTGGAGGCGGCGGCCAAGACGGTGCTCTCGCAGCTGGGCATTTCCGACTATACGGAAAAAGCAGGGAACCTTTCCGGGGGACAGCAGAAGCGGCTGGCTCTGGCTTCGGCTCTGATTCAGCCCTGCGACCTGCTGCTCTTGGACGAGCCTACCAACCATCTGGACAGCGAGACCATTGCCTGGCTGGAAGAATATCTGAAAGCCCGGAAGGGAGCGCTCCTCATGGTGACCCATGACAGGTACTTCCTGGATCATACGGCTACGAAGATACTGGAGCTGGACAAGGGCAAGGCTTACACCTACACGGGCAACTACTCTGACTATCTGGAGCAGAAGGAAGCCCGCATCGAGCGGGAGGAGGCCAGCGAGCAGAAGCGGCAGAACTTCCTCCGCAATGAGCTGAAATGGCTGCGCCGGGGCGCTCAGGCTCGCTCCACCAAGCAGAAGGCCCGCATTGAGCGCTACGAGGAAGTCAAGGCACAGAAAGTTGACCTTGACCGGGGGCAGGTGCAGATGGGGCTGGCGGGCAGCCGCCTGGGCCGCACGGTGATCGAGCTGGAGCATATCCACTATGAGATAGACGGAGTTACCTATATCAAGGATTTTTCCTATACAGTGCTCAGACATGACAGGGTGGGCATCTTGGGCCGCAACGGGCAGGGCAAGACCACCCTGCTGGACATCATAGCAGGACGGCTCCAGCCCACTTCTGGCAAAGTGACCATCGGCCAGACGGTGAAGATTGGCTATTTTACCCAGTTGGCCCGGGAGATGGATGAGCGGCTGCGGGCCATCGAGTACATCAAGGAAGGTGCCCATTACCTCACTCTGGCAGACGGCAGCAGGATTTCCGCCAGCCAGCTGATGGAGCGCTTCCTGTTCCCGGGGGATCTGCAGTGGACACCCATTGCCCGGCTTTCCGGAGGAGAGAGGCGGCGGCTTTATCTGCTGCGCATGCTGATGGAAGCCCCCAATGTGCTCCTGCTGGATGAGCCCACCAATGACCTTGACCTTGAGACCATGGCGGTGCTGGAATCCTTCATAGATGATTTCAACGGTGCCATCATCTTTGTCTCCCATGACCGCTTCTTTGTGGACAGGTTGGCAGACAAGGTCTTTGCCTACGGGGAAAATGGGGAATTGACCATGTACCCAGGAGGCTACAGCTACTGGAAGGAAAGGCAGCTGGAACTGGAAGCTGCCCGGGAGGAAGCTCCTGCCCCCAGGCCCAAGGAAAGGCAAGAGCCGGAGCCAAAGGCTGAGAAGACCAAGGGACCCCGCAAGCTCACCTTCAAGGAGCAAAAGGAATACGCCGAGATAGAGGCTCTGATTGCCAGCAAGGAGGGGGAACTGAAGGTGACCCAGCTGCAGATGGCCCAGAATGCCGCTGATTATGGCAGGCTGAACGAGCTGAGCAAGGAGGAGGCCCGCTTGCAAGGGGAACTTGAGCACCTCATGGAGCGCTGGGCTTATCTTGAAGAAATTGCCGAAGAACAGGGCTGAACCCTGTTTTATAGAATAATATCAAAAGGGGATAGAAAAATGGCTTTTGACAAGAACCTGTATGACAGCATCATCAAGGAATTCACCGTGGACAAGGAACAGCTGCAGACCATTGCGGCTGACTTCCGCTATGACCTCAGGCAGGGGTTGGCTGACCCTGATGAATCCTCCCTGCGCATGCTGAAATCTTACCTGGGCCTGCCTTCCGGCAAGGAGAAGGGCGAGTACCTGGCACTGGATTTCGGCGGCACCAATGTGCGCGTGCTGCTGATCCGCCTGGAGGGCGAGGGCAAGTTCGAGATCCTGAAGAAGGTGGCCAAGCCCTTGAAGGTGGAAGGCGAGTATGACTATATCGGTGCTGATTCCACTGCCGAGCAGATGTTTGACCTGCTGGCCGAGCTCATTGACGAGGCCATCGAGGGCAACCATGAGCAGAAGTACCTGCTGGGACATACCTTCTCCTTCCCTTCCGAGCAGACTGACCTCAATAATGCCAAGCTCATCATCTGGACCAAGGAATTTGCTACCCCCGGAGTGGAGGGCAAAGTGGTGAATGACCTGCTGCTGGAGGCCCTGCACCGCCGCGGCATCGAGAATGTGCAGCCTGCCGCCGTCATCAACGACACGGTGGCTGTGCTCCTGTCAGCTGCTTACAAGCAGGGGGGGACCTACATCGGCTCCATCTATGCCACGGGCCACAACACCTGCTATCTGGAGCCTTACGCAGACAGCGCTGACAAAGCCATGATCCTCAATCTGGAGTCCGGCGGCTTCATGAAGCTGGTGCCCAACCGCTTCGACGTGGCCTTTGACGAGGCTTCTGAGAAACCCGGCGAGCAGCGCCTGGAGAAGATGGTTTCCGGCCGCTATATGGGCGAGCTCTTCGGCATGGCGTTATCCGAGCTGCTTGGTGAGAAGGGCAAGGCCTATGGCTTTACCAGCATCGATATGAGCGGCATGCTGGAGGACGAGAGCGACGGCCGTCAGAAGGTGCAGGAGATTGTCAAGGAAAAGACCGGCCACGAGCTGTCTGCCGAGGAAGCAGAGCAGGTGCGTGACCTGGCTGTGACCGTGGTGGTGCGCTCCGCCCGTCTGGTGACCGCTTCCTTCGTGGGCATCATCTGGCAGCTGGCCGGCAAGTCCGGCGTGCAGAAGCAGCACATTGCCGTGGACGGTTCCGTCTATGAGAAGATGCCTTTCGTGAAGGAGAATATCATGCGTGCCCTGTCTGAGCTTTTGGGCGAGGATGCGGCCAAGGTTGATACTGTCCTGGATAATGGCGGCTCCGGCCTGGGCGCTGCCCTGGCTGCCGCCATGTCACAGGAAAATTAAGCTATAGGAAGTTTTAGGAGAGGGGAGCTGCTTGATGGAACAGTCGCTGCAAATGAATCTTTCACAGCACCTGGCTATGACCTTTGAGATGCAGCAGGCTATCAAGATACTCCAGCTCTCCGCCCAGGACCTCAGAAGTCTGGTGGAACAGGAATACCTTGACAACCCGACCCTGGAAATGGAATATGGGGCGGGGGCTGAGAGCAAGGATGATGTGTTCAGCGTGGAGGATATTTCCGCCCTGGCGGATTATCTCTACGAGGGGGGCGGCGAGCCTTCTTATTTCACCGACGATGTGGATCATGGGCTTGAGGCGGCGGCTCCCCTGGGGCTGACTTTGGAGCAGGAGCTGCTGCAGCAGGTGGAGTTTGCCTTCCCTCCGGAGGACGAGGCGGGGCGCTCCATCGCTACCTTCATTGTGGGTTCCATCGACAGCCGGGGCTATCTCACCCTGCCGGAGGAAGAAATCGCCAGGGCTACGGGCACTTCCCTTGAGAAGGTGCGGGAGGTTTTGGCCAAAGTCCAGACCTTCGAGCCTTTGGGGGTAGGGGCCAGGGATCTCTCTGAGTGCCTGCGCATACAGGCAAAAGCTCAGGACATTTACGAGGGACTGGTGGCTGCTGTCATTGATAAGCACTTGTCTTTGGTGGCCGAAGCGGGCATCAAGGAAATCGCTGCCGCCGAAAAGGCCAGCCCCGAGGATGTGCAGCTGGCGGTGGATATAGTGAGGACTCTGAACCCCAAGCCCGGCAGCGGCTACGGCACGGAAAATGCCAGCTACATCACCCCGGATGTGACCATCGAGAAGGTGGACGGGGGTTATGAGGTGCGTCTCAATGACAGCTATGTGCCCAAGCTCCATATCACCAATCTCTATCGTCAGGCCGCTTCCTTCGATGATGATACACAGAAGTACATCAAGAAGCGCCTGAACGCCGCCACCTGGCTCATCAACAGCATTGAGCAGCGCAGGGAGACTATCCGCAAGGTGGTGGAGGAACTGGTGCGGGTGCAGCGGGACTTCCTGGACAAAGGGCCTGCTCATCTGAAGCCTCTCACCATGAAGGAAGTGGCCGAGGCCATCGAAGTCCATGAAAGCACCGTCAGCCGGGCTGTGGCCAACAAGTATGCGGAGATTCCCGGCGGGCTCGTGGCCCTCAAGGCTTTCTTCCAGACAGGCCTCAAGGCGGGCAGCGGGGAGGACTTCCTGGCCAGCCAGGCCAAGGCTGAGCTGGAACGGCTGATCAAGGCGGAAGACACCAGGAAGCCCCTGAGCGACCAGAAGCTCTGCGAGCTCTTGAAGGCCAGGGAGATGGACATCTCCCGCCGCACGGTGATGAAGTACCGTGAGCAGCTGGGGTATCCCTCTTCCGTGAAGCGCAAGCGTTATTGAATCATGAGGAATCGCAGCAGGAGTTTTCCTGCTGCGATTTTTTAATTTGTACCAGCAAATAAGCCAATAATATCAATCTATATGAACATATAGGGCATTATAGGAAAGAATAATAAATTTGCGAAAATATGTAAAATCCCTCTTGCAATAACCCACAAACATGATATTATATAAGGCAAGCGAGAAAGTATTTTTTTTCACATATTAAAGTTAAATTTTTCACTTATGTGATAGTGTGGTATCTGGGAGGTTTTTCTCATGGCAGACAGGAAAAAGATAGTCATTGTAGGCGGCGGCTTCGGCGGCATCAAGCTGGCGAAGGAGTTGGCCAAAGAGAACGTGGATGTCCTTTTGGTAGACCGCCATAATTATCATCTGTTCCAGCCGCTCTTGTATCAGCTCTCTACTGCCATGCTGGGCACGGAGGAGATAGCCTATCCCATCCGCAACTTCTTCCGCGAGAACAAGAATGTAGAATTCTTCATGGCCAAGGCTCAGGGCGTGGATCAGGCTCGCAAGGTGCTGCTTACCAACCATGGGGAGATAGCCTATGACTATCTGGTGCTGGCTGCCGGTGCCACCAACAACTTCTTCGGCATGAAGGAAGTGGCAGAGCACGCTTACGGCATGAAGTCCCTGCAGGAGGCCTTGCACATCAGGAATCATGTGCTGCACATGTTCGAGCGTGCCAACAAGCACGAGGACGACTCAGCTACCCGCCGCAAGATGCTCACCTTCGTGGTGGTGGGGGGCGGCCCCACCGGAGTAGAGGAAGCAGGAGCGCTTATAGAGCTCATCAATATCCAGAAGAAGGAATTTCACAATCTGGATTTCAACGAGGTGAAGGTCATCCTGCTGGAGGGCACCAACAAACTGCTGGCCATGATGCCTGAGGACATGCAGCAGGAAACCTTGCGGGTGCTGCAGAAGAAGGGCGTGGATGTGCGCCTGGGTGCCCAGGTCAGCGGCTATGACGGAAATGTGCTGACCCTGAAGGATGGCACGGAGATTCCTTCCTCCACGGTTATCTGGGGTGCCGGTGTGAAGGCTGTGCCCTTCATTGCCAACTGCGGCGGCGAGGTGGATCGGGCAGGCCGCGTCATCGTAGATGAGTACATGAGGGTGAATGGCAGCGACTGCGTCTTTGCCATCGGCGACTGCGCCAACTACTGCCACGGCACGGAGCGTCCCCTGCCCACCATCGCTCCCGTGGCTACCCAGCAGGCTGTAGCCTGCGCGGCGAACATCATGAAGCTCATCCGCGGGGAGAGCAAGCTGGAGCCTCTCCACTACAAGGATCTGGGCACCATGGCCACCATCGGCAAGGGAGATGCGGTGATGTCCTGGAATGGCCACACCATGAGCGGTTTCTTCGCCTGGTGCGCCTGGCTGTTCGTCCACCTCATCCGCCTGGCCGGGCCTTACACCAACTTCACGGTGGCAGTGAAGTGGATCTGGAACTGGATCGCCGGCATTCGCTTGGGACGTATCATCACTAATATCAAATTGGATCCGGAGAACTGAACATAAGCATGAGGCTGCTCTTGTGAGCGGCCTTTTTTGTGCGCTGGATTGGGATGGCAGTAGAAAGAAAAGGTGCAAAATTTTGTTATCAATGCTATACTGAAAACATCATATGTGTCAAGTTTACACCAATGAAGTGCAATGTGATTTTTCCTGACCTTCAGGAAATGGATTATTTAGGAGAGCATTATGCACAGAGAATTTTTGATGGGCAATGAAGCCATTGCCCTAGGAGCCATGGCGGCAGGGGTGAAGCTGGTGGCAGGATATCCCGGCACTCCCTCCACTGAGGTATTGGAGACGGTGGCGAAGCGCAATCCCGGCAGCATCTATGTGGAATGGTCAGTCAATGAGAAGGCTGCCATGGAGGTGGCGGCGGGGGCGGCCTATAGCGGGGCACGGGTCATGGTGACCATGAAGCAGGTGGGGCTGAATGTGGCGTCTGATCCTCTGATGAGCCTGGAATATGTGGGGGTGAAGGGCGGCCTGGTGGTGATGGTGGCTGATGACCCCGGCCCCATTTCCTCCCAGACCGAGCAGGACACGAGAACCTTTGCCCAGTTTGCCAAGGTTCCTCTCTTTGATCCGTCCTCCGTGGCGGAGGCCTATGAGATGATACAGGAAGCGTTTGATTTTTCTGAGCAGTATCACACGCCTGTCTTTTTCCGCTGCACCACCCGGGTTGACCACGGCTATGAGGCTATTGAGGTCAAGGAGGAGGACGAGTACAAGGAAATGCCCGTGGAGGGCTTTGTCAAGGATTCTTCCCGCTGGGTGATTTTCCCCCGCTTGTCTTTGAAGAACCACGGCTTGATTGAGAAGCGCAACCGGGAACTCACCGCTGTGCTTTCGGAGTATCCCCGCAATGCAATTCAGGGGGAAACAGGCAGCTACAAGGAAAGCGGGTGCAGGAAGGGCATTGCCTCCCATGGCATCAGCTATATGTATGCCCTGGACTCTTTGGACAGGGAAAACCACGTGCGCCTGCTGAAGGTGGCCACTCCCTTTCCTTTCCCGGAGGAACTGGCCTTGCAGTTCCTGGAGGGACTGGACGAGGTGCTCTGCATCGAGGAACTTGATCCCGTCATCGAGCGGGCGCTGCTGCAGCTCTGCGGCAAGCATCAGCTGCAGGTCAGAATCCGTGGCAAGCTGACCGGGGATATGGCCCCGGCAGGGGAGAACACCATGCTGTCTGTGGGCAGGGCTATAAATTCCTTCCTGGGACTGTCAGCGGAGCCTTTGCCTAAACCTGCGGATATTTCCCTGCCCGTGCGTCCTCCCGTGCTCTGCGCAGGCTGTCCCCACCGCGCTTCCTTCTATGCGGTGAAGCAGGCCATGAAGGGGAAAAAGACCATTTACTGCGGGGATATCGGCTGCTATACACTGGGCAATGCCATGCCGCTGGATATGTGCGATACCTGCCTCTGCATGGGGGCCGGCATCAACATCGCCCAAGGGGTGGGGCATCTGGACAAGGGAACGAAATGCTTTGCCTTTGTGGGGGATTCCACTTTCTTTGCCGCAGGGCTGACAGGGGTGGTCAACGCCTTTTACAATCAAGCGGAGATGACCCTGGTGGTGCTGGACAATTCCACCACCGCCATGACGGGGCACCAGCCTCACCCCGGCACGGGGCGCACCGTCATGGGGCAGGTGGTGGAGAAGGTCAGCATCGAGAAGGTTCTGCGGGCCATTGGGCTGACGGTGGTGGAGACCGTGAATCCGCTGGACTTTGAGCGGGCCAGGGATACTATCAGGCGAGTGGCGGAGGAGCCGGGGGTCAAGGCTGTGATTTTCCGATCCCCCTGCATTGCCGTCACCAAGCCGGCGGGCCATGCTGCGGTCCAAGCAGAGAAGTGCATCGCCTGCCAGAAGTGCATCCGGGAGCTGGGGTGCCCGGCTCTTATCCTGAAGGAGGGCAAAGCCTTTATTGACGCTTCGCTCTGCACGGGCTGCACCCTTTGCGAGCAGATTTGCCCTGTAGGGGCGATATACGGCGGGGACAAAACAGCCGCATCCTGCGACGCGAAAGCTAGTCCCTTTAGGGGCGACTGCCCCCGCACTAGCGCGTCCTTGCGCGTTGGAGGCGAGAAAAATGAAGCATAAGAACATCATCCTCTGCGGTGTGGGGGGACAGGGCACCATTCTTGCCTCCAAGCTCATAGCGGCGGCTGCCATGAAGAAGGGCCTGGGGGTGAAAACGGCGGAGACCATCGGCATGGCCCAGAGGGGCGGTAGCGTCTTTTCCCATGTGCGGCTGGGGGAAGAACTGCATTCTCCCATGATTGCGCCGGGCCAGGCGGATATCATCATCGCTTTCGAGCCGGCGGAGGCTTTGCGGCATCTGCCCTTCCTCAAGGAGGGCGGGACAGTGGTGGCAAGCCTGGCTCCCATCTTCCCCGTGAGCACCCTGATCGGGGATTCGTCCTATCCGCTGGAGGAAGTTTTGCAGCAGCTGAAGAATACAATCAAAAAGCTCACGCTCATCGACAGTGAGGCCGCTGTCAGGGAACTGGGCTCACCCAAGGTGCTCAACGTGCTGCTGCTGGGAGCAGCGGTGCGGACGGGAGAGCTGGGACTGGAACTGGAGGATATAGAGGCCGCCCTGCATGAAAAAGTCCCTGCCAGGTTCCATGAACTGAATGACAGGGCGCTCAGGTACACAGAGGGGAAGAAATTGCCATGAACATCAATGAAAAGCAATTGCAGCAAGTAGACAAGCAGATACAGAGGCTCCTGCAGGTCAATAATTTTTACGGGCAGAAGCTGAGGGAAGCAGGCATCAAGGGCGTGAGCAGCGTGGAGGAATTCCGGCAGCTGCCCTTTTCCCAGAAGCAGGATCTCCGCGAGGCCTATCCCTTGGGGCTGATGGCGGTGCCGGAAGAAGAGGTGGTGCGCATCCATTCCTCCTCGGGCACCACGGGCACCCCTGTCATCATCCCCTATACGGCCAAAGATGTGGATGACTGGGCGGAGATGTTCAAGCGCTGCTATGAATTTGCCGGCATCACGAACCGTGACCGCATCCAGATCACTCCGGGCTACGGTCTCTGGACGGCTGGCATCGGCTTCCAGAACGGGGCTGAGAAGCTGGGAGCCATGGTAGTTCCCATGGGCCCCGGCAATACCAACAAGCAGATACAGATGATGATGGACATGAAGTCCACGGTCATCACTGCTACTTCCTCCTACGCATTGCTCTTGGCAGAGGAAATCGAGAAGCGGGGCATCAAGGACAAGGTGCATCTGAAAAAGGGCGTCATCGGCTCTGAGCGCTGGGGCAAGAAAATCCGCGACAGGATTTCCTCGGAATTGGGCATTGAGCTTTATGACATCTACGGCCTCACGGAAATCTACGGTCCCGGCATTGGCATCAGCTGCAAATATGATAAGGGCATGCACATCTGGGACGACTATGTGTATCTGGAAATCATCGACCCCAAGACCGGGGAAAATGTGCCTGACGGAGAGTTCGGCGAGATTGTCATCACGACTCTGGTCAAGGAAGGAGCACCCCTCATCCGCTACCGCACCCACGACATTTCCCGCATCATTCCGGGGCAGTGCCCCTGCGGCAGCCGGTTCCCCCGCATTGACATCATCTCCGGGCGCAGTGATGACATGATCAAGATCAAGGGCGTAAATGTGTTCCCCAAGCAGATCGAAGAAGTGCTGGAAGGCTTCCCGGAACTGTCCAGCGAATACCAGATCCGCCTTTCCCACCTGGACGGCAAGGACACCATGCGCATCTACGTGGAGACCAACGGCAGCGTGAACTTCCTGGAAATGGCAAGCAAGATCGCGGCAGCAGTCAAAAGCAAGATTGGCTTCACGCCGCTGGTGAAGATTGTGGAAATCGGCATCCTGCCCCGCAGCGAGAAAAAGACGAAACGGGTCATTGACGAAAGGTATGACTGATTCAAAGGAGGGTTCTTATGTTCAACGCCTTGACGAAAGACTATCCCCTCTCAACGGAACTGCAGGGGAAGATTGATTTGGTGCTGGAGTCCCATGGCTATGACCCCACGCAGATTGTGGAAATCCTGCTGGAGGTGCAGGACTTGGACGAGAGGCATTACGTGCCGGAGCCGACGGCCTATTATCTGGCGGAGAAGCTCAATGTGCCCATCACCAATATCTTTGACTGCCTGAGTTTCTATGCCCAGCTGTCGGACAAACCCAGGGCCAAGTACCCCATCCAGATCTGCAATTCCCCTGCTTGCCGGGTGAATGTCATCGACACCAAGCGGCTTTTGAGTACGCTGGAGCGCCTGCTGGACATTAAGATTGGGGAGACCACCTATGATGGGCGCTTCACTCTTGAGACCATCAGCTGCTTCGGCGCCTGCGACCGCGCTCCTGCCGTGCGCATCAATGGCCAGGTCTATGACCATCTGGATACCCAGGAGAAAATCGAAGCGCTGTTGCGCTCTCTGCCTTGAGGAGTTGATGATGCTATGGAAAATGTCAGTTTTCTTACCAAGAATTTTGGCAAGTACGATACGAATGCCATTGGCTCCTATGTGAAAATAGGGGGCTTTTCCGCCTTGAAGAAGGCATTGGACCTGGAGCCACTCTCCATCAGTGACCTTATCGCCAGCGTGAAGGTCAAGGGCCGCGGCGGCGCGGAGTACGACATGTACGACATGGGCCGCAAGCTCTCCCAGGCCCGGGCGGTGAAGGGGGAGCGCAAGGTGGTCATCTGCAACGCGGATGAAGGGGAGACCACTACCTTCAAGGACAGGGAGCTCATCAAGAATGACCCCTTCAACCTCATCGAGGCCATCATCATCGCAGGCTATGTGGTGGGAGCCACGGATGGCTACATCTACATGAGGGCGGAGTATGCCTGCTTCCGCCCCCTGCTTTTGAATGCCATCCGTCAGGCCAAGAGCTGCGGTTTCTTGGGAGAGAAAATTCTGGGCAAGAATTTCAATTTCAATATCCACCTCTATTCCGGGGCGGGAGCCTATGTCTGCGGCGAGGGCACAGCCCTCATCCGCTCCATTGAGGGCAGGGCGGGCCGTCCCCGCATGAAGCCGCCTTTCATCAAGCAAAGTGGCGTCTTTGCCCGTCCTACCTGCCTTTGCAATGTGGAAAGCCTTTCTATCGTGCCCCATCTGCTGCTGGACGAGCAGCAGGTCTATGCCAGTTGCGGCATGGGTGACTCCATCGGCACCAAGATGATCAGTGTGGCAGGCAACGTGAACAGGCCCGGGGTCTTTGAGATTCCCTTTGGCACTACCGTGCGGGAAATCATCTACGAGCTGGCAGGGGGGGTGCAGAAGAACAGGCATATCCGCCTCATCCAGTTCGGCGGCGCTTCCGGCAAGGTGGCAGACGAGAGCATCCTGGACACGCCCTACACCTACGAGGATCTGCGGGCGGCAGGGGTCATGGTGGGCTCCGGTGGCATCCTGGTCATTGACGAGCGCACCAGCGTGCTGGATTTTCTGCGCATGAATCAGGAATTCTTCTCCGAGGAAAGCTGTGGCCAGTGTACTCCCTGCCGGGAGGGGAATCTGCATATCAAGCTGATACTGGACAAGATGGCGGAGGGGAAGGCCACGGCCGAGGACGTCAAGCTGATGTGCAAAATTGCCCGGGTCATGTCCATGTCCTCCCTCTGCGGCTTGGGGGAAACAGCCCAGAACAGCCTGCTTTCTGCCATGGAAGTATTCCCCGAGACCTTTGAAGTGGGAGGTGCAGAAGCATGAGTGGACATATCAGCAAGTTGCTGAAAGAACAAATGGAAATGGTGAACCTCACCATCAATAATATTCCCCTTACCGTGCCCAAGGGCACGAAGATCATGCAGGCGGCGCAGGAAATCGGCATCGACATTCCCCACCTCTGCTACCATGAAGATCAGAGCATCAAGGCTCACTGCCGCCTATGCTCCGTGGAAGTCACGGGCAGGCGCAGGCTGCTGGCGGCCTGTTCCACCGAGGTATGGGAAGGCATGGAGGTGCATACGGACACCCCCATCGTGCGGGATACCCAGGTGGCCATCCTGCAGCTGATGCTGGCCAATCATAATAAGGATTGCCTGAGCTGCCCCCGCAATCAGAACTGCGACCTGCAGCGGCTCTGCAGCCGCTTCAATATCATGGAATCTCCTCTGCCCAGCGTGGTGAAGGCGACGCCCCGCATCGTCACCAATCCCGCCATCGTGCGGGATCCGTCCAAGTGCATCCGCTGCGGCCGCTGCATCAGGGCCTGCAAGGATGTGCAGGGCATCGCCGCCCTGACCTACGCCCACCGCAGCAGCGATATCACCGTCACCACCGCTTACGACAAGCCCATGGAACGCACGGACTGCGTGCTCTGCGGCCAGTGCAGCCTGGTGTGCCCCACGGGAGCCATCGTGGAAAAGGATGATACGGATGCGGTGCTGGACGCTCTGCAGGATCCCAGGAAACATGTCATCGTGCAGGTGGCGCCTTCCGTGCGGGTGGCGCTGGGAGATGCCTTTGGCATGTGGCCCGGTGAGATTGTCACGGGCCAGATGGTCACGGCTTTGAGGCTTTTGGGCTTTGACATGGTCTGTGACACCAATTTCGGCGCCGACCTCACCATCATGGAGGAGGGCAGCGAGTTCCTGCACCGCCTGGAGCATGGAGGCACCTTGCCCATGATCACCTCCTGCAGTCCCGGCTGGGTGAACTTCCTGGAAAAGAACTTCGGCGACTTCACTGACTATCTGTCTACGGCAAAATCCCCCATGAGCATGTTCGGGGCCATTTCCAAGACTTACTATCCGGAGATTGCAGGCATACCCGTGGAGGATATCGTCACTGTTTCCATCATGCCTTGCACCGCCAAGAAGTATGAGGCTGCCCGCCCGGAAATGGGCCGTGATGGCAGGCGGGATGTGGATATAGTGCTGACTACGAGAGAACTTATCAAGCTCATCAAGTACGTGGGCCTGAACTTCAAGAACCTGCCCGAGAGCGAATTTGACAGCCCCATGGGCTTCGGCACCGGAGCAGGAGCTATCTTCGGCACCACGGGAGGTGTCATGGAGGCCGCCCTGCGCACTATCTGTGAAAAGTACACGGGCAAGACTTTGGAAAAAATAAATTTCCGGGCTGTCCGCGGCTTCGATGGCATAAAGGAAGCTGAGGTGGACTTGGGCGACCGCAAGGTCAGGGTAGCTGTTGCCCACACATTGAAGAACGCCAGAATCCTCATGGAGCAGGTGCAGAAGAAAGAGTCTCCCTATGACTTCATCGAAATCATGGCCTGCCCCGGCGGCTGCATCGGCGGTGGCGGCCAGCCCATCGGCACCACCAATGCCATCAGGAAAAAGCGCATGGCAGCCCTCTACGAGATAGACAAGAACCTGCCCCTGCGCAAGTCCCACGAGAACCCGGAGATCATCACCCTCTACCAGGACTTCCTGGGTGAGCCGCTGAGCGAAAAGGCTCATGAGCTCCTGCATACCCATTACCATAAAGTAGAGAAGGAATACACCTTCTGAAAGCATCCCGTCCGGGGAGACTGGGCGGGATTTTCGTCTTGAATAACGCTGATGGACAGGTAAATATGTTCTGACTATGGCAAAACTGGCATAATTACGTTATAATACTCTTTAGATGTTTCTGACGATACAATCTAGGCTTCCTTCAGAAAGGGGAATGGCAGTATGTATGGCATCATCGACATAGGCTCCAATACTATCCGGCTCAATATCTACCGCATGGACGGGGATAAGCCGGAGCTCTTGATGAGCAAGAAGGATTCCACGGGGCTGGCTTCCTATATCAAGCATGGGCGCATGAATGAGGAGGGCATTGAGCGGGCCAGCATTGTGCTCAGCGAGTTCAATGGGCTTCTGAAGGCTTTTGACGTGGAGGGCCATGCCTTTGCTACGGCGGCTCTTCGCAATATCGACAACAGCGAGGAAGCCGTGGACCAGATCATGCGGGCCAGCGGGCTGAAGATTGAGGTCATACCCGGCGAGAAGGAAGCAGAGCTGGACTTCGTGGGAGCCACCCGCGCCATGCACCTGTCCACAGGCCTCCTGGTGGATATCGGTGGCGCCAGCACGGAGCTGGTGGTGTATAAGAACCAGAAGATTGAGAAGGCTTTCTCCATGCCTGTGGGCTCCCTTTCCATGTACAACGACTATGTGAGCCATCTCATTCCCACCAGGAAGGAGCGCAAGGCCATCCAGGAGGCAGTGCTGGCGGCCATGATGGCTGATACGGAGTTCTTCGAGGGCAAGTTCAAGAAGATTGACGGCATCTGCGGCGTGGGCGGTACTGTGCGCGCGGCCTGCAAGCTGAATAATGCCCTCTTCAATCTGCCTCCAAACAACAGCGTCATCAATGCGGTGAACGTGAAGAAGATCCTCAAGAAGCTGGAGAATCCCGAGGGGGATGAAGAAATCGCCACCAGCAAGCTGGATCTCATGCTGAAGGTGGTGCCTGACCGCATCCGCACCATCCTGCCGGGCATGATTATCCTGCAGACGGTGATCAAGCATTTCAAGGCCAAGATGATCCATGTGAGCTATATGGGCGTCCGGGAAGGCTATCTCTATCAGCAGGTGCTGAAGAGGGAGAGCTGAAGATAATAAGCAGGGGGGCGATTCACCTTGTGGTGAACTGCCCCCTTTGTGCATGGGAAGGATTGTTGGTGGGAGGACATGGATATGACGGATTGCCATCTGGAGGAACTGTCGATTTTTGCTGGCTTGAAACCAGAGGAGGTGCAGTCCTTTATCAGACACACGGCGGCGGTTGTGAAGCAGTACGAGAGAAAGGACAGGCTGCTGGCAGCCTATGAGGAGAATGACCAGCTGGGCATCATTTTGCAGGGGACGGCGCAGATTCTCACAGAAGACTGGCTGGGCAATGAGAATGTGGGGCACAGGCTGGAGCGTGGAGCCCTGGTGGGGGTGAATTCTGCCATTTTGTCCGCCGAGTGCAGCGGCAGTGCGGTGGAAGCCATCACTCCCATGCAGGTGATGTGGATTCCCTATCGGGCACTGCTGGTTTCCGGGCCGCGGCTGGGACGCATCCACGGCATTGTCATGAAGCACGTTTTGGAAGCCCTTGCCAGGAAGAATCTGCTCATGGTGGAGAAGATGGAGGTGTTGTCGAAGAAATCCCTGCGGGAGCGCATCATCATCTATCTCCTGCAGAGGGAGAAGCGGCAGAAAAATGAGCAGGTGGCGGTGCCCGGACGGGTGCAGCTGGCTAAGGAACTTGACTGCAACCGCAGCGCCCTGACCCGGGAAATCGGCCTGATGCAGGAAGAAGGGCTGTTGGAAACAGGTCCGGACTGGCTGCGGCTCATAAAGTCCCGGGTACTGGGGCGGGATATCGTTTGAAGCAAGAGCATCAGAAAAATTTCAGCAATATACAATTCAGCATTGGAGGAATATCTATGGCAGGGGCTGCGAGCCTGGGATTTACTTTGGCCTTTTCCTTACTGGCCGTGTTCGTGTGTGCCTTCCGCAGGGAGGCCGGGGAGAAGTGGGGGGCTTATCTGGCCTGTGGGGCCTTGGGAGGAACGGCTGTTGCTAGTGTCCTCCTGATGGCTGCCATCTTCCAAAATGACTTCGGTCTGGAGTATGTGGCAAATTACTCGTCAAAGGATTTGGATCCGCTGTACAAGTTTTCTGTTTTCTGGGCAGGGCAGCAGGGCTCCTTCCTACTGTGGCTGCTGATCCACGCCCTGGTGGGCGGGTATCTGGCCTGCAGGAAGAAGATGGCGCCCCAGGGCATGGCGGTGTATATGTTGCTGCAGGCCCTGCTGGCTGTACTGGTGCTGGGGAAAAGTCCCTTCCTGCCTGTGGCGGAACTCATGGAAGATGGGGTGGGGCTGAATCCCCTGTTGCAGGACCCCTGGATGGCCATTCATCCGCCCATTATCTTCATTGGCTATGCACTTTTGGCAGTGCCCTTTGCCTACGGGGCAGGAGCCCTTTGGCAGGACCCGAAGGATGATGGCTGGCTGGAGCCTGCCAGGAAATGGACCCTCATAGCCTGGGCTTTTTTGGGAGCGGGCATTTTCATTGGCGGCTACTGGGCCTACAAAGTGCTGGGCTGGGGAGGATACTGGGGCTGGGACCCGGTGGAGAACTCATCCCTGGTGCCCTGGCTGCTGGCGGCTGTGCTGCTGCATTTGCTGAAGCTGGCCAAGGTTCGTCCCAATGTGCGCGTCATGGCACACCTGGCTGCCATCTTCACTTATTCTTTTGTGCTTTATGGCACATTTTTGACCCGCAGCGGCATCCTGGGGGATTTTTCCGTCCACTCCTTCAGCGGCACCAGCATCGGCCTATTGATTGCGGTGGTGAATGCCCTGGTGCTGATGGTCGCCATTTGCCAGCTTATTTGGAAGCTGAAGGAACTGCCCCAGGGGGAAATCTATGAGGGCTATGGCAACCGGGAATTCCTGCTTTCCCTTGGCATGCTGCTCCTGGTCTTTATGGCGGTGATCATCTTCCTGGGCATGTCCATGCCCCTGCTCACCCAACTGGCAGGCAAGCCTGCGGCGGTGGATACGAATTTCTATGTCAGGACGACCCTGCCTTTGGCCGTGGCCATGCTGGCGGTGCTGACTTGTTGCTCTGTGCGGGGCTATGGCGGCAGCCGTCTGCTGCAGGGGCAGCAGGTGAAAATGGCTTTGGCCGGATGCTTCGTGCTGGGAGCGGTCCTGGCCTTGGCAGCAGGTGTCAGGGGAATCCTGCCCTTGCTTCTGGCGGGGACATCCTTGCTGGGAGTGGGAGCTTCTGTCCTGGGATATCCCCGCAGCGGCCTCAGATTGGGAGGAACCATTGCCCATGTGGGGCTGGGGCTGGGACTTCTTGCCATCGTGCTTTCCGGCAGCGGCAGCCAGACTCTTTCAGAAGAGTTCCAGGCAGGAGAGACCAGGAGCCTGCTGGGGCATGAAATCACTTACCGGGGACAGGATTTTGCGGAGGATGGCAAGGGGAAGGCCTATGTGTATGAGGTGGACGGACAGGAAGTCCGCGCTCTCACCAAGCTGCACGCAAATGGTTCTGATGCTGCCCGGGAGCCTGCCATCTGCAGGGCACTGCCCGGGGATATCTATATAGCGCCTACACCGCCCAAGGAGACGGGGGTTGAAGAACTGACCCTGAAAAAGAAGCAGATTGCCCTGGCAGGGGAGGAGGCCTATCTGTTGGAAGATGTGGAGGCCGAGGAGGAGCCCGGGGGGCGCCTGAAGCTCACAGCAGAGATTTCCGTGACCAATGGGGATGTGGTTGAAACCATAAGGCCTGTTATAGAGGTATCCCAAAACCGCACGGGAAATTCCCAGCCGGTGAGCGTGCTGGAAGGCAAGAAGCGCGTGCGGCTGACAGGCATGACTGAAGACTATAAGAAGGTGCGCCTGGAAATCCTGCCCTCCCTGGCAGAGGCTGAAAAAGTGTCGGTCACTGCTTCCGTCAGCACAAAGCCCTATATCTGGCTGCTATGGCTGGCCTGTACGGCTGTGACTGGCGGCTGCCTGCTGGCAGTAAAACGTGGGGGCTCTGACAGCGTCAAGGCATTGGATATTGGCAAGATAAAATAAGCTGAACAAGTCCCCGTTTCACAAAAATGTAACAGTGTTACAAAAATGAACTATTTCTGCAATTTTTCCTGTAGCAGAGTTGCAATTGCTGAAAAAAACTTCTCAGCTGTGCAGAAAGCATGATATGATTCCTTCTGTCAGGAAGCGGAAGGGCTTTCTGGCAGAGGTTTGAGAATATGATTGGTGGCTTATCCCCATTGGCCACCGACCTCCAAGGATATTCTATCCTCCCATTCCCCATAAGTTTTATCACACTACAATTTCCAAGAAAATCCCATTTTTGAGATCCCTGAAGATTTGGCCGTCCACTTCCCAGTGGATGGCATTTTTTTTGCGCTGACAGATTTTGTATTTGGTGGCGGTATGATAAACTGAAGTAAAGATATTTTTATGGTCATCTGTGGTGTTTTAGGAGGATGAGGCATGGCAAATTTGCGTAGGGTGCTGCAGGAGAAGCAAGGTTTCTCGGAGGCAGAGAGTGCCATTGCAGATTATTTGGTAGAGCACTTTCGGGAACTGGGCAATTTTTCCACTCGTCAGCTGGCCAAGGCTACTTATACCAACTCGGCAGCCATCGTGCGTTTCACCCAGAAACTGGGCTTTGAGGGGTATGTGGATTTCAAGGTCCACTTCATGGCGGAGATGATGCAGCATGAGGACGAGCCACCGGAGAGGCATTTCACCAGGAAGGACAATGTGCCCCTGATCATGGAAAAGATGATGTACCTGGGCATCAATACCTTCAAGGAAACCCATGATATCCTGGATCCTGCCATCGTGGTGCGGGCAGTACATCGCATCCGTCAGGCTGACCAGATAGATTTCTATGCCATGGGCAACAACCGCTATCCACTGTACATGATGGTGGAGAGCTTTGCCATGGTGGGCAAGACCACCTCCCTTCATGACAACATGGTATCTCAGTACCTGCAGGCCTACAGTTCGCCTAAAAATCATATTGGCTTTTTCGTGAGCCGCACCGGGGAGAACCGCATGCTGCTGGACATTGCCCAGAAACTCAAAGAACGCAAGGTCCCTCTGCTCCTCATCACCGCCAATCCCAAATCCACTTTGGGGCAGATGGCTGATGTGGCCATTCCTGCCACGGACGCTGAGCACATGAATGAAGGGGGCCCCAGGATCTTCATCATGAGCATCACCTACATTCTCCATGTGCTCTGGGCAGTGCTCATGGGCAAGGAAGATGTCGAAAGCCTGCGCCACCGTGAAGAATGGCTGAGCAAGAACTTCTATTACTGATACTACGAAAACAATAGCCTGACCAACCTTCTCCTTAGGGGGAAGGCTTTTTTATTGCAAAAACACGGCAAATCAACTCAAAACACGCCTGAATTTGCAACTATGTTGCAAAAACAATAAAAAAGCCGGCCAAGGCTTGTATCACTGTTTCAACTGACCTGCAAAATATTGTGGCGCAAATGAATATTTGTTATATTTTAACCACCTTAAGGAAAGAGCTGTGCACTGTTGATGTTTAGGAGTAATTGAGAGAAAAGAGGGAAATTCGTGAGCAAGCAAGAGATATTTGATAAATTTCTTGAATTCATGTCAAATTTCGCCCAGATTCGTGAAGTGGTAGCCTTGCGTGATGGTTTCATCATGACCACGCCCTTCACTATCGGCGGTTCGTTGTTCCTGTTGTTGGCAAATCTGCCAGTACCCGGTTATGCCGAGTTCATGGCTTCCATCTTTGGAGCTGACTGGACGGCTCCCCTGTATGCTGTGTCCGGGGCAACCTTCAGCGTCCTGGCTCTCATCGTGGTCATGGCCATCACTTATAAGTTCGTGGCTAACGAGGGTTGTGATGCCAGCATGGCTTCCATCCTGGCTCTTTCCACTTTCCTGATCCTGATGCCCTCCACTCTTACCGCTGAAGGCGGCGCTGTGGTAGGGGACCTGATTCCCAAGACCTGGGCAGGCAGCAATGGCGTCATCACGGCAATTTTAGTAGCTTTCTTTACCAGCTATGTCTTTGTTTACTGCGAGAAGCATCACCTGACCATCAAGATGCCTGATTCTGTACCCAGTGGCGTGGCCAGGGCTTTTGAGGCCTTGATTCCCGGCATCCTCCTTTTCTTCTTTGCCTCTGTGGCTTTTGCCCTTTGCCGCTACCTTGGTGCCACCACCATGCCTGAACTGATTTTCAAGGTCATTCAGACGCCTCTTCAGGGCCTTTCCGACAGCCTGGGCGGCGGCATCGTCATCGTGGGTCTCCAGAGCATTCTCTTCTGGGCCGGTGTCCATGGCCCCAACGTGGTAGGCGGCGTGGTGAGCCCCCTGCTTATCGCCAACTCCCTGGACAACCAGCATATCCTTGAAGCAGGCGGCCAGCTCCTTGGCAACCCTGCAGCCCATATCTTCACTGTGCAGATCAACGATGTATTCGTCAAGAGCGGCGGTTGCGGCCTGACCCTGGGCCTGATTATCGCAGCCCTGCTGGTGGCCAGGTCCAGCCAGATGAAGTCCCTGACCCGCATGGCTATGGTGCCCGGACTCTTCAATATCAATGAGCCTATCATCTTCGGCCTGCCCATCGTGTTCAATCCCTATTTGCTGATTCCCTTTACCCTGGTACCCCTGATGGCCCTCTTTGTGACCTACGGTGCCATCAGCATCGGTTTCATGGCTCCGCTGAGTGCCGTGCAGGTGCCCTGGACCACCCCGCCCATCATAGCAGGTTTCCTGCTGGACGGCTGGCAGGGAGCTGTGGTGCAGATCATCAACCTGACCCTGGCCACTATCATTTACCTGCCTTTCGTAAAGTCCCAGGACAAAGCCCTGCTGGCTGAGGAGCAGGAAGAGGCAGAAGCTGAGGCAGCAAACCAGAACTGATTGCTCCCTTGGCCATAGAGAAGAGAATAGAGAAAATAAAGATAGGAATGAGGATATTATGATCAATCGCAAGAAAACCGCCGCCATCATGTTGGGCCTGACCATGAGCATGTCCGGAACCCTGCTGGCAGCTCCTGCAGATGTAGCAGATAATATGGCAGCTCCTGCAGGTGAGGCAGACCTGCAGGCCCGTATCGAAGCTCTGGAAGCCCAGCAGAGAGAATTGCTGGCCCAGTTGGAAACCTTGAAGCAGCAGGCCGGCGAATCCAAGGAGGCCAAGGCAGCTGCCGATAAGACCCAGGCAGAACTTGAGGAGGTCAAGAAGGAGCAGAAGCGGTTTAAGCTTTACGGCTTTGCGCGTGTTTCCTATGACCACGACAACAGGGCTACTGCCTCGGACCACGCCTGGGAGACGGCAGATGAAAAAACCAATCGTCGCTTCTACCTGAACCTGATGGCCGATTACAAAATCAATAGCCACTGGACTGGCCATCTGCAAAGTGAGACGAACCAGCGTTACGCCTATATGGGTGATGGAACCTACCGCCGGCGGGAAGATGGGCAGATACAGCGCATCTGGCTGTCTGGCAATCTCAAGAACGGCGTAGAAGTGAATGTGGGCCGCAAGTGGAACATGCTGGGCTATCAGTGCTCTTTGCTGGGCGCCACCACTGACGGTATCGATGTTAGTGTGCCTATTACCAAGCGGGGGCTGCGGGCAGGCGCTTTCTACTACGGCCTGGCTGAATATCCCGAGGCCGATGTGGATTTCTGGGGTCCCATGATCAAGGGTCCTGTGGCTAAGAACCTTGATGTCTTCCTGGCCTATGCCAAGCTGAATAAGAGCAAGGATGCTATGGTAAATGATCCTTACAGTGATAATGGCGCAGGTCCTAACAAGATTGTGAATCCCTATGGTTCCCATGCCTTTGTTATCAGCGCTGCTACCAATGTGGCCCGCAATCTGCGCCTGACGGCAGATTATGTCAAGACCAATGCGGAGCCTTTGGCCGGTGCCAAGGATCCGGTAAGGCGGAATCACAGCTGGTTTGCAAGACTGGATTACAAGTGGACCAATCCTGAGGTGCCCCACTCCTTTGGCGCATATGTGCGGTATCACAACATTGGCAAGACTGGTTACATTTATGGTGATGACAGCTGGGGGTCTGTACTGAAGGGGACTAAGGGCTGGACCGTAGGCTGCCGCTACGTGCCTTACAAGAATGTAGTGGCTGAGGTACTTTATGAGCGGGCTAAGTACAACAGCGCTGACTGGGAGACTTTCCAGGGCCACCGCAATCTCTACAGGGCAATGATTGACTTCTACTTCTGATAATACAGCAATGAAGTCTATGAATAATTTTAAATGGAGGATTCAATCGAATTATGGAAGGTTTGGAACTTGTCGCATTTCAGATTATTTCTGCCGTGGGCGCCGCCCGCAGCAACTATATCGAGGCTATTCAAAAGGCCAAGGTCGGTGATTTTGCAGGAGCTGAGGCTGCGCTCAAAGAAGGAGAGGAATTCTTCGTTGAAGGCCACCATGCTCACACAGGCTTGTTGGAAAAAGAAGCCCGTGAGGGCCAGGGCAGCACTGTTTCCCTGCTGATACTCCATGCGGAGGATCAGCTGATGAGTGCCGAGGCTTTCAAGACCATCGCCGCAGAATTTATTGAAGTATACAAGCGCATGAGCGAGAGCGCCAGTGAAGAAATGGAGAAGATAGCATGAGTTTTCCTAAGGGATTTTTATGGGGTGGCGCCGTGGCTGCCCATCAGTTGGAAGGCGGCTGGCAGGAAGGCGGCAAAGGAGTTAGTGTCGCAGACGTTATGACCGTAGGCGGTCCGGGCAAGCCCCGTGAGATTACCGACGGTGTGCTGCCGGGGAAGCTCTACCCCAACCATGAGGCCATCGAGTTTTATTCCCACTACAAGGAAGATATTGCCCTGCTGGCCAAGCTCGGCTTCAAGTGCTTTCGCACCAGCATTGCCTGGACCCGCATCTTCCCCAAGGGGGACGAGACCGAGCCCAACGAGGCAGGCCTGCAGTTCTACGATGACCTCTTTGACGAGATGGCTAAGTACGGCATGGAGCCCGTCATCACCCTGTCCCATTTCGAGATGCCTTACCATCTGGTGAAGGAATACGGCGGCTGGCGCAACCGCAAGCTGGTGGACTTCTTCGTCCGCTTCGCCACGGTCTGGTACTGGATGACCTTCAATGAGATCAACAACCAGCGCAATGTGGATGATGCCTTCGCTCCCTTCACCAACTCCGGGATCGTTTACCAGGAGGGGGAGGACAAATACGCTATCCTCTACCAGGTGGCTCACCATGAGTTTGTGGCTTCTGCCAAGGCTGTGGTAGAGGGGCACAAGATCAATCCTGATTTTCAGATCGGCTGCATGTTGGCCATGTCTCCTTCTTATCCTGCTACCTGCAAGCCCCTGGATCAGATTGCCGCCCTGAAGGAAATGGACCGCACTTTCTACTATGCTGATGTCCAGTGCCGAGGCCATTATCCCCAGTACATGCTCAGGGAATGGGAGAACCACGGCTACAAAATCCAGATGGAGGAGGGGGACCTGGCCCTGCTGGAAGCAGGCAAGGTTGATTACTTCGCCCTGTCCTACTACATGAGCTTCGTCAGTGAGTATGATGCAGACAGCTACCATCTCTGCAAGGAAGTGCCCAACCCCTATGTGAAGGCCTCCGACTGGGGTTGGCAGGTGGATCCGGTGGGCCTCCGCTATATGCTCAATGTGCTGGCTGAGCGTTATGAGCTGCCCATGATGATTGTGGAGAACGGCATTGGCCTCCATGAGGATCCGGATGCCAGCGGCGTGGTGCAGGATGATGAGCGCATCGAGTATTTTGCCAACCATATAGAGCAGATGAAAAAAGCCATTGACGAGGATGGCGTCACCCTCATGGGTTACTGCCCCTGGGGCCCCATTGACCTGGTTTCCGCCAGCACTGGCGAAATGGAGAAGCGCTACGGCTTCATCTATGTGGACAAGAACAACAAGGGTGAGGGAACTCTGAAGCGTTCCCCGAAGAAATCCTTTTACTGGTATCAGAAGGTAATCAGCACCAATGGTGAAGATTTGAGCCATTGAGCCGTTTTGAGGAGGAAATAAAATGATGAACATGCGCAAGAAGGCTTTGGCAGGCGCTCTGTTTGCAGCCCTGGCCATGCCGGCAGGTCTGGCTCCTTATATGGATAACCCCTCCGTGGCTATGGCCGCTCCCGCCACGAAAGTCAAGGCAGCAGATGCCTTTGAGGTGAATCTGGCCAAGGGTGAGAATGCTCTGTTCGAGGCTTCAAACGGCTGGACCAACGGTATGCCTTTCAACTGCTTCTGGCATAAGGAAAATGTGGAACTGAAGGATGGCCGCCTTACTTTGATTGTGGACAAGTCTCCCAATCCTGAGGCCGACAAGGTTCCCTACTCCGGCGGCGAGTACCGCAGTAAGGCCACCTATGGCTATGGTCGCTACGAAGTGGTCATGAAGGCCATCAAGAATGACGGCGTGGTTTCCTCCTTCTTCACTTACACCGGCCCTTCTGAGGGTGATCCCTGGGATGAGATTGACTTCGAGGTGCTGGGCAAGGATACCACTCAGGTGCAGCTGAACTATTTCCGCGATGGCCAGGGCGGCCATGAGAAGATGATTGACCTGGGCTTTGACGCCGCCGATGATTTCCATACCTATGCCTTTGAGTGGCGCAAGGATTCCATCATCTGGTTCGTGGATGGCAAGGAAGTCTTCCGCCGTGAAAACGAGGATTTCCCCGTCACCAAGCAGAAGATCATGATGAACGCCTGGAACGGCTTGGGGGTGGACGAGTGGCTGAAGCCCTTCGATGACAGCAAGCTGCCTTTGAGGGCTGAGTACAAGTCCATCAAGTACATTCCGTTTGTTGACTGACTGGGGGATGATTTCATGATAAAGAACAAGCAGCTTGGCCGGCTGGTCATGGCAGCCGTAACCGCCATGAGCATTTGGGGAGCCTCTGATTTTGCCGAGGCAGCAGATGCCGGGATGCATGTGGACCAGGTAGGCTACCTCTCCGGCTACAGCAAGGCAGCTATGGTGACGGATTCCGGGGAGGGGGAGTTCTACCTGGTGGACGTGAAGACGGGCCAGACCGTTTATCAGGGTCAGCTTTCGGCACCCAAGTATGACGCCATGTCTGAGGAAACCCTGCGCCGGGCAGATTTCTCTGACTTCAAGGCAGCAGGCACCTATGTCCTCAAGGTGGGAGGACGCACCTCCCCTGAGTTTGCCATCGGGGACAATGTCTATGCTGTCCCTGCTGTGCAGACCCTGCGCTCATATACCCTTTCCCGCTGCGGCAGCCCCATTGATGACGATATCACCGGGCTGAAGGTGAAGATGGGTCACCCCCAGGACAAGGAAGCTCAGGTTTACTTCACTGACAAGCTGAACAAGAAGGGCGATAAGGTGGATGTCACCGGAGGCTGGTATGATGCTGGCGACTATGGCAAGTACACCACCACCGGGGCTATCGCAGCAGCAGAACTGCTGCTGGCCTATGAGGCCCATCCTGATCATTTTGCCAAGGGACAGATGGTATTCCCGGCTGGGGTATCCAATGACAAGAACCTGCCCGATGTCCTTAGCGAAGTCAAGTATGAGTTTGACTTCCTGCACAAGATGATGCGCAAGGACGGCAGCACCTTCCACAAGGTTTCCGGCGCCCAGTGGCCCGGCTTTGACAAGAGCCCTGACACGGATACCCAGGATCGCTTCCTCTACAGCACCTGCTCTGCCAGCACCGCCATGTACGGGGCCAGCGCAGCCATAGGCGCCAGGGTCTACCAGGTCTTTGATGCCGGCTATGCCCGCCAGCTCCAGAAGGAAGCCGACAAGATCTGGGCTTATCTTGGCAAGACCAAGGAGTCCGTCTACCGGGTGGACGAAGGCCAGGAAAGCGGCTCCGGCCCCTACAATGATGACAATGACATTCAGGAGCGCCTCTGGATGGCTGCGGAAATGTTCCGCACCACCGGTGACAAGAAGTATGAAAATTACCTTGCCGCCAACAAGGCAGAGCTGCTGAAGGCTCCGGGCTTCTTTACCTGGGACAACACCCTGGCCCTGGCCCAGTTTGCCTATGCCATGTCCCAGGGGGCAGACAGCAGCCTGCAGGTCCAGGTGAAGAAGGTTTATCTGGACTATGCAGACCTGATCTCTGATAAGATCAGCAAGGACGGCTTTGGTTGCGCCCTGGCTCAGGATGAGTACACCTGGGCTTCCACCAAGAATGCCATGACCCAGGGCGACATGCTGCTGATGGCCTATCAGCTGGACCAGAAGCCCGCCTATCTTGAAGGCGCTCTGGCACAGATTCACTATATGTTTGGCCGCAACAGCCTGGACAAGAGCTTCCTGACCGGTGCCGGGGCCAATCCCCCCGAGCATCCTCACAACCGCATCCATGAGAGCACCGGCGCCTATGTGCCCGGCCTCTTGGTAGGCGGCCCCAACGCTGTCATCGGTGGCGACCCGGACCAGACCAAGTATCTGGAAAGCGGCCATGTTCCCACGGCCAAGTCCTATCTTGATGTGCTTTCCTCCTGGTCTACCAATGAGTACGCCATCGACTATACTGGCACGGCAGCCTATGCCCTCGCCTGGTTTGCCAAGGCTGACCCGGGAATTATGGCAGCCCAGTTGAAGCTGAAGCGCCATTTTCCGCCGGTGGAAAACTAAGAATTTCTCCGAATAAAATAATTTTGCCAAGCCTCCATATTTCGCTGTTATGCTCCATTTGAATGGCGGGATATGGAGGTTTTTGCTTATTTGATGTCGAATAAACGACATCAAAGTAGTTTGACAACACAACTGAAGCGTGTCATCAACCACAAGATACAGGGAGGGTTCAATATGAAAATGCCGGGCAAACTTATGGCGGCGGCCTGTGCAGCAGTCATGGCCTTGAGCCTTGCTGGCTGCGGCTCAAAGGGAGCAGGGGGGAATACCGTTTACTTTGCTGCCCATGATGAGGCCAAGGATTTTACCGGGCTCCTCTATGAAGGGGTGCAAAAGTCTGTTCAGGGCGTGCAGGTGGAGTTCTTGAACAGCAAGGGTGATTCCAACCTGCAGATTGACCAGGTCAATGAGGCCATCGACAAGGGGGCGGCAGCTATCGTGCTGCTGGCTGTGGATGGCTCGGCGGCCATCCCCGTAGTGGAGCGGGCCAATGAAGAGGGGATTCCCGTCATTGCCACCAACCGTGACCTGAACGGAGGCCAGTTCGCCCAGGTCATGTCAGATGAAAAGCAGGCAGGGAAGCTTCAGGGGGAGTATATGGCCAAGCACCTGCCGCCCAATGCCAAAGTGGTTTATTTCATGGGACAGTCCAGTTTAAGTGCTGCCCAGCAGCGCTGGGAGGGCTTCAAGGAAGCCTGCCTGGACAAGCGGCCTGATGTGGAGCTTTTGATGAAGCAGGACTGCGGCTGGAGCGAGCCTAATGCTTTTAGGACCATGAGCCTGTGGCTGAAGATTTTCCCCCAGATTGACGGGGTTATAGCGGGCAATGACGGCATGGCTCTGGGAGCTGTGCGGGCCCTGAAGTCTGCGGGCCGCCTTCAGGGTGTGCTGGTGTCCGGAGTGGATGCTACGGAGCCTGCAGTGAAGGCTGTGGCATCCGGGGAGATGGTCCAGACTGTGAAGCAGGATGCGGCCAAGAGCGGCGAAGAGATAGGGCGTCTCATTCAGGAGGCAATGGCAGGCAAGGTGCCCACCGAGGATGTGAAGGTGCCCTTTGTGGAAATCACCCGGGAAAATGTGGCCCAGTTCAAATAAGGGGGGAGAGTCATGAACCAGCTCAGTGTAAGAGTGAAGATATTGCTGCTGGCGGCCATCATGCTGCTGGTTACCTGCCTTGTGGCAGCGGTGGGCATCTATTCCAACAGCCAGGCCAAGCAGTCCATTGATGATATGTACAACTACAACCTTATGACCACCCAGTACCTCAGCGATGCCAACAACCAGCTGAGGGGGCTGGAGATGGATATCTCATATATATTGCAGCAGGACTATGCCCAGGATGACAGGAACCTGATCCTTGGGGATATGGAGGGCAAGATCAAGAGTATCCAGGACAATGTGGCCAAGGTGAAGGAAATCGACCGCAGCCAGCGGGCCCAGGAGACTATCCAGGTGCTGGAAAAAGACCTAGCGGACTTCGCCCAGCAGGTGAAGTCCTGTGAAAGCATCCCCAATACCCCCGAGGGCAGGATTCAGCTCTTGAAGCAGCTTTCCGGGGCAGCACCCATCGGTGAGGCCCTTTCGGTGCTGACCCCTGACAATGTGCTTCAGGGCAAGTTGCTCTTTCAGGAAAATAATGTGACCTATAGCAGGACCATCAAGATAAATGTGGCCATCATTCTGTTAGGCCTTTTGGTGGGCATTGGTGCCGCCACCATTATTGCTGGTAATATTGCCACCCCTTTGCAGGAGTCTGTGAACCAGCTCAACGCTGTAGCAGATGGGGACCTCACCCAGGAAATTCCCGGTGAGCTGGCTGACCGCCAGGACGAGGTGGGAATTATGGTCCAGGCCCTGCAGAAGATGCAGAAATCCCTGCGGGCTGTGCTGACGGAAGTGCTGGTGGAAGCTGACAAGAGCGTGGCCATGGCAGAGGAAGTCCATGAGCTGGTTGGCTCCCTCAATGACAGCACCCAGGATATGTCTGCCGTTACCGAGGAAATGGCTGCAGGCATGGAGGAAACGGCAGCTTCCACTGCTAATCTCCAGAACCTCAGCGGCCAGATTGGCGAGGGCATAAAGGGCATCACGGAAGAAGCGAGGAATACTGAGGACTACACTGAGCAGGTGGCAGAGCGGGCCACTACACGGAGACCAAGACTGCCGTGGCGGAGGCCATCGAGTCTGCCAAGGTAGTGACGGAGATCACCAATCTCACCCAGGGCATTACGGAAATCGCCGATCAGACCAACCTGCTGGCCCTGAATGCCGCCATCGAGGCCGCCCGGGCCGGGGAGCAGGGCCGGGGCTTTGCCGTGGTGGCTGATGAAGTCAGGAAGCTGGCGGAGCAGTCCCATGATACAGCCATGAATATCCAGTCCCTTACCGGCAAGGTGACGACTTCTGTCCAGAATCTCTCCAGTGGTGCCGATGACCTGCTGTCCTTTATGGAAAACAATGTGGGCAAGGATTATGACCTCATCAATGAGACAGCCACCCAGTACCAGAACGATGCGGACTATCTCCGGGGCTTCGCCCGGAAGAGCAACCAGTCTTCCCGGGAGGTGGCCAAGTCGGTGGAGACCATGAACAGTGCCATGGGCGAGATTGCCAAGGCCACCCAGGAGGGGGCCGTGGGCAACACCACCATTGCCGAAAAGGTGGCGGATGTGGCAAGCAAGGCTAATGAAATCCTGAGCAAGGTAAACATGTCCCGCCAGGGCGCAGAAAACCTCAAGAAGCAGGTGGCGAAGTTCAAGGTTTGAGATTGTAATCAACACGCCAAAAATAAGCCAGCAAAATTTTTTTCTTGAACCAGCCGATTTTGGCTGGTTTTTTCTTATGTGTGTTGCTGGGGCAACATATACATTTGTGTTTAGGTGATATAATCTAGACAAATCGGATTGGTGTGAAAATTTTAGCAATACCGAAGCAGGAGAGGAGGGAAGCGGTTTGGAAGCAAAAGACCTGTTTCAGAAACACACCTTGGCTTGTCTGGCAGGCGGTTTTGCCCTTGGGGTCATTGTCCTGGGGATTGGGGCGGCCTTCAATTCTATTTCTGGGTCCCCTGAGTTCTGCGGCACCTGCCATGCCATGAAGGGGGAAGCGGCCAGCTTTAAGGAGTCTTCGCACAAGAACCAGCAGTGTGTGGAGTGCCATCTGCCCCACGACAATGTGGTGGTGTATTATGTGGAGAAGGGGCGCACCGGCATGGTGGATACTTACCATGAACTCCTGCGGGATTATCCGGCTCATATCAAGCTGTCGGAGGAGGCCCGCCGGACGGTGAATGGCAACTGCCTGCGCTGCCACGATGCCACTATGGGCGGGGTGCATGCCAAGACAGAGGCCATGGACAGCGGCGGCGACTGCCTGAAGTGCCACAGCCGTATCGCACACGGCTCCAATCATCTTGAGGGAGGGATAAAAGTTGAGTAAGATGCAGAAATATTTGATTGGGCTCGCGGCCGTATGCGTGGTTTTCTTCGGCTTCGTCATCGTGCGCATCGGCATAGCCCAGCCCAATGACGACAGCGTGAAACTGGCTAAGATCTCCCATGAGGACTACGCTCATCTGGGCAAAGCAGCCTACAAGGATGCCTATCCTCTGGAGTACAACTCCTACATGAAGAACAATCTGGGAGGAGCCTCTCCTACAGGCTACGGCGGCAGCGACCCGGGCAAGTCCTATATCGAGATGCAGCCGGAGCTTCTGACCAATTTCAAGGGCTACAAGTTCTCCGTCCAGTACGACGTGGCGAGAGGCCATACCTGGGCAGGGGTGGATCAGCTGAACTCCCAGCGAATCCCGCCCCAGAAGGGCAACTGCATAGTCTGCAAGAGCTCCTGGATGTATGACAAGTGGTACAAGGAAAGCGGCTGGGATTTTGCTTCCAAGCCCTTTATGGAGGCAACCCCTCCCTTCACCAACAAGGATACGGTGGAGGGCACGGACCTTTACTTTGGCTGCTCCAGCTGCCATGACCCGGACACCATGGAGCTGCGGGTCTATCAGCAGGGCTTCGTGGAATCCATGGCCATGCGGGGGGAGGACATCTCCCAAGCCTCTCACAACGATATGCGCAGCTATGTCTGCGGCCAGTGCCACAATGAGTATTACTTCATGAAGGAAGATGGCAGGGTACGCCATCCCTTCATCAATGGCTGGGAGCCTGAGGAGCAGTTCCAGTTCTATCAGAACGGCCAGGCTGGCGGCTTCACTCAGGACTGGGTACAACCGGATTCCAAGACCCCCATGCTGAAGGCCCAGCATCCTGATTTTGAAATCTGGAAGACCAGCGTCCATGCCGATGCAGGCGTCACCTGCGTGGACTGCCATATGCCCTATATGAGGGAAAACGGCAAGAAGTACACTTCCCACTGGATGACCAGCCCTCTGAAGACTATAGAGGAATCCTGCCTCAAGTGCCATGACGAGAGCAAGGATACCCTCATCGCCAGGGTCAAGACCATCCATGACAACAACTACAAGCTCCAGCGCATCGCAGGCCAGACCGTGGCCAGGGCCCATCTGGCAGTGAAGGCCGCCATGGATGCAGGGGCTACGGACGAGCAGCTCTCCGGCATTCGCCTGAAGCTGCGTGAAGCCCAGTGGTATTGGGATTGGGTAGCTGCCGAGAACGGCAACGGCTTCCACAATCCCGACAAGTGCATGCGCATCAGCGGCGAGGCCATCGACCTGGGACATCAGGTCATTGAGGAGGCCAACGCAGTGGTAAAGGGCGCGCTCTGACAGCGTAGATAAGTGAAATAGGGGCACTGCTTGCAAGAGTGGTGCCCTTGTATTTTACGCAAGAATGTTTCCCTTCTTTGGCAAAACCGGAACAAAGATGTTATCATAGTGTGTAAGGTAGATATTTTCTGCATGGATGTGACAGGAATGGTGGAAATAGAATTTGACGGCGTGGGCAAGGCCTTTGGGGGGAATGTGGTCTTCAAGGACTTTTCTGCGCAGCTGCAGCCGGGGAAGATCACGGCGGTGAGTGGGGGCAACGGCAGCGGCAAATCTACGCTCCTGCGTCTGGCGGCCAGGCTCATCTCACCCGACAGAGGCAAGGTGATGGCAAGGGACAAGGAGACAGGGCTGGTTTTGGAGAAAGCCGATTTTAGGAACCGGCTGGCCATGGTAACCCCGGAAATGCGGTTTTATCCCCGGCTGACGGCCCGGGAGAACCTGGACTTCTTGCTGGGGCTCAGAGGTGAGAGCCTTGATGATGATAGCTACAGTCAGCTTTTGGAGCGGGTGGGGCTTTCACATAGGCGTGTGGAGGGAATCCTGGCAGGGGGACTTTCCACGGGCATGCGGCAACGGCTGAAGCTGGCGGTGCTGCTATCCTCCCGGGCTGAGGTTTGGCTGCTGGATGAGCCAGGGGCGAATCTGGATGCCGAAGGACGCGCTCTTGTTTTGAATGAGGCGCGGCAGGCGGCTGAACTGGGTACGCTGGTGCTCCTGGCTACCAATGATGAAAGGGAGGAGGCAGCGGCAGATGAATGCATCAGTCTGGGCAGGGACTAAGCTGGTTCTCGCGAAAGAATTCAGACAGGGCATAAGGTTCAAGGCTGCCTGGGCTGCCATGCTCATGTTTGCCCTTACTACCCTTTCCTGTGTGAGCCTGGCCCTGCAGGGGGCGGCTTTGTCACCAAAACTGGCGGCGGCTCTCCTCTGGGTGATACTCTTCTTTGCCTCCATGGTGGGGGCGGACAGGGTGTTTCTGGAGGAGGAAGCGGCAGGGACTTTGCTGGCTTTGCGTGTTTACGGCGGCTCCCAGCCGGTGCTCTTTGGCAAGATGCTCTATACTTATCTGGTCTTGCTGGCCCTGGGGCTATTTATCCTGCCGCTCTTTCTGATGCTGCTGGCGGAAAATGTGGCGAACCCTATGCTGCTGCTTCTGACCACAGCCCTGGGGCTGCTGGGGGTAGCTGCTGCCGGTACGCTGGTGGCTGCCCTGACTATTGGTTCAGCGGTGCATGGTGGACTTTTCTCCATTCTCATGCTGCCGGTGATACTGCCCGTGTTCCTGCCTGCCATCAGCCTGACGGCGGGGGCTTTGGGAGGGGAGGCCGGTTCCCTGTCCTACCTGGGGGGACTGGCCCTCTATGACATGATCTTGATGGTGGGAGCCTCCCTGCTCTTTGATTATCTTTGGTATGAGGAGTGAAGCCATGCTGGCTGTGTTAGTTGTTCTGACTTTGGCGGTTATTGGTGCCGTTTTCTTTGCTGTTCCTCCTGCAGAGGGACTGGGCTATTATGTGCGGATTGCTTTCTTCCACATCCCCGTGGCCTGGGTAGCGGTGCTGGCCTTTCTGGTGAGTGCCTTCTTTGGGGCGAAGTATCTGAAAGAGCCGAAGGACTTGTACGACAGGTATTCGGCCAATTCTGCCGGTCTGGGACTGGTGTTTGTCATTCTCGCCACCCTCAGCGGAGCGGTGTTCTCCAAACTCACCTGGGGGGCTTACTGGAATTGGGACCCCAGGCAGACCACGATTTTCGTGCTGTTATTGATTTACGGGGCCTACCTCACTCTGCGGGCCGCCATGCCGGACAAGCAGCGGCGGGCCAGGGTCAGTGCCGTCTATGCCCTGCTGTCCTTCCTGACGGTGCCCTTTCTGGTGTTCATCATCCCCAGGCTGTACTTTTCCCTGCATCCCTCTCCGGTCATCAACGGCAGCGGCCATATCGACATGGATCCGGTGATGCTCTGGACGCTCATAGCGGCTTTGGTGGATATGACGGGCATTTACTGTTATTTGTTGCGGCGCTTGGTGAAAAAGGCAGGAAGCGGCCAAGAAAGTGAGGCTCTCCATGAATAGAAAGATTTTGCTTATCGTATTGATGCTGGCCTTCGTGGGCTACGCAGCCTGGAACTTCATGGACTCCGTGACCCCCTATGTCAGCGTGGCGGAGGCCAAGACAGCCAAAAGCTCTGTGCAGGTAAAGGGCCTGCTGGATAAGAGTGCTCCTGCCCCCCATCAGGAGGGTGAGAATTTTGTCTTTACCCTGCAGGATGAGGAAACAGGTGAGACGCTGCCCGTGCGATATCACGGCCTGAAGCCCGACCAGTTTGACGAGGCCTACCATATTGTAGCCATCGGCAAGTACGAAGGGGAGAGCTTTGAGGCGGATAAGCTGCTGATAAAGTGTCCCTCGAAGTATGAGAAACAAAAGTAAGCCAAAACGCCTGTCCCCGCTTTGTCTGGGGACAGGCGTTTTTTATTGAATATTTCCTTACTTCGGGTATAGCGTATCAAGCTTGTCAGCCAGTTCGCGGCAGCGTTCCAGATCCCAGTGGGTATAGGTATCCAGGGTGATGCTGATACTGCTGTGGCCCAAGCGGGCCTGCACATCTTTGGGGTGCCACCCCTGCAGGAAAAGCTGGGTGGCGTGGGTATGCCTGAGGACATGGGGACTGGCCTGTACCTCGGCCTTGCGGGCAGCCCGGCGGAAGGCGCTGGCATACTGATGTATACCCAGCGGGGAGCCGTCATAAGTGTAGAGGAGTTTTAAGCCATGCTCCTGCCACAGGTGTGGCTGCTGGCACTTCAGGGAATCCTGCCAGTCATGATATCTGATGAGAGCTTCTTGCAGCTTGGCAGGGAAGGGAATCCGGCGGCGGGAGGAACTGGTCTTGGGCTTGGCCAGAGAAACTTTGCCGTGAACCACATTGGTGACCTCCTCTACCTGCAGGATGCGCTCCTTCAAATCTATTCTCTGCCAGCTGAGGCCCAGCACTTCCTCGGCTCTCATGCCTGTCATGTACTGCAGGAGAATGGCCATGTGCAGGGGCGGGTTGCTTTCGGCTGCCTGCAGCAGGCGGCCGACTTCTTCAAGGTTCAGCACAGGGATTTCCTTTTGCCGCTTGGGGGCGGGGATATTCACGCCCTCCAGGGGGCTTTTTTTGATGATGCCTTCCTGCATGGCCTGTTGGCAGGCAGCTTTGGCAAGGATGGCAAGGCGGTGGGCGGTGTTATGGGAGGGAATACCGATGAGCAACTGTTGCAGGCCAGTGGGGGAAAGGTCGGCAAAGGTCAGCTCGCCAAAGAGCTTGTCGGCGCTTTTCAGCAGGGATTCGTAGTTCAGCCAGGTGTTTTCCCGTACCATGGGTTTTTTGAAAGCTTCGGCATATAGCCGCAGGTAACCGGCAAAGCGAACTCCGGCCCTGCCTGCCCCACGGCAGACATATTTTTCCCGCAGTTCGCTGAGCAGCTCCAGGGCTTTGGTGCCGGAGCGGGTAGTCCTTTGTTTGCGAATGGGTTTCCCTGTCTCGGGGTCTTTGCCTGCGGTGACACTCACCACATAGCGTCCGTGCTTCTTGTCATAGTAGATTGACCCCTCTCCATTCATGCGTTTCATAAGGATATAACCTCCTGGAATGTATTTGCGGGAGGTGGGGAAAAGAGGCGGGCACATTCCGGCATAAGAAAAACCGACAAGAAAGTGGGGCTTTCCTGTCGGCTGTGGGGTACCGTGTTATTAAAAAAAGAAGGGCTAAATCAGGGAGAAATTTATCATGGCTATGGTAGTCAAGAACAACATGTCGGCAATCAACACGTTGAACACTTTGAACACTAACTCTACTGCTCTTTCCAAGAGTTTGGCGAAAGTTTCATCCGGTATGAAGATCAATGGTGCTGCCGATGATGCCTCTGGGTATGCAATATCCGAGCGCATGAGAGTCCAGATCCGCGGTCTGGACCAGGCAAATGCCAACACCCAGAACGGTAGCTCCATGATGAAGACTGCTGAGGGTGCTGTCAGCTCCACTGTTGATATCCTCAAGACTTTGAAAGAGAAAGTCATCAGCGCAGCAAACGATGATAAGACCGATGCAGACCGTCAGGCCATCCAGAAGGAACTTGACCAGTCCATCGACCAGATCAACGACAACGCAAACATCACCTACAACGGCAAGTATCTGGTTGATGGCTCGCACAACAGCTCGGTTATCCAGACCACGACTGCTTTCACCAATCAGTCTATGTCCACTTCCATGAAAGGCAATGTGGTCTTCACTGATATCAAGGATCGCAATGACAACAGCATCAATATCCAGGAGAAGGATACTGTATCCATTTCCTTCGTGAAGCAGGGCAAGACTTATACCACTTCCATTCAGGCCGGTGGCAATGATATGCGTGACCTGGTTAAGGCTGCTAACCTTGAGATGTTCAAGCAGCAGGTTATTGACAAAGGCGTAGATCTCAGTGAAGGCAGCACGAGTAAGAGTGCTTGGGATAGCTTCGTAACGGCTTATAATACTGCTGCTGATACGTGGATTGCGGCTGAAGAAAACGTCGATAAGGCCGCAGACTTGAGTGTCAAGCAGACTAAGAGGACAGCTGCTGACAAGGCAAAAACGGATTTCCAGACGAGTTTGGCTACTGCCCGTGACACTTTGGCTAGTGCGGTCAAAGTAAGCAAATCGGAATTAGATTTCAAGGCAGCTATCGACATGCGTATGGACAGCGATACCTACATCGGTAAGGATAAAGCTGGTGACAGTGTCTATACCGCTGACCGCTCCAATGGCTTGTCCCTCCATGCCGCAGCTTCCGGTGTTTCCGGCCAGATTTCTGGTATTACTCTCAGTGTCAGCAACACCAAGGGTGCAGTCCAGAAGAGCGTCAACGCAGTGTTGGACAACTTCTCCGAGACTATCCGCGCTGAGAACAAGTCAAATGACAACGCTATCACGTTGCAGGTTGGCACCAAGGCCAACCAGTCCATTCGCGTAGGTCTCACCGATATGCGCGCTGAGGCTCTCGGCCTCGCCAGCAGCACTGGCGCTACTCTGAATGTCACCACTCAGAAGAATGCTAACGCCGCTATCAACGTGCTGGATAATGCAATCCAGAAGGCTCTGGATCAGCAGACCACCATCGGTTCCGTTGAGTCCCGTTTGGAATACACCAGCACCAACCTGACGACTTCCAGCCAGAACGTCCAGGCTTCCGAGTCCACCATTCGCGATGCCGATATGGCAAAGGAAATGACGAACTACACGAAGAACAACGTTCTCCTGCAGGCCGCTCAGTCTATGCTTGCGCAGGCTAACCAGAGCAGCAGCTCGGTTCTGTCCCTCCTGCAGTAAGCTCTTAACTTCATTTCGATCTAATTGCCAGCAGCGGGGAGTGCTAGCCCCTGCCGTGACCTGACATTTTAGATACTACCATTGCGGGAGTCGCCCTTTTCAGAGGGGGCGGCTTCCTTTTTTATGTACTTATGTTTTATTAGTTACACAAGTAATCAAAAAGGCGCTGGGATATGTGTCATTCTGCTAAGGGATCTTTCACTTTTGGTGAGTCATACAGAGTAAAAGGGTCAAGGTCAATGCATTTTTCTGGGTTCCTGTCCCCGGATAAATCCCATGCTGCTGTTCCGTTTATAACAGTAAGGGCATTGGTGAAGACAGTTATATCGGCAAGGGGGGAAAATACACTGCCGGTGTGTTTTTCTATAAGAGGACGCATATCGAAGTGATGTACCGTACCATCATTGAAATAGGCATAAATGGTGTAATCTGATCCTGGCACAGCCTGAATGACTTCTGGCATAAGTTCGTCCATTTCCATCACTTCCTTTCAAGGGGAGGGATTTTGTTGGGTTCCTTACCATCACGGGCAAGCTCCCAGTTTTGCATCAAATCATCCTGATAGAGAAGAACCCAAGCCATAACGAGCTTCAGTTGACGAGAGGGAAGGCTGCCTTTTATCACAGAAGCCTCTTGTATGTCTATTAATGCTTCGGAATTATTGTATTTGGCATGTATATGTGGTGGATTATGGTCACTGTAGTAGATAGATATCCTTATGCCGAAGAATAAACTTATTTCTGGCATGAGCAAAACTCCCTTCCTGTGTTTGGAAGTATTTTAACATAAAATGAAGTTTCAGACAATAATGTTGAGCTCTCAAACACTTGAGAACTGAGGGGGCATGGCAGATGCAAAACGGGTTGTGAAGAGGTGCTTCTTCACAACCCGTTTTTTTACTGTGCTTGTGGTGCAGGATGCTTCTTCAGGATGGTGCGCAGCTGGCTGACGATGACTCCGGCGAACATCAGGGCGCAGCCGGTGAGCTGGGCGGCGGTCAGGTTTTCGTTCAGGATGAAGTAGCCTGCCAGGGCGCCGAAGACGGCTTCGAAGCTCATGATGACGGCGGCTTCGCTGGGGGCGGCGTATTTTTGGCCCACTATCTGCAGGGTGAAAGCCACGCCGGTGGAGAGGATGCCAGCATAGGCAATGGCTATCCAGGCGTTCAGAATAGGGGCGAGGGCGATTTCTTCTGTGGCCAGGGCGGCTATGAGGCTGCCGGCAAAGCAGAAGATGGTCTGGGAGAGGGAGAGCTCCAGCGCATCCACATGGGGAGCGAAGCGGTCGATGAAGAGGATTTGGGCTGTCCAGCCCAGGGCGCTGAGAGCCACCAGCATGTCACCGAAGTTCAGGACAAGGCTGTTCTGGATGGTCAGGAAATACAGGCCGCAGACGGAGAGCAGGGCCCCTAGCCAGTTCACGGCGTAGACCTTGCCCAGCCTGAAGAGGGCAGCTCCCAGAGGCACAAGCACGATGTAGAGGGCGGTGATGAAGGAGGTCTTGCCCACGCTGGTGAATTGCAGGGCCACCTGCTGGAGGGAACTGGCTGCAAAGAGAAAGACACCTGAACCAAGCCCTGCCAGCCAGCCGGAGTGGTGCAGGCCGCGCTTTATCCTGGAGCGGCGCTTGGGGCTGTCCATATGCCAGAGCCCAAAGAGAAAGAGGATGCCCAGCAGGAATCTGGCGGCGGCGTAGGTAAATGGCCCCAGTTCATCCATGCCCACCTGCTGGGCTACGAAGGTGGTGCCCCAGAGAAAGGCAGCGGTGAGAAGCAGCAGGTTGCCACGCATTTGCATAGTGAAGTCTCCTTTAGTAAAAGATGAACTTATGCTATACTATAAAAGGTTATCTGTCAAATTCGCTAGTTCGTTGCATAAGTTAGGAGAGTTGGCCATGATTTACGAGTATAAGACCAAAGGCACCTGTGCCCGCAAGATTACGGTGGAGCTGGAGGGCAAGACCATCAAGCACGTGGAGTTCGAGGGGGGCTGCAACGGCAACCTCAAGGGCATCAGCAAGCTGGTGCAGGGCATGGACATGGATTTTGTCATCGAGCGCTTTGCGGGCAACACCTGCAATGCCAAGAATACTTCCTGCCCCGACCAGCTGGCCAAGGCTTTGCAGGCAGCTTATGAGGCTGACCAGATTGAAGCAGGCCACTAAGAGATTGGAGCAAGCGAGGTAATCATCATGCTGTTTGACAGTCACACTCACACTGAGTTTTCCGCCGATTCGGAGATGCTTGCCTCGGAGGCTTTGGAGGCAGCGGAGCGTTTGGAGCTGGGGCTGGTGTTCACGGAGCACGAGGATCTGGAGGTGGCTCAGAATGAGTTCACCTTTGACCCTGAGGCCTACTGGAAAAAATATTATCCTCTGCGGGGCGAGAACCTGCGGCTGGGGGTAGAGGTCGGCATGCTGGAGAAATCTCTGGAGGGCAGCCGCCGGTTTGTGGAGCAGGTGCCTTTCGATCAGGTGATCGGTTCCCTGCACTTTATTGACGACCTGGATCTTTACTACCCGGATTTCTACGGGGATAAGGCCAAGGAGGAGGCGTACCGCCGCTATTTCCAGGAAATGGCGGAAAATGTCCGCCGCCACGAATTCATAGATATATTGGCTCATATAGACTATATCTGCCGGGCTGCTACCTATGATGATCCCGAGATTGATTACGGCAGCTTCAAACAGGAGATTGATGAGGTGCTGAAGGCTGTCATTGAGACAGAAACGGTGCTGGAACTGAATACCCGCCGCTTCGCCGATAAGCTGGCCATCAAGGAACTGGTGCCCATCTACAGCCGTTATCGTGAGCTAGGTGGGAAGTATGTGACCATGGGCAGCGATGCCCACAAGCCAGAGGTCATTGGCGCTCACTTTTATCAGGCCAGGCAGATGGTAGCTGATCTGGGGTTGCAGGTAGTGACTTTCTGCAAGAGACAGATGGAAATCTGCGATTAGTGGAAAATTCTTGCAACAAAGGGATAAATAAGGTAAAATGATACTATATGCAGATTTTCTGCGATGTGAGGAGGGTTCACGAATGAAGCACATCAAGACGGTCAACAAACCAGGCCTGCAGAAGTCCCTGAAGACGGGCGGCTGCGGCGAATGCCAGGCATCCTGCCAGTCTGCTTGCAAGACTTCCTGCACAGTAGGCAACCAGGTCTGCGAAAAGTAATTGCCCTTCGGCAGTTCCCTCCCCCGCTTGGGGGAGGCTTTTTTCATTAGTAGTAAGGAGAATGAAGTTGAAAGCCAAGATACATAAGTTTGAGCAGAACGGTGAATACATCCTTTTGGACATCAACAGCGGGGCTGTCCATGTCATCGACAAGATGATTTTCGATATAATGGACATCTTTGACGGCGGCAATGATGCTGAAGTGATGGAGAAGCTGTCCGCAAGCTACCCCAAGGCAGATTTGGAAGAAGCTCTATCAGAGCTCCATGAGTTGATGGAGGCGGGTGAGCTTTTCGCCCCGGATATTGATGTGCCCCCTACCTTCAAGGAAAAGGGCCTGGTGAAGTCCCTCTGCCTGATGGTGGCCCAGGATTGCAACCTGCGCTGCAAATACTGCTTTGGCGATGGCGGCAGCTATGGCCAGGAGCGGGCGGTCATGAGCCCGGAGGTAGGCTGCCGCGCCATCGACTATATGCTGGAGAACTGCGGGCCTTTCCGCAAGCACTTCGAGGTGGACTTCTTCGGCGGCGAGCCGCTGATGAACATGAAGACTGTGAAGGCGGTGGCAGAGCATGTCCATGAACTGGAAAAAGCCAAGGGCGTGCAGATCAAGCTCACCATGACCACCAATGGCATGCTGCTGAACGATGAGAATATCAAATGGCTGAACGACAATAACGTGTCCGTGGTCATCTCCACCGACGGACGCCGGGAGGTGCATGACCGCATGCGCCCGGATGCAGGCGGCCACGGCACCTACGACAAGGTCATGAAGAACTTCAAGAAGTTCGTGGACAGCCGCAAGGGCGAGCACTACTACATGCGCGGCACCTACACCAATGAGAACCTGGACTTCACCGAGGACGTGCTGGCCATGCACGATGCCGGCTTTGACGTGCTCTCCATGGAGCCGGTGGTGCTGAAGGACAGCCCCCTGGCTCTCAGGGAGGAGCATCTGCCCCGCATCTATGAGGAGTATGACAGGCTCACCGAAGCTTACCTCAAGCGCCATCGGGAGGGCAAGGGTTTCTTCTTCTTCCACTTCAACATGGATCTTTCCAACGGCCCCTGCGTGGCCAAGCGCCTGTCCGGCTGCGGGGCGGGCCATGAGTATTTCGCCGTGGCGGAGAACGGCGACCTCTATCCCTGCCATCAGTTCGTGGGCAGGGAGGGGTACAAGCTTGGCTCCATCTATGATGGGATTACCAACAAAGAGTTGCCCCGGTATTTTCGCGAGAGCCATGTGCTGAACAAGGAAAAGTGCCGCGAGTGCTGGGCGCGCTTCTTCTGCAGCGGCGGCTGCCATGCCAATGATGACCTGTTCCACGGGGATATCCGCAAGAGCTATGAGCTGGGCTGCGAGCTCCAGAAGAAGCGCCTGGAGTGCGCCATTTATGTCCAGGCCATGCTGGCCCTGGAGAAAATGGAGCAGGGGGAGAAAGTGGGCGAGTTCACCACCGCCGAGGGTATCCGCTGAGCATGTACACCAAGGCCCTTCCGGTTCTGATGGGAATATTTTGCCTATAGAAAAATTCATACGATATTTTATAAATAAGGTTTATGAGATAAAAAGGCCGAGGGAAGGGGCGTGAGCTTCTCCTTCGGCCTTTTAGCTGCCAAATAGGTATTATTTTTCAGCCTTTTTTCAGCATTTCCTCGCAAATGAATCGGTTTGTATCTTGGTAATGAACATTCTGACTACGCAAAAGGAATCTATAGGATAATTGCTGTTATTTATGATAAAGTGATTGACTTTGTCCTTGAATTATTGTAATATTATGGACGTAAGAGTTTGAACTTCTTAAAAATGTTTAGGGGGTAATTTTCAAATGGCAGTAAAAGTTGCTATCAATGGTTTTGGTCGTATTGGCCGTCTCGCTTTCCGTCAGATGTTCGATGCTGAGGGTTATGAAGTTGTTGCAATCAATGACCTCACCAGCCCGAAGATGCTCGCTCATCTCCTCAAGTATGACTCCACCCAGGGTACCTACAAGTACGCTGACAAGGTTGAGGCTGGCGAGGACAGCATCACTGTGAACGGCAAGACGATCAAGATCTATGCTGAGAAGGATGCTAAGGACATTCCCTGGGGCAAGCATGATGTAGATGTTGTGCTCGAGTGCACCGGCTTCTACACCTCCAAGGAGAAGGCTTCCGCTCATCTCGCAGCTGGCGCTAAGAAAGTCGTTATCTCTGCTCCTGCAGGCAACGACCTCCCGACTATCGTATACAACGTCAACCACAAGACCCTGACCAAGGACGACAAGGTTATTTCTGCAGCTTCCTGCACCACTAACTGCCTCGCTCCAATGGCTAAGGCTCTGAATGACCTGGCTCCCATCGAGTCCGGCATCATGTGCACCATCCACGCTTACACTGGCGACCAGATGACTCTGGATGGCCCGCAGCGCAAGGGTGACCTCCGCCGCAGCCGCGCTGCTGCTTGCAACATCGTTCCGAACAGCACCGGTGCTGCCAAGGCTATCGGCCTCGTTATCCCCGAGCTGAACGGTAAGCTCATCGGCGCTGCACAGCGCGTTCCGACCCCGACTGGCTCCACCACTATCCTCACCGCTGTTGTCAAGGGCGAGGTTACCAAGGAGCAGATCAACGAGGCTATGAAGGCACAGGCTACCGAGTCCTTCGGCTACAACACCGATGAGATCGTATCCAGCGATATCGTTGGCATGCGTTTCGGCTCCCTGTTCGATGCTACCCAGACCATGGCTCTGCCCACTGCTGGCGGCAACACTCAGGTACAGGTTGTTTCCTGGTACGACAACGAGAACAGCTACACCAGCCAGATGGTTCGCACCATCAAGTACTTCGCTGAGCTCGGCTAATCTCGCCGCATAGCTGAATACTAAAAGATCTCTTGAGGTCCGGCCTAGAAAACTTGGGCCGGGCCTCAAGTTTTTATGTAAAGTTTTTGATTTGGAGGCGCATTGTATGGATAAGAAAACCATCAAAGACATTGACGTCAAAGGCAAAAAAGTGTTTGTCCGCGTGGACTACAACGTTCCTTTCGATGAAAATCAGAACATCACCAACGATACTCGCATGGTGCGCACTCTGCCGACCATCAACTACCTGCTGGATAACGGTGCAGCTGTAATCCTGGCTTGCCATATCGGCCGTCCCACCGAGGCTCGTGAGCCCCAGTTCTCCACCAAGCACCTGGTGGCACATCTCTCCGAGCTGCTTGGCAAAGATGTGAAGTGGGCTGCTGACTGCGTAGGCCCCGAGGCTGAGAAGGCTGCTGCTGACCTGAAGCCCGGCGAAGTCCTCCTGCTGGAGAACCTCCGTTACCACAAGGCTGAGAAGAAGAATGATCCCGAGTTCGCCAAGCAGCTGGCATCCCTGGCTGATGTGGCTGTGGATGACGCCTTCGGCGTTTCCCATCGCGGCCATGCTTCCAACGCCGGCATTGCCCAGTATGTGGAAGTGGTTGCCGGTTTCCTCATGGAAAAAGAAATCAACTACATCGGCAAGACCCTTGAGGCTCCCCAGCGTCCCTTCGTGGCCATCATCGGCGGTGCCAAGGTTTCCGATAAGATTGGCGTCATCAGCAACATGATCGAGAAGGTCGACAAGATCATCATCGGCGGCGGCATGGCTCATACCTTCGATGCAGCCAAGGGCCTGCCCATCGGCAAGTCCCTCTGCGAGCCGGACAAGTACGATCTCGCCCGTGACCTGCTGAAGAAGGCTGAGGAGAAGGGCGTAGAGGTTATCCTCCCCGTGGATCTCGTCATTGCTGACAAGTTCGCTGCTGATGCCAACACCCAGACTGTGGATGTGGACAAGGTTCCCGATGACTGGCAGGCTCTTGATTCCGGCGTGAAGACTTCCGAGAAGTATGTCGAGGCTCTGAAGGGCGCCAAGACCGTCATTTGGAATGGCCCCATGGGCGTGTTCGAGTTTGACGCTTTCGCCAAGGGCACTTTGGCTGTGGCTCAGGCTGTGGCCAAGGCTACCGAGGAAGGCGCTATCTCCATCGTAGGCGGTGGCGACTCTGTGGCAGCTCTGGAGAAGACCGGCCTTACCGAGAAGATTTCCCATGTTTCCACCGGTGGCGGCGCAACTCTCGAGTACCTCGAGGGCAAAGAGATGCCGGGCGTGGCAGCTATCGCTGATAAGTAATTAGATATAGGGAGGATTTTACAAATGGCTAGAACTCCGATCATTGCAGGCAACTGGAAGATGAACAACACCATCGCTGAGGGCGTGAAGCTCGTCAAAGAGCTGGCTCCCCTGGTAAAGGATGCCAAGGCTACCGTGGTGGTTTGCCCCACGGCTACGGCTCTCTCCTCTGTAGCAGAGGCAGTCAAGGGCACCAACATCCATGTAGGCGCTCAGAACGTGCATTGGGAGGCCAAGGGCGCTTTCACTGGTGAAATCTCCACCGGCATGCTGAATGAAATCGGTGTTGACTACTGCGTGCTGGGTCACAGCGAGCGCCGCGACTACTTCGGTGAGACCGATGAAGGCGTCAACAAGCGCGCTCTGGCTGCTTTCAAGGCAGGCATCACTCCCATCATCTGTTGCGGCGAGTCCCTGGAGATCCGCGAGGCTGGCACCTACATTGACCATGTGGTAGCTCAGATCAACGCTGCTCTTGAAGGCTTCACTGCTGAAGAGGCTGCCAAGCTCGTTATCGCCTATGAGCCGATTTGGGCTATTGGCACCGGCAAGACTGCAACCTTCGAGCAGGCTGAGGAAGTCTGCAAGGCTATCCGTGAGGCTGTGGCAAAGAAGTTCGACCAGACGGCAGCTGATGCCATCCGCATCCAGTATGGCGGCAGCGTGAAGCCTGCTACCATCAAGGACCTCATGCAGCAGCCCAACGTGGACGGCGCTCTCGTAGGCGGCGCTTCCCTGAAGGCTCAGGACTTCTCCCAGATCGTAAACTTCTGAGTATAGAAAGCAAGGCAGAAAATGGCAAAACTTAAAAACGCACCTGTGGCCCTCATCATCATGGATGGCTGCGGCCTGGGTGACAAGAGCGATAGCAACAATGCTGTGCAGGTAGCCAAGACTCCTGTGCTGGACGGCCTGTTCGAAAAGTACAAGACCAGCCAGCTGCAGGCTTCTGGCGAATATGTGGGCCTGCCTGACGGGCAGATGGGCAACTCCGAGGTTGGCCACACCAACATCGGCGCCGGCCGCATCATCTATCAGCAGCTGACCCGCATCACCCGCGATATCAGGAATGGGGACTTCTTCAAGAACGAAGCTCTCCTTTCCATCGTCAACGGCGTGAAGGAGAAGAACGGCGCCCTGCATCTCATGGGCCTGGTTTCTCCCGGCGGTGTCCACAGCCATCAGGAGCATCTCTATGCTCTCCTGGAACTGGCCAAGAAGAATGGCATTGAGGAAGTCTATGTCCATGCTTTCCTTGATGGCCGCGATGTGCCGCCCCAGAGCGCACAGCCCTTCCTGGAAGAGCTGGAAGCCAAGTGCAAGGAAATCGGCGCAGGCAGGATTGCTACCGTCAGCGGCCGCTACTATGCTATGGACCGTGACAACCGCTGGGAGCGCGTGGTGAAGGCTTATGAGGCTCTGACCCATGCCGAAGGCATCAGCGCTGACAGCGCCGTAGAGGGCCTCAAGGCCAGCTACGCAAACAATGTGAACGACGAGTTCGTGGTTCCCTTCGTGGTCAAGGGCTATGCAGGCATGAAGAACGGCGATGGCGCCATCTTCTTCAACTTCCGCCCCGACCGCGCCCGCCAGCTCACTCACTCCTTCGTGGATGAGACTTTCGAGGGCTTCGAGCGTGACGAAAGCTTGAAGATTCCCTTTGCCACCTTCTCCCAGTATGAGGATGGCATGAATGCTCTGGTGGCTTTCCCGCCGGAGTCCATCGACAATACCCTGGGCCAGATCATCCAGGACAAGGGCATGACCCAGCTGCGCATTGCCGAGACGGAGAAATACGCTCATGTGACTTTCTTCTTCAACGGCGGCGTGGAGGAGCCCTATCAGGGCGAGGACCGCATCCTGGTTCCCTCCCCGAAGGTTGCTACCTATGACCTGAAGCCTGAGATGAGCGCCGTGGAGGTCACGGACAAGGTGGTGGAGGCCATCAAGTCCGGCAAGTATGACTTCATCATCCTGAACTATGCCAACTGCGACATGGTGGGTCACACCGGCGTCTTCCCGGCTGTCATCAAGGCCGTGGAGACCGTGGACACCTGCGTGGGCCGCTTCGTGGATGCCATCCGCGAGGTGGGCGGCGAGGTCTGCATCACTGCCGACCATGGCAACGCAGACCAGATGATGGACTACGAGAACAACCAGCCCTTCACCAAGCACACCACCAACCCGGTGCCCTTCATCGTGGTCTCTGACCGGGTGAAGTCTGTGCAGGACGGTGCCCTCTGCGACATCGCTCCCACGCTCCTTACCCTGGCAGGGGTGGAGATTCCCGCTGAAATGACGGGCAAGAACCTGGTGGAGCTTTAATTCCTTTAGTTCAATGTGCTTTGTCCCTGCCGCCCCGGGCGGTGGGGATGGGCATTTGAATAGCAGCAAACGTGTATTTTAGAGAGAGAGGAAACGAACAATGATTGCTTATTCACAAAAAGTGGAAAACATGGCATGTGTGGCACAGGAAGTGCACCACGGCGCCGCTCCGATTCCTGAGGAGGGCAAGTGGGTTAAGTCCAAGAACGTGCAGGACATCAGCGGCCTCACTCACGGTGTGGGCTGGTGCGCACCTCAGCAGGGTGCCTGCAAGCTGACCTTGAACGTCAAGGACGGCATCATCCAGGAAGCTCTCGTTGAGACCATTGGCTGCTCCGGCATGACCCACTCCGCTGCTATGGCAGCAGAGATCCTGCCCGGCCTCACCGTCCTCGAGGCTCTGAACACTGACCTGGTGTGCGATGCCATCAACACCGCTATGCGTGAGCTGTTCCTCCAGATTGCCTATGGCCGTACCCAGACCGCTTTCTCCGATGATGGTCTGCCGGTGGGCGCAGGCCTCGATGACCTGGGCAAGGGCCTCCGCAGCCAGGTTGGTACTCTCTACAGCACCCTCAAGAAGGGTCCCCGTTACCTGGAGCTGGCTGAGGGCTATGTCACGAAGCTGGGCCTCGATAACGAAGGCCGCATCATCGGCTACGAGATCGTCCAGGTGGGCAAGGTCATGGAAGCTGTACGCAAGGGCCAGGATGCAAACGAGGCCATCAAGGCCAACACCAGCACCAAGGGCCGTTTCGCTGACGCTGTGAAGACCATCGACCCGCGCGAAGACTAATTCGTGACAGCTGAAGAGTTAAAAGCAATCAGGAGGAATGAATACAATGGCAACATTTGAAGGCTATGAGCGCCGCATTGACACCATCAATGAGGTTTGCAAGAAATATGAGATCAAGGATCTGGACGAAGCCAAGAAGATCTGCGACGAGAAGGGCGTTGACCCCTACAAGATCGTAGAGAGCCTCCAGCCCATCGCTTTCGAGAACGCAAAGTGGGCTTACACCCTCGGCGCTGCTATCGCTATCAAGAAGGGCTGCAAGGCTGCTGCTGACGCTGCCAAGGCTATCGGCGAAGGCCTCCAGGCTTTCTGCGTGCCGGGCTCCGTTGCTGATCACCGCAAGGTTGGCCTTGGCCACGGCAACCTGGGCGCTATGCTCCTCTCCGAGGATGCTGGCTGCTTCGCTTTCCTGGCTGGCCATGAGTCCTTCGCAGCAGCAGAGGGCGCTATCGGCATCGCTCAGACTGCCAACAAGGTTCGCAAGAACCCCCTGCGCGTCATCCTGAACGGCCTGGGCAAGGATGCTGCCCAGATCATCAGCCGCATCAACGGCTTCACTTTCGTGGAGACCGAGTATGACTTCAAGGCTGACAAGGTCAACATCGTGAAGGAAATCGCTTACAGCGACGGCCTCCGCGCCAAGGTTCGCTGCTACGGTGCTGAGTCCGTGCAGGAAGGCGTTGCCATCATGAAGCTGGAGAACGTCGATATCTCCATCACCGGCAACTCCACCAACCCGACCCGCTTCCAGCATCCTGTGGCAGGCTGCTACAAGAAGGACTGCATCGAGAACGGCAAGAAGTACTTCTCCGTTGCCTCCGGCGGCGGCACCGGCCGTACCCTCCATCCGGACAACATGGCAGCAGGCCCTGCTTCTTACGGCATGACCGACACCATGGGCCGTATGCATGGCGATGCCCAGTTCGCAGGTTCCTCCTCCGTGCCGGCTCACGTTGACATGATGGGCCTCATCGGCGCAGGCAACAACCCCATGGTCGGCATGACCGTGGCCGTGGCTGTGGCTGTGCAGGAAGCTATGAGCAAGTAAGAATAGCTTTTAGGCAAAATAGAAGGCGCAAGCTCCTTTTGGGGCTTGTGCCTTTTTCTTGTGTGGCAATAGCGAAAGTGGTAAAATAAATTAAGACAATTTTGCAAAATACGCGATTCATGGACATAAGGAGCAGGTTATGTATATAAATTGGATTGAATACGAAAATAAGACCAGCGGGCAGAAGATAAGCCACGTGGATTTTAACAGGCTTAACCTCCTGGTAGGAGCATCTGCTGCGGGGAAAACAACTATCCTGCGTGTTATTTCTCAGTTCATTTTGGCAATATCCATGGGGCATAGCATTAAAGAGCATTGCATTTTAAGAATGAGTTTCAGCATAAAAGACAGGTCATCTGATGGTAAGGGCATAAAGGAATATCTATGGGAACTTAGGACAAAGGAAGAAGATGTGCTCTCTGCGGAAGATTCTTCTGCTTGTCCTATCTGCTATGAAGTATTGCATGATTTGAAAGCGGAAAAAGATATTATAAGTCGCTGTGATAATAAAATCGCTATAGATGGCTACGAAAATTTGCCTCAAGTAGCTAAATTGCAAAGCGCAATCTATATATTCCGAGAAAATGCTCCCTTCAATGCTATCGTTGATGATATGAGAGCAGCTATGACTTTATATAATCAAAATGTTGCTTTTAATCCTGTGTCCATTGAGTTGTTGGAGCAAATCAAGAAAATAATTCAAGATGCCAGGAAAAATGAAAGACCTATAAGATGGCATTATGTGGTACAGAATAAATTCCCTATATCTTTGCTTATTTATATAGTAAAGAATACGCGCCCAGAAAAATATGATGATTTTTTGGAAGACTTGCAGGCTATATTCCCTGAGATAGAAGAAGTGCATATCAATCAGTCTGCAAGCGATAATGGCAACTATTATTTAAGCATGAGGCAGAATGGAAAATTGCTTTTACAGCCGGATATATCCAGTGGGATAATGCGTACGATATACGTTTTGTCCTGCATACATTTCTGTGAGTCCGATACACTGATAATGTTTGATGAATTAGAGAATAGTTTGGGGGTAAACTGTTTAGACGAAGTAGTTGAGCGCATAAGGCAGCAATCCATAGGGAAGGACGTGCAATTCCTATTGACAAGCCATCACCCCTATATCATCAATCAGATCCCTGCCAGTAATTGGCTGATTGTATCGCAGAAGAACAGTGTGGTTGAGAGCAAAAGAGCTGAGGAACTGGGAATAGGAAGAATGCAAAGGGAAAGATTCTTTGAACTGATAAACTATTTGAAGAGGCAATCAGCATGAAGCAATATTTCCTGCTTGAAGACCAAAAATCTTTTATGAAGGTATTGCCATCATGGTTGGAGAAATGCCTGCCCGAATACAAGCAGGTATATACTACTGACGATTTGTCTGATGGTTCGTATCTGATAGAAAGCGGATATGGCTATCCGAATATAAAGAATGTGCTTATAGATAAGCTGAAAATGTTTTCAGAAGGTGATGCCAAGCCAGATTGTATAGCTGTCCTGTATGATGTTGATGATTGGTCAGAAGGAAAGATAAGCGGTGTGCGTTCAGTATTCGATAACATTTTCATAAGCAGTGGATTGGACGTTGATTATAAGTTGCTTCCTATAAGCAGATGTTTTGAAACATGGCTCTTAGGCAATAGGGAGATGTTTCCTAAAGCAGTGGATGAAAATTTTAGGAAATATGCAAATTTCTATGATGTTTCAAAGGATGACCCTGAAATAATGATGTGCCCGGAGGAGTATGAGGAAACAGTTTCAATCTACCATTATAGCTATCTGCAATGTATGCTTAAATTATCCACAGGAAGAAAATATAGGAAAGGCAGTCCAGGAATTGTGGCAGACGGAAGATATTTGGCTTCCTTGATAAATAGAATTGAAGATACAAAGGATATGGATAGTTTTCGTAGGTTTATCTTGTTTTTGCGAGGCTTAAGGGATTTAGAAGCATAACTGTGATTGGAATCAACTGCTAACAACAAGAATGCGTTTTCGTAAGAAAACGCGCCACACATCTTTACCTGCTTGTGAAGTATTTTTTATAGTTTGGGGTGATATTTATTAAATATTTGTTCTGTTTCTTAACATGATGACATTGCCCATTGAGAAACAAAAATGTATCGTGGAGCGCTTGGAGACTTTGTTGCCGATGTGTGAGAATTTAATATATTTTACTTATTGTAAGCATAGAGATGGATTTAAATTTCCAAATCAAAAACATCATTTAATAAATGAGTTTTTTCAATTATTACAACAACCAAACATGGCTACTACAATAATAGTAAAAAAATGTATTTCCATACCATAATTAAGCATTGTTTGCTTATTAGGCACCCAAAACTTCTATCAGCGGTGGCTATGCAAACTGACGATGACAACGCAGATGGCTGAATATCTGGCGATTATTGTAGATGTGAACGAGTTGCTACCAAAGGCAAAAACTCCATTGGGGCTTGTGCCTCCTTACTTGTGCAGGAACATAGAAAGTGTTAAAATGAATTAAGACAATTTGCGAAATAAGAAAGAAATATTTTGAAAAAGGCAGGTGGCAATATGCAGCTTATCAATTTTCAGGATTATCCTGTCAGGCATGTTCTGCGTGACCTTTTGCAGGACAAAACGACCAAGCAGAACATTATGTTTGCTACGGATGCCTATTCAGACAGCGGAATAACCCCACGCACCCCTATCACGGTTGATTTGCTTCTCGGCATGGATTCGCTGGCTCTTCAGCCACGAGTGCTGAAAAGCCTTGAAGAACAATCACAGCGAACCCGCAATAAAGCTGAGGTTTTCACCCCTTCTTGGATTTGCAACAAGATGAATAACAACTGTGATAACGTATGGTTCGGCAGAGAAAATGTCTTCAATACGGAAGTAGAGCAGGGCTGGGTTACAAACATAGGAAAAATAGAATTCCCCAAGCGTAAACGCTGGCAGAGGTATGTAGATTCAAAGCGGCTGGAGATTACCTGTGGAGAGGCACCCTACTTGGTGTCACGCTATGATACTACCACTGCCGAAATCATTCCTGTAGGTGACCGTATAGGCATCCTGGATCGCAAAATGCGTGTTGTAGGGGAAAATACGGCTAGTGAAGCTACATGGTTGAACTGGACGTTCAGGGCCTTTCAGAGTGTATATGGGTACGAGTTCCAAGGAGATAACCTCTTGATAGCCCGTATAAATTTGCTGCTAACCTTTGCAGACTATATGGAAGACAGATGGCACCGGGAGCCGACCACGAAAGAACTAAAGAAGTTGGTCAATATCATTGTCTGGAACCTGTGGCAGATGGATGGCATTACTGGCACAGTGCCTTATGGGAAGCCTAAAAGCGCTATACAGCAGCAGTCCCTCTTTTTCGACTATGAGCAGGGTATCAACGATACGGAGCCGGAAACTTTGGATTGTAAGGTACATGATTGGCGGGGACAGCGGACAATAACCTACAGGCACATCAAAGAAGGGCGAGTTAGAAAGGATGAGAAATGATGATTGCAGTACCAGCCTACTACGATGGGACGAATATTAAACCCTTAGGGCCTATAAATGTGCAGCCTAATAAAAAAATATTCATTACTGTAGTTGATGAAAGTATGGAGAGCGAAAAAGGAACAGCAATGTCGTTGCAAGCATTCAAAAACCTTCAAAAGTACCGTAAACAGGAAATTGAAGGCATCAAAAATAGAGATTCTATTTTTGATGCCTTTGCGGGAGGTTTGCTATATATAGCAGATGATTTTGATGAGACACCAGAATGCTTTGAGGAGTATTTATGAAATATTTGCTTGATACCCATGTCATACTGTGGATGATTTACGATAGTAAGCAGCTGTCTAATATGGCTAGGTCAATCGTTAAAACAGAGCGTTGTTATGTAAGTGAAGCAACACTTTGGGAAATAGCTATCAAGGTCAGTATAGGGAAGCTGAAAATCAAACAATCAGTTCAGGAAATAGCGGAACTCTGTGTGCAGCAACAAATAGAAATCATTGATATTGCACCTGCGTATTGTGATGCAATGATAAGGTTGCCACCGATACACCATGACCCGTTTGACAGGATTATCATTGCGACAGCACAAGTAAATGGGGGTACTATTGTAACTAAGGACAGAATTATACCACAGTACGATGTTCCGACAATATGGTAAGTGAATAATGTTGGGAAGGTAGGATAGGGAAATGAAGTTTGATTTTGTGATAGGGAATCCCCCTTATCAGGAAGAAACAGATTCAGACAGTACAAGGAAGCCACCAATTTATAATAGTTTTATGGATGAAGCCTTTAAAATATCAGATAAAGTGGAACTTATTACACCTGCTCGTTTTTTGTTTAATGCAGGATACACTCCTAAGTCTTGGAATGAAAAAATGCTTAATGATAAACATTTTAAGGTTATGCAGTATGAACCGAATAGTGACAAGGTGTTTGCAGGAGTTGAAATTAAGGGTGGAGTGGCTGTAACATATCATGATTTGACAAAAGATTTTGGTGCTATAGAAACGTTTACAAAGTATCCAGAATTAAATACAATTCTGAAGAAAGTTAAAGAAAAATGCTCAAACTTTATGAGCGAAATAATAGCTGCTCCGCTAAATTATAAATTATCACCATTGATGTTGAAAGAACATCCCAATACTGTAGGAAGATTGAGAACAAGTGCTTTTTCAAAGCTTGCCGATATTTTTTTTGATAAAGAACCAATAGATGAATATGAGTATATGGGGATGGTTGGTCTTTTAGATGGTAAACGTATGACAAAATATGTGCGTAAGGATTATATTTTAGATGGAAATAATATTTTGGATAAATATAATCTTTTAATAGCAAAGGCAAACGGAGCTGGTTATTTTGGTGAGACTTTGTCAGGTTCGATAATTGCAAAACCTGGTATAGGTTATACACAAACGTTTATTGGAATTGGAAAATTTGATACCATAGATGAAGCACTAAATGCTGATAAATATATTCGAGGAAAATTTGCTAGAGCAATGCTGGGAGTTCTCAAGATTACTCAAGATTGCCCAGGACCTAAGTGGGCTTTTGTTCCAATACAAAATTTCAAGTCGGATTCTGATATTGAATGGTCTAAATCTGTGTCTGATGTAGATCGTCAGCTTTATAAGAAATATGGTCTTACACAAGAAGAAATAGATTTCGTAGAGACCAATGTAAAGGAGATGGACTGAAATGAAGAAACCAAATATCAAAACAAGTAAGCCCATCGTTCCTATGATATACGCTTATACTACCCCGGGTGTGTCATATCACGATGGCTACATCAAAATAGGCTACACCGAACAGGATGTGGATGAACGCATCCGCCAGCAGACCCACACAGCCGGTATCAAGGCACAGAAGGAATGGACTGGGACAGCTGTATTTGATGATGGTAGTGGTGATACCTTCAAAGACCATGACTTCCATGCCTATCTTCGCCAGAATGAGATTGAGCAGCCCATGGACAAGGGGAATGAGTATTTCTCCCCGGAAGACCGTAACGAATGGTTCTATATCTCTCCTGCGGATTCCAAGTCCATGTTCAACGACTTCCGACAGAATCATGGCATCCTTGAGCAGAAGGAGGCTATTGTCCCCTATACCCTGCGACAGGAACAGGCGGCAGCAGTGGCAGCTACCAAGGCATACAAGGAAAATAACCCCGGCGGGGAATACCTCTGGAATGCCAAGCCACGTTTTGGCAAAACCCTATCTGTCTATGACTTGATGAAGGAAATCAAAGCCCAGCGTGTCCTTATAGTTACCAATCGGCCAGCTATTGCCAATAGCTGGTATTCGGACTATGTAAAATTCATTGGCCGTGAATCTGGCTATATGTTTGTCAGCACCGTGGATGGCATCAAGGATAGGCCTTATGTTATTTCCTACGACAGTTACAAACAGGATGAGGCATCACGGGAGAAGAGAAGCCTGCCAGCGATGGGCATGATAGACTTTGTTTCTCTGCAAGATTTGAAGGGAGCCAAGGCCTTTGGCGGGCAGTACAACAAACTGGAAGAAATCGGCAAAATCAACTGGGATTTGCTTGTCATTGACGAAGCCCATGAGGGCGTGGACACGCTCAAGACAGATGTGGCCTTTGACCGTATCAGTCGCAAGTTTACTCTGCACCTCTCCGGCACCCCCTTCAAGGCTCTAGCCAATGACAAGTTCAATAGCGATGCAATCTTCAACTACACCTACGCCGATGAGCAGAGGGCGAAGCGTGACTGGGATGTGACCAGTGAGCAGGAGAACCCCTATGCCAATCTGCCCAAGCTGAACCTCTACACCTATCAGATGTCTGAAATCGTCCGTGATGAACTGGCACAAGGCTTGGAAGTGGACGATGAGCAGGTGGAGTATGCCTTTGACCTGAATGAATTTTTTAGGGTTGAAAATGGCAGGTTCGTCCATAATTCTTCCGTAGACAAGTTCTTGGATGCTTTGACCCGGCAGACTAAATTTCCGTTCTCCACAGATGATTTGAGGGCAGAGTTGAAGCATACTTTCTGGCTCCTTGACCGGGTTGAGAGTGCCAGAGCTATGGCTAAGAAACTGGCAGAACATCCTGTTTTCAAAGATTATGAGGTGATTTTAGCTGCTGGTGATGGCAAGATTGATGATGATGATGAAAACACGAAGTCTTACGACAGAGTTGTGGACGCCATCAACAACAAAAAATATGATAAGACCATTACTTTGTCTGTAGGACAGCTTACTACTGGCATTACCATACCTGAATGGACGGCAGTGTTGATGCTCAGTAACGTCAAATCTCCAGCTCTTTACATGCAAGCAGCCTTCCGGGCACAGAACCCATGCCTCTTCCGTGAGGGGAAGGAACTGAAGCGTAAGCAGAACGCCTATGTCTTTGATTTCGACCCCGCCAGAACGCTGATAATCTTCGAGGAATTTGCCAATGACCTGTCTCCTGTCACCAATTCCGGCAAAGGAGATATGGACACACGGAAAGCAAACATCTACGAGCTGCTGAACTTCTTCCCGGTTATCGGTGAGGACGAGAACGGAGAGCTTATCGAGCTGGATGCGGAGAAGGTTCTTTCCATCCCCCGCAAAATCAAGTCGGTGGAAGTGGTACGCCGGGGCTTTATGTCTAATTTCCTGTTCCAGAATATCAACAACGTGTTTGGTGCTCCAAGGGAAATCATAGACATCATCCAGCAGTTCGAGCCAGTGGAAGAACCAAAGAACAAGCAAAACACGCCTCTTGCCGATGATACCGACACAGACCTGTCTCTCAATGAGGACGGGGAGGTTGACCTGACTGAGGGGTATGTTATTGGCAAGGCTACAGATATTTTCGGCGATAAGAAGTATGAAACCAAGGAAGGCATGGATTTAGTAATATCCACCACCCAGGAATCCAAGCAGCCGGATAAGCTGGAAAACAAACTTTCTGATTTTGTCAAAGAGAATGTGGTAAAGGATGTTATCCAGACTGCTGCTGATAATTATGGCGATAGCATGCGGGCTTCTGATAAGAGGCAGCTTGAAGCTAAGCTCAACAATGAGGTAGACCATTTTGTAGGCAAAGCTGTACAGAACTATCAGATTGAAAAAAATCTCATTGAGCAGCGACGTGTGGAGGAAATGCAAAACCGTCACGAAACCGGCAAGTCTACCGAAGAAATCACCGCTGAATACAAACAGAAGCAAGAAAAAGCCGAGGAAGATTTTAAGACGGCACTGAACAATGTAGTGGATGATTTCAAGCAGCAGTCACAGGAGGAAACTGTCAAGACCGTAGAAACCAAAATCAAGGAACGGGAAAGGGATTCTATCGGCGATAGGATTCGTAACCATCTGCGGGGCTTCTCAAGGACTATCCCATCCTTCCTGATGGCCTACGGCGATGATACTGTCACGCTGGCCACTTTTGACAGCAACATACCAGATAAAGTGTTTGTGGAGGTCACAAGCATAACGCTGGAGCAGTTCCGGCTTTTGCGTGATGGCGGCATCTATACGGATTCTGAAACAGGTGAAAAGAAGCAGTTCAAGGGACATCTTTTCGACCCTGTTGTCTTTGATGATTCTGTCAAAGAATTCCTGGCACTCAAGCAGAAGCTGGCAAACTACTTCGATGAGAAAGCCATCGAGGATATTTTCAACTATATCCCACCCCAGAAGACGAATCAGATATTCACTCCGAAAGATGTGGTAAAGCACATGGTGGATATGCTGGAGGAAGAGAATCCCGGCTGCTTCGATGACAAGGACAAGACCTTTATTGACCTGTATATGAAGTCTGGCCTTTACATCACCGAGATAGTGAAGCGTCTCTATCAGAGCGAGAAGCTGAAAGAAGAGTTTCCGGACGGCAAGGAGAGGCTGCGCCATATCTTCGCCAAGCAGGTCTATGGGCTGGCTCCCACGGAGATAATCTACAAGATAGCAACCAATTATATTCTTGGTTTTGCCGAGGGGAATGAGGACATCGTTCACAACTTCCGCCAGCTGGATGCTCTGCCTTATGCTCAAAACGGCACGCTGCAGGAGAAGTTGGATGAACTGTTTGGGAAATAAAGGAAGAGCCCAGAGAGCATAAAGTTGCTGGGTCCTTAGTATAATTGCGAATGTAATTAACTTTTGCCACGTTGAGACCGAATGTAAGAATAGTTTTTTGGCAAAAAGAAGGAGCAAGCTCCGTTTGGGGGCTTGCTCCTTCTTTGAGATTGATTATTGGCAAGATGAAACATTGATCGGCTCTATGGCGCACTCGTGTATGCGTGTCTTTTTATCGTAGCTGATGTCGACCAGCAAAACTTTTCCCTCATAAGCTGCAAAAGCTTTGGGATATGCCTTCTCCTTGATTTGCCTGATAGCAGTATTCGCGCCCTTATCCCATTTCAGTTCAATGAGCAGGGCGGGTAGCTCGGCGTAGTTTGGCTTGGGCAGGAAGACCAGGTCGGCAAAGCCTTTCCCGGTGGGGAGTTCCCTGATGAGGTTGTATTTCTGCCTGGCTGCGTAGTAGGCCAGGGAGATGGTGTAGGCCAGGGCGTTTTCGTCGTTGTAGGTGAGGTGGCTGGTTTTCATGTGGGCGGCTTCGATGGCCTTGGCTACGGCCTCGGCATTCAGGGACAGAGTGTCGGTGAGAAGCTGGTCTGAGGCTTTGATGGCTTTTGCTACCGTATCCCAGCCACCGGCTTTGGTGGCGCTGGCGTATTCTTTCAGGATTTCCTGGTTGGGTATGAAGACACTTTCCGTATCGTAATCATAGCCCAGATAGCCCAGGTGCACCAGCAGGGTCAGGACATCGTCCATGTTGTGGAAGGTGGTCATGTCGTTGGAGAAATTGGCTGTGTCAATCTTGCGGCGCTCGCCTGCCATCAGGGCGATGATGGCTTCGCGGAGGCCATCGTAGTTCATGTCGATATAGATTTTCAGCGCCTCGAAGGTCTCTGTCTGGTTCCAGTAGGTATTGTACTTATGGAGCTTCATGCTCTGTACTACGGAGCGTGGGCTGTAGATGGAGCCTGCTTCGTTGAAGTGGTAGCCGTCGTACCAGGCTTTGCACTCGTTGAAGTCCATCTTGTGAATTTCGCACAGCTTTTTGACTTCGCTCTCAGTGAAGCCGACGAACTCAGCCAGGGGGCCTGCATCAGTCATGGAGAATTCGCTGAACATATTGAGGGCAGAGTGAGTGCCGTATTTTTTGATAGGCAGGATGCCTGTCATATAGGCAAGGCCTATATAGGCTTTGTCCTTGAACCATGAGCGCAGGAAATCAAGGTACTTCTCCTGCCAGTCTTTATGGTCTTTATATTCACGGAAGATGCAATCCCATTCGTCAATTATGATGACAAAGGGGCGCTGGGTTTGTGCATAGACATCGTTCATGACTTCAATCAAATCATCAGGGTCAAAATAGGGACAATCAGGGTAGGCTTTCATAAAATCATAGATAAGGCGTTTCTGCAACATGGATACAAGCGTGTCTGCATCTTTGGCACGGCTGAGAAAATCCTGCATATTTATCTGGATCACATCATATTTGCCCATGTGCTCAGCGAAACTATCATCCGTTGCTATTTTCATATGTCCAAAAATTGACTGTGCCGTGCTGAGATGGTCATAATAGGCCGCGATCATATTGGCTGCCATGGATTTGCCGAAGCGCCTGGGGCGGCTGACGCAGACAAAGCGGTCTTCCGTCCTGAATACACTGTTCAGGTAAGCGATTATGTTGCTTTTATCCACATAAATCTTGGATCTCTGAGCCATCATGAACTTGTCATCGCCGGGATTCAGATATATGCCCATATTTGTTCACTCCCTTACTGAGTATTGTACTTGTTAATATTCTATGCTCAATCAATGCAAGGTGCAAGAAAATTTCCATGTCAGTCGATTCTTATCATGGTGTATGTCAGTGCAATTCATCATGATGATTCTTGTGTTTTTTAGGACTTACTGCTATACTAACACCTGGGTGTAACAACAATTCTGACATTTTTAGTTTGCATTGGAGGTCGCATCATGAAGAAAATCATCAACGCAGTGGAAAAAGTCGAGGAGCAGATGGTGCTGGGGCTGGTGAAGTCCAGGCCTGCCAAACTCAGGAAACTTGATTGCGGCAATGTGGTGGTGCGAAGTCTCAGGAAAGAGGGCAAGGTGGCTCTGGTTTCCGGCGGCGGCAGCGGGCATGAACCTGCTCATGGTGGTTTTGTTGGCACCGGCATGCTGGATGCGGCTGTGGCCGGAGCGGTCTTTACTTCGCCTACTCCCGACCAAATCCTTGAAGGCATCAGGGCTGTGGCTACTGATGAAGGCGTGCTCTGCGTGGTGAAGAATTATTCCGGTGATGTGATGAATTTCGAGATGGCTATCGACATGGCCAGGGATGAGGACATCAAGGCCGATTATGTGGTAGTCAATGATGATGTGGCAGTGAAGGACAGCCTTTATACTACGGGCCGCAGGGGCGTGGCTGGCACAGTCCTGGTGCATAAGATCGCAGGGGCAAAGGCAGAAGAAGGGGGCAGCCTGGAGGAGGTCAAGGCCGTGGCTGAGAAGGTCATTGCCAATGTTCGCACCATGGGCATGGCCATCACTCCCTGCACCGTGCCTGCAGCAGGCAAGCCGGGGTTTACTCTTACAGATGAAGAGATGGAAATCGGCATTGGCATCCACGGGGAGCCCGGCACTCACCGTGAGAAGCTGCAGCAGGCCGATGATATTGCCAGGCAGTTGCTGGACAAGATTCTTGAGGATATTGATTACAAGGGCAGTGAAGTGGTGCTCTTGGTGAATGGCTTGGGTGCCACCCCTTTGATGGAACTTTATATTGTCAACAATTTTGTGCAGGATTGCTTGATGGAAAAGGGTGTAAAGGTTTATGATACCATGGTAGGGAATTACATGACTTCCATGGAAATGGCCGGGTTTTCTCTGACCTTGCTGAAACTGGACGATGAGATGAAGAGGCTTTATGAGGCTCCGGCTGATACGGCAGCCCTTCATAAGTGAGGGGGCGTACCTTCAGCTGCATAGTGCTAGGGGATGGAGTTTATGATCGATAGTAAAAAAATGTGCGAGATTCTTGAGGCTATCGCTGACAAGATTCAGGAACAGAAGGATTTTCTGACAGAATTGGACAATGAGATCGGTGACGGGGATCACGGCATCAACATGGCTCGTGGTTTTGCGGCGGTGAAGGAAAAACTGCCTGATATGGCCGATAGGGAGGTAGGAAGCATGCTCAAAGAAGTGGGCATGACTTTGGTTTCCACCGTGGGCGGAGCATCCGGTCCTCTTTATGGCACTGCTTTTATGAAGGCTGGCATGGCCTGCAAGGGCGTGGCTGAGATGGGCGGCGAGGATCTGCTCAAGGCTCTGTCAGCTGCCATAGCTGGCGTCAAGCAGCGGGGCAAGTCGGAAGAGGGCGAGAAAACCATGCTGGATGCCCTTTGTCCTGCTGAGCGTGCTCTTTCAGATGCCCTTGAAGAAGGGGCGACCTTGAAGGAGGCTCTGGGCAAGGCTGTGGAGGCGGCTGAAGCAGGCTTGGCACATACCAAGGACATCATTGCTACCAAGGGAAGGGCCAGCTATCTGGGTGAGCGGAGCCTGGGGCATCAGGATCCGGGAGCCACTTCCTCACTGCTGATGCTGCAGGTCATGGAGGCTGCCCTTTAAGGCGGCTTCTGGTATGACGGCAAATACACAGGAGGTATGACTATGGTTGGGATTGTGATTGTGTCCCACAGCCAGAAGCTTGCTGAGGGCGTGGTGGAGATTGCCAAGCTGATGGCGGATAAGGACGCTCCCATTGTGGCGGCAGGCGGCACAGAGGATGGCAGATCGGGCACCAGTTTTGAGAAAATCTATCGGGCGGTGGAGGAGGTCTACTCCGATGATGGCGTGGCCATCCTCATGGATATGGGCAGTGCAGTCATGACGGCTGAGATGGTCATCGAGGCCATGGAAGAACGCCATATCAGGCTGATAGATGGCCCTGTAGCTGAAGGGGCGGTGCTGGCTGCCGTGGAGGCCAGGCTGGGGTCTCCGCTGGAGCTGATTGCCCAGCGGGTGGAGGAGGCCAGAGGCATCAGGAAACTTGGCAAGTAAATCACAATAAAATAACATTTCACAGGCAGGAAATAATGGGCTATAGCACGAATATGTGCTCCTAGGGAGGCTGATTGTTTCCTGCTTGTTTGATTGCAATTTGTGTGAATTGTCAGCCATGATGAGAACTTCTGATACTGCTCACGAAGTATAAAGAGGTGATACCGTGAAAAAGTTCATTAACGGCCCGGAAAATCTGGAGGCAGAAATTACCCGTGGCATGGCTCTGGCCAAGCCCGGCCTTCTGAGGCAGCTGCCGGGCAGCAACATCCTGGTCAGGCAGAAATTGAAGAAAGACAAGGTATCACTGGTCTTTGGCTGCGGCAGCGGGCATGAACCTGCTCCAGGTGGCTATGTGGGGTTCGGCATGCTGGATGCGGCTGTCCCCGGCAAGATATTTTCTTCTCCTACGCCGGATATGATTCTGAAGGGCATCAAAGAAGTGCAGACAGAGGCGGGCGTCCTCTGCATTATTGTGAATTACACGGGTGATGTGCTGAATTTCCGTATGGCCATGGAAATGGCTCAGATGGAAGGCATTGCGGTGGAATCCGTCATCGTGGCGGATGATGTGGCTACCCAGAAGAACAAATCCGTAGGACAAAGAGGTCTGGCGGGGGTGCTGCTGGTGGCTAAGGTTGCCGGTGCCGAGGCGGAGATGGGCACGGATCTATACGGGGTGAAGGATGTCGCCCAATGGGCCGCCCTGGGACTCCGCACAGTGGGGGTGGCCTGCCGTCCCTGTGTCATTCCCTCAGATGGGGAGCCATGCTTTGAATTGGGGGAAACGGAGATGGAAATCGGCATGGGCCTGCATGGGGAGCCTGGGGTCATGCGCTGTCCCATGATGAACGCCCGCGACACTGCCAGGCAGATGCTGGATCTTATCCTGCTGGACTGCAATTATGAGAACAGCGAGGTTGTGGTGCTCATCAATGGCCTTGGGGGCACACCCATCATGGAACTCTATGTGGTGAATGAATTTGTCCACCAATACCTGGCAGAGCAGGGGATAGTGGTCTATGATACAATGATTGGCAATTTTGTCACCTCCATGGAGATGGGGGGATTTTCCATCAGTCTTATGCGCCTTGACCGGCATTTGAAGGCTCTTTATGATGCGAAGGCAGAAACACCTGTCATCAGGCGATAGAAGGGAAGAGATTGTCCCATGGCTGGGAAGGCATTTATGTTGGCAGCTGTGCAAGGATTCTGCAGGACTGTCATAGAGCATGAGGGAGAACTCAATCGTTTGGATAATGCCATAGGTGACGGCGATCACGGCACCAATATGGCGAGAGGCTGCCGCAAGGTCCTGGCTGCTTTGCCCGATATGGATGCAACCAGAGAAGACCTGGGTGACATCCTCCATCATGTGGGCATGATTTTTATCAGTGAGGTAGGCGGCTCTGCCGGACCTCTGTTCGGCACGTTTTTCTTGCGGGCCGGCATGGCCTGCCATGGCAAGACAGCCATGGAACCGTTGGACTGGGTCAGGAGCTTTGAGGCAGGGGCGGCCGGTGTTTCCAGGCTGGGCATGAGCAGCGAGGGGGACAAGACTATGCTGGATGCACTCTTCCCGGCGGGCAGGGCCATGCAGGGAAGGGCGGAGGCCGGTGCGCCGTTGCAGGATATCTTTGCAGCGGGGGCAGATGCTGCCGAGGCCGGGGTGGAGCATACCAAGGCCATTCAGGCCAGCAAGGGGCGTGCTGCCTATATCGGAGAGCGCAGCATCGGTCATCAGGATCCCGGAGCTACTACCATCATGCTCATGCTGAGAGCCTTGCACAGGACTTCGGCAGAAGCGGATGGTGGATGAGTCTTTTTTGGCAGGCCGGGTTCGGTTTTAGCATAATTTTTACTGATGAAGACGTATTCCTGTCATGAATAAAAGCAATGAATTTAAAGCAATTTGCAGGCAAAAAGAGTCTTTTCTGAAAATATTTTTTTCAGCTCATAACCCTTGAAAAGGTTTTACTTATGGGACTAAAACGTGTAGAATAGTTCTTGCAAAAGGGATGGGAAAGTGTTCTCATCCATGAATTCAGGCCGAGACAGGGCGCTACGAAGCGACGCCATGAACTTAGGGAAGCAGCAGCTTTCTCAGGCAGCGCCCGTCTATATATTATATTTTATTTAAGGTGGGGGTTAACACATGTTAAAGAAGACGAAAATCATCTGCACCCAGGGACCTGCTACGGAGAAGCCGGGCGTTATCGAGAAGCTCATTGAGAATGGCATGAACTGCGCTCGTTTCAACTTCTCCCATGGCGACCATCAGGAGCACCTGGGCCGCATCAACATGGTGCGCGAAGCTGCCAAAAAGGCCGGCAAGGTGATTTCCCTGATCCTTGACACCAAGGGCCCTGAGATGCGCCTTGGTGAGTTCAAGGATGGCAAGGTCATGCTGGAGAAGGGCAATAAGTTCACTTTGACCTTCGAGGATATTCCCGGCGACGAGACTCATGTTTCTGTAAACCATAAGGGCCTCTACACCGAAGTTAAGCCCGGCGACACCCTGCTCCTTTCCGATGGCCTTGTGGCTCTCAAGGTAGACGAGATCAAGGGCAAGGACATTATCACCACCATTCAGAACAGCGGCAAGATGAGCACCAAGAAGCGCGTGGCTGCTCCCGGCGTTTCCCTGGGCCTGCCTCCCGTTTCCGAGCAGGATGCCAAGGACATTGTCTTCGGCTGCCAGCAGGATATGGACTTCGTGGCTGCTTCCTTCATCCAGCGTCCTGAGGATGTGCTGGCAATCAGGAAGCTCATCGAGGAGAACCACGGCCATATGCAGATCATCCCCAAGATCGAGAACCTTGAGGGCGTGAAGAACTTCGACAAGATCCTGGAGGTTTCCGACGGCATCATGGTTGCCCGCGGCGACCTGGGCGTTGAGGTTCCCGCTGAGGATGTGCCTCTGATCCAGAAGGAGATCATCAAGAAGTGCAACAAGGCCGGCAAGCCCGTCATCGTTGCTACCCAGATGCTTGATTCCATGGAGCGCAACCCCCGTCCGACCCGTGCAGAGGTTTCTGACGTGGGCAACGCTATCCTGGACGGCACTGATGCCATCATGCTCTCCGGCGAGACCGCTTCCGGCGACTATCCGGTAGAGGCTGTTTCCACCATGAATCGCATCGCTACCCGCATTGAGGGCTCCCTGGAGTATAAGGATCTCTTCATGGAGCGCGGCTTCGAGCATCTCCAGAGCCGCACCCGCGCCGTGGCCCATGCTACTGTGCAGATGGCTTACGAGCTGGATGCAGCAGCCATCATCGCTCCCACCGAGAGCGGTTACACCGCTGAGGTCATTTCCAAGTACCGTCCGAAGGCAGCTATCGTGGCCTACACTCCCGATGAGCGTGCCGTCCGCCAGCTGAACCTGCGCTGGGGCGTATACCCCATCCTGGGCAGCCAGTGGAGCGATGTGAACGAGATGACCAGCGGCGCCACTTCAGCAGCTGTGAAGCATGAGTACGTGAAGCGTGGCGACTGCACCATCATCACCAGCGGCATCAAGACCAGCGAAGGCAACACCAACTCCATCCGTATTTACACCATCTAAGTTTCTTAGAGGTAGGAAGAAAGGCTCCGGCACTGCCGGAGCCTTTTTTGATATAGGTGAGCTGGTTTCAATGACTTTGGCATCCGTTTGCTGACCATGATGCTGGCAGGTAAGCCTGCTTTCTTTGCTTTCCGACTGCGACTGCCGGGTATTCACAATGAATCTTTGATGGTGTAAAATAGACAGCAAGACCATACTTAGGAAGGACGGGACGGGGATGCTCACATTTGTGCTGCGCGTGACCACGGGGAAGGAAGAGGCTGTGAAGGAATCTCTGGAGGCCTTTCCTCTAATGCGGAGCTATCACTTCTGGGTGCCGAAGAAACCTATCCATATGAATAAGCAGGGAGTCCAGCTGCTTCGGCATGAAGTCTTGTTCCCGGGGTATGTTTTGGCTGATGGGGAGGATTTCGATGATCTTTACACGAGGCTGCTTTCCTTTGTGAGCGCGGATTTCTATACGCTGCTGGGGAAGGGAGAGGATGACGGCAAGATCGTCACAGAGGAGGAGAAAGAACTCATCGGGAAGCTGACGGCAGAGGTCAGCTGCGGCATCCTGGAGGGGGGGCGAGTGAGGTTCACTTCCGGGGAGATGATGGGGCTTGAGGGCTTCGTGCAGAAGTTTGACAAGAGGAAAAACAATGTTATGCTGAGGATGGAAATGCTGGGAAAGACCGTGGACATCTGGACGGCTGTAAATATGGTGGAGACGGTATGAACTTTGCCTGGGGGACTAGCTATGCTGGGACTTTAGTGCTATGATATGAGTGTTTGTTTTGAAGCAAATTGAGAAAATGACGGCCTTGAGGCCGGATATCAGAGGAGTGGATTTATGTCTGAAAATAGGTTGGAAGAGCGTGAGATTGACCTTATAGAGGTGTTTTGGAGCGCGCTGGAACAGTGGCGAGGCATCCTGGTGGTGGCGCTTCTGTGTGCCATGCTGCTGCCCTTGGGCATGGGTATCAAGAATGCTGCTCATAGCAGCAATGCGCCTGCGGGGGTGGTTTCGCAGAAGGACGCGGATATCAAGCATCAGTCAGCCTTGTCTGTGCTGTCCCTGTATATGCAGTACAAGACTTTGGAAAAGAATTATGAGGATAGCGCTCTGAACAGGCTGGATTTTACCAGTGCCGCTTCGGTGGTCAGCACCTATGAGCTGCAGGCAGGGGCGCAGGGGCAGAGCATGGCTACGCTGGCCAGCGCCTATGACGGCCTACGCAATAATGATGATTTCACAGCTGCCATCGCTGCTCTTTATGGCAAGGATTTCATGGCTCGCTCGGTGTACGATCTGTGCGAATTCCGCACCATCACGAGCAGGGCTGACGGTGTGGCTCTGCCTGACCAGCAGGGGAAGACCTTCCTGATAGTCCATACAGTTTTGCCTGCAGGGGTGACGGCTGAGGCTTGGTCCGGGACTTTGACCCAGGCTTTGCAGAAATACAGTCAGGAGCTGAATGCCACCTTTGGTCCCCAGAGCGTCAAGCTGATTTCCATGAATGCTACCGAGGCTTATCAGGACAAGGTGTCAAGCATTCAGAGCACGAAGATCGCAGCTATCAGCAGCGCCCGCCAGAAATATGAGGATACCTACAAGAAGCTCCCCAGCGATGGCAAGTCCCAGGTGGACGGGGTGATCTCTGCCCTGGAGGGGGAAGAATTGGCTGTTTATAATATGGCGGCTGTGCAGGCGGAGCTTGACAAGAGGTCGGCTGCTATACAGCCCAAGTCCGGCACCACTGTGGGGATTTCTTCCGGCTTTACGCCGAAATGGATTGGCCTTGGCTTCGGCATGGGGTTGGTGCTTTATCTGGGCGGTCTCTTTGTCCTGGCGGTGCTGAGCCGCAAGGTTTCCTACGGAGCGGAGATCGAGAGCAGCCTGGGAATCCGCAACTTCGGCAGCATCCATGAGTATCCGTATCAGGGAAGCTGGCAGCGATTCTTGCATGACGAGCGTATTTATGAACGCAGGCACAAGAGCACCGGGGCTGAAAAGATTGCTTCAGATCTTGCTACTAAACTGGCCTTTGATGAAACGGGAAAGATTACCATGATGGTGCTGGGGGAGAGCAGTCAGAGGGCGAGAGAGATTTCCCGCCGGCAGGCAGAAATCCTCAGCAACAGCAAGATCAGCTGTGAAATCCTGGAAATAAAAGCTCCTGTCTCTGAAATGAGCGATGCCGACTTTGCGGGCAGGAAGAAAGTGTTCCTTCAGATTCTCAAGGGGAGAACTACCTATGCCATGCTGTCGGAGCTGTGCGATAAGCTCAGTGAGTACAAGGTAGAGCTGGCAGGCATGGAATTCATTGATGTGGCATAAGCAGGCAGGAGATTGGCTGCCGATGTGGTATATGTAATATGTGGATATCAAAAGGGGGGGAACTGTATGTCAGATTGTATTTTTTGCAAGATAGCCGCCAAGGAGATTCCTTCCACTGTGGTCTATGAGGACGAGCAGGTGGTGGCTTTCAAGGATTTGGAGCCTCAGGCGCCGGTGCATGTGCTGGTGATTCCCAAGAAGCACGTGGAGAGCGTGGCGGCTCTTTCGGCTGAGGACAAGGAACTGGCGGCTCATATCCTGGTGGAGGTGATCCCGCAGCTGGCCCGCGAGCTGGGCGTGGAGGAAAAGGGGTTCCGCGTGGTGGCCAATACCGGCGAGGAAGGCGGGCAGACGGTGAAGCACCTGCATTTCCATTTGCTGGGAGGGCGCTCCATGCAGTGGCCGCCAGGCTGATTTGGCCATGGATTCCCTTGATGAGGAATGAAAGTTCCCATCTTTCCCAAGATGATATCTTGACATTGGGGGCATCGTTGAGCTATGTCCAGGCCATGGCTTCGACGAAACGCTGAAAGGAGATTTTGTCTGTTGACAAAATCTGAACAATGGCGTTATAATATCATGGTGTGATTGTGAAGGTCACGATTATACAGTACGAAACTCCCAAGTCAAGTGGAGGGGGGGAAGAATAGATGGCAAACGAAATCAAAGTTGGTAAAAACGAATCAATCGATAGTGCTCTCCGCCGCTTCAAGCGTATGTCCCAGAAGGCTGGTACTCTGGCTGAAGTAAGGAAACGTGAACATTACGAGAAACCGAGCGTTCGCCGCAAGAAGAAGTCTGAGGCAGCTCGTAAGCGCAAGTTCAGATAATGAATGAGCGAGGCGTCTGTGAGTCTATGGATTCACGGGCGCCTTTTTCCTTAGGATGGACTCTGCCCCTTGGGGCTTTAGATATGGGAAGGAGGCGGCAGGCATGGGCCGGCATCCCCAAGACCCTCTGAGGAATGAGGAAGAAGACTATCTCGATTCTCTGTGGGACAAGATGATACTCAAGGACCAGCTCACCACCAACCAAGGGTATGTGAGCGCTGCTCCCCAGGATGGGCTGGTGGGCAAGACAGGCAAGACCATGACGGATCTGCGGCCTGCAGGCACTGCCTGGATAGAAGGGCGGCCTGTGGATGTGGTGGCCGAAGGCGTTTTCCTGAAGAAAGGGGAAATGGTCAGGGTCATTGCCGTGGAGGGCATGCGTGTGGTGGTTCGCCAGGTGAGTGAGGACTGACAGTCCGGCACTTGCTTTTTAGAAGATACAACTAAGGAGGCGTTTTTTTATGGCAACACTGTTGGGTTCTGGCATTCTGTTTCTGGTGGTGCTGATTTTTGCAGCGATTTTCCTGCATTTCGTGCCTATCGGGCTGTGGATTTCCGCGATGGCGGCAGATGTGCGGGTGAGCATCATAACCATGGTGGGCATGGGCATGCGCCGGGTGACACCGTCCAAGATCGTCCTGCCCCTCATCAAGGCCAACAAGGCTGGCCTTGATGTGAATGTCAATCAGCTGGAGGCTCATTATCTGGCTGGCGGCAATGTGGACAAGGTGGTGGATGCACTTATTGCTGCCCATCGCGCCCAGATTCCCCTCTCCTTCGAGCGCTCCGCCGCCATCGACCTGGCAGGCCGCAATGTGCTGGAGGCTGTGCAGATGAGCGTCAACCCCAAGGTCATCGAGACCCCGGTGGTTTCTGCTGTGGCCAAGAATGGCATTGAGCTGAAGATCAAGGCCCGGGTCACGGTGCGGGCCAATATTGACCGCCTGGTGGGCGGTGCCGGTGAGCCTACCATCATCGCCCGCGTAGGCGAGGGCATTGTCACCACCGTGGGTTCTTCCGAGAGCCACAATGACGTGCTGGCCAACCCGGACGACATTTCCAAGACGGTGCTGGGCAAGGGCCTTGATGCTGGTACCGCCTTTGAGATTCTCTCCATTGATATTGCAGACGTAGATGTGGGACGCAATATCGGCGCCGAGCTGCAGACTGACCAGGCTGAGGCCGACAAGCGCATTGCCCAGGCCAAGGCTGAGGAGCGCCGCGCCATGGCTGTGGCGAAGGAGCAGGAAATGAAGGCCTACACTCAGGAGATGGAGGCCAAGGTGGTGGAGGCTCAGGCTGAGGTGCCCCACGCCATGGCAGATGCCCTGCGCCAGGGCCGCCTGGGAGTCATGGACTATTACAATCTGAACAATGTCCAGGCCGATACGGAGATGCGCAAGGCCATCAGCACTGCCGGGGAGGCAGGACAGCTGACTGCTCCCAAGGCTCCGCAAGCACCCAAGGGAGATGCGTAAGGAGGGATTCACATGGATTCCTTTTGGTCTATCATGATAGTGATAGCTATCGTGGTTATCTCTGACCAGTTTGGCGGCAAGAAGAAAAAAGTCCCCCCAAGACCTCTGCCTAAGCCTGGAGAAGGACAGGGCAGGCAGAAAATGCCTCTGCCCTGGCCGGATATCAGGCCCCCTGTCCCCGCTGAGCCTCAGGAACCTGAAATCTATGCAGAACCGGAGCCTGAGTTGCCGGTGCTGAAGCAGCCTGTGCTGAGGAAGTTTTCCCCGGCGAAAAGAGCCCTTGAGCCTGAGCAAGCGATTGCTCCCGTCCCGTCCCGTCCTTCGGGCCTGGGACTGACACCAGAGCAGGCCATATCTGCTCTGGCCTGGGCTGAGATATTGGGCCAGCCCAAGGCTTATAAGAATGGTCGCTTTCGCAGGTGAATATTTTGCCTTCCCCCAAGGGGAAGGCTTTTTATTTTGCTGGACTGAAAAGCGGCGATGTAGTACAATAATAAAATGTGTCAAGCAATTATGATTGTTGTAGGTGATGGATTTGCCAAACTCTATGTTTGATGTGATAAAAAAGGATTTGGAGGTACTGGAACAGGAGCTTCGGAAGGCTGTTGCTTCTGAGCATGAGCTGGTGGACGAAGTGGGCACTCATATCGTGACTTCGGGGGGCAAGCGCCTGCGCCCGGCTCTCTGCCTGCTGGCTGCCCGCGGGGGCAAGGTCTTTGATCTGCAGCGCATTTTGCCTCTGGCGGTGTCATTGGAGCTCATACATACCGCTTCGCTGGTGCATGATGATGTGATTGACGAGTCCGATACCCGCCGGGGGGAGGTCACTGCCAATGCCAAGTGGGGCAATCAGGTGGCCATCCTTTCAGGTGACTATATCTTTGCCCGGGCTTTCAGCCTCATTGCTTCCGCAGACTACAGCAGCCATGTTTCCCTGCGGCTGGCAGAGCTGGTCTGCAACCTCAGTGTGGGCGAGATCATTCAGGACAATGCGGTCTATCAGGCCTCCAAGGGCTATGAGGACTACTACTGCCGCATCCAGAAAAAGACGGCGGACTTCCTGGAAATCTGCTGCGACCTGGGGGCAGAGGTGGGCGGTCTCCTGCCGCAGGAAAGGGAGAAGCTGGCTGAGTATGGCCACTGCATTGGCATGGCCTTCCAGATCACGGATGACCTGCTGGATATCCTCCAGACCGAAGAAACCATGGGCAAGCCTGCGGGCAATGATATCCGCCAGGGCATCGTGACCCTGCCTGTGATCCGCGCTTTGGAGGTCAGTCCTGAGGCTGAGATCCTGCGTGATATCGTCACCAATCCTGAGATGACTGCTGAGGATGTGGAGCAGGCTTTGGCCATCGTCAAGGCAACCGATGGCATTGACCTGGCCAAGGAAAAGGCTGATGAGTATCTGGAACGGGCCAAGGCGGTTCTGCCGGATTCCTTGCCGGAAAAAGTGAAGGAAGCCTATGTCATGGTGGCGGATTTCATCGGTGACCGTGATTACTGAGTTGTTGCCCCAAGGGAGTGAAAGCAGATGTTTGGTATTGGCGTACCAGAACTAATCCTCATACTGATAGTGGGTCTGATTGTCTTTGGCCCCGGCAAGCTGCCTGAGGCAGGACGTGCCCTGGGCAAGGGCCTGCGCGAATTCAAGAAGGCTTCCAATGCCCTGACCCAGGCGCTGAACGCCGAGCCTGCGCCCCAGCAGACAGCCCAAACTGTTCAGCCAGCTCAGCAGAGTGCCCCTCAGAGCGCACCTGCCCCTGCTGCCCAGACAGCAGAGACCAAGGCGGCGGAGGAACCTGCAAAGCCCGCCCAGCCCGCTTATCAGGCTCCCACTCAGGAGTCTGTGCGCCAGCAGCTGGCAGAGCAGGGAAAGATTCCCACCGATACGGAAAAGGCGTGAATATGCAAGCCCTTCCCCATAGGGGGAAGGCTTTTTTGTAGTGAAATGGAGAGATTGGCCAATGGAAAATAATTATCCAGCAGCTAAAGCCATGGAAAATTTTTTGGGTAGCGTGGGCATTGACCTGGCTGCCTTGGGCATGGAAAAGACGCCGGAGCGGGTGGCCAAGATGTACGGCCAGCTGTTCAGCGGCCTGGGGCCGGTGGGAAAGGAGGAATGGGGCGAGCTCTTTGAGTCTGATGCTGCAGGGCTGGTGGCAGTGCGGCACATTCCTTTTTACTCCATGTGCGAGCATCATCTGGTGCCCTTCTTCGGGGAGGTGGATATCGTTTATCAGCCCCACGGGGGGCTGGTAGCAGGTTTCAGCAAGTTCACCAAGGTGGTGGAGCACCTGTCCCGCCGTCCTCAGCTGCAGGAGCGCTTCACCCGGCAGATTGCGGCGGCGGTGGCAGATGGCGTAGGGGCTGAGGGGGTGCTGGTGACGGTGGAGGCCCAGCAGCTCTGCATGATGATGAGGGGGGACCTGGCCCCCGGTGCCCGCACCGTCACCACGGAATGCACCGGCAATTTTCTGCAGGACAAGGGGCTTTATCAGCAGGCCTGGCTGCTGCTGGGCGGAGAGAAGAAGTAAGGGGGCTTTTGATGAAAGGAAGAAGTCTGGCCAAGAGACATTACGACTTGCCCAGCGGGAAGTCGCTGGACTTGGGGGGGCGCACCCTTATCATGGGCATACTGAACGTGACCCCTGATTCCTTCTCCGATGGGGGCAAGTGGACAGCAGTAGAAGATGCCTTGGCTCATGCCCGGCAGATGGTGGAGGAGGGGGCGGACATCATTGATATCGGTGCCGAGTCCAGTCGTCCGGGCTTTGTGCCCATGCCTGCCGAGGAAGAAATTGTCAGGCTCACCCCCTACCTCAAGGCTCTGGCGGCCGAGTGCCCCTTGCCTATCTCTGTTGATACCTTCAAGGCGGAGACTGCCGAGGCGGCGTTGGAAATGGGGGCAGATATCCTCAACGATATCTGGGGGCTTCAGTATAGGGAAGAACCTGGTGAGATGGCACGGGTGGCGGCTCATTATCAGGTGCCTGTCATCGCCATGCACAATCAGAAGGGCACAGATTACCAGGTCTATAACGGTGATGTGGTGGCGGCAGAACGGGATTTCTTCCGTCACACCATCGAGCTGGCAGAGGCAGCCGGAATATCCAGGGAAAAGCTGATTTTTGATCCCGGCGTGGGCTTTGGCAAGACGGTGGCAGACAATCTCATGGTCATGAACCGGCAGGAGGAACTGCTGGAAATTGACGGTTTTCGCTACCCCTTGCTGCTGGGTGCCAGCCGCAAGAGCGTGATTGGGAGGACCCTCGACTTGCCTGTGGAGGAACGGCTGGAGGGCACCCTGGCCACCTCTGTGATAGGCGCTATGAAGGGCGCGGATATTATCAGGGTGCATGATGTGAAGGAAAATCTGCGGGCCATCAGAATGGCGGAGGCGATCATCAATGGATAGGATTGTGCTGACTGGCATGGAATTCATCGGCTATCATGGCTGCCTGCCGGAGGAACGGCAGACAGGCCAGCCCTTTATCGTGGACACAATGATGTACCTTTCCTTGCAGGAGGCGGGGAAAAGCGATGATTTGGGCAAGACTGTGAACTATGCGGAGGTTTTTGCCAAAGTCAGGGAAATCGTAGAAGGGGAGCCCTGCAATCTCATTGAGACGGTAGCAGAGAGGATTGCCGCCGCCATTCTGAAGGACTTCGAGCTGGTAGAAAGGGTAGAAGTCACTCTGCACAAGCCCGAAGCCCCCATCAAGGGCTTGTTCAAGGATGCGGCGGTGACTATTGAAAGGTCCAGGGCATGAGAAAGGCTTATCTGAGCCTGGGGGCCAATCTGGGAGAGCGGGGAGAGACTATCCGCGAGGCTCTGCGGCGGCTGGCCCTGGCGGAAGGCGTGCAGCTCCTGCAAGTGGCTCCTTTCTATGAGACAGCCCCCTGGGGCAAGACTGACCAGCCGGGATTCATCAATACCTGTGCTGAGGTGGGGACTTCTTTGCAACCCCTTGAATTCCTGCATCTGTGCCAGCAGATAGAACGTGACTTGGGCAGGGTACGCCATGAGCACTGGGGTGCCCGCACCATAGATATAGATATGCTTATGATGGAGGGAGCGACCTCGGACACCGAGGAACTGCGCCTGCCCCATCCTTACCTGACGGAACGGGCTTTTGTGCTGGTGCCTTTGGCTGACATTGCGCCGGAACTTGCCATCAAGGGGCATTCTGTACTGGAGTGGCTGGAACGATTGCCCAAGGAGGATAAGGACGTTATCCCGGCGGCGGAGGTGGCAGAGCCCTTTCCCTTGAAGCTGATAGCCTGCATTGACGAGGAACGTGGTCTGGGCAGGGAGGGGGAGCTTTTGGTCAGGCTACCCGAGGATCTGGCGCGTTTCAAGCAACTGACCATGGGGGGCGTGCTGATCATGGGCAGGAAGACCATGGAGTCCCTGCCGGGGCCGCTGCCGGGGCGGATGAATCTGGTGCTGTCACATTCCCTTGATAGCAAGTCCGCAAATGGCTTTGAAATCGCTGGCAGCCTGGCAGAACTATGGCAGCGGCTGGGTGAGCTGTGCTTGCAAGGGCAGCAGGACTTCTGGTGCATAGGCGGAGCAGAAATTTACAAACTGCTGCTGCCCTATGTGAGGGAGGCTTGCCTGACCAGAGTTCCGGGAAAGCATGGGGCAGATGTTTTCTTTCCGGAACTGGCGGGCTTTGAACTTCTGGAGTCACAGCCGGGAACTTACTGCCTGTTCGAGCATTATCGGCGTGAGTTTCCAAGGAATTTTTCAAAACAGTAAACTTCATAAAGAAAGTAAAGTTGACGATTTGGCGAAAGACGCTTATACTAAGAGGGTATAAGACAGCCAAATCGTTTTTCTTTGCCCAAGGAGGATTCCCGATGGACGGTACCAAGAAGATAACCATGGTGGCCATGTGCGTGGCCTTTTGCTCTGTTTCAGCCTATATCAGTTTTCCCTTGCCCTTCACACCGGGGCTGGTCACGGCAGTGACGCTGGCCTTCGGTGTCACTGCTTTCGTGCTGCCGCCCAAGGAGACGGCCTTGGCCATCTGCATCTATCTGGCGCTGGGTGCCGTAGGCATACCCGTACTGCCGGGCGGCACGGCGGGGCTGGGCAGGATCTTGGGCCCCACAGGTGGCTTCTATCTGGCCTGGCCTGTGGCCTACTATCTGGTGAGCCTGCTGAAGGGCCAGGACATCAGTTTCAAGCGCTACGCCCTGGCGGGCATCATCGTGGGCGTGCCCCTGCTTTACGTGGGTGGCCTCACCTCTATGATGCTCTTGATGGACATTGACCTGAAGGCAGGCTTGATGATGGCAGTGCTGCCCTTTATCCCCGGTGATGTGATAAAGGCTCTGGGGGCTGCTTTCCTGGGGGTGAAGATCAACAAGATGCTCTCCCGGCAGGGCGGCATCCTGGTTCAGAGCAGGAATTAAAGGATAAGATGGGCAAGGACCCCACGGTGGACAGGAAAATCCTGTCAGCCGTGGGGTTCTTTTTTGCTTCATGCGCTGCAAGCATGACTGTGACGCAAATGAGAAAAACGCTGAATGAGAGATGCATTTTGCCTATGGCAAAATTTGAACAATTGCGTTATACTAATATAGAGTATGGTAACATAACTTGTGGATATGGATTGTGTGATATAAGAAGGAGTGTTGAGCAAGATGAGTTTGCAGTTGAAATCCGGCTTTGCTTTTGATTATGACAATCTCTATGGCGAAGGCAAAGTCACCGAGGCTGATCTCA
>CACZHK010000009.1 GCA_902780915.1 Pseudoselenomonas ruminantium | reverse complement strand
CAATGAACTGGCTGATGCTTTTGCCAAGAAGGGCGGCACCTTCGGTGAAATCGTAGGCGAGGTCCACGGTGCTTTGAGCAGCAAGTCCGGCGTGGTCGGGCCGCTGAATATCCTTCTGAGGGAAGCTGTTGGCAAGGGCTTGAACCAGCTTGGCATCTCCCACGACCTGAGCGTGGGCGCCCTCGGCACCGGCTTCATGTCCAAGGACAACAAGTATTCCTACAAGGGCAAGAGCATCTCCCACGCTGATGTGCTCAAGATGATTGCACAGGTTCAAGTTGCCTAAGGGCTGCAAATAGCAAACACCTCTCACCTCAATGAAAAACGGCGGCAAATGTTTCACGTGAAACATCTGCCGCCGTTTTGTATAAACCTGTGTACTTTTCCCCCTCAATGAAGTACAATAATTACACCTTTACAATTTATTGACCTGGGAAGTGATGATTGATGATACATATTTTTGATGGAGCCATGGGCACCATGCTGCAGGCAGGGGGACTGAAGCCTGGGGCGGCGCCGGAGCTGATGAATGTGGAGGCGCCGGAGGTGGTGAAGGGTGTGCATCTGGCCTATCTGCGGGCAGGCTCTGATTATATCGAGACCAATACCTTCGGAGCCAGTCCCCTGAAGCTGGCTCACTATGGGCTGACTGACCGCATGGCAGAGCTGAACCGTGCCGCCGTGGTGGTTGCCAGGGCTGCCATCGCCGAGGCAGGCGTGCAGGCAAAAGTGGCAGGCTCCATGGGGCCGATTGGGCGCTTCATTGCGCCCCTGGGCGACCTTGACTTCGAGGAAGCCTACCAGAATTATCTGGCCCAGGCCAAGGCCCTGGCCGAAGGGGGTGCGGATGCCCTCATCATCGAGACCTGCATCGACCTGCAGGAAATGCGGGCGGCCCTGCTGGCGGCCCACGAAGGGGCACCGCATCTTACGAAAATCTGCCAGTTCTCCTACAGCGAGGACGGGCGCACCGTGACAGGCACTGACCCTCAGAGCGCGGCTATCCTCTTAGAATCCCTGGGGGCTGATGTCATCGGCGTGAACTGCTCCCTTGGCCCCGAGCAGCTGCTGCCCATCGTCAAAACTCTGGCGGCAAGTTGCCGGGTGCCCATCAGCGTCCAGCCAAATGCGGGCATGCCCTATCTGGAAAACGGAGAAACCAAGTTCCCCATGGGGCCGGAGGACTTCGGACTCTGGGGGCCGAAGCTGCTGGCAGCAGGCGCCACTTACCTGGGGGGCTGCTGCGGCACCACCCCGGAGCATATCCGTGCCCTGGCTGAAGCAGTACGGGACAAGGCCGAACCTGTGCGGGAAAGCAGCCCCAGAAAGCTCTGGCTCACCAGCCGTTCCAAGTCCGTGTGCCTTGACGGCTCCCTCCCCACCGTCCTCATCGGCGAGCGCATCAACCCCACGGGACGGAAGAAGCTGGCGGCGGAAATCAAGGAAGGCTCCTTCCTCTCCGTGAAGAAAGAAGCCCTGGGGCAGGTAAAGGCCGGTGCCCAGGTACTTGATGTGAACATGGGGGTTGGCGGCATCGATCAGGCCGCCGCCATGAAGAAGGCCGTGACGGAAATCGCCCAGCTCACGGATGCCCCCCTGGCCATCGACACCAGCGACCCTGTGGCCCTCGAAGCAGGCCTCAGGGCCTACCCGGGCCGGGCCCTCATCAACTCCGTCTCCGCCGAAAAGGAAAGGCTGGAAAAATTCCTGCCCCTGGCCAAGAAATACGGCGCCGCCATCCTCTGCCTGCCCCTCACCGACGGGGGCCTGCCCAAGAGCGTGGAGGAACGGCTGGGCCATGTGCATACCATCATAGAGCAAGCCAAAGCCGCAGGGTTGCAGCAGGGGGACTTCCTGGTTGACGCCCTGGTGATGACCCTCTCCGCTGACGAAGCCGCCGCCCGTTCCGTCTTTGAAACGCTGAAGCAGGTGACGGCAGAGGGGCTGCCCACCACCATGGGCCTGTCCAATATCTCCTTTGGCCTGCCCAACCGTCCCCTCATCAACGCCACCTTCTTTGCCATGTGCCTGGCCGCCGGGCTCACGGCTCCCATCATGAACCCCTATGACGAAAAGATGCAGGAGGCTCTTTCCGCCGCCTCTGCCCTGCTGGGCAAAGACCCCTGCGGGCTGAAGTACAGCCAGAGCGAAGCCAACCTGGCAGTGCCCAAGGCGGCGGCTGCCATGAAGGCCAGCGACCTGCCCGTTTTGGAAGCCTTGAAGCAGACGGTGATTTCCGGGGAAAAGGACGAAGTGGTGCCCCTCATTGACAAGGCCCTGGCCGAGGGCCATGACCCCAACACCATCACGGAAAAAGCCCTCACCGCTGCCATGACGGACATAGGCGAGGACTTCGGCGCAGGCCGCATGTTCCTGCCCCAGGTGCTGCTCTCCGCCGAAACCATGCGGGAAGCCTTCAGCCACCTGCAGGAAGCAGCCCCGGAAGCCGAGACGGTGAAAAAAGGCACCGTGGTGCTGGCCACGGTGAAGGGGGATGTCCATGACCTGGGCAAGAATATCGTGGGGGCCCTGCTGAAGAACTCCGGCTTCGAGCTCATCGACCTGGGCCGCGATGTGGACAGCGAGGAAATCGTGAAAGCCGCCCTGGAGAAGCAGGCGGACATCGTGGGCCTCTGCGCCCTCATGACCACCACCATGGTGCAGATCGACAAGGTCATCGCCGACCTGAAGGAAGCGGGCTGCCCCGCCAAGATCATGGTAGGCGGCGCCTGCCTCACCCAGGACTACGCCGACCAGGCCGGCGCTGATGCTTACGCCAAGGACGGGGTCGAAGCGGTGAAGCTGGCAGAAAAACTCATAGAGAAATAAAAAACCGGGAGAGCTGAAGGGACAGCTCTCCCGATTTTTCTTCAAAGGAAAAAATGATGCAGGACGTTTATGAGCAGCGGCTCAGCCAAGGCCTTTATCCCCCAGTTCCAGCCCCAGGGCTTCTGCCACGGGACGGTTGGTCACCTTGCCTGCTACGGTGTTCAGCCCCTCCGCCAGGCCCTTGTCCTCACGGCAGGCCTGCTGCCAGCCCTTGCCTGCAATCTTCAGGGCATAGGGCAGAGTGGCGTTGGTCAGGGCCAGGGTGGAGGTGCGGGACACGGCTCCTGGGATATTGGCCACTGAATAGTGGACTACCCCATGCTTGACAAAGGTGGGATTTTCATGGGTGGTGACCTTGTCACAGGTGGCAATGCTGCCCCCTTGGTCGATGGCCACGTCCACGATGACCGAGCCTTTCTTCATGGTCTTGACCATATCCTCAGTCACCAGCTGGGGAGTCCTGGCCCCCGGCACCAGCACGGCACCGATGAGGAGGTCGGCCTGGGCCACCCACTGGGCGATATTGTAGCTGTTGGACATCACCGTGGACAGGCGGCCGCCAAAGACATCATCCAGATAGCGCAGGCGCTCAATGGAGAGGTCAATCACCGTCACACGGGCCCCCAGGCCCATGGCCACCTTGGCCGCATTGGTGCCTACCACGCCGCCGCCGATGATGACCACCTGCCCCGGCGCTACCCCCGCTACGCCGCCCAGGAGGACGCCTGCCCCGCCGTAGCGGCTCTCAAGGAACTGAGCGCCGATCTGCACCGACATGCGCCCGGCAATCTCGCTCATGGGTGCCAGCAAGGGCAAAGACCTGCCATCCCTGCCTACCACAGTCTCATAAGCAATGCCCGTCACCTTGTGCTTCAGGAGAGCCTCCGTCAGCTCCGGCTCCGGGGCCAGATGGAGATAGGTGAAGAGAATCTGATTCTCATGGAACAGGTCGTATTCCTCCGGCAGAGGTTCCTTCACCTTGATGATCATTTCTGCTTCGGCAAAGAGCTTTTTCTTGTCAGGCTCGATGACAGCGCCCACCGCTGTGTAATCAGCATCGGCAAAGCCGCTGCCCAGGCCGCCGCCCTGCTCCACCAGGACTTTGTGCCCTGCCTTCACCAGCGCTTCAGCCCCTGCGGGGGTCAGGCCCACGCGATTCTCATTGTTCTTTATTTCCTTGGGAACACCGATCAGCATGTTATCGCCTCCATAAAAATAGACGTTGACCCTTCTCCCTGCCATATTCGCCCTGCCGCCTTTCACTTCCTGTCTGCAGAAAAATTTTCTGCCCCGGCTTCATACGCCTAAGAAAACCGCATTCTCTCCGGCACCGCCCACTTCATCCTGCCACATGATTTCATGGGCACTGTTCAGGGTAAAGCTGCCGCTGCCCTTTTCATAGACCAGCTTTTCCCGTTCATTGCCGTTCTCGCTGAAGGTTACAATCGTATGACGGCAGTCCTGATAGCGCAGGGTATTATGCCCCGCCGGCTTGGCTGTCATTTCCCAGAAATAGGTTTCGTTGGCACCGTTGCCCCAGCTGATATGCACCTTGTAAAGCCCCGTAGAATCGCTTTTCTCAATGTTTATCACGCCCCGGCCGGCGATTTTCTCGGCCCAGGTGCCCACCAGAGAATCCGGCGTATAACCCCAAGAAGCTGCTTCCTCATCTATCGCCTCAGCCTGCAGCCACTCCTCCAGGATGGGCAGGGCCACAGCATGTTCCTCTACGGGAACGGCCTTGTAGAGGTTATCCCGCAGTCCCGGGCGCTGCTCCAGCACATAGTCATAGCCCTGCTTATCCCGGAAGAACTCCAGCTTCAGCTTTTCCTCAGGCAGGGAAAGGATGAACTTATCCCCTTGGGGCAGCTTGCGCTCGTTTATCATTTCAAAGCTGTTGCCATACAGGAGTTTTTCTCCGTAGGAACAGGCCAGGCTCTGCTCCCCCTGCAGGGGCTTTTCTGCATTCTTTGCCAAAGTGAACTTCGTCCCGGGGACATAGAGAATCCGGGCCAGGCACATGCCCACGCTGCTGTTGTCTGCCGACAAGGCCGTGAGAGAGTTGGCCTTGATGAAATCCTGCCGCACCTTTTCCCAGGCCCAGGCGTTCAGCCTGCTCCACTGCTCCTGATCACGCTGCATGGCCTCGGGAGTTTCCCTCATGTAGCGCACATCGGTGGGATGATAGTACATGTAATAATTTCCCTTGCCATCCGCAGCAAAAAGCTCTGCCCCGGACATATCTCCCCGCAGCAGATCATGCAGCCGTTCCTCAGATACCCTGCCGATGGCAAAGAGCCAGCCTGCCCCCCTGAATTCTCCGGGGTAGGCCTTCCTGGCCGCCTCCACGGAAGCGCGTTCCGATACAGAGAAAATATCCCCCTCCGCATCCTGGAGCTTTTCCACCAGCAGGAGCCCGTCATAGTCCCCGGGGATCCTCAGCCTCAGGCCCTTATTCTCATAGCTGCGCTCAGATGCCTGCGCCGCCTCTGCCCTTGGCGACAGCCCTGCCTGGTCAGCAGCATCCTGCCAGGCCACCCCTCCACAAGCAAGGGTCAGCGCCAAGAAACCTCCCACCGCGATTTTGCTCTTTTTCATCCTCTGTCATCCTTTCCATGGAAAAATATAAAAAGGGATGTGGTTCAGCTGCTTTCGCACTTCCTCACATCCTCTTTTCTGTTATCTTCCGGCATTGCCCGGGCAGCGCCAGCCTATGTCACTGCTTATTGGCACCGTATTCTTCCACAGCCTTGTCAAAGGCCTTCCCCCGGGCATCCAGGGCTTTGCCCTCCTCTTCGTACTTGGCCTTGTCTTCTGCTGAGAGCTTGCCGGTGATTTCATCGGAAGCGCTGAGCAAGACCGCGCACATGGAGCGCCCCACTTCAATGGCCGCCTGCCGCGTCGCGGGATCCTTGGCGATGGCTTCGGCCTCCAATTTCACCTGTTCATCCGTATCATCGCTCTGGATAGACTTCAGCAGGTCTTCCATGTGGCTCAGCACGTATTTATCCTGATCTTCCTTGGTCATCTGCACATACCGCGCCATGTCCGGCTGGATCTTTTGCTCATAGACATCAGACACCTTCCAGACCCCGTAGCCCATCAGCCCCAAGCCCAAAGCAGCCAGGATGGCCACCACTATCAGCAATTTCTTCCACCATTTCATAAAACATTCCTCCCTTGCCAAGAATACTGTTGTCTCTACATACGTGCGAAATAGGAAATCATTACAAATTCAAAGGCATGATTTATTTTTTGATATGCTGCCGCCAGGTTCCTTAGATCTGCACAGGTGCAGTTCACTTGTTCTTCATGCCCGACAGCCGTGCTGCGAAGTACCAGGCCATTTCCTGCATGTCCTCGATGGCGATCTGGCGGCCTGCGTATTTCTCGCAGAAGATGACCAGCACGAAGTTGCCTTCCGGGCCGTAAAAGATGCCGCCGTCGTGGAAAAGGCCGCTGTATTCGCCGGTCTTGTGCCCTATCTGCCAGTCGGGCAGGGCGGCGTTGAAACAGACCTTGTCTTCCTGCCCCTTGAGGATTTCGGCCATGAGCTCATCCTCCTGCTCCCCCACGCACTCATGCTTGTAGATGCGGGTGAGCAGCGTCCCTACGTCCTGCACAGAGGAAATGTTGCTTGGTAGCTTGGTGGTGACCTTGCGGGTGCGCTTGCCTTTTTTCTCCAGGGTCTCCACCTTCTGAAGCATCATCTTGTGATTGATTTTCGTATCCGCATAGCCCTTTTCTGCCAGATAGGCGTTGATTTCCTCCATGCCCAGCCTGGTGATCAGGGTATTGGTGGCGGTGTTGTCGCTGACCTGTATCATGAGGGTGAGGAGTTCTTTTACGGTGATAGGCTTCTCCAGGTCATAGATGGTGAGCTTGCCGGCACCGCCTACCACATCCCCTTTCTGAAGCTGCACCTGCTCATCAAGGGCCAGGCGGCCTGCCTTGACTTCCTCCATAGCCTTGGCCATGACGAAGAGCTTGATCATGCTGGCGGGCTGCTGCTGGCGGGAACCCTGCACGAAGGGCTCCTGCTCGTAGTCCGGGCGGATGTAGTAGATGGCATAGTCATCGGCGCGCTCCTCCAGCAGCACCTGCAGGTCGGCAGGCATATTGGCCTGGTCTTCTCCCCGCTGGACTTTCTTGTGGGGCAGCGGCTCCTGCAGGGCCAGCCTGTCAGCCATGGAGGCAGAGAAAAGCACCTCAGGCATCTCCGAGAGACTGTAGCCCGCCCAGGTGAGGCGCATGAAGCCCACTTCCAAGGACAGAAGCATCAGGATGCAAAGGAATGCCATGAATTGAAGAATCGTCTTTCCCAAAGCCTCTACCCCTATCTCACAATCATCACACCATCAAAATGCACCTTAATTTTACCATACCCCCTGCCCTTCTGCCAACAAGCTCAGTCTGACTGGTAGACCGTGCCGCTCAAAAGGTCCAGGCAGGACACCTTGCCCGTGGGGAGGAAGCTGCCCGTGTCCATGAGCACCAGCCTGCCCTCCTGAAGTATCTGGGGCACGGGGTCATATCTCAGGGACTGCACGGGAGTATGCCCCAGCACGATGGTCTGGCTGCCTGTCTGGTCGTGAGGACAGGTGGCCAGGTGGCGCGACCAGAGCAGGGTTTCCTCCGGCTGCTGGTCCAGGGGCAGGTCGGGGATGCAATCTGCGTGCATGAACCAGAACTTCTTGCCCCCTGCCTCCACCTCCGCATAAAGGGGCAGGGATTCTACCAGAGCCAGCCACCTGCGGAGCAATTCACCGGGACTGCTCGTGGCCATGATTTTCTTCAGGGTGACCTTGCCCCCGTTGGCCAGCCACAGGAGGACATCAGGGGTGAGGCTGATATCCGCCAGATCGTATGCATCCTGGAAATGCCTGAGATCCTTCAGGCTGTCGTAAAGCATCTCATCGTGATTGCCACGCAGGAAAACCATGCCCGGCTCGCGCCGGTGGCTCAGCACCCACTCCATGACAGGCACCGGCATTTCGCCCCTGTCCAGATAGTCGCCGAGAAAAACCATCATGTCTTTGGCAGGATTGAACTCAACCTTTTCAAAAGCAGAGAGGAATTTGTCCCACATACCGTGAATATCTCCAAAGACGAGCAATCTTTCTATCTTCATAATCACACCCCCCGGTATGGTATACTATAGCAGTTTAATGTCATATCATATTATTTTATCACAAAAAAGTGAAAAACAATGGCAAGGTGAGCATTATGGACAAAATCGTGCAAAACATCCTGAAGCGGCTCTCCCCCGTCTGGGAGACTTTTTACTTCTTCTACCAGCGCTTCATTGACTACCACAAGATTTCCAGCTGGTTCGACATGGCCTCAGGGACGGCCTATTACTTTCTCCTGGGGTTCCTGCCCTTCCTGGTCTTTACCGTGAACCTGACGCTCTATCTCATGTCCTCCCAGGTGGATGCCATCTACGGCATGGCGGCCCACTACCTGCCGGAGCGCATGGCAGGGCCGCTGATGGCGGACATCAAGCGCATCATGGCCGCACGCAGCACGCTGTGGATGTGGGTGACGGGCCTATTCTCCCTCTACAGCTTCGTCCAGGGCCTCACCATCCTCACCCGGGCCACGGACAGCGTGGATTACGCCCAGACCGCCGAAATGGCCCGGGATGACCGCCACAATGTGCGAGTCTATGCCAAGGGCTTCCTCTTTACCTTCGGCCTGATGGTAGTGATCTTCCTCTCGCTGGGGCTGCCGGTCTTCGGCAATTCTATCGTGTACTATCTGGACGAGAGCATCCACTTCCCTGCCTTCTTCCTCACTCTCTGGAACATCCTGCGCATTGCCCTGCCCTTCGCAGCGCTGGTGGTGTGGCTCACCTTCTTCTACATCTTCGCCCCCCACTCCTACACCCCGCCCTTCCGCCACGCCATCATCACCGCCCTCTTAGTGACCTTCCTCTGGCTGGCAGTGACGGGCATCTACAGCTGGTGCATGACCCTCATCCCCGGCATGGGCATCGCCTACGGCTCCCTCTTCGGCCTCTTCGCCCTCTTCATCTGGTTCAAATTCATCGCCAGCTTCATCATCTACGGCATAGAATTCCAGATGGCCTTCAACGAGATGGAGCTGCGTCGGAAAGTAGAAGCCTTGCAGGCAAAAAAATAGCGCTTGCCCCCTTGCGGGGGCAAGTGCTATACTGTCATGAGGCGTTGTTTAGCGGTTAATCTGTGCCCTCAGAAATGAGGTGCCAGCCTATGAATGAGTTGATCATAGTTCTGATTCTAATCCTGCTCATTCTGATTCAGGCAAAAAAATAAACCGCTTCCAGTTTGACGACTAAGCGGTTTATCCCTTTAAGTGATAACTCTGCGAGGGCGACTGCTGGGCAGCGCCTCTTATTACTTAGATTATAGCACTTGCCCTTTTAGGTAGCAAGTGCTTTTTGTTTTTTCTGAATATGAAGGAAAATCCCTGCTCTTGGTCGAAAAATCACTCATATACTGATGGAGGGGGACGCTTATGCTTTGCCTTGAGCCTGATTATGTGAAAGAATTCATCTGCGACGGACAGCGCTGCGGGGCGCAGTGCTGCCGGCTTTGGACGGTGTTTGTGGACGGCGGGACTTATGAGAAGTACAAGGGACTGCCGCAGGAAAAGAGCCGGGAGATCTTGAAGCGGCTCGTACATGGGGAGGAAGGGCAGGCTCCCTGGGCCTGGGATTTCGGGCAGGAGAAAGTCTGCCACTTCCTGCGAGACGATTTTCTCTGCGGGATCCAGAAAGAGCATGGGGAAGGATTCCTGGGCAGCACCTGCGCCATCTATCCCCGCAAGCCCGTGAATATAGGGGGCAACTGCCAGCTGAGCCTGTCCATGTCCTGCCCCCTGGCAGCGGAGCTGGTGCTTTTCCGTGACAGTCCTGTGGAATTCAAATGGCGGGAAAGGGAACTCTCCCATGCCGAGGGCTGGCAGGAAATCGCCTGCCGCCAGGGTGAGGAAGGGGTGGCCGCCTCCTGCCTGCTGCTCCAGGACACGGGTCTCTCCATCTTGCAGCTGAGACTGCCCCTGATAGAGCGCCTCGCGGCTCTGCTGGCCTATCTTGCAGAAGCGGACAAGGCCGTGGAGGCAGGAGATTTTGAACAACTGCTGCAACTCTCAGACAACTACGGCCACGGCGGCGGCCAGCGGGCAACAGGCCTTGACTGGCAGCTGGACAAACATTTCCCCGGCCTCAGGGAAGCCCTGGCCCTGCCGGAGAGCAAGAACCAGCACCTGCAGGCCCTGCACAGGATAAAAACCAAGGGGGCGCTGCCCCCTCCGGAACTGATGCTGGAGAACATACTGGTCTCCGAGTATTTCGTGGAACTTTTCCCCTGCACCCTGGGAGGAACCCTGGAGCATAACGGCAAGGCTTTCCTGGCCCTGGCCATGCTCTATAAGGAGGCTATCGAAGAACCCCTCGGAGATTCATCAGAAATACTTTACAATGTCAACCGCATTTCTACCCTCATGGGACATGATAGGGAGTGGCAGGAGACACTGTCGAAAAACATCTCATAAAAAACCTCCCCTCCGCAGCAACGCCTTTACTGCGAAGGGGAGGTTTTCTCTTTCACTGCACAGGTTTCATGCCATGCCTCAGCTTTGCCTTGAGGATCCTCCTCACGGATTCATCTACCCGCTTCTCGCTGATCTTTCCCTCTTTGACCCCGTTCAGGAGGCCCATATAGGCATCTTCTGCATGGCCGTAGTCGTGGCAGACCAGCACGATGTCGTTGCCTGCCTGGACGGCTTTCAGGGCGGCTTCGCCGAAGGTGTATTGCTTGATGATGGCCCCCATGCCCAGGTCGTCGGTGATGATGAGGCCCTCATAGCCCAGATCCTTCCGCAGGAGACCTGTGATGATCTTTTCCGACAGGCTGGCGGGCAGTTCCGGCTCAAAGGCCGGGTAGAGGAAGTGGCCTACCATGATCATGTAGTCGAAGTTCCTGCCCTTATCCGAATCGTTGATGATTTCCCGGAAGGGCACCAGATCCTCTTTGCGCAGCTCGTGCTCCGTAGCCTCGATGGAGGAAAATTCCTCGTGGGAATCCACTGTCCCCTTGCCTATGCCGGGGAAATGCTTCAAGGTATACATCAGCCCCTTTTCCTTGTAGCCTGCCCCTGCTGCCTCAGCGAACTTCAGGACTTCATAGGGTTTCGTGCTGTAGGAGCGCTCCCGCCCCAGGCCCAAATCCACCACCGGTGCAAAGTTCACATTCACCCCGATATCCTTGAGGTCGCCCGCCACCTGCGAGGCCAGCTTCCTGGCAAAGGCCTTGTCCTCCTTGCCCACCATTTCCTCAGATGGCGGCGCAGGAATGACTTCCTTGCCCCGGGACACCAGCCCGCCTTCTTCGTCAATAGCCACAAAGAGCGGCACCTTCTCCCCCGCCCCGGACTGCACATCCAGCACAAAGTTCTTCACCTGTTCCTTGGACTCGAAGTTCCTGTCAAAGAGCACGATGCCGCCGTAGTGGAACTGATGCAAGGCATACCGCGCCTCATCATCCACCTCCGTCCCCGGCAGGCTCATCATCACCATCTGCCCGATTTTCTCCGTCAGGGACATACGGGAAAGGATCTCCTCCACCTGCTCATCGGTGGTCAGGAGCTTCTGTTTCTGCTCCCTTTCCGAACTGTTCTGCTCCTGCCTGGCACTTGCAGTCTGAGCAGTTGCCTCATTATTTTTCATAACATACAATGAACCGCCAATTATGGCAATCAGGAAGATAATTGCCACCGATACGCCCAGTATAAATTTACGTTTCAATCCATTCGCCCCCAAATCCTCAAACTCCCGAACCCCCAAATGAGCTTATAGAAAGCGGCTCCCCCTAGGAGGAGCCGCTTTTCTTCTATCTCACTGGTCAACCCGGGCAATATCCGCCCCCAGCCCAACCAGCTTCTCGACCAGCTGGTCGTAACCTCTGTCAATATGGTGGATATACCCCACCTGGGTCTCGCCCTCGGCCACCAGCCCTGCCAGCACCATAGCCGCACCGGCACGCAGATCAGTCGCCTTCACCTGGCAGCCTGTAAGACCTTCCACGCCTTCCACCACAGAAGTGCGGCCGTCAATCTTGATCTTGGCACCCATGCGCTTCAGTTCGTCAACGTGCATGAAGCGGTTCTCAAACACCGTCTCCGTCACCATGCCGGTGCCCTCGGATACGGCAATCATGGCCATGAACTGGGCCTGCATATCTGTGGGGAAACCTGGATAGGGCATGGTCTTGATGTCCACCGCCTTGGTGCGCTTGTCGCAGGCCACCCGGATGCCGTTCACATCTTCCTCCACCGTCACGCCTGCTTCCTTCAGCTTGGCAATGACGGGCTTCAGATGCTCGGAAATGGCATTCTCGATGTAGACATCGCCGCGGGTCATGGCTGCCGCCACCATATAGGTGCCCGCCTCGATGCGGTCGGGGATGATGGTGTAGTCGCGGCCCCGGAGCTTGGGCTGTCCTTCGATCTTGATGACATTGGTGCCTGCCCCGCGGATCTTGGCTCCCATGACATTGAGGTAATTGGCCAGATCCACGATTTCAGGCTCCTGGGCAGGATTCTCCAGCACTGTCTGGCCATCGGCCATGGAGGCGGCCATGATGATATTTTCCGTGGCGCCCACGCTGGGGAAATCCAGGTAAATCTTGGTTCCCTTCAAGCCATCCGGGGCATTGGCCTCGATATAGCCGTGGCCAATCTTGATTTCTGCCCCCAGAGCCTCAAAGCCCTTCAGATGCAGGTCGATGGGGCGGGTGCCGATGGCACAGCCCCCGGGCAGGGAAATCTTCGCCTGACCGCAGCGGGCCAGCAGCGGCCCCATGATCAGGAAGGAAGCGCGCATCTTGCGCACCAGCTCATAAGGCGCCTCGCAGCTGCCGATGACCCGGCTGTCCACTGTCAGCTGATGTTTCTCTGCATCGAAGCTGGCGCCTACACCCAGCTGCCTCAGAACCTCGGTGATGGTATAGACATCTTCCAGAGCCGGCACTTCGTCAAGGACACTCTCTTTTTCCTGTCCCAAAAGCGTAGCGGCAATGATGGGCAGCACCGCATTCTTGGCCCCGCTGATCTTCACCCGTCCCCTCATGGGACGGCCTCCATGTATGATAAGTTTTTCCATTCTTGCTTGCAATCCCCCTAAGGCTGAAAAGCCCCCCGCCAAAGCGGGCATCTATCAATCAAACTTGCGTCTTTGCTGAAACAACACTACATATATTACCATTAACCCCTTGTACTGGCAATACTTTTAAGGCCTTTCTACCTTGAGGGTCGCATGGATGACATTATCTATAATGTAATCCGTTTCAAAGCGGGTCTCATCTTCCTCTTTTTTGTCCTTCAGGAACTCCACCTTGTGGTTCTTCTTCTCCTCCTCGGCCTGGGCCTTGGCAGCCTTGGCAGCCTCGCGGATCATGCGCTTCTGCTCCTTTTCGGAAGTGGGGGGCTGCCCGGCTCCGGGGGCAATGATGATTTCATTGTTCTTGGGGGTATCCATGAGGTTCTGGAGCTTTTCTGACACCTTCTGGTTCTTGCCCTCCTCATCGGCAGTCTCAATGCCCACCTGCTGCAGGAGCATGGCCGCAGTGATGGGGATGAAGCCGCCGCCCCGCACATCCAGCTGCATCAGGCCTTCCTGCTGGAACTTCGGCACTGTGAAGGGAATGGTCAGGGTCTGCTTCTCTCCCCGATAGGGCTTGATGGTGGTCTTGAAATTCACCGTCTCTCCCGGTGCCGCCGTCATCTTCTCCGGGGTAGCGGACAATATGCTGGCGGTGTGGCGGCCTTCTTCTACGGAAATCTTCGCCTGCACATCCACAATGGCAGATTCCCTGTCCTTGTTGCTGCAGATGAGGTTCATGGCCTGGGCCAGCTCGCCGATGGCGTTCTGGCCCACATCTTCGGCTCCGTAGAACATATTGCTGCGGGTGACCTTGCCAGCAGGCAGGGCATCGGTGCGGATGGTGAAATCCACCTTGGCCGTGGCTCCCGCCGTACTGTCGCTGGTCTTGCTGACAGCCGCATAGACCACCCCTGCCGTCAGCTGGGGCAGGAAGTCTTCATCGTAGGCTATGCGCACCCCATAATTTTCCTGACGGCCCAGGGTTTTGTCCTCCACCTGTATCTTCATGGGCACCACGGAAGGGAACTCGCCCAGGATGCCGGCTATGCCTGTCTCGCGGTCCTGATTGACGCGCCCGATGATGGCCCCCATATTGGCAATCTTCATGCCCGCCGCCGGGCCGCTGATAGTGCCTACCACCGAAGCTTCGGTCATGAAGTAATTCACATTGCCCTTGTGCAGGAAGGAATGGCCGAAGGCCAGCACCTTCTTGCCATCCACCGCAGTGACAGTGCCTGAGGCACCCACGGAGAAATCACCGCAAACCACGGCTACCCCCACGGGGCTGCCGGGCTGGAGTTCTGCGTTGTAGTGGGTGGAAAGGTACCCCTGCCCCGCCTCAATGCCCATAGGCACGAAGGAAAATTCCCCTCTGGGGTCGAGCTTCTTCTTCAGGTAATTCAAGCCGTTGCTGTTGAAGCCGGAGAAGAACAGCGTGCTCTTAGGCTCCTTAGTCATTTCCTGGGCAGGCTCAGTCTTGGCTGCTTCCTTGGCAGGTTCGTCCTTGGCAGATTCTGCCTTGGCTGCTTCCTTTGCAGGTTCGCCCTTGGCAGATTCTGCCTTGGCTGCTTCCTTGACAGGTTCAGCTCCGATCTTCGCCTCGCTGCCTGTCAGCGGCTCCCCGGCCTCGGCCGCCACGTCTTCAGGCTTGGCTTCCTGCTTGTCAGCAGCCTTGTCTTCGCTGCCCTCGGCTTTCTCCCCCTCCGCCTCTTTCTTGGCATCCTCCTCGGCCTTCTTGGCCTTGTCCTCCTGATATTTCTTCAGGTCAAAGGAAGCCAGCCTGCCCTTGTTCTTATTGTCCGGCAGGCTCCAGAGGGGCATCATATCCTCGATGGGGGTGATGAAGAAGGTATAGGGAGCCATTTCCTTGATGCCGGAGGCCAGAGCCCCCACCAGTCGCCCGTCCACATAGACGGGGCTGCCACTCATGCCCTGCAGCACCCCTCCCGTCTGCTCGATGAGCTCACCGGAAGCCTTGGCCATGATAGAACGGGAGCCACCCTTGCCCCCGTCCATCTTGCCAATGAGATCCACCCTGAAGGGCTGGATTTCCCCGGAACCGTCCACCACCGTATAGCAGGTGGCCACCTCGCCGCCCCAGACCTCGCCATAGGGCATGATCTCATCCATGGCCAGAGCCGGCAGGGCAGAAGCCGACACCAGCACCGCCGTCAGGCAGGCACAGACCCCGGCCTTGATTTTCCTGAATTTCTTCCAAGATTTATACATATATAAGCCTCACTTGGTTGCAAAGTATTCATAAGTATTGGCCAGCCCGTCCTTCAGGCTCACCTTTGGCTCCCAGCCCAGTCCTGCCTTCGCCTTTTCATTTGACAGCATAGAACGGCGGATATCCCCCTGACGGGCCTCCCCATACCGGGGCGTGCAGTCCTTGCCCGACACTTGGGCGAAGAGCTGCACCAGCTGATTGAGGCTGGTCTCCGTCTGGGTAGCCAGATTGTACTCAGTATTGACATTCTCCGTATGCAGGGCCGCGAGAATCCCCGCTGCCACATCCCCGGCGTAGATGAAATCCCGGGTCTGCTCACCGTCTCCGAAGATGGTGATGCCCTCGCCCTTGGCGATGCGCTTGGCAAAGATGCTGATGACGCCGCCCTCGCCCTTGTCCCCCTGGCGCTCGCCGTACACATTGGCAAAGCGCAGGGCCACATAGTCAAGGCCGTAATTCCGCTTGTAAAGGGAGAGATAATGCTCCGCCGCCATCTTGGTGAAGCCATAGAAGGACAGGGGCAGCAGGGGCGTTTCCTCCACCAGGGGCAGGCGGCTCTGGGCCACATCCCCATACACCGCCGCCGTAGAAGCCAGCACCACGCGCTTCACGCCGCTTTTGCGGGCAGCCTCCAGGATATTCACCGTGCCCATGAGGTTCTCGTCCGCGTCGAAATACGGATCTTTCAAGGACGCATCCACCATGGTCTGAGCCGCCAGATGCACGATGGCATCGAAGCGGCAAAGCTCGATCTCCCTGCGCGCCCGCTTCTCGCGGATATCCATGGTCCAGCTATGTATCTCATCCATCGGCACATGCTCCCATGCGCCGGTAGAAACATTATCCAGCACCGTGACCTCATGCTGCTCAGCCAGAAGCGCCCTGACCACATGAGAGCCAATGAACCCGGCTCCGCCGGTAACTAATATCTTCATGGGAACTACCTCCCTATAACCTGCCTTACAACAACACATGAATAATATATACTACTTTATTTTAATATATCCTCTAGCGAAAGTCCAATAGGCAAAAATTTCCTGCCCTGATTTTTGTGCCCTGCAGCAACTTAAAAGCTGCCCTGCCAAAAACACTAGCCACTAGCCCCAATAGGCTGTATAATAGATATATCTTTGGCAATTTACAGGAAGTTTACAGATTGACAGATGCACTTCCCTGTGCTAAGATTTTTTAATACCTACTAAATTACTATGTAATAGGAGCAAGATAATGATCAAGCTTTCTCATATCGAGAAAACCTACGACAGTCCCTCGGGGCCGGTGGCGGCGCTGAAGGGCATCGACCTGCATATCGGGAAGGGCGAGATCTACGGCATCATCGGCCTTTCCGGGGCGGGCAAATCCACCCTGGTGCGCTGCATCAACCTTTTGGAACGGCCCACGGCGGGGTCTGTCATCGTGGACGGGAAGGATATGATGGCCCTGTCCGCTGCGGAGCTTCGTGAAGCCCGCAAGGACATCGGCATGATCTTCCAGCACTTCAACCTGCTGTCCTCGGCCACGGTGTACGACAACATCGCCTTCCCCCTGCGCCTTTCCGGCACAGATGAAGGGAAAATCAGCGAGAAGGTGACACCTCTCCTGAAGCTGGTGGGCCTTGAGGATAAGGCTGACAAATACCCCGCCCAGCTCTCCGGCGGTCAGAAGCAGCGGGTGGGCATCGCCCGTGCGCTGGCCTCTGACCCGAAGATCCTCCTCTGCGACGAGGCCACCAGCGCCCTGGACCCCCAGACCACCCGTTCCATCCTGGATCTCATCCGGGACATCAATGCCAAGCTGCACCTCACGGTAGTGGTCATCACCCATGAGATGCAGGTCATCAAGGAACTCTGCACCAAAGTGGCAGTCATCGACCAGGGTGTCATAGCAGAAGAAGGCACGGTGCTGGAGGTCTTCACCAATCCTCAGCAGCCCATCACCCAGGAATTCATCTCCGTGCTGCTGTCCAATGAGCTGCCCGTAGCTTTCCGTGGCGGCGCCATCGAGCAGGAATACAGCGAGGATTCTTACCTCCTGCTGCGGCTCACCTTTATCGGCGAAAGTGCAGACGACCCTGTGCTGGCGGGCATGATACGCCAGTTCCCGGAGGTGGAATGTACCATGCTCTTTGGGGATCTGGACCAGATTTCCGGACAGCCCTTCGGACGCATGATCATCGGCCTTACAGGCAAGAAAGAAAGGATGCAGGCGGCTATGGCATACCTGGCCTCCAAAGACTTGAAAGAGGAGGTGATCGGCTATGTCAGAAGACATGATCATGCTGCTCTTTAAGGCTCTGGGGGAGACAGTCTACATGGTAGCCGTGTCCATGGTCATCGCCACCATCATCGGCGTGCCCCTGGGGGTGCTCCTGCATACCACGGAAAAAGGCGGCATCCTGGCCGCGCCCGGTTTCAACAAGCTCCTGAGCTCGGCGGTGAATGCAGTCCGCTCCATCCCCTTCATCATCCTGATGGTGGCCATCATACCTTTCACACGCATGATTGTGGGGTCTGCCATCGGCACCACGGCGGCCATGGTGCCCCTGGTGATCGCCAGCATTCCCTTCATCGGCAGGCAGGTGGAAACCAGCCTGAAAGAAGTGCCCTTCGGCCTTATTGAGGCGGCTCAGTCCATGGGGGCCAGCCCCACGCAGATTATCTGGAAAGTGCTGATACCTGAGTCCCTGCCCTCCATCGTGGCCCAGCTCACCACGGTCATCATCGCCCTGGTGGGTGAGTCCGCCATGGCAGGAGCCATCGGCGGCGGCGGCCTGGGCGACCTGGCTATCCGCTATGGGTATCAGAGGTTCCGGCCGGAAGTCATGCTGGCCACGGTGGTTATTCTCATTGTGTTAGTCCAGTTGGTGCAGCTCTTGGGAGGTGCCCTGGCTAAAAGGTTAGATAAGCGTTAAGAAGAACGGGAGGTTTTTGTATGAAGAAGAAGGTTCTTTCACTTCTGGCAGGTTTGACGGTGGCTGCCCTGGCCCTTACCGGGTGCGGCGGGGATACCGCAGGGAGCAGCAGCGCTGCCAAATCTCTGAAGGTGGGGGCTACGGCGGTGCCTCATGCAGAGATTCTGGAGGCTGTGAAGCCTGTACTGGAAAAAGACGGGGTGAAGCTGGAAATCGTGGAATTCAACGACTATGTGCAGCCGAACCTGGCCCTCAACGACAAGGAGCTGGATGCCAATTTCTTCCAGCATAAGCCCTACCTTGACAACTTCATGGAGGAGCACAAGGACGTGAAGCTCAAGAGCGCCTTTGGCGTACACATCGAGCCCATGGGCATCTACTCCAAGAAAGTCAGCGACCTGAAAGATCTGAAGGAGGGCGCTGCCATCTCCATCCCCAATGACCCCACCAATGGCGGCCGCGCCCTGCTGCTCCTGGAGAAAGCAGGTCTTTTGAAGCTCAAGGCCGGTGTAGGCGAGAAAGCCACCGTGCAGGATGTAGTCGAGAACCCCAAGAACCTGAAGTTCCAGGAAGTAGAAGCTGCCCAGGTGCCCCGCACGCTGGAGGATGTTGACGCAGCCATCATCAACAGCAACTTCGCCATGCAGGTTAGCCTGAACCCCACCAAGGACACCCTCTTCATGGAGGACAGCACTTCCCCCTATGTGAACATCGTCGCCGTCCGTGAAGGCGACGAGAACCGCCCGGAGATCCAGTCCCTCATCAAGGCTCTGAAGTCCGACGAGGTAAAGAAATTCATCGAGGATAAGTACAAGGGTGCCGTAGTGCCGGCGTTCTGAGAAACAAAAGCATAAACTTTCAGCCCCGCTTCGTGGAAGCGGGGCTGTTTATCGTGCCAAAACTATTCAATTTCCCACTCTGCCAGGCTCCGCCCCTTAGGGCGTGTTGATTAATTCACTAAGCCCATCTTCACGTATCTTGACTGTCCATGCTGCGTTGACAAATCCTCGACATAGCACCGTGTTCCTGCATGGAAATCGCCTCCCCATCCATCAATGTCATTAAGTTAAGCGGCATTTGTTGTCATTTCTAATGACGCTTACAATAGCAGGTTCTTTCATTTTACACATCACCGCCACCGCCTTTTTCCAGCCGAAAAATCTCTTTTTGCCGTTCGATTTCCCTCTTTAATTCTTCCTGTGTAGGCAAGTACAATTTGTATTTAGCGGCATAGAGTTGGTCATTCTTTGCCATTGTCGAATATCTGGCCACATCTCCATCTGTTTCCGAGCAGAGAATAATACCTATCGTGGGATTATCATCCGGTTGCTTGCGCTCATTGTCATATATTTGCAAATACATATCCATTTGCCCTACGTCTTGATAAGAAATCTTCGTCGTCTTGAGGTCAATGAGAACAAAACACTTCAAGATGTAATTGTAGAACACAAGGTCGATAAAATAATCATTGCCAGCATCCGTTCTGATATGCTGCTGTCTTGCTACAAATGCATAACCCTTGCCCAGCTCCATCAAAAACTTGGACAGGTGCATTATTATAGCCCCTTCCAGTTCGCTTTCGGTAAAATCTGCATTTGGTGCCAGTCCCAAAAACTCTGCCACCACAGGATTCTTGATGAATTCCATTTTATCCTGCTGAAAATTGGCGGTTTTCTCCTGCATTTCTTGTCTCACAGGTTCTTTGCGCTGTGATAGCAACAGCCGCTCATAATATTGAGAGCTGATATTGCGGTCTAAGGTACGCACGCTCCACTGTTCACGCTCTGCCTCATTCAGATACCATTCTCTTGCAGCTTCATTCTCCACACGCAGCAAGTTGCGAAAATGTGACCAGGTAAGATTTGGCACACGCGTGTGCCAAATCTCCCTCTTGGGGAAAAGCAAATAAAATTGGCGAAAATTTCTCAAGTTACGCGTCGTGTATCCTTTGCCAAATTTTGCAGTCAGTTCTGTTGACAATTTGGTCATAAGTTCCCTGCCATACTCTGCCCGTTCAGCACCACCTTGCTCATTCTCCACTATGTGCTTCCCCAGTTGCCAGTAAGTTGCCAGCATTGCCTGATTGACTGACGCGTAAGCAGTTTGTCTGCCCTTTTCCACAATGGCTATAGCGTCAGATAGGAAATTTTCCTGATTAAGCAAGTCCTTATTCTCAGCCATAGTAATCCCCCTATCCATCTTTCAGGTTCTTTGTACTACTATTCTAGCACAATAATGTATACCCATGAAACGCCAAAAGCCCGCAGGGCAACAACTCCTCCGCAGGCTTTTTATCGTGTCGAACTTATTCGAGCTACCTTTATGTCTTAGCAGCACTTTTTCATGCCGTTTCCCACTCAGCGAGACTCCGCTTCCCCGAGTCAAAGCTCACGCCAATCTTGAATATCTTTCGCTCATCTGCGGCAAAGGGCTCCGCATATCCCTTTGCCTCTATCTGGGCCAGGGCCTCCCTGACAGACTTATCCACCTTGAACTCGAAGATGTAGACATACTTATCCGTAGTCAGGATGCAATCCGCCCGCCCCCGACTGCTGTGTACCTCGCACTCTACATACTGCCCCAGCAGGGTGAAGACGAGATAAAGCACCGTCTGGAAATAATGCTCGAAGGGAGCATCATCGGTGGTGTAGGGAATGCTGGCAAAGAGGGCCTGCAGGGTATCTCTTATGCCATCTGTATCCCCAGCCAGTACTCGTCTACGCAGAGTGAAAATATCCTTGCCGCTGCCCGGAACTGCCGTAGGAACATACTCCGGGAAAAGACTTTTGAGAAAACCGTATTTCACCTCTTTGTTTGGGAAGCCTAAAACATAAACCCCAGCCTCCCCATCATAGCCCACAATGGTGAGATAGCCAGTCTGGTAGAGCAGCGGCACGATATCAGGATTATCCGCCCGATAGTCTGTGATGGCATACGCATCAGCACATATATCCCCCTCTGCCAGCTGCTTCACATCAAAGTGCATATTTTTCAAGCGTCGCACCAAGAAAGTAGGCGTGCCCGTGGCGAACCAATAAGCTCCCAGATCCTGCCCATAAAAAGCCTTGATAAGGCTGAAGGGATTATAGACACCCTGGCTTCTCGGATAAAAGTGGTATCCATCGTACATCATAGCCAGCTTTTCCAGGCACGCCTCCCTGCTCATGCCCAGGGCACTTGCCATATCATTTATCTCCGGCCCGAAAGTCCCCAGAAGCTCCTCTTCTGTAATGCCGCAGATCCCTGCAAAGTTCTTTTCCAAAGAGATATCATTGAGCTGATTCAAATCACTGAAGATGCTCACCTTGCTGAACTTCGTCACCCCGGTGATGAACACAAAGCGCAGATACTCGTCATAGCTTTTAAGGGTGCCGAAGAAGCCTTTGAAAACCGCTTTGTTATGTTCTTCCAGAGAGTTATTTTCTAACACTTCCAGCAGAGGCTTGTCATACTCATCCACCAGCACCACGCAGCCCTTGCCGGTTTTCTCCTTGGCAGCTTTCAGGAGATTTCTGAAACGTCCCGACAAGGAAAGGCTGCTATCACCACCGTAAATCTTCTCCCAACTGTCCAGGTGCTCTGCCAATACAGCCTCCAATGCCGTATCTGCCTGATAGTTCTGCCCGTTAAAGTCAAAATAGAACACGGGAAAGGCCTCAAAAGCCCCCTCATGTCCCTGCTCCAGCTTCTCAATCTCCAGCCCCTCAAAGAGTTCCTTTTTCCCCTCCCAGTAAGCCTTCAAGGTGGAGAGAAACAAACTCTTGCCAAAGCGCCGAGGACGGCTGAGGAAATATTGCTTGCTGCCATTAACCAACTCGTATATATAGCGCGTCTTGTCTACATAAACAAAACCGCCTTCCCTCAGGCTCAAAAAACTCTGCACCCCAATAGGCAGCCTGCGTTGCTCCTGCATGACAATCTACTCCTCTATCCATCTTTCTGCAACACTGGTCGTGATACTTTACTCAGTTACCCACTCAGAGAGTCTCCGCTTCTCCGAGTCAAAACTCACGCCAATCTTGAATATCTCTCGCTCATCTGCGGCAAATGGCTCCGCATATCCCTTGGCCTCTATCTGCTTCAGAGCCTCTTTAGCGCTCTTATCCACCTTGAACTCGAAGATGTAGACATACTTATCCGTAGTCAGTATGCAATCCGCCCGCCCCCGGCTGCTGTGTACCTCGCAGCTCACATACTGGCCCAGCAGGGTGAAGACGAGGTAAAGCACCGTCTGGAAATAATGCTCGAAGGGAGCATCATCGGTGGTGTAGGGAATGCTGGCGAAGAGGGCCTGCAAGGTATCCCGAAGGCCCTCTGTGTCTCCTTCCAGAATGCGGCTCCTCAGGGCAAAGATATCCTTGCCGCTGCCTGTGGTAGCGGTAGGAGCGTACTCCGGGAAAAGGCTTTTGAGGAACCCCAGTTTGACCTCCTCATTGGGGAAGCCCAAAATATACGGCCCCACCTCGCTCTCAGCCCCCACAATAGTGAGATAGCCTGTCTGATATAAAAGGGGCACAATATCCGGATTATCAGCTCGATAATCACTTATAAGCACCTCATCCGCATAGATGGTGTGCTCTGCGAATTGCCGCACATCAAAGTGCATATTTTTCAAGCGGCGCACCAGGAAGGTGGGCGTACCCGTCGCAAACCAGAAGGACGAAAAAACTCCCTTGCTCAGAGCATTTATGACACTGAAGGGATTGTAAATGCCCGGACAGTCGGGAAAAAAGTGGTAGCCATCGTATTTCCTTGCCATCTCCTGCAAGCAGTCCGCTTCACTCATATGGTGCTTTTCAGCCATAGCTTTCAGCTCCGGCTGGAAATTCTCGCAGATTTCCTCGGCGCTCATGCCACAAATCCCACTGTAGCGCTCATACAGAGAAATATCCTCCAGCTGGTTGAGATCGCTGAAGATGCTCACCTTGCTGAACTTGGTAACGCCCGTGATAAAGACAAAGCGCAGGTATTCATCATAATTCTTCAAGGTGCCAAAGAAGCCTTTGAAGACAGCCTTGTTGTGCTCCTCCAACTCATCATTTTCCAGTGCCTCCAAAAGCGGCTTGTCATATTCATCTACCAGCACCACGCAGTCCCTGCCCGTTTTTTCTTGGGCTGTTTTCATCAACCTCCTGAATCTGTCGCTCAATGTTCCCTTTTTCTCACAATCATATATTTCTTCCCACTCCGACAACATCCCATCCAGCACATCTTCCAAGGCCCTGGCCTGATAATTCTGCCCGTTGAAATCAAAGTAGAACACGGGATAGGGCTGCCAGGCCTCGTCATTCCCCTGCTCCAGTTTCTCAATCTCCAGCCCCTCAAAGAGTTCCTTCCGCCCCTCCCAGTAGGCTTTCAACGTGGAGAGAAACAAACTCTTGCCAAAGCGCCGGGGACGGCTGAGGAAATACTGCTTGCTGCTATTAGCCAACTCGTATATATAGCGCGTCTTGTCCACATAGACAAAACCGCCTTTCCTCAGGCTCATAAAACTCTGCACCCCAATGGGCAACTTTCTCTGCTCTCTCATGCCAATCTCCTCCCCTGCCCTTCAATCATGCACTTCTTGCTATGATTTTATCACTAAAAGGGAACAGAGACTACAGCCCACTAGAATGAATTCAAAAATTCTCTTGAAAGGAGAAGCGTATCATACAAGCTGCATCAGCTCCGACAAACTCATGCAACGAGAAATCATCATGGTTCTCTCGCCAAATGGATATGCAGAGGAGGATGGCCGCCTGCTGTAGATATGAAGGAGAAAGCAGCTCTCGCCCAGGCTTTTGACTACTACGATGCCGTGGTCAAGTCTGATATCAACCGGGCAGATGGTGTCAGCAAGAATCCTGAGCGGGTAAAGCGGCTGATGAGGTCTTTTGCCAGGAATCAGGGCGGTCAGGTTCCCAATACCTCCATAAGAGATGACATCATGGCCAATGATGCCAAGGGAGTGAACGAATATACAGTAGCTTCCTATATTGCTGCCTTGAAGAAAATCTTTGTAATAGAGGACATGCCTGCCTGGAATCCGAATTTGAGATCCAAGACTTCCATAAGGTCTTCGGATACCAGATACTATATTGACCCTTCCATAGCTACGGCGGCGCTGGGCATAGGCCCCAAGGACTTGCTGAATGACCTGAATACCATGGGGCTGATGTTTGAAACCATGTGTGTGCGAGATCTGCGGGTATATGCTGAATACCTTGATGGCGAGGTGATGCACTACAGGGACAAGTCAGGCCTGGAGTGCGATACCGTAATCCATCTCCGAAATGGCAGCTATGGCCTGGCTGAGATAAAGCTGGGTGGCCAAAAGCTGATAGAGGAAGGTGCTGCCAACCTCAAGGCGCTGGCGGCAAAGATAGACACCACCAGGATGCCGGCACCATCCTTCATGATGATTGTGGTTGGAGTCGGGGACTTTGCATATAGGCGCGAGGATGGCATATTCATTGTGCCTGTTGGGTGCTTGAAGTTTTGACTTGACATGCTCCCCCTGCCCTTAGGCATGGGGGGCAAACAAAGGCAGGCACCACACTGAGATTTTTTGAGTCTGCAAAGGTCTCGCCTCAGCAGTCAGGCAGGAAAACGGCATGCCAGGGGAGAATTTAATATAGTCAGGGAATCATCCACCTCCTCCCGGGGGGGATTCCTGTTCGCTTTATCATGCAAATTACCATAAAGGAAGTGCAATACCATGAAAACAATGAAAAGAGCCTTTGCCCTGGCAGGAGCTGCCATGACCATGTATGCAGGAGCAATGTGCGTGAATGATTGCGCAGCCCTCGAAACCAGCCTTTTTCCCGCCCTCCCTGCTGCCCAGGCGGCGGAGATAGAGGCCTGGCGGCCTGATATTGATGAGGCCACCCAGGATGACACCATGGCTTTCAATGTCTATATTGGCAAGCCCATCAAATCCTGCGTGGAGGACTTCCTGAGCAACGGCTGGAAGCACGCTCCCAATGAGCCGGCGGATTTCTACATCAAGAAGGAAAAAGATTATATCTACGGCGTTTTCATCCGCCCCCATGTGGCCAACAAGGACTTGGTGGGGAACTACAGCATCAGATTCTATGCCAAGACCAGGGAAATGGCGGATGAGATGTACATGCGGGCAGAGAAGAATTTCTCCTACAACTTCGGCCGTCCCAATGTCAAGCAGGGAACCATGAACTCCACCTGGTTCCTGAATGATACCTTCTCCATCACGGTGGAATACAATGAGTATGACCCCAGGATGCCCTTGGTCCAGAACTACTATCCCTATGAGGTCGCCATCACCCGGGAAATGGGCGATTACAAGAAGTTTATGGTGCCTGCCAAATAAGTCAATCTGCCTGGGAGAACGACCATGAGAGAAGCAAACTATCAGGTGTCCATCGTCACGCCCTTTCACAACGTAGACCCCAAGATGTTCCGCTACGCTTACGAATCCCTGCAGAAGCAGACCCTGGACTTTTCCAGCATCCAGTGGATTGTAGTCCTGCACAATACCGAGGAGAAATACAAGGCCGCCGTGCATGAAATGCTGGACGGCCACGAGAACATCATCATCCGTGAGCTGGACAACGACCTGCACACCCCCTCCAGCCCCCGGAATTTCGGCATGAAGCTGGCCACAGCTCCCTTTTTGGGCTTTCTGGATGCAGATGACGGCTACACGCCGGAATGTCTCCAGAAGGCTCTCTTGCACCTGCAAAGAACCCAGTCAGACCTGGTGGTCTTCCGCCGGGAATACGAAATGGAAACCGAAGGCCTCATGCCCGCCACGGAGATCGTCCTCTGGGACCAGACCCAGTCGGAGATTGTCATGGAAAGGGAGCACTGGGACGACAAGAAGATGTTCGGCGGCCTTTTCTGGGGCATGGTGACCTCGCGGCTCTATAAGCGGGATTTTTTGTCTCGCCACAATTTCACCTTTGACGAGACCGTGCCCTTCACCGAGGATGTGCTCTTCCTCATCGAAGTCTATGGCAAGGCGGGCCGCGTCTGCTACCTGCCCCAGCTCATAGGCTACCACTATTTCATCAACAGCAAGTCCCTGGTGCAGAGCATGGTGGAAAAGGACGGGGAGACCCTGGTTTCCTATGCGGCGGGCTTCAAGAAAATCTTTGAAGCCGCTTACAACAACGGCATCTATATCGACGAGCTCATGGCTCTCTTGCTCTCCACTTTCTCCATGGTCATGCTCAATTCCAAGCATCTGACTCTCGCCCATCGCCGGGCGATCAAGGAAATCCTGGAGCCTTATGTCCACGAGATACGCCTGCTGCCCGCCACCAAGCTGATCTCCCCCGAGGAGGCCAGGAAATGCTATTCCCTGCCCCGGGAAGTCATCCTGCACCCGGAGAATTTCGACCAGGGCGGCACCATCAAGGAGATCCTGGACGGCCAGGGCATCCTGCAGGAAATCCTGTCCCGCAACAAGGACACGGACTACGGCCGCCGCTACAACTTCGCCAGCCTCCGCAGCGCCCAGGGCTACCAGACCCGGGTGCCCGTGAGCAGCTATGAGGTCTATGCGCCCCTGGTGCGGCTCCAGACTCAGATAGGGGAAAGCGGCATCTTCGTGGCCGATGCCATCCCCTGCTATCTGCTCACCTCCGGCACCTCAGGCGCGCCGAAGCTGCTGCCCGCCACCCGGGAACACCTATCTCCCTACGAGGACTATTTCGCCCAGCTCCTGCGGGGCAAGGTCACTATCCTGCTGGGAGAGAGCCTGCCTCAGGAAAGACACTACAATGACCAGGCCGCCCTGAACACCATCTTCGGCAGGCTCATAGAAGATTTCTGCCACCGCGACCAGCAGCGTCTGGGGGTCAGCCACGCAGGCTTCACCGCCCCCAGGGAACTGCTCTTCCCCCCCCAGGCCTTGGACACCCTCTACCTGCGGCTGTACTTCGCCCTGAGCGAGCAGCTGGCAGAGCAGATTTTCGCCCCCTTTGCCTGGGGCGTGCTGGAGGCCTTCTCCTTCCTGGAGAGCCACTGGCAGGAACTGGTCAAGGATCTGGCAGAGGGAACCCTCACCCATACCATCGACCTGCCCAAGGACTACCGCCAGCAGCTGGAAAGGTGCCTCATTCCCGATCCAGAACGGGCAGCGGCCCTCAAGGAGATTTTCGCAGAGGGCTTCCACCGCCCCGTGGCCACCCTCATCTGGCCGCACCTCAAAAAGATCATCGCCATCGGCACCGGCAGCCAGGCCATCTATCGGGAGGCTCTGGGCAGATACCTGGGCGACCTTCCCTGGGACAACGGCTTCTTCGCCGCCTCGGAGGCTCTGCTGGGCAAGAGCATCCCCGGCACAGATGAATACGAGCTTCTGACGGGGAAGAATTTCTACGAATTCCGCCCCTTCCCGGAGACCCCGGACAGCAGTGCCCACCCCCTCCTCCTCAGCGAGGTGCAGGAGGGAAAGCAGTACGAGCTCATCCTCACCAACAGGGCAGGGCTTTACCGCTACGCCACCGAAGACATCCTGGAAGTCAGGAGCCTCAGCGAAGGCCACCTGCACTTTGCCTATGCAGGCAGGAAGGGAGAGGCTCTGCCCCTGCCCGGCGGGCTGCTCTGGGAAGGGGATGTCTACGGAGCCATCAAAAAAGGAGCCAGGGTCCTCTCCCTTGCTCCCACAGATTTTTCCTATTTCCTGGACGAGAAAAACATTCTCAACATCCTGCTGGAAGTCCCCGAAGGAAAAGCCCCGGAAGATGCCCTCTCCGCAGCTTTGGACAAGGCCCTCTGCGAGGAGTGCCCCGTCTATGCCAAGACCCGGCAGGAAGGAATGCCCCCCTGCCAGGCTCTCTATCTCTCCCCTGAAAGCCATCTGCTCTACCGGGATATCCAGCGCTTCAAGCACAAGACAGCCCCCGACCAGATCAAGCCCGCCCACTTCCTGGGCACCAGGGAAAAGATACGATTCTTCCTGGGGCAGGTAGAGAGATAAAGGAAGGGGAAACGACTCCGCATGAAAACGCGCGATATGCTTCAAGCAGCCAGGCTCCTGCGGCTGGCCGTGGCTATGGTCCTGGCCCTCCTGCTGCAGGCCATCAGCCCGCAGGGGCTTGCCCTGGCTTATAGCGCCACGGATGAGTGGCTGGTTTACTGGTACCTGTGCGGCTCGGATCTGGAATCGGAGAACGGAGCCGCCACCGAAGATATCAAGGAAGTGCTGAAGGCCAGCCTTCCCGCCAATGTGAATGTGCTGATCCAGACAGGCGGCAGCAACAGCTGGCAAAACACTGCCGTCCCCGACGGGCAAATAGGACGCTACTTATACAGCCAGGGCGAACTGTACGAACTGGAAGTCCTGCCGGACCGCGATATGGGTGACGGTGACACCCTGAGAGACTTCCTGCAATACGGCAAGGACAACTACGCTGCCGACCACAGGGTCTTTGTCTTTTGGGACCATGGCGGCGGCAGCGCCAACGGCCTCTGCATGGACGAGCGCACAGGCAGTACCCTGAGCCTCAACGACATACAGGAAGCCTTTGCCGCGGTACATACCCCTGACCCCGGCAATCCTCCCTTTGAAATGGTAGGCATTGATGCCTGCCTCATGGCAAGCTATGACATGGCCAACGCCCTCCATGGCCTTTCCCGCTACATGACAGCCTCCGAAGAACTGGAGTCCGGCCTGGGCTGGCAATACGACAAATGGCTGAGTGCCCTGGGCAGCAATCCCGCCATGGACGGTGCCGCCCTGGGAAAGATCATCTGCGACACCTACATGGAAAGCTGCCGCAAGGCAGGCACTGATGATACCGCCACCATGTCCTGCATCGACCTCTCGTATATGCCCACCCTCCGCAATGCCTACGAGGCCTACGGCATAGAGGCCCTGCGCCAGGCTGACGCCAACCCCCAGGAATTTTTCCGGGCCTTTGACCGGGCAGCCAGAGAGACAGAGCACTACGGCGGCAATACCAGCACCCAGGGCTATGCCAACATGCTAGATCTGGGTGATCTGACCTATGAGACCAACAACCTGATGCGGGGGGATGCCCAGACCCTCGACCAGGCCCTGAAGCTCGCTGTGACCTACAACGTCCATGGTGCCTATCGGAAATGGAGCACCGGCCTCTCCTGCTTCTACCCCTACAGCAACCAGGCCAGCGATCTGAGAAACTATATGTCCCAGAAAGCCGCCCCCCTGCCCCAGAAATGCCTGTACAGCTATTTCATGTACGGCCAGATGCCCCAGGAGGGCCGCCAGCTGCTGGCAGGTGAGAAACCCATGGTCCTGTTCCCCGCCAGCGTCATAGACGAAGAACCGGGCTTCGGCATCTTCAACGTGTCAGCCCTGGAAGATACCCCCGTACATGTGGACAATGATGGCTCTGCCTTTGTCAAACTCACCCAGAAGCAGATGGACCAGATTTCCAGTGTCCGCTGCCATCTGACTTACGTCGATGAAAAAGAGGATCTCATCCTCGACCTTGGCAACGATGCAAATGTCAACGCAGACTGGGACACCGGCATCATAAAAGACAATTTCAATGGCACCTGGCCCATGCTAAACGGTTACCCTGTCTATGTGGACATCACAGCCGAAGAAGACGGCTACAATATGTACTCCATCCCCATCAAACTTAATGGCATCAGATGCAACCTGCAAGCCATCTATAACTATAACACCCAGAAATACTACATCCTGGGAGCACGCAAAGCCATTGATGAAAACGGCATGGGCGACAGGAACCTCATCCAGATAAAACCTGACGATAATATCACAACCATACACAACGCCTCGAGATTATCAGATCCCGACAACACCATTTACAGCGTGGATGTGGATACTTTCAAGGCAGGGAAGCATCTCATCATGCGCGACGAAGAAACGGGCGACGGTTTCTATGCCTACTTCTTTGAATTCGTCTCCCCCAACAACGAAACCGCCCTCTCCAACCTTGTCGAATTCACAATCAACGGCGACAACATAACCACCACCGCCCACAACTGAAAAATACGTACCCCCAAAAAAGGGGGGTGCTGCCCACAATCGCGCAGCACCCCCTTTTTCATTTTCCTCGGAACCTCTGCCTCATGCCCAGCCCCCTCAGCAAAAGCGGAGCATCACTCTCCCACTTCCCACTCAGAGAGACTCCGCTTCTCCGAGTCAAAGCTCACGCCAATCCTGAATATCTTCCTCTCGTCTGCGGCAAAAGGCTCCGCATAACCCTTTTCTTCTATCTGAGCCAGGGCCTCTTTAGCACTCTTATCCACCTTGAATTCAAAAATGAAGACATACTTATCCGTAGTCAAAATACAATCCGCCCGCCCCCGGCTGCTGTGTGCCTCGCACTCTGCATACTGGCCCAGCAGGGTAAAGACGAGATAAATCACCGTCTGGAAATAATGCTCGAAGGGAGCATCATCAGTGGTGTAGGGGATGCTGGCAAAGAGGGCGGTGAAGGTATCTCTCATGCCATCGGTGTCGCCATCCAAAATGCGGCGGCGCAAGGAGATGATATCCTTGCCGCTGCCCGGTATGCTTTCAGGGACATATTCGGGGAAAAGGCTGGCCAGAAAGCCGTACTTGACCTCTTCGTTGGGGAACCCCAGACTGTAAATACGCGCTTTCCTGTCATACCCCCAGATGGTAAGATAACCCGTTTGATAAAGCAAGGGGATGGGATTGGGATTATCAGCCCTGTAGTCCATAATCATGCTGTCAGTGGCTTCTATGCCGCCATTCGCAAATTGCCGCACGTCAAAGTGCAAAGCTTTCAACCGTCGCACCAGGAAAGTTGGCGTGCCGGTGGCAAACCAGTAGAAGGCCATTTCCTCCTCGGAAAAGGCCTTGAACAGGCTGAAAGGATTGTACATCCCCGGCCCTGCAGGGTGAAAATGGTAGCCATCGTACATTTGCCGCAAATTTTTCAGGCACTCTGCCCTGTCAAGGCACAGATTGTCGGCCATAGCCTCCATCTCCTGCCCAAAGTTTTCCTCCACCTCTTCTTCCGTAATGCCGCAAATTCCTGCAAACCTCTTGCTGAGAGAGATATCATCCAGCTGATTGAGGTCACTGAAGATGCTCACCTTGCTAAACTTGGTAACGCCCGTGATAAAGACAAAGCGCAAATACTCATCACAGTTCTTCAATGTGCCGAAGAAGCCCTTGAAAACCGCTTTGTTGTGCTCCTCCAAGGGGTTATTTTCCAGGACCTCCAAAAGTGGCTTGTCATATTCGTCCACCAGCACCACGCAGTCCTTGCCGGTCTTTTCCCTTGCTTCCATCAAAAGTGTCTGGAAGCGGTCACTCAAAGACCCCTGGGCCACGCAGCCATACTCAGCTTCCCACCGGCACAGCATCTTGTCCAGCACATCCTCAAGAGCTGTAGTTACCTGATAGTTCTGCCCGTTGAAATCAAAGCAGAATACGGGATAAGGCTGCCAGGCCTCATCATTCCCCCGCTCCAATTCCTCAATCTCCAGCCCCTCAAAGAGTTCCTTTCTCCCCTCCCAATATGCTTTCAGGGTAGATAGAAACAAACTCTTGCCAAAGCGCCGGGGACGGCTGAGGAAATACTGCTTGCTGCCATTAACCAAATCGTATATATAGCGCGTCTTGTCCACATAGACAAAATTGCCTTCCCTCAAGCTCGCAAAACTCTGCACACCAATAGGCAGTCTTCGCTGCGCTTTCATGGAAATCGCCTCCCCGTATATCAGATTCTCTTCTTGCTATTATTCTGGCACAACAAAATCATAAGGAGTAATCCCCTGCAGGAAACTTAATCTTGCTTCGTCCCCACGAAAGTGGGGAAATATATGATTAACCTTTGGCGTTATTATAAACCATCGGTTCATCCCCACACGCGTGGGGAAATCAAACTCTCACACACTCTGCAAGATTAACATACCCTGACCATAGGCTTTGCCGGGACCAATGCCATTCTGCCAACCCTTTTGAAAAAGCTCAAGCTTTTCAATACGCAAAACCCCTTGGAAACTCACCCCCTTGTAAAAGATTCCCCGCTTGTCTTCCTTGTCATGCCAACCTTGCGTCATGCTCTCATGTTCCTCTTGAGCTTGCAGGACAGAAAAGCCATTCTGTATTCCTTTATTGTAAAGCCACTCCATCCGCTCTTCAAGTGTTGTCAAAAACCTGCGCTGGCTGTTCTTCTTTCCCTCTTGCTGAACCTTTTTGCAGGGAGAGGCCAGCAAGCTGAACCTATAACAGCTACCCTCCTTCAGCCTCCCCTCTATTTCAGAAAAATCTCTGCAACCTACTAACTTCATACCAGCGGGAATTGAATCACAATCCGGCTTCAAGGCAGACCATACATAGACATCCAGGCATCGCGGATTAACTCGATACAACGCTCCACTTTCATGCCTGCCGCTATGAAACATATGCTGTATGCTGCGGTGCATAATCTGGCAATCACGCAAACACTTTTTTGCGTAACTATTCTTTATATCCAAGTGCAGTTTAGTCAGGTACATCCTGCACACTCTCCTTTATTATTACCTTCCTTGTAACCCTCCTGTTACGGAAGATTCGATAACCGTCATTTACATCACGACGCTCAATCTCATTATCCCCCTCAGCTGCATCAATTTCAAGCATCATTTCTCCCTTCTCCATGCTTGAAACTTTTTTCAATGCCTCCTCTAACGAACTGTAAATAGTGGTAAGCCCATCACATACAGGACGAGAGGGAACACAGCTTTTTCTTCCCAGATAGATGGGCCATTTAGGTTTATTCAGTGCTTCCTCCAGCCTCTTCAAAGTCTCAGTCTCTCCAGTCAGAGCTACCGTAAAATATGCATTCTGCAAGTATGTACGATAGGATAATATAGTATCTCCCCCTGCCCTGACCTTACCCTCTGCATTCAGCAATCTCTTTGAGCTTACAGTATGATAATCCACCATCGGTATTCCCGGTCGATCAGCTCTGACCGCCATTTGCAGATTATTTTGTAATTCAATCAATTTTTTATCGTCCCTTGAAAGACCTAAGGCACAGCCCAATAACCCGACAATGCCAGACTTTGTTGGCATTACAGCAGAATCCCTATAGTTCCACTTGCTATGCTCACCCCAGCTTTGGAGCACTCCATCCAAGCGCAAGAGTAAAATTGGTATGGATGTCATGATGCCCCCTCCCCTTAATGCTCCAATTCCTTCGTTACATATTCAACCAGTTCATCAAAATTTTCGGCATTAGTAATCCCTGTATCCGAATCAAAAGGCAGGCATTTTCCCTCACTGAACCAAACACGCTTGACGTTTCCCAAAGAAGGGAAGTCATGTATCGTATCCAATACTTTCTGCTGCAAAGCGCCTATGCTTTCCGTAATCATATCCTTGCCAAAACCAGCCTTGACAGGCTTTGCATATGCATTGGCATAACTTACAGGAACAGGATATTCTTTGCACTCCACTAATACAGCTGACGGCAAGACATTGCCCGCAAAAGTATGCTGTTTGCCGCCGGGATTGCTGTACGCCATGGCATGCAACAAAGCAGGGACAGTTGCCTTCACCAAGGCCTCTGGATTATCAGAATGCTTCAGATTCTCAAGGAGCTTGTCCACATCCAAAGATGCGTAGATATAATAGCAGCTGGAATTGTAATCCACGTCGCCTATCATACTGGCCCCAAGTTCCTCATTACTATTCAGCATGTCGTCCATAGCAGTAAAATAATCAGATTCCATAATTACCCTGCTAGTGGAAAACGCATGTGCCACCTGCATAGATGCTTCTACATCTGCAAAAGCAGGAGAAGTAACCATGCGCCCAAACAAAGCAATATCAAGGGAAACAGGCCTGGTCTCCACGCCTTTGATCATCTTTTCTATCTCTGTTGCCTTTATCTTCTCAAACTTCTTAACCTCTCCTACCTCCTCTATTTGCTTCTTCATCACCTCTGCTACAGCCTGTATATCCTCCGGTGAATAAATAATAACTTGGCTCGTAGTCCCCAAATCATTCTCTGTGCCCTTCTTATTGGCAAATCCTGTAAGTTTCTTTTTTGCAGTTTCCAAAAATTCATCTGGTACACCCATTTCCTTGAGCTTCTCCGTAACAAGTTGCGGCATTTTCCTTGTACGAATGCCCAGATGCCCTGCCAATTCTTTTTGCAAAAACGGCGAAATTCTCCAGCTTCTCTTCAGACACTGACTGGATATCCTACCACGCTGCACTCCGCCAAAGACACAGCTTTTGGGTGCCCCAGTGTCATCACGGTTCAAATTAGTAGCAGGATAGTTTTTCAGCATATGCACTTCAATCAACATTTTCAATCTCTCCTTCGCTCTCGTCTTCTTTTGCACCTTGATAAAATTCCTTCACCCAGCGCTTCTGTATAAAACGCGTATCACTTTCCCAATAAATAAGGTCATAAAGCAGCTGTGCTGCATCTATTACCGCCCCATTGCTCTGAATATGTTTGACTATTCTAAACAACTTGGCTTGAAAATAACCATCTTCATCTATACTCAAATCCAACAAAGTTTCCAGCTTTTTCCCAAAAGCATCTCTTCTTTCCACAGGCACACACCTTTTAGCCGCTATAGCAAGATTCTTGCCCTTCTTCCATTCATCAACCTCCCACAAACACATCAGGCATATTACATCAAAATAGATCTCCTCACGATATAATACCGGGGGTAGCTTATAAAAGCCTGCCATAGCATCCCCACCAGCTGCCGCCATATTCTTACCCGCAGCTCTTTTCATTGCGGTTCTAAGTCCCTTGTCTTTTTCTAGCCTTTCCTGAACTTTTTTCAGCCAAACAGCTATTTTATCCTTCTCCATCATTCTTACCCCCTTTTATGATTTTATTGACACTACCTATCAGCATCCTTTCATACTGTTGTGCCCTGATTAAATCTTTAGCCTGATAACAATAATTTTTCTCCACTTCTTGTACAATGTTTATAACTATCTTTTTCAATTCCTCCTTCCACCGTTTCAACAGTATGTTCTCTGTTTCTATACCATCACTAGTAGCTAAAGATTCCATTATCTTATAAAAATTATCCTCGCATTTCATATAGAATCTATGGACATACTGACTCGCTTCATTCACTCCACGTTCGCTTTTATCTGGAGAAATGATATTTTTTAGTTGCTTGCTAAGGACATAGCCAATACTTTCTGCCAAATCTATGTACTGGGCAGCATATTTACGTTTGTTTTCAGCTCCTATTATTCTGATATCCAATTTCATCATGCCGCTTTGAGTATCGAGATATGCAGCATTATTGGTTATGACACCAAACATTTGCACAGGTATGTCAACCAAATCATGTTCCTCTTGTATTTTTTGATAATCCTTTATTACTGCCGGAACACTTCCATTTTCATAATCTTCACTTATGGTCTTTATATTACGCCATGGTTCCTTATCTAGAGATGGTTTTATAGAAGCAAAGCTATCATCCTTCCCCCTGCGATAAGCGACGTGCGGGTCATTCCAACTGGCATATCCTGTGAAATTGAGTCCGGGCTGATAGTACATTTGCCTGACTGCTCCATCCTGTTCTATCAGCCTTATCCTGCGGCTAGGAAAGAACATCCCGTATAGCTGAGTTGTTTTTGTCACTTCTTCCTTGGGTATGATCTCTCTTTTACTTGACCAAAGGGGCTCTCCCATATTCTCCTCATCTATTGTATCCAGAGACAGTACCAAAGTCTCAAAGAGGTTATTTCCCTTAGGCAAGAAATAGAGCGGTGGCGCACCATTGACACCTGATGGATAGCCCCCTGACATAGCCGTGCAGAATATCTGCGCTGTCAGTACTCCACGAAAAGCCTCTGCCGGAGAAAAACTCGAAGCATTCTCCAAATTATGATCAAAATGAATGGCATTATTGCCACTGGCTCGTGTACTGTCCAACGAAGCTACATATTTGATATTTTTATCACTATCCCAAGCTGTGTCCGGATGTGCCTGCATAAAAGGCCTATCTTTATCAAAAATGTCAAAACATACGCCTGCCCTTTCGCACTTATCAATATATGCTTCTATCTTCCGTAACTCAAAGCAGCCCTTAGAAAGGATAACGTCCTTATCATCCCAAGTTTCCGGGCGGTATACATCCATGAGAAATACTGTCAGAAATCTATACACGCTATAGGTTTCCATAGGTGTCACACCATCTATATCCTGCAATTCATGAGCCTTTTCCAATAATTCCTGCAATCCCATCATCAACGATTTACCAGTAAGAGCTCGCACAGGAATCCATGGCTCTGTCCGTATATCAAATACCATCCTCACACCTCCTATTCAACATGACTGATAAATCCCATCTCATTGTTCATTTCAATGAAACCACCCTCCAAAAAATGACAAATTCCCTTATTGCCTGGAAATATATATGTACCCTGCAATAGTCCCTCACCTTTGACTACTTCAAAACCTTCTGCTATTTTCTTATCAAGCAGTGGTTTCATAACACGTTCTGCAATGCTCAAACTGTAACCCAAAACCTTCTTTGCAACTTTCTTGGATATTTTTCCTTCTGATACTACTTCACGATATAATTCCACTGGCACAATTGCAATGCGCTGGCTTGACTCCCCCAGCCTGGTCCTTGCTGGCAGAAAACAACTATCGTCATCAGAGAAGAATAAATCGCCGCTTTTGGCACTATCATCAGCAAAACAAAAATTTTTTGCCGATGGCTTGGGCAACTCCTGAATAGCGGCCTGTCCCTCCATTAATTCGTTATTAGCATTGTATTCAAGCCAATCTTCCAATTCACTATCATCAAGCTGAGTACCACTATAAGCCGCTTGGACTAGCAAAGATATATCATTGGGAAGACATATTTCATTCCTGTTTTCCAAAATCATCATAGTTTTCTTCAATAATATTTTTGGATAAACCATTTCCGTACTGCCAAAATCCTCCTGCTTCGGAAGCAGTACCGTAATTGTCGGCTCCAGGCATCCCGGCGAGCGTACAGTATCATCATGCCGCCATATTCTGCCCATGCGCTGTAGTAGCAAGTCTATAGGACAGATATCTGAAATCATTTCGTCAAAATCCAAATCTAAGGACTGCTCTACGACCTGCGTGGCTACTAAAATCATTTTATGGGGGCGCTTTGCCTTGTCCTTTCCAAGCAGTTTCAAACATTCCTGCTCAATTTCCTGCCTGCGGCTGGCACTGAATCTCGCATGGAACAATATGGTAGGGATTCCCTCTAGGTTATCTTTGATAGCCTTATATACAGATTGAGCCTCCTTGACCGTATTCACCAGTACACAGAAGCAGCCTCCCCCCACTTCATCCAGCCTTTGCTTCAAATAGCTTGCAATTTCATCCGGTTCATTCAGTAGCGGCGCATATCGCATCCTTACCTTCATATTGCGACTCTTTTCATCTACATGAATCTGTTTTGGTTTCTTATCCTCGTACAACAAAGTAATGCCTGGATACAAAGCAGCATCCAAGGATAAATCATCCTGCTTATAATAGACTGAAGCATATTGCATCTTCTTATCATTTGGCAAAGTTGCCGAAAGCATCACTACAGGTATGTGCAAAACCTTACACCAAGAAAGCAGTTTTTCTATGATGCTGCTCATATATGCATCATAGGCATGTATCTCATCTATGATAAGCACCTTTTGCGCCAAGCCAGTCAGACGCAAAACACCGTACTTGGTTCGCATAGCGCTCATCATAACCTGGTCTACGGTACCTACCGCGAAAGGCGCAATCAACCCTCGCCGCATAGGCGCTGTCCATAAAGTTGCTTCCTTTCTATCATCCGTGTTGTATGAGTTTTCGAGTTCATCCATCATCCAGGCCATACCGTGCATAAGTTTGGCTGATGTATCGTGAAGCGATGCCAGCATGGCATTCATCCTGCCATACATTTGATTGGACGTTGCCGAGGTTGGCAAGGCAACATAAAAACCTTCTTTTCTCCATCGCTGTGCCAGACGCAAGGCAGCATACAATCCGGCTTCTGTTTTTCCGCAACCCATTGGTGCCTCTATGATAACCCCTAAAGGCGTTTCATCATCATAGGCAAATATCTTTTCCACAACCTTTTGCAAGGGACGCATGCCAACCGCAGGAATTTGTGGCCATAAATCGGTAAATCTTCTTATGCTATCATCTGCCACATGGTGTTGTAAATGATTCGTCTGCAAGAAAGACTGCATCTTATAACGTGTCTTTTCCTCAATTTCCTGCCAACCCTGATGCCAATCTGTGTTGGAAAACTCCTCTCCAGACGCGATCCAGTCAGCAGTAATAAGCACGCCCAAAAGCATCATGCACGCCGCATCCATATGCGCTGGTTCTACTTGTGGTGGCGTGAAAAAATCTCTCATTTGTTTTTCTATTTTCTTTTGCAGATTCTGCCAAATATCTTCCTTCTCATTTATACCATCTGATGTATTTTTCTTTTTCTTTCCCTGATGGTGATAGCCTATCACTTCAGCTGCGCGAACCCTAAAACGCCCACCTGTCCAGAAACCATCATCCTTCCATATTTTCTTCAACCTTTTGCAGCCATGTAGCTCATGCCTAAATTTATCAGTTTCAGCTATAGGGACATTGTTTTCATCTAGTATCTTTGCTATTTCACTATTTGCTGCCTGCTTTTGAAAATACCCATAGCACTTGCCTAAATCATGCACTGAGCCAATATAACCTACAAGATTCTCAATTTCTTTTCTTGACATGCCAAAGTTCTCAGCCAGTTCATCTCCCACAGGATAGAAACAGCCTGAAGATATCAATTCCCGGGCAATGATTCCCGTTTCCAAAAGATGCATCCACAAGGGCTTGAACGGTTCACTCTTTGCCCATAAAGTACGCTCAATTTCCCTTTCCAATTCCTCCTCATTCAACACCTGCCCCACCGCCTTCATTGGGAGAAGAAATTTTATTATTTATGCCAATTAACTGTATGCCATTGATATCAACTACCCTGCGAGTTGGGTAGCCACACATTTCCATTTGAAACCCTTGTTCTGTATTCATACTATACAACATTACCGCACCTGCTATGTATTCTTCGTTATACACTTTCTCCCATAGTTTCTCCCGAACCATGGCGCTAACTTTTCCCGCGAAAACTCCGGGCTTTACTTCCAGCAACCATTTAGTCAATTCGCCACGAAGTTTGACAGGAGCATTGTCAATCACCAATACTACCATCTACATCTACCTCATCTGCATAATTAACTCCACCATCAACAGTGCCCATATCATCATCCCACAAATCACCAGCATTCTTAGCCTCTAATTGTTCATTATCTATATCTTCAAACAATTTCCCTAAGTCATTGGCAATCCGCTGCATTATTTTCGCATTATGAAAATATTTACGGCATATCTCACGCACATGTGCTTCTGGATTTTTTGCATCTTTCTTCACTGCTTCAAAAGCCGCCGGTATGGTTATTTCTGCTTTATACAAATCTGCCACATCATACACAAATGACAACATTTTCCCAGTATGGACAAATCCCAATGCCGTCGAATAACCCAAAGAACAGATTGAAGCCTGACATACGCTATATAAAATCGCATTTGCTGCTGACAACGCCCTATTTATATTATCTGAAGCATCCCAATCCGTATTCTTATAGGAACGCTTTCTCCATTGAATCCCATTTAATTTAGCCGCGGCTTGATAAGCCTTTCGCACTCGAATTCCCTCTAATCCTCTAATTTGTTGCAATGTCATGTTTTTGCAATCCATTTTGGGAAATCTCATTTCATACATGCGCCTAACTATAAGCATATGCAGTTTTTCATCCATACAACACTTCGCTTGAATAAGTGTATTCTTTGCATTCCTTGTTTCTCCTTGTCCATACGCATAAAATCTGGCTCCATTTTCCCCACACCAAACAATCATGCATCCATTTTCACAAGTAGTTTTTATGGCTGCATGAGTAATCTTCGTACCTGGCCCCAGCATCAGGCATGTAAGAGCAGAAACCGGCACAGGAATATTTTCTTCACCACGATGAAGTATAATAGATGAGTCGCTTTGATCTATGATAGCATGTTCTACATAAAAGTAACTGATGCTATCACGAAGTTTAGGAAGTTCCTTCAAATCTTTCTTCAAAGTCTTCACCTCTTTTTTTTTTATAAACCATCTTTCGTTATTTTTCTACACGCTATCCAAAATTCCTGCTAATCTTATATATTTTTCTTATTATATCTCACCCCCACATGCGTGGGGTATCCCAGTTGGTTAACGTCCTGGCAAACAATGCACATCGGTTCATCCCCACATGCGTGGGGCATACTCATCGTACAGTTCCATGAGCTGCATAGCAGTCGGTTCATCCCCACATGCGTGGGGCATACGACTAAGGACGAGCGTACTGTTTATGTATTTGCGGTTCATCCCCACATGCGTGGGGCATACGGAGGATAAGGCGCGACAGGTAGTTGGCTGCTACGGTTCATCCCCACATGCGTGGGGCATACAACCTTATTGCCATCAACAATGATGTTAATACCGGTTCATCCCCACATGCGTGGGGCATACGTCATCCAAGAACGCCCCCACTGTCAACTCTAAACGGTTCATCCCCACATGCGTGGGGCATACAGTCTGCGGGAGTATTAAGCCCCAGTGCAACAGCGGTTTATCCCCACATGCGTGGGGCATACATGAGGAGGCATGAGCGGAATATCTGGTCAATCGGTTCATCCCCACATGCGTGGGGCATACCAAAAGCCAGCTCCAAATCCTTGCTTTCCCGCTCGGTTCATCCCCACATGCGTGGGGCATACTGATATATGCGATTGTAGCGTGTGGTGCTATGCGGTTCATCCCCACATGCGTGGGGCATACTGGCGGCGGCATGCCTAGTTCGTTATCTACCATCGGTTCATCCCCACATGCGTGGGGCATACGGTAACGATGCCTACGCCCAAGACCAGATGACCGGTTCATCCCCACATGCGTGGGGCATACGATGGCAGAGCTAGTTTTTCGACTAAATGGAGACGGTTCATCCCCACATGCGTGGGGCATACACTAGAAAAAATGTCGTATTTACGCCATTTCTGCCATGTACATACCGTTTATGTATCAAGCAGTAATATTGCCTGATTCACTCACAAAGTAACCACATATTCACAAGACCTGCTATGCTTTGTTATAAGGCCATTGTTCCAGCTTTGTCGATAGACAAAGCTTCCTCTTGGCCTTTCAACAAGGCGGGAGATATGCGCTCCCGCCTGTTATGATATTCGCTACCCCCACCTATAGAGGTGGGGGACATCTTCTTCCGAGTTATATTCTCCTCACTTCTCTCATATCCTGCCCTTTGACGCAAAAATACTAAAACCGTCTATGGGCAGTTCCACCTTACATCACTTCCCACTCAGAGAGACTCCGCTTCTCCGAGTCAAAGCTCACGCCAATCCTGAATAGGGACATATTCGGGGAAAAGGCTGGCCAGATAGCCGTACTTGACCTCTGCGTTTGGGAACCCCAGACTGTAAGGGACAACAATTCCCCGCAGGCTTTTCATCGCATCGAGCTTTTTAGCTTTCCGGCAGGAAAATTTAAAAAGGCAGCGAACTATATAATGTTATGTAGTTTATCAATCAGTAGGAGAGATATCAATGGACATACAAGAGAAAAATTCAATACAACAGTCCACTAAGATCACTGTTCTGGGCTGCGGGCGGTGGGGGACTTTTCATGCGTGGTATGCCCACAGCCTTGGCTATAGCGTGACACTATGGGGACGGCCCGGCTCCGGGCATTTGCAGGAGCTGCAGGAGACGCACCGCAATGAGTATCTGACTTTGCCTGAGAGCGTGGTCCTGACTCATGATCTGGCGGCAGCCATGCAGGAGGCCGATATTGTCATCATCTCCATCAGCGCGCAGCAGCTGCGGTCTTTGGTTGGGCAGATGGTGGCAACCGGCCTGGCACTGGCAGAGCGCAGATTCGTCCTCTGCATGAAGGGGCTGGAAATCAGCACAGGCAAGTGCCTGACCGAGGTCTTTGGCGATGTGGCAGGGCAGGAAGTGCCAGCAGCAGTCTGGGTAGGCCCGGGGCATGTGCAGGAATTCCTGCGGGGCGTTCCCAACTGCATGGTCATGGCCGCCAGGGATATGGAGCTGGCCCATGAGCTGGTGGGTGTTTTCCACAGCCCGCTGATACGCTTCTATTACGGTGAGGATCTGCTGGGCACAGAGATAGGCGCAGCAGCGAAGAATGTCATGGGCCTGGCCGCAGGCATGCTGGATGGCTTTGGCTACGGCAGCCTGAAGGGTGCGCTGATGGCCAGGGGCACCAGGGAACTGTCCCGCCTGATCGAAGCCCTGGGAGGCAATCCCATGACTGTTTACGGCCTGTCCCATCTGGGTGATTATGAGGCCACGCTCTTTTCGGAGCACAGCAACAACCGGCGTTTCGGAGAAGATTTCGTGCGGGGTCAGAAGTTCGAGAAACTGGCCGAGGGGGTATATACGGCCCAGGCCTTGCTGAAACTTGCCGAGACCACCGGACTGGAACTGCCCATCTGCCAGACAGTCAATGCCATCATACAGGAGGGCGCTGACCCGCAGGAGGCTCTGACCAAACTGTTCCTCCGCCCTGTCAAGGCAGAACTTGAATAATGCCGGATCAGGGCTTCCTCACCTGCCGTGCTGCTGATAATACTGCTCCAATTCCTCGCGGCAGCCCAGGAACACCGGCTTCAATCTGGGGTCGAAGTGGGTGCCCATGCCTTCGCACATGATGGCGGCGGTCTTCTCGAAGCTCAAAGGTTCCTTGTAGATCCGCTTGCTCACCAGGGCATCGTACACATCAGCCACCGCCATGATCCTGGCCTCCAGGGGTATCATGCTGCCCACCAGCCCCTCGGGGTAGCCCCTGCCATCCCAGCGCTCATGGTGGTATCTGGCCACATTGTAAGCCACCTGCACGAAACTCTCCCGTTCCACCCCATCCAGCAGGATCTTCACCAATTCCCCGCTTTTGGCGGCATGGAGCTTCATGATGGCGAACTCCTCCTCCGTGATCTGGCCGGGCTTGTTGAGGATGTTGTTCTCGATGGAAATCTTGCCCAAGTCATGGGTCGGGGCAGCCCTGATGATGTCGCGGCCCTGCTGCTCCGTCAGGGGGAGCTTCCCCTGACGCAGGATCTCCGCCACGATGATGCTGATGATGTCACTGGTGCGCCGCACGTGGCCGCCCGTGTTGCTGTCGCGGTTCTCGATGAGGTCGGCCATGCCCAGCACCACCTTGCGCTGGATTTCCCTGATGCTCCTGGTCTTTTCCCGCACCTCCTCATTGAGGCTGCGGTTGAAATCAGACAGGATATCCAGATTGTGCTGATCCTCTGTGCCATCGTAGATTTCTAGGAGATAGCCCTGCTGCCCGCCGCTTCTGCCCAGCCCCCAGGGCACCAGGGAGGCAATGCAGGTCATGTCCCCCAGCTTGTACTTGGTACGCAGGGCATAGCCCTTTTCATAAGCATCCAGGAACTTCAGGATTTTCCGCCCCAGCTCGTCCTCCCGGGGCAGCCTTTCATCCACTTGCAGATCTTTCAAGAAGGGCAGGAAATCCCGGCACCGCCTGTTGCAGGCCAAAAATTCCCTCTCCGGGCTCACTGCCAGATAGCCCTTTTCCTCATCCTCCCTGTGGCTTTCAGCCATGAGAAAACCTATATCATAGGCGTGGGCCTTGTCATATCGCAGGGCGATCATCACCGCCCCCAGCCCATAGAGCAGAGGAATGAGGGAAAAGCCCGTATCCAGCAGCAGCTCCACCCCATAGAGCACCATGGTCAGCAGCGGCAGTGCCAGATAAGCGATGAAGTGCAGCAGCGGATAGGTGCCCCTGCGCCGCACAGCCAGAACCACCACCGCCATGAGCACTCCCACCATCACGGCCATATAGGGCAGATGCAGGATCTTCAGCGGCCCCGGCACAGTCCTCACCGCCGTGCCCATGCTGCTCTCCGTCAGGATGATGCTGCTGTAATAAAGGTCGGTGTGATAGCAGAAAAAAACGACGAGCACATGCAGCGAAGCCAGCCCATAGAGGACAATCTTCACCCAGGGCCAGGTCCTGATGCCAATGATGTGCAGCAAATAGAGAATCACTACGCAGAGGAGATAGGTGCTGTCAAAATAGGCAAAGCACTGGAGGATATAGGCCCCATCTGCTGTCGCCACCTGCGACCTCAGCCAGTAGGCCGTGATCACCACAGACATGATGAGCAGCATGGTCCACTGATAAATATCTATATTGTCATGATCCTTCTGGGCAATGTAGATAAGCACCACGATGGCCACGAAGAGCAAGGTGCCATAGATGATGGTCATCATTTCTCGCACATCTCCTGATCCAGCTCAAAGTAAAACTCGGACCCATCCTCATCCCCCAGGATGGAAAGCTCCGCAGAAAACTGGGAGATGATTTCCTCCGCCACCTTCAGGCACAGGCCGGAAACACCCTCCCGGGGAGCTGAAGCCACATCATTCTTCATGGAAAACAGCAGATGGCAGCTGCCCTCCACCGCCTTGGCATACAGAGAGAGCTTCAGGCTGGCAGCCCCCGCCAGGATATCGCTCAGAGCCAGGCAGGAAAGAGCCAGCCGCAGCCGCCCGGGATAGCCCAGCAAAAACTCCGGCAGTTCGCAGCTGATATCCGACTCCAGCTTGAGCTCCCGTCCCCCGGCAGATGCCCTGGCATCAGCTTCCGCCTCTGCTATCAGCTGCCTGAGGGAGTAGCGCCGGAGCACCTCCTTGCCCCCGTAGGCAGCCTGCTCCTCCTTCCTGCGGCTTTCCCGCAGGCTCAGCATCTCATGCCAGTCCTCATCAATATTCCGCAGGGCAAAGATGAAGCGCTCCAAGGGCTGGCCCGGTTCCTGCTCCATGGCAAAGAGCCTGACGATATACCAGAACCCCGACCTGCTCCTGTACTGGCAGGCCAGGCTGCCCCCATCCAGCCTCCCGGCCAGAGTCCCCGTATCCAGGAAATCCTGCACCTTCTCCTGATACTCATCGGCTATATCCGCCATGAAAAGCTGCTTGAGCCTGTCCGCCGCCTTGAGCTTCTTGCCGGAAGTCTGGCCGAAAAGGCCGCTGCCATGTATCTGGATGAGATCATCATTGACGAGATCCACGATGCAGATAAAATCGTAAATCACCGCCATATAGGAAATGCCCACTTTCCTGTGCTCCATTTCCGTCATGGCCTTGCGATAGGCATAGGACGAAATCATCACCCCGAAAAAAGCTGCGCACCAGAGCACAGCCAGAGTCAGGATCAGGAAGAATCCCGCCCCCTCTGTATAGCTCTTATGGTACTGATAAGTGATTTCATAGTCCGACAGATCCAGCGTGCCCAGATAGTAGAAGATCATCCCCATCTCCAGACTGCCCCCGGCCTGCACCGGCACCTCACGGTCGGTAGGGGAAGGATAATAGACCAGATAATCCCCCTCCGTCAGGGGAATCAGAAGGTCATTGTCCTCCAGCCGGTAATCAAGCTCGATGGTCGCCCTGTCGCAGTGGCGCAGATCCAGCGTCTGCACCTTCTCCGCGCCACTTGCCACCCCCTGATGGATTTCCACCTGCCCGCACCAGGCATTGTTCAAAAAGCAGTCACCATGCAGGCGCAGAGTGAGGCGCCAGTCGGAAATATCATCCACAGCCCGGTTTTTCAACGCCCCGTCAAAAATCTGCCCCGACAGATCCACCTTCTGCCCCGACAGGTCAAAGCCCCGCTTCAGCCAGGCACTGGTATTGTCCTTGCGCTTGTCAATCAGCAGATAAGACTCCCGGGACGAATCAGCACCCCGGGTCATATGCTCCCTGTTGTTATAAGAAATGATGGACACAATATGCCCCACCACCGCCGTCACCACGATGATGGCAAAGATGGAAAGCAGCTTCATGAAGCGCTCGTTTTTTCCGGCCTGCATATATATCACCTTACCGCTATCACGATTATCAAACATACCATACAGGTATAAAATTCGCCGCCCACCATGGCAAACCCTGCCATCACCCCACACCTGCCCCGGCACAAAAAAAATCGGCACGGCTGCTGCCGTGCCGACTATATATATCACTCAGCCTCGCTGACCCAGTAATTGACCTTCACCGTATCCCCGGCCTGCACATCCCTGGTCAGCAGCCAGTCATTGAGCTGGACGATGCCGGACTTGAACTCCCTGATCTCACGGGGGCCGTAGGTATTCTTTGCCATATAAGCCGCAGCGATGGAATCCAGGCTGTCGCCGGCCTGCACGCTATACTCAGCCTCCACCAGCCTGTAAGAATTGGCCAGGCAGGTAGAAGAAATCATCACCATCATGGCAGCCAGCAGGAAAATCACCTTTTTCATCGTCATCAGCCCTCCGCTTGTATCATTCTGTCTATACATACGCGCGAGAACAGAAAGCAAGCTGCTTTGTCATCAAGGCCAAAAGCCTCTGCCAGTTTGATAGCAATGGCTTTTTTGTCAAGGTTAAGGCTTTTCAGCACAGCTATCGTACCCAAAATTCCTTCTTCCTTGCCTTCCTGTCGGGCATAGCTCAGCTGGGCCGCCTGGTCGCGGCGGAATTTCTCGGCCTTCTCATAAGACCTCCTTGCCACTTCGTCTTTGGTGAACACGTCTTCCACCTCCATTGCTTCCCGGATGGCTTCTTCACCGGCGGCTATTTCCTCCAGTTCCTCATCGGAGGTAGCAGGGGAGAAGTAGGCCGCCCATTTTTCCATGCGGTGTTTTTGTCCGCCCCCTTGGGGGCGGGGGACCGCGAAGCGGTGGTGGGGGGATGACATTGCTTCTTTACTCTGTTTCATATACAGTAATCATCCCAATTTTTCTACAAACTCCTTTGGAGATAATTGCTTGTTTTTGCAAGCCAAAAGAATTTGTCGTGCATCTTGATAGAAGGGCTCTCTTTCCGTCAGATAATCTATCAGGATATTTGTATCCAGTAAAATTCTCATCAGAGATACTTTTCCTCTCTATACTCTGCAAGTTCCCGCTCATAATCAAAATCGGGAATTTTCTTTCGCATACTCTCCAAAAGTTCAAATGCCTGCTCTCTGGCATCATAGTCCTGTACGGCTATTTTTTCCTTCACGGGCATAAGATGAGACAATTCTTTCATGACATTTACAATAAAATGCAGTTGATTTTCTGGTAAGGACTGCACCATCATGAGCGCATCCTTTCTTATTGTCGACATGCAGTATCACTCCTTCTTCGATATGATAAGTGACAAGGATGACATCGTCCAGCCACCTCGTCTTTGGTGAAAACGTCTTCCACCTCCATTGCTTCCCGGATGGCTTCTTCAGCGGCGGCGATTTCCTCCAGTTCCTCATCTGTGGTGCCGGGGGAGAAGTAGGCCGCCCATTTTTCCATGCGGTTCATGTCCTTCACGCTCTTGCTCTTGAACTTCGGCAATTCAAGGAAATGTATCTCC
>CACZHK010000008.1 GCA_902780915.1 Pseudoselenomonas ruminantium | reverse complement strand
CGAGCCTTTGCCTGGGTCGTCTCGATGCGGCCATATCTGAAGAAGGAAGTGAGAATGCTGCGCAGCAGTGCCTTGCGAGCAGCACCGTTGCGGCTAAGTTTACTATGTCTCATTTATTTCCCTCTTTCCTATCAATCGTTGTTCTGCTTGAGCGAAAGTCCCAGCTCCTCGAGCTTCTTCTTGACTTCCTCCAGGGACTTGCGTCCCAGGTTGCGAACCTTCATCATATCATCTTCCGATTTCTCGGCCAGGTCTGCCACGGTGTTGATGTCAGCACGCTTGAGGCAGTTGAAGGAACGCACGGAGAGGTCGAGATCCTCGATGGTCATTTCCAGGACCTTGGAAGAAGTATCCACTTCCTCCTCCGGGAAGGTTGCCTCCTCCTCGATTTCCTCCTCAGTGAGGCCGTCCATGTTCTGGAACAGCTTCAGGTGCATGACCAGGATGCCGGCAGCCTTGCTGACAGCTTCCTCGGGACGCAGGGAACCGTCAGTCCAGACTTCCAGGATGAGCTTGTCATAGTCCGTGACATTGCCCACGCGGGTGTCCTGCACCGTGTAGTTCACGCGCTGCACCGGGGAGAAAATGGAATCAATGGGAATGATGCCGATGACATCATCCGGCTTCTTGTTCTTGTCAGCCGAAGCATATCCACGGCCACGCTCAACGGTCATTTCAATCTTGAGCTTGCCGGTCTCGTTCACCGTAGCAATGTGCAGGTCAGGGTTCAGGACTTCGATGTCTTCGCCGCAGATGACGTCGGCACCGGTGACTTCCTTCTCGCCTTCTACATCAATGCTGATGGTGCGAGGCTCGCTGCCCTGCATCTTCAGGCAGAGCTGCTTCAGGTTCAGCACGATGTTGGTCACATCGTCGCGTACTCCGGGGATGGTGGAGAACTCATGGAGCACACCATCGATTCTGATGGAGGTAATTGCAGCACCTTCCAGCGAGGACAGAAGCATACGGCGGAGGCTGTTGCCAAAGGTGGTGCCATAGCCACGCTCCAGAGGCTCACAGATGAACTTGCCGTAGCGGTTATCCTCACTGATCTCCGCAATTTCAATTTTTGGTTTCTCGATGTCGATCATCTTGAAGTAACCTCCTCAAATAACAATAACGCTATGCGCAAAGGCACAAAAGATCATTATTTGGAGTACAACTCGACGATAGCCTGCTCATTTACAGGAACATCGATCTCGTCACGGTTCGGGAAACGGGTGACCTTGCCGGTGAGACCAGCCTGGTCAGCCTCGAGCCATGCGGGAGCGGACAGATGGTTGCTGCTCTCCTTGAGCTCCTTGAAGAAGGCGCCCTGCTGGCTCTTTTCGGACACAGCGATGACATCGCCAACAGAAACCAGCGCGGAGGGGATATCCACGCGCTTGCCGTTCACAGTGAAGTGACCGTGGTTCACCAGCTGACGAGCCTGACGACGGGTGTTGGCGAGGCCAAGACGGAAAACCACGTTGTCCAGGCGGCGCTCCAGGAGACCGAGGAGGTTCTCACCGGTAACGCCCTGCATCTTCTTTGCCTTATCGTAATATCCACGGAACTGCTTCTCCAGCACACCGTAGATGAACTTTGCTTTCTGCTTCTCCTTCAGCTGGAGGCCATACTCGGACACCTTGCGGTTGGTACGGCGCGGCTGACGCTTGGATTCCTTGGAACGGCCGATTACCGCGGGCTCGAGGCCGAGGGCACGGCAACGCTTAATGGCTGGAACTCTATCAATTGCCATTAGAAAAATGCACCTCCTATTAAACTCTTCTACGCTTCGGCGGACGGCAGCCGTTGTGCGGGATCGGGGTAACATCCTTGATCATGCTGACCTCAAGGCCCGTAGCCTGCAGGGAACGGATTGCTGCCTCACGGCCGGCACCGGGGCCCTTCACATAGACCTCGACCTGCTTCAGGCCGTGCTCCATAGCTGCCTTGGCTGCCGTCTCGGCTGCCATCTGAGCAGCGAACGGAGTGCTCTTGCGGGAACCACGGAAACCGAGGCCGCCAGCGCTTGCCCAGGAAAGTGCATTGCCGCTCCTGTCAGTGAGCGTGACAATGGTGTTGTTGAACGTAGAGCTGATGTGCGCTACGCCATATTCGACGTTCTTGCGAACTTTTTTCTTCGTGCGGACTGCTTTCTTAACTGCCACCAGTTAACCCTCCTTCATTAGTCTTTCTTCTTGCCTGCAACGGCCTTTTTCGGGCCTTTACGGGTGCGGGCATTGTTTTTGGTGTTCTGTCCACGGACAGGAAGGCCGAGACGGTGGCGGCGGCCACGGTAGCAGCCGATATCAACGAGTCTCTTGATGTCCATCTGACGCTCGCGGCGAAGGTCACCTTCAACCACCACGTTCTTATCGATAGCATCACGAAGCTTAACAACTTCGTCCTCCGTGAGGTCACGAGTACGGGTATCAGCGTTCACGCCAGTCATGGCGATGAGCTTCTTGGAAGTCGTAAGACCGATACCATAGATGTAAGTCAAAGCAATTTCAATTCTCTTGTCACGGGGCAAATCTACACCGGCAATACGTGCCATTAATAAAGCACCTCCTTATAAATCAAATAATCAACCTTGTCTCTGTTTATGCTTAGGATTCTCGCAGATGACCATGACACGGCCCTTGCGCTTGATGACTTTGCATTTTTCACAGATACGCTTCACTGACGGCTTAACCTTCATTAAAGTATGCCTCCTTTTCCTTATTGTCAGTCTGTCATTTCTCGAGTATACCATCTTTTTGCGTCCCTGCCTAGTTTTTTTTGCAGGAAAACAAAAAAATTTTCAAGGAGCCAGCTGACCTTATTTGAATCGGTAGGTTATACGGCCACGGGTCAAGTCATAAGGCGTGAGCTCAATCGTGACCTTGTCCCCTGGCAGGATACGGATGAAGTTCATGCGGATCTTGCCGGATACATGAGCCAGTACAACATGACCATTTTCAAGCTCGACCTGGAACATTGCATTGGGCAGTGCTTCCAGAACCTTGCCTTCTACTTCAATAACATCTTGTTTTGACATGTTCTTCCCCTTTACATTAACTTGGTTGGGCCAAAGTCATTCCAAAGGAGCTTTCCGCATTTCTCATGCCATGCCCAACAACAGAACATTATTAAATTCATGAATACATTCGTATCATTGCAAGGGGGCGGCCATATAGGCCGCCCTCGCAACAATACTTGGAAGCTTCAAGCTCCCTTTCAGCCCTTGAGGACTGCAACCAGGCTTTCGGTCACCTTGCTGATTTCCTGACGGCCATCAACTTCGGCATAGATGCCTGCTGCTGTGTAGTAATCGATGAGCGGCTTCGTGGACTCCTCGTACTTCTTCAGACGATTGCCCATGGTCTCAGCCGTGTCGTCAGCGCGCTGGTAAAGCTCGCCGCCGCATTCATCGCACTTGCCCTCGACCTTGGTCGGGTTGAATTTCAGGTGATAGGTGGCGCCGCAAGCCTTGCAGATGCGGCGACCTACAGCACGCTCGATGAGCTCGCTGCTAGGCACGCTGATATTCAGCACCTTGTCAAGCGTCAGGCCAAGGTCTGAGAGGATGCCCTTCAGTGCATCAGCCTGCCCCACTGTACGGGGGAACCCATCCAGGATGAAGCCTTTCTTGCAATCGTCCTTGGCAAGCCTGTCGCGGACGATGCCGATGGTCACTTCATCCGGCACCAGATTTCCGGCATCAATGAAGGACTTGGCCTTCTTGCCCATCTCGGTGCCTTCCTTGATGGCTGCCCGGAACATATCCCCGGTGGAGATATGAGGAACGCCCAGTTCCTTCACCAGTGCAGCCGCCTGCGTGCCCTTGCCGGCACCCGGGGGGCCCATCAACAAGATATGCATTTTTGTGCCTCCTTATTTTATGACCCCTTATTTCATGAACCCTTCATAGTGGCGCATAACCACCATGGACTCGATCTGCTTCATGGTCTGGAGGGCAACGCCCACCACAATCAGCAGGGCCGTGCCGCCAAAGTACACGCCTTCAATGTGGGTGGCTGCCGCAATCATGTTGGGCAGCACCGCGATGAAGGCCAGGAAGATGGAGCCGGCCAGAGTGATGCGGGTCATGACATGGTCAAGATAATCTGCCGTCGGCTGGCCCGGGCGGATGCCTGGGATGAAGCCGCCGTATTTCTTGAGGTTCTCTGCCATATCCGATATCTTTACAGTAACCGCAGTATAGAAGTAAGTAAAGAACACGATGAGCAGGACGTACAGTGCCGTCTGCAATGGTGTCCCCCACTGCAAATAACTGGCAACGGTCTTTACCCAGGGCACTTCAATGAACTGGGCAATGGTCACTGGAAACATCAGCACGGATGACGCAAAGATGATGGGGATTACGCCTGCCTGGTTCACCTTCAGGGGGATATGGCTGGAATGACCGCCGTATGCCCGCTGGCCCCCTCCTACCCTCTTCGTATAGGAAATGGGTATGTGGCGGAAGCCGGTCTCAACGTGGATGACGAACACGACCATGGCAACTGCTATGACCATGAACATAAACACGCTGAAGTAGCTGATGGTGCCTGCCTGCACGTAATGATAGATGGTTCCGATGTTCTTGGGGAGCGCCGCCACGATGCCGGCGAAGATGATAAGGGATATGCCGTTACCAACTCCCTGTGCCGTGATCTGCTCGCCCAGCCACATCAGGAATACCGTACCAGCCGTAAGCGTTATCGCTATGATGAGGATGTTCACCGGGCTGGGATTCAGGATAGCGGCCTTGAGTCCGATGGACATGCCGATAGCCTGAAGGAAAGCCAGCACTACTGTCAGGTAGCGGGTGACTTTCGTAGTCTTCTTGTGCCCCTCTGCCCCTTCTTTGGACCATTGCTCCAGCGTGGGAATGACCACATTCAACAGCTGGATGATGATGGCCGCATTGATGTAGGGGGTGATGCTCATGGCAAAGATGGAAAACTTGCTGAATGCACCACCTGAGAAGAGGTCAAGGAGACCGAAGAGGCTGCCATTGGCAAAAAGCTGCTCGATCGCCGCTGGGTCAACCCCTGGGACGGGGATATGAGTCCCCATCCGGAAGATCGCGAACATGATGAGAGTAAAGATGATCTTATCTCGAAGTTCGGGAATCTTGAAGATGTTGCCAAGGGCTGTGAGCACCTTACTTCACCTCATCTTCACCTTTGCGCTTAATAACCTCGAAGCTGCCACCAGCTGCCGTGATCTTCTCCTGCGCAGACTTAGTGAAGCCATTGGCGCGCACAGTGAGCTTCTTGGTGAGCTCGCCCTTGCCAAGGATGCGGATGCCGTCGCGGACATTCTTCAGGATGCCGCTCTCAACCAGAACTATGGGATCAATCACTGCACCATCGTCAAAACGGTTCAGGCTCTCCACGTTGACCTCTGCAAAGGTCTTGGCCCAGATGTTCTTGAAACCGCGCTTCGGGAGACGACGGTAGATAGGCATCTGGCCACCCTCGAAGCCGGTGCGGACACCGCCGCCGCTGCGGGAATTCTGGCCCTTCATGCCGCGGCCGGAAGTCTTGCCATTGCCGGAGCCGAGGCCACGGCCAACGCGGCTCCTCTCCTTGCGGGAACCCTCTGCGGGCTGTAATTCATGTAACTTCATGCTTGCACCTCCTGTCCTCTAGAATTATTCTGCAATCTCTTCCACAGAGATCAAATGCTCAACCTTGTGGAGCTGGCCGCGCACAGCCGGATTGTCCGGCAGGATGGAAACAGAGTTCACCTTGCGCAGGCCAAGAGCGCGGACAGTGCGGCGCTGGGTCTCAGGACGGCCAATGAGGCTCCTCTTGAGCGTAACTTTTACTTTTGCCATTGCTTAAAGAGCCTCCTTAACCTAAAATCTCAGCGACGGTCTTGCCACGGAGTTCAGCCACGATCTCGGGCTGCTTGAGAGCCTTCAGGCCTTCCATAGCTGCACGGACCATGTTGTTGGGGTTGGAAGAACCCAGGGACTTGGTCAGGATGTCATGAACGCCTGCCAGTTCCAGTACGGCACGCACGGGGCCGCCGGCGATGACACCGGTACCTTTGGCAGCCGGCTTCATCATGACCTGGCCTGCGCCGAAGATGCCCAGCATCTCATGGGGAATGGTGCGGTTGTCCTTCAGGGCAACAGTGATGAGGTTCTTCTTTGCATCCTCGACACCCTTGCGGATAGCCTCGGGAACCTCAGCAGCCTTGCCGAGACCAACGCCGACCTTGCCCTTCTTGTTGCCGACCACAACCAGGGCGCTGAAGGAGAAGCGGCGGCCGCCCTTGACGACTTTCGCAACTCGGTTAATGTATACAACTTTCTCCTCGAACTCCGGAGTTTCGTTGTCCATATTTCTAGCCATTCATTTACCTCCTTTGTTTTTTAGAATTTCAGGCCTGCTTCACGAGCGGCCTCAGCCAGGGCTGCCACACGGCCATGGTACACATAGCCGCCGCGGTCGAAGACTACCTCGCTGATGCCCTTCTCCAGAGCGCGCTTGGCAATCTCAGCACCGATGGCCTTGGCGGCCTCGATGTTGCCGCCGTAATTCTCGAAGCCCTTGTCCTGAGTGCTGGCGGAAACCAGGGTCATGCCCTTCTCATCGTCGATGATCTGAGCATAGATGTTGGCAAGGCTCCTGTAAACATTGAGGCGCGGACGAGCCGCAGTGCCAGCGATATGGTTGCGGACACGCAGATGACGCTTCTGGCGTGCCTTATTCTTATCTGCCTTAATAAGCACAGAGATTCACTCCTTTCTCGAGTCAGTTCCTTATTTCTTGCCCTTAGCGCCGGCTTTACCCTCTTTGCGACGGATATGCTCACCAGCGTACTTGATGCCCTTGCCCTTGTACGGCTCGGGCTCACGGAAGCTGCGGATCTCTGCAGCGATCTGGCCGACAACTTCCTTGTCGATGCCGGAAACCGTGATGGCGGTTGCGCTGGGCACGTCGAAGGTGATACCCTCGGGGGGCTCAACGATGACCGGGTGGGAGAAACCAAGGGACAGGTTCAGGTTCTTGCCCTGCTTCTGGGCACGATAGCCGACACCTGCGATCTCGAGGTTCTTCTGATAGCCTTCCGTCACACCAACAACCATGTTGTTGATAAGGGTACGGGAGAGGCCATGGAGAGACCTGTGCATTTTATCATCAGACGGGCGCTCAACAGTGAGGACGCCATTGTCGATGGTTACTTTCATTTCCGGGCTGATCTGGCGGGAAAGCTCACCTTTCGGGCCTTTGACTTTCACCAAATTGTCCTCGCCGACCGTAACGGTTACGCCAGCGGGAATCTCAATCGGTGCTCTACCAATTCTTGACATCTGTACACCTCCTGACTATCTTTCAATTACCAAACGTAAGCGATGACTTCGCCGCCGAGGCCGGCCTTGCGAGCCTGCTTGTCGCTCATGATCCCCTTGGAAGTGGAGATGATGGCGATGCCGAGGCCGCCCAGCACGCGAGGCAGCTCATCGTGCTTTGCATACTGGCGGAGACCAGGCTTGGAAATACGCTTGATGCCGGAGATAACCTTCTCGCGGTTGGGGCCGTACTTCAGGGAAATCGTGATGACACCCTGCTTGTTGTCCTCATTGAAAGAATAGTCCTTGATGAAGCCCTCTTCCTTCAAGACCTCAGCGATAGCGCTCTTGATCTTGGAACCGGGGACATCCACCGTCTCGTGGAATACAGAGTTTGCATTGCGCAAACGGGTCAGCATATCTGCAATAGGATCAGTCATTACCATGAATCGATATCCTCCTTTCAAATAATAAGAATTACCAGCTAGCCTTGGTCACGCCAGGAATAGCGCCTGCGTAGCTCTGCTCGCGGAAGCAGATGCGGCACATGTCGAACTTGCGCATGTAGCCATGGGGACGGCCGCAGATCTTGCAACGGTTGTACTGACGAGTAGAGAACTTGGGCTCTTTGCTCCACTTCTCTACCATAGACTTCTTTGCCATGAGCTTCTTTCCTCCTCTTATGCTTTGAACGGCATACCCATGAGTTTCAGGAGCTCTCTGGCTTCCTCATCCGTCTGTGCCGTCGTAACGATAACAATGTTCATGCCACGGATCTTGTCGATCTTATCGTACTCGATTTCCGGGAAAATGAGCTGCTCTTTGAGACCGACAGCGTAGTTGCCACGGCCGTCGAAGGCAGTGCCGGACACACCACGGAAGTCACGGACGCGCGGCAGGGCAACGTTCATGAACTTGTCGAGGAACTGGTACATGCGCTCGCCGCGCAGGGTCACCTTGCAGCCGATGGGCATGCCCTCACGGAGCTTCCAGGCAGCCAGGGACTTCTTGGCGCGGGTGAGCAGCGGCTTCTGGCCGGAGATGATGGTGAGGTCGCTCACAGCAGCATCGAGGGCCTTGGGGTTGCCCACAGCCTCGCCAACGCCCATGTTGATGATGACCTTCTCCACCTTGGGAAGCTGCATCACGTTCTTGTAGCCGAACTTCTCGGTGAGAGCAGGCACAACTTCCTTCTGGTACTTTTCCTGTAATCTATCCAATGTATTTCCTCCTTCCTTCTATTATTTGGTCTGATCGATTACTTCGCCGCACTTCTTGCAGACGCGGACGTTCTTGCCATTGACTTCCTTGTGTGCTACGCGGGTAGCCTTGGAGCAGGCGGGGCAGACCAGCATGACCTTGCAAGCATGCATGGGAGCTTCCTTCACCAGGATGCCGCCCTGAGGAGCCTTGACGTTCGGCTTCGTGTGACGCTTCACCTTGTTCACGCCCTCAACGACAACCTTGCCCTTCTTCGGCATAGCAGCCACAACCTTGCCCTGCTTGCCCTTATCTTTGCCGGACAGCACGACTACCGTGTCGCCCTTCTTCACGTTCAGTTTAACGAGTGACAAAATAGCACCTCCTCACGAATTAAAGTACTTCAGGAGCCAAAGAGACGATCTTCATGAAGTCTTTGTCGCGAAGCTCTCTGGCTACCGGTCCGAAAATACGAGTGCCCCTCGGAGTCTTGTCTTCCTTGATGATGACGGCTGCATTCTCGTCGAAACGGATATAGGAACCGTCAGCGCGGCGCAGGCCCTTCACGCTGCGAACGACGACTGCCTTCACGACATCGCCCTTCTTCACCTGGCCGCCCGGAGCTGCGGACTTCACTGCTGCGACAATGATGTCGCCGATGTTAGCATACTTGCGGTAAGAGCCGCCAAGCACGCGGATGCACATGATTTCTTTCGCGCCCGTGTTGTCGCCAACATTCAGGATAGTTTGCTGCTGAATCATTATGTAACCTCCTTCTTCGTGTATTTGGCTTACTTAGCGCGCTCGATAACCTCGACCACTCTCCAGCGCTTGGTCTTGGAAAGGGGACGGGTCTCCATCAGGGACACCTTATCGCCAACATGCGCATCGTTCTTCTCGTCATGCGCATGGAATTTCACAGTCCTCTTGACCGGCTTCTTGTAAAGCTTGTGCTGCTCGATCTCCTCGATAGCAACCACGACGGTCTTGTCCATCTTGTCGGAAATAACCTTGCCGACCTTAGTCTTACGTACGTTTCTCTCGCTCATTAGGGAGCCTCCTTCCTTCTGCATATCACTTGTTTGGCGCCATTAGGCCTTGGCAGCCTGCTCGCGCTGGATCGTCTTGATGCGGGCGATCGTCTTCTTCACATCTTTGATACGCATCGGGTTGTCAAGCTGGCCGGTGGCGAGCTGGAAACGGAGGTTGAAGAGCTCCTCTTTGAGCGAAGCAAGCTTCTGGTTCAGTTCGTCTGCGTTCATCTCGCGAATCTCATTAACCTTCATTATGCTTCACCACCCTCTGCTACAGTGTCTTCCTTGGTCACGAACTTGGTCTTGATGGGCAGCTTATGGCCGGCAAGGCGCATTGCCTCACGGGCAACTTCCTTGGAAACGCCGTCCATCTCGAAGAGGACGCGGCCGGGCTTCACTACTGCTACCCAGTACTCGGGCGAGCCCTTGCCGGAACCCATGCGGGTCTCAGCCGGCTTTGCAGTCACGGGCTTGTCCGGGAAAATCTTGATCCAGACCTGGCCGCCGCGCTTGATGTAACGAGTCATAGCGATACGGGCTGCCTCGATCTGGCGGTTGGTGATCCAGGCGGGCTCAAGAGCCACCAGGCCAAACTCACCATGGCTCACAGTGTTGCCGCGATGAGCCTTGCCCTTCATGCGGCCACGGAACTGCTTGCGATATTTAACTCTCTTAGGAAGTAACATTAAGCTTCGCTCCCTTCGCTGGCAACTTTACGCTGCTTTCTCTCCGGAAGGACTTCGCCCTTGAAGATCCAAACCTTGATACCGATGCGGCCATACGTGGTATGAGCCTCAGCCGTGCCGTAATCGATGTCTGCACGGAGTGTGTGAAGGGGAATGCTGCCCTCACGATAGCTTTCGCTGCGTGCGATCTCTGCACCGCCGAGACGGCCGCTGCAGGTGATCTTGATGCCCTTGGCGCCCAGGCGCATGGTGCGGCCCACGGACTGCTTCATGGCACGGCGGAAAGCGATGCGGCGCTCCAGCTGGGAAGCGATGTTCTCAGCCACCAGAGTTGCATCCATGTCCGGCTGCTTGATCTCAGCGATGTTGATGTCAACGCGCTTCTCGGTGTAGCCCTTGAGGCCTTCCTTGATCTGCTCGATGCCGGAACCACCGCGGCCGATGACCATGCCCGGCTTTGCGGTGTGAATGGTGATCTTGAGGCGGTTCTTGGTGCGCTCCGTCTCAATCCTGGAGATTCCTGCTGCCAGGAGGCTCTTCTTCAGGTAATCACGAATCTTGATATCTTCATGCAGGTTATCTGCAAAATCCTTGTCTGCATACCACTTGGCATCCCACTGCTTGACGATGCCAAGGCGAATACCATGCGGATTAACTTTCTGACCCAATCCGTTTCCCTCCTTCTCAGTTCTTCTCGTTGACGACGATGGTCACATGGCTCGTGCGCTTCAGGATCTTGAAAGCCTGGCCGCGGGAACGCGGATGGATGCGCTTGAGGGTAGGACCCTGATCAACGAAGGCGGAGGAAACGTAGAGCTTGTCCACGTCCATGTCGAAGTTGTTCTCAGCGTTGGCAACAGCGCTGCGCAGAACCTTCTCGACAACTTCAGCGCCGACCTTCGGCGTGAACTTCAAAATCGCAAATGCCTCAGCGACGTTCTTGCCACGGATGAGATCCATGACCACACGAACCTTGCGCGGAGCGATGCGAACGTATTTAGCTACTGCTTTTGATTCCACAACGATTCTCCTTTCGCTTACTTCAGTGAGGTCTTGCGCTCTTCGCCGGCATGGCCTTTGAAGGTGCGGGTGGGTGCGAACTCGCCCAGCTTATGGCCGACCATGTCCTCAGTGACATAGACAGGCACATGCTTGCGTCCATCATGGACTGCAATGGTATGACCTACGAAGTCCGGGAAAATCGTGGAACTTCTGGACCAGGTCTTGACAACCTTTTTATCGTTAGCTTCGTTGAGAGCCGTGATCTTCTTCATGAGGCTTTCTTCAACGAAAGGGCCCTTCTTAATGGATCTTGACAAAGTTTATCCCCCTCTCTTACTTCGTGCGGTGCTTCACTATGAGGCTTTCGGAAGCCTTGTGCTTGCGGCGGGTCTTCGTACCCATAGCGCACTTGCCCCACTTGGTAACAGGGTTCTTGCGGCCAACAGGGGAACGGCCCTCACCACCGCCGTGCGGATGGTCATTCGGGTTCATGGCAACGCCGCGGTTCTCCGGACGGATACCGAGCCAGCGGCTGCGGCCAGCCTTGCCGAGAGTGATGTTCTCATGCTCCAGGTTGCCGACTTCACCGATGGTGGCACGGCAGTTGATGTGAACCTTGCGGAGCTCGCCGGAAGGCATGCGGAGAAGCGCATAGTTGCCTTCCTTAGCCATGAGCTGTGCGCTGGTGCCAGCGGAACGAACCAGCTGCGCACCCTTGCCGATCTTGAGCTCGACAGCATGGACGGTAGTACCTACCGGGATATTCTTCAGAGGCAGGGCATTGCCCACCTTGATGTCGGCCTCGGGGCCGGACTCAACCATATCGCCTACCTTGAGGCCATTGGGAGCCAGGATGTAGCGCTTCTCGCCATCAACATAGTTGAGGAGAGCGATGCGGGCGCTGCGGTTAGGATCGTATTCGATGGTAGCCACGCGAGCGGGGATGCCGTCCTTGGTGCGCTTGAAGTCGATGATACGATAGAGGCGCTTGTGGCCGCCGCCCTGATGGCGAACGGTCAGGCGGCCCTGCTGATTGCGGCCGCCGTTCTTCTTCAGGCGCTCAGTCAGGGACTTCTCAGGCTTGTCGGTGGTGATCTCGTCGAAAGAAGCGACGGTCATGAAACGACGGCCTGCAGAATAGGGTTTAAAGGATTTTACTGCCACTTTTGTTTACCTCCTTCTTCTAAGATTAGGCCTGGAAGAACTCGATGCTTTCGCCAGCAGCGAGCTTCACGATAGCCTTTTTATAGTCAGGGCGCTTGCCGGAAGTGCGGCCCATGCGCTTGGTCTTGCCGAGAACGTTCACGGTGTTGACCTTTTCAACCTTGACATTGAATACCTCGGCCACGGCCTTGGCAATCTCGATCTTGTTGGCGGCCTTCGCCACAACGAAGACGTATTTGCCCTCAGCCATCAGCTGGGTCGTACGCTCGGTGATGAGCGGACGGATCAGGATTTCACGTGCTTCCATTATGCGAATACCTCCTCGATACGTGCGACGGCATCCTTGGTGACAAAGAGCTTGCCATGGTTCAGGATGTCATGGACATTGAGGCCCAGAGCCGTGATGGCCTTCACGCCCGGAATGTTGCGTGCGGACTTCTCAACAGCCTCAGCTTCATCAGCAGTGATGAAGAGAGCCTTCTTCTCGACGCTGAAGCTCTTCAGCACCTCGACCATCTGCTTGGTCTTGGGAGCATCGAAAGCGAGCTTGTCGAGAACGATGAGGTCGCCGCTCTTAACCTTGTCGGAAAGAGCACACTTAAGTGCCAGACGACGCTGCTTGCGAGGCATAGTGAAAGCATACTTGCGGGGATGGGGTCCGAAGACCGTGCCGCCGCCCACCCACAAGGGGCTGCGGGTAGAACCGCTGCGAGCGCGGCCAGTGCCCTTCTGCTTCCAGGGCTTGCGGCCACCGCCACGGACGAAGCCGCGGGTCTTGGTGGCATGAGTGCCGAGACGCTGAGCGGCCAGCTGCATGATGACGGCCTGATGGAGAAGGCCTGCGTTCATCTCTACGCCGAAAATGTTGTCATTGAGTTCGATATCGCCGACCTGCTTGTTAGCGATGTCATAAACTGCTACGTTAGCCATAATTTAGGGTATCCTCCTTCCAATCAGTTTTTAGCCTGCTTTGCGGGCTTGACAGTGTCCTTGATCACAACAAAGCTCTTCTTGGGGCCAGGGATAGCGCCCTTGATGAGGATGAGGTTGCGGTCAGTGTCCACACGGACAACCGTGAGGCGCTGCACCGTAACGCGCTCGCCACCCATGCGGCCGGGGAGCTTCTTGCCCTTCAGCACGCGTCCGCCGGGGCCGGAAATCATGGCACCAGTGGAACCGGGCTCACGATGAGACTTGGAACCATGTCCCATGGGGCCACGTGCGAAGTTGTGACGCTTGATACCGCCGGCAAAGCCTTTGCCCTTGGAGGTACCCGTTACATCGACTAACTCACCTGCAGCGAATATATCAACGCCGATGGAATCACCGACTTTATATTCAGAAGGATCCTGAAGGCGCATCTCGCGAATGAACTTCACCGGCTTCACGCCAGCCTTGTCGAAATGGCCTTTCATTGGCTTGTTGACCTTGTTCTCCTTGATTTCGCCAAAGCCGAGCTGCACTGCGTTGTAGCCATCGGTCTCAACCGTCTTGTTCTGGATGACGATGTTGCCGCCGGCTTCCACAACCGTTACGGGAACGACCTTGCCCTCTTCCGTGAAGATCTGGGTCATGCCAAGTTTTCTACCTAAAATTGCTTTAGACATTCATTCCACCTCCCCTGGGATTAAAGTTTGATTTCGATGTCCACGCCAGCCGGAAGGTCGAGACGCATGAGCGCATCAACAGTCTTGTTGGTCGGCTGCAGGATGTCAATAAGGCGCTTGTGGGTGCGCATCTCGAACTGCTCACGGGAGTCCTTGTTGACATGCGGGGAACGCAAAATCGTGTAGATGTTCTTCTCCGTCGGGAGGGGAATCGGGCCGGACACCATGGCGCCGGTCTTCTTTGCAGTATCCACAATCTTTACTGCACTCTGATCGAGGGCTTTATGATCATAAGCCTTCAAACGGATTCTGATTTTCTGTTGCTTAGACAATGTGTTTTCCTCCTTATCGTCCAGGCTCTTGCAATGAAGATGTCCTGTCCCTGCAAGGCTGAAAGCCTCTCGGCCCTGCAGGGACAGGACATCCCCATGGCCCAAACATTTCTCCGTAGCAGTTCCCTTGGAACCAGGCCAAGCCATCTGCCACGTCATCGCATGGGGGTGTACCTGTTTGTTTCAACCCTCTAAATAAGAGCGACGCGAGCGCCGCTCTTACAAAGGGATTTGACTGTCGTTAGATTAAGCCTCGACCTCAGTCACGCGGCCGGCGCCAACGGTGTGGCCACCCTCGCGGATAGCGAAGCGGAGGCCCTTCTCGATAGCGATCGGGGTGATGAGCTCAACGTCCATCTCAACGTTATCGCCAGGCATAACCATCTCAGTGCCCTCGGGCAGACGGACAACGCCGGTAACGTCAGTGGTACGGAAGTAGAACTGAGGACGATAGTTGGTGAAGAACGGAGTGTGACGGCCGCCCTCTTCCTTGGTCAGGACGTAAACCTGAGCCTTGAACTTGGTGTGGGGGTTGATGGTGCCGGGCTTAGCCAGAACCTGGCCGCGCTCGATCTCCTTGCGGTCAACGCCGCGGAGCAGAGCACCGATGTTATCGCCGGCCACAGCGCTGTCCAGCATCTTGCGGAACATCTCGATACCGGTAACAACGGTGGACTTCGGCTCATCCTGCAGGCCGACGATCTCAACAGTGTCGTTGAGCTTCAGCTCGCCACGCTCCACACGGCCGGTAGCAACGGTGCCGCGGCCAGTGATGGTGAACACGTCCTCAACAGGCATGAGGAAAGGCTTGTCAGTGTCACGGGTCGGAGTCGGGATGTACTCGTCAACAGCATCCATGAGCTCATAGATCTTAGCCTTCATAGCCTCATCGCCCTCGAGAGCCTTCAGAGCGGAGCCGGAAACAACGGGAATGTCGTCGCCGGGGAACTCGTAGCTGGAGAGCAGCTCACGAACTTCCATCTCAACGAGCTCGAGGAGCTCGGGATCGTCAACCTGGTCAACCTTGTTCAGGAAGACAACGATAGCAGGCACGCCCACCTGACGAGCGAGCAGGATGTGCTCACGGGTCTGAGGCATGGGGCCATCAGCAGCGGAAACAACCAGGATTGCACCGTCCATCTGAGCAGCGCCGGTGATCATGTTCTTGACATAGTCAGCATGGCCCGGGCAGTCAACGTGAGCATAGTGACGCTTCTCGGTCTCATACTCAACGTGAGCGGTGTTGATGGTGATACCGCGCTCGCGCTCCTCAGGAGCCTTATCGATATCAGCGTAATCCTCGAACTTAGCCATGCCCTTCTCGGACAGGCACTTCGTGATTGCAGCCGTCAGAGTAGTCTTGCCATGGTCAACGTGACCAATGGTGCCGATGTTGACATGCGGCTTAGTTCTCTCAAACTTTTCTTTTGCCATTGATTTTTTCCTCCCTTATTCGCCCTTATTCTTGGCAGTAACAGCGTCGGCTATATTCTTGGGAACCTCATCATAGTAGGAAACCTCCATGGAGTAGTTCCCGCGACCCTGTGTCTTGGAACGCAGATCCGTCGAGTAACCGAACATCTCGGACAGAGGAACGAACGCATTGATGACCTGAGCACCATTGCGCGGCTCCATGCCGTCGATGCGGCCGCGGCGGGAGTTAAGGTCGCCGATGACATCGCCCATGTAATCCTCGGGAACGATGACCTCAACCTTAACATACGGCTCGAGGAGAACCGGGTTGGCCTTCTCGGCGCCGTTCTTGAATGCCATGGAACCGGCAATCTTGAAGGCAGCCTCGGAAGAGTCGACCTCGTGGAAGGAACCGTCGTAGACCGTAGCCTTGACATCGACCACCGGATAACCGGCTACGACACCAGACTCCATGGCCTGCTTGACACCTTCCTCGATGGGCTTGATGAATTCCTTGGGAATAGCACCGCCCACCACCTTGTTCTCGAAGCTGAAGCCAGCGCCAGCTTCCTGGGGCTCCAGCTTGAGCCAGCAGTGACCATACTGACCATGACCACCGGACTGGCGAACGAACTTGCCTTCTGCCTCGACGGTCTTGCGGATGGTCTCGCGATAAGCAACCTGGGGCTCGCCGACCTTGCAGTCCACTTTGAATTCGCGGAGCATGCGGTCAACGATGATCTGCAGGTGAAGCTCGCCCATGCCGGAGATGATGCACTGGCCAGTTTCCTGATCAGTGTGGACCCTGAAAGTCGGATCCTCCTCAGCCAGCTTCTGGAGAGCAACGCCCATCTTCTCCTGGTCGTTCTTGGTAGCCGGCTCCACCGCAACGGAGATAACCGGATCCGGGAAGACCATGGATTCGAGGATGATCTGCTTGTTCTCATCGCAGAGGGTATCACCAGTGGTGGTATCCTTGAGGCCCACAGCAGCAGCAATATCGCCGCTGTAAACCTTATCGATTTCCTTGCGGTTGTTGGCGTGCATCTGGAGGATACGGCCGATACGCTCTTTCTTGCCCTTAGTGGAGTTATACACATAGGAGCCAGACTCGAGGATACCGGAGTACACACGGAAGAAAGCCAGCTTGCCGACATAGGGATCAGTCATGATCTTGAAAGCCAGAGCGGAGAAAGGCTCCTCATCGCTGGAAGGACGATGGTCTTCCTCGCCAGTGTCGGGATTCACGCCCTTGATGGGAGGAATGTCCGTCGGAGCAGGCATGTAGTCAACCACAGCATCCAGCAAGGGCTGCACGCCCTTGTTGCGATAAGAAGTGCCGCAGACCACAGGCACCATGTTGCAGGTAACGGTAGCCTTGCGGATGACCTTCTTGATGTCCTCTTCGGTGATATCCTCACCGCCCAGGTACTTCTCCATGAACTCGTCATCCTGCTCGGAGCAAGCCTCCAGCAGCTTCTCGCGATATTCCTCAGCCAAATCCTTCATGTCATCGGGAATGGCAACCTCATCCGCGACTTTGCCAAGATCGTCTTCATAAACGATGGCTTCCATCTTCACGAGGTCGATGATGCCCTGGAAATCATCCTCAGCACCGATGGGCAGCTGGATAGCAACCGCGTTGGCATTGAGGCGCTCCTCCATCATCTTGATGACGTTGAAGAAGTCCGCGCCGGTAATGTCCATCTTGTTGACATAAGCCATGCGGGGAACCTGGTACTTCTCAGCCTGGCGCCAAACGGTCTCAGTCTGAGGCTCAACGCCACCGCGGGCAGTCAGGACTGCCACAGCACCGTCAAGCACGCGCAGAGAACGCTCAACCTCTACCGTGAAGTCCACGTGGCCCGGCGTATCAATGATGTTGATACGATGGTTCTTCCAGTGGCAGGTGGTAGCTGCGGAAGTAATGGTGATACCGCGCTCCTGCTCCTGAACCATCCAGTCCATGGTAGCAGCGCCATCATGAACCTCACCGATTTTGTGGTTGACACCCGTGTAGAAGAGGATGCGTTCCGTGGTGGTCGTCTTACCGGCATCGATGTGAGCCATGATACCGATATTACGAGTTTTTTCAAGGGAAAACTCTCTTGCCACTTTTATTTTCTCTCCTTATATATAGATACGGTCTTACGGATTACCAGCGATAATGTGCGAACGCCTTGTTGGCCTCTGCCATCTTGTGCGTATCTTCCTTCTTCTTGATCGCTGCGCCCGTGTTGTTGGCCGCATCCATCAGCTCACCGGAAAGACGAGCATCCATGGTCTTCTCACCACGGAGACGAGCATAGTTTACGAGCCAGCGGATACCGAGAGTCATGCGGCGGTCGGGACGGACCTCCACAGGAACCTGATAGTTCGCACCACCCACGCGGCGGGCACGGACCTCAAGCACCGGCATGACATTCTTCAGGGCAGTCTCGAAGACTTCCAGGGGATCCTTGCCGGTCTTGGCACGGATCGTCTCGAATGCATCGTAAACGACACGCTCAGCAACACTCTTCTTGCCGGAGAGCATTACCTTATTGATGAATTTCGTAACCGTCTTGCTGTGGTACACCGGATCCGGCAGTACGTCGCGCTTCGGTACGGCACCTTTTCTTGGCATTGTTTTACCTCCTTATCATAATCTTTTTAAGCTGTCAGCTTATTTCTTCTTCGCTTTCTTAGCACCGTACTTGCTGCGGGCCTGGCCACGATCCTGCACACCTGCAGTATCGAGGGAACCACGGATGATGTGGTAACGAACGCCCGGCAGATCCTTAACACGGCCGCCACGAATCAGAACAACGCTGTGCTCCTGAAGATTATGACCAATGCCCGGAATGTATGCAGTGACTTCGATGCTGTTCGTCAGACGAACACGAGCCACCTTACGCAGTGCAGAGTTCGGCTTCTTCGGCGTGCTGGTATAAACACGAGTGCAGACGCCGCGCTTCTGCGGGCAATTCTTCAGTGCTGGTGCTTTGGACTTCTCCTGCATGCTCTTCCTGCTCTTACGAACTAACTGGTTGATAGTTGGCATACATGCACCTCCTTCCTTCATATTGAAAATTTATTATTTATCATAAGCAGCTTTTACGCCGCTTATTAACAAATAAGCTTACTTCAGTACGGCCACAGTCGCCGCGCCGACTTCGATGCCGCAGGCCAGCCCCAGGGCTTTCATGGATTCCGCTTCCAGAACCTCTACCCCTTCCGCCTGGCAAAGTTCCTTCAGCGGCTCTGCGATGCGTCCATCCGCATCGCCTGCCAGCAGGACTCTCTCTGCGCTGTGGCGTTTCACAGCCTTGGTGACCTGCTTGAGGCCGATCACCTTTTTGGCATCTTTAAGTGTTTCCAGATTCATCGTTTGCACTCCCCTGTACACTTTCCTTGCGCCCCTCCCGGAGCACTTCTATATATTAGCACCCCCTAAAATCCTTGTCAACACTTTATTTTCAAAGTTTTTTGTGTCCACGTACCCTAGCGTGTCATAATGAAAAAACAGACCTCAAAAGCCCTCTTGTTTCATCAAAAAGTCTCTTTATGTCCACTGCATGCACTACAATCACGCTCAAACAGGATAATTTACCTCATAAAAATTTTTTTCTTCCATGTTAAACTCATAAAAAAGGCTCCCGATAGCAGTTTCTTTGCATCGGGAGCTATTTTCCTATGAAAGGAGCTCAGAATTGCTTTCTTCTTCCTTGTCACGCTTCTTTTCGTAAAAATACAAAAAAATAATTGGAATCACCAACAGGGTGAAGACAGTAGAGGTCAAAAGGCCTCCTATGATGACCCAGGCCATGGAGGAACGGGTTTCGCTGCCTGCGGTGAGGGACAGAGCTGTGGGGAGCATGCCTGCCATCATGGTGATGGTGGTCATCATGATGGGACGCAGGCGCACCTTCCCCGCTTCCATCACGGCTTCCAGAGCCGTCCTGCCCCGGTCCATGAGGGTCAGGGCATAGTCGATCAGGAGGGTGCCGTTCTTCGCCACGATGCCATCCATCACCAGAATGCCTATCAGCGAGTAGAGGTTCAAGGTGTTATGGGTGATAAGCAGCAGGAGGATTGAGCCAATCAGGCCCAAGGGCAGGGAAAACATTCTGATGAAGGGCGTGATGACTGATTCGTAGAGCACTGCCAGCAGCATGTAGATGAGCACCAAGGCCAGGAGCAGGGCCGAGAGCAGCTCGCCGAAGGCCTCGTCCATCCTGGTGGCCTGCCCCCGGAAGCGGTAGGTCACTCCCTCCCCCAGGTCGGCCTGATTGAGTGTCTCCCTGGCATCCTTCATCACCTCGCCAATGGGACGGCCGCTGAGGTTGGCACCAATGGCAGAAGCCCTCTGCTTGTCCACCCGTCGGATGCTCACGGGACCGCGGCCGCTTCTGATTTCCGCCACATCCCCCAGGTAAATGAGCCTGCCCGAGGAAATGATGGGAATCCTGGCCACATCTGAGGCCTTGTAGCCATCCGCCCCCTGGAAACGCACCTTGATGTCCGTGTCCCGGCCGCCATTCTGGCGGTCGTTCTTCAGTTCCCCTGCGGAAAGGCCGGAGATAGCTGACTCAAAGGCAGTCTCCACCTCCCCCAGGGAAGTGCCATAGGTCTTGAGCTTTTCGCGGTTTACCCTGAGCTGCAGCTCAGGCATCCCCTCCTGGTAGGTACTGTTCACGTCTGTGACGCCTGGAATGGCCTCCAGGGCCTTGATAGCCTTCTCTGTGGCCTCATCCAGCCCGTCGCTGTGATGGCTGCGGATTTCCAGCTGCAAGGCCCCGCCACCGTTGCGGGGTCCATTGCCGGAAGTGCCCGCCACATTGGTCTGGGACTCAGCCACTCGCACATCTGCCTCGTGAATGCCTGAAGCAAAGCTCCGCACCTCATCGGCCACTTGCCAGACAGAACGGCTGCGCTGGCTGGTTTCCAGGAGCTGCACCCTGATGCGGCCCTCATAGGCAGTAGAGCCGCCTGCATGGGTCATGTAATATTTCACCTCAGGCAAAGTGGACAGCTTCCCCTCAAGCATTCTCGCCACCCTGTCTGTTTCCTCGGCAGAGGAGCCTACAGGAGCCTGAATGCTGACCACAAAGCCCGACTCATCAGTGCGGGGCATGAACTCGGAACCTACCAGCCCCAGGGGGACAAGGGCAATCACCGCCGCAAAGACGCCCAGTATGCCCAGCAGGAGCTGCTTTTGGTTGGCCAGGCTCCAGCGCAGGAGGACTTCATAGCGTTCCTCCGCCCTGCGCTCTATCCTCTCCACCAGCTGCCAGACAGGCTTCGCCTCCACTTTCAGCCCCTGCCTGTAAAGCCTTGAGGCCAGCATGGGGGTGAGGGTGAAAGAGACGAAGAGGGAGAAAGCCCCTGCAAAGACAATGGTCAGGCCAAACTGGCGGAAATACTGGCCAGTCATGCCTTCCATGAAAGCTATGGGCATAAAGACCGCCGCATCACAAAGGGTGATGGCCACCGCCGCCATGCCGATTTCCATGCGGCCCTTCTCCGCTGCCTCTGCCGGAGCCTCCCCCAGGCCCAAATGGCGAATGATGTTTTCCAGCACCACGATGGCATCGTCCACCAAAATGCCTATGCAGAGGGTCATGCCCATGAGGGACATCATGTTGAAGGTGAAGCCAAAGACATACATGACGAAAAAGGTGGCAATGAGGGAGGTGGGAATGGCAATCATCACCGCTGCCGTGGAACGCCAGCCCCTGAGGAAGAAGAAGAGCACCAGCCCCGTGGTGATGAGCCCCTCCACCAGCGTCATCACCGTGTTGTGCAGGGAGGTCTCCACGTAGTCCGCATCGCTGGACACCAGCACGAACTCATAATCCGGGTAGTCGTGCCTGAGCCGATCCAGTCTGTCCCCAATGTTTTTGGCAGTCTCCACCACATTGGCATCGCTGTTCTTGTAGACCAGCACATTGATGGCATCCTGGCCGTTGAGCCTGCCATAGCGGGAGCTTCGGGCGGACTGCTCCCGCACTGTCGCCACAGAGGTCAGAGGCACTTTCCTGCCTCCTGCCCCCTCCACCTGTACCTGCTCGATTTCCGCCACGCTGCGGTACTGGGCGATAAGGCGCACATCCGACTGGGTGCTTTCCGTATAGACAGAGCCGGAGGGCAGTAGCTGGTTTTCCTTCTTGATGGCAGAGGCAATCTTGTCAAGGCTCAGCCCATAGGCCGCCAGCTTGTCACGGTCAGCCTCCACTGCCACCTCCTTGTCCCTGCCGCCGTGCAGTTCCACCTCGGAAACGCCCCCGGCCTGCTGCAGGACTTCCTGGAAGACATTCTCCGTCTGCACATAAGTATCGGAAAGTCCGTAGGGAGAGAGCACCGCCAGTTCCACAATGGGCTTGGCGTTGAGGTCGCGCTTGATGACCACCGGGGAGTCCGCCTCCTCGGGCAGGCGGTTCTTGATAGCCTCCACCTTCTTGGTAGCCTCGATGGATGCCAGATCTGCGTCTGCCTCAAAGTCCAGTTCCAGACCGATGCGGGCCTGCTCATAGCTGGCAGTGGAGGTGATTTTCTTCACATTGGATACGGAGGACAGGGCATCTTCCACGGGGCGGACTATTTCCTGCTCCACAGACTCGGCGCTGGCACCGGGATACTTCACTCGCACCGTGACATAGGGAGTGTTCACATCGGGCAGCAGTTCCACCCCGATGCGATAAAAACTGTAAAGTCCCAGCACCACGAAGAACGCCACAATCATGGAAATGCCCACAGGCCGCTGAATAGAAAAACGGGTGATGTTCATCACAAGACCTCCACTGCCGTTCCCTGCTGGAGCCTGTCGAGATTGGAAATAATGACCTCCTCACCTGCGGAAAGGCCCTCCAGGATCTCCACCTCTTGGTCGTTTTCCAGTCCCAGCCGCACTTCCCTCATTTCCGCCCTGCTGTCAGAGGCCAGCACATAGACCATCTGCCTGCCATTGCGGGAAAGCACCGCCTCCTTGGGCACAAAGAGAGTGTCCTGCCGCTGCAATACATCAAGGGCCGTATGGGCAAAGAGGCCGGCTTTGATAGCCAGGTCCTCACCCAAAAGTTCGATGCGCACCTGATAGCTCCTGGCTGCCTCATCCATGGCAGGGCTCACGTAGACAATGCGACCAGGATAGTCCTGCCCCATAGCGTCCACGGTGACCGTGACCTCCATGCCAGGAACCAGCACCGCCGCATCATTTTCCGACAGGGTGCAGTCCACCTTCATGTGGCTGCTGTCCACCAGGCTCAAGACCTTGGTCCCGGCAGAGATGATCTCCCCGGCCTCCGCCTTGCGATAGCCGATGATACCTGCCCTGGGGGCACGGAGCACCATATCCTCGCGCTGCTGCCGCAGGGCCTCGGCTCCCTGCTCTGCCTTTTCTGCCGTGAAAGCCTTGGACTGGACCGAGGCGGCATCACCGCCTTCCACCTGATTTTCCAGTATCTCAAAGGCAGCCCTGCTGGCCAGGTACTCCTGCTTTATCTCATCCAGCCTGTCCTGGGAGATAGCACCGATGGAAAAGAGATAGACATTGCGCTCATATCTGCTCTGCTCCAGCTCGAAATCATTGCGGGCCTTGAGGTAATTGGCAGCATAGGCAGCAGCCGCCTCCCTGGCATCTGCGCCTGCCGCTCCGGCGGCTGCCACCTGCTGCCGGATGGAGATATCCAGGTCAGCGGTGTCCTGAACCAGCAGCACCTGGCCGGCCTCCACCCTGTCCCCCAGCTGCACCAGCACTTCCGCCACCCGGCCCGTATACTTGGGAGCCAGGGCAATATCCGCCTCCGCCACGGTCTGGCCGGACAGGAGGATATGGCGGCTGAGGTCAGAGCGCTGCAGGACCATAGTCTTCACCACAGGCTTATGCTCCCTGCCAATAGGCTTTTTTTCTCCCCCCTGGTGCAGGTAAGCATAGACAGCCAGAGCCGCCAGCAGGGCAGCCAGCAAGATAAACCTCCCTCCGCCCAAACGCCGCCAGCGCTCCAAAACTCCCTTGCATCCCTCTCTGCCCATGACCTACTCCTTTGCGTGCCCCAGTATAATTACGAAAAATCCCTGAGAAGCAGAACATGCCTCTCAGGGATTCATTTTTCAAGCTCTAGCCTTGCACCTCATGCCTGGACATACAATGCCTTTACCACGATATCCACCTCATGGACCATCATGCCAGTCATGTATTCCACTGCCTGCCTCACAGCCTGCTGAGTCTTGGTAATCAGCGTGGGGATGTGATTCCCGTAGGTGAGCACCACGGAACAGGACACCTTCAGTCCCAGATCCTCGTCGCCCTTGTAAAGATGGCTTACATTGATGTGGCCAATCTCGCTGATCTCCCCTTCCAGCACTACCTTGCGCACGATAGCTGCCACCGCATGGTCGTCAATGCTGAGCTTGCCGTAGTAGCTGAACACGGGGCGCACGATGGATTTCTCCCCCAGGCGGCGCCGCTTGTTGGATGAGCGCTTGAAGAAGGACTGCACAGGGTCGATGAGGAAGCCCGAGAAATGCGGCTTCAGCTCGATGGTGGGCACAGGAATGATGTGCTTGCCCTGCTTCAGCCTGTAAAATTGGGCTTTTTCAATATCCGCCTTGGAAGCAATGTCCTCGATGTTGATGATCTGAGAAATAGCAGGCAGCTTCAAGGCTCTTGCAATCTTGTGCACCATATTCTCGGAGGTGCCCAGCACCAGTATGCGGTGGGGATTGACCTCCCCTATGGCCTTGCGCACTTCCTCCGCATGGCCGGGCAGGACGAAAATCGCCCTGCGCACTGCCATGATCCTGCTGGCCTCCTGCTTGGCAGAATGGCCCGCAATAATCTTGCCGCCGCTGATAAGTATGCCGTCATCGATGATAGCATCCGCCTTGTGCTTGTGGGCTATGACCAGGGCCCGATGGCTCTTGCCCGTGCCGCTGGGACCCACCAGGGCGATTACGTCCATAGGTCTCTCTCCTGTCAGTTTTCTGGTCTGTAAAACTTCTCTGCCCATTCATCTTCAATGGTGAACAAGCCCAGGTTCTGGGGAAAGCGGGTAGCATAGCCATGGAAGTCCGAGCCGCCGGATATCAGGAGGCCGTACTTCTTGGCCATCAGCATATAGCGCTCCACATCCTCCGGCTCGTGCTGAGGGTAGAAAACCTCCAGCCCCTCGATGCCGGACTGGCAGATCTCCTCCACCAGCTCATCATCTCCCACCAGTTTGGGATGAGCCAGCACGGGGATGCCCCCCGCCGCCTTGATGAGCTCCACGATCTCCTCTTTCTCAAGGTGATAATGGGGCACATAGGCTGGCTTGCCCTTCTGCAACAGGGTATCAAAGGCCTCCCGGATGGATTCGAAATAGCCCTTCTTCACCAGGATCCGGGCGATATGGGAACGGCTGATGGACTTGCTGGCTCCTGCAATGGTCAGCACCTCCGTTTCCGTAATCTGATAGCCCAGGTCGCAGAGCTTTTCCACCATTTCGCTGAACCGTGTCCAGCGGGCCTCCGTCACATCATTGAGCTTGTCAATGAGATCACGGTAATAGATGTCCACATTGTATCCCAGGATATGTATCTCATGCACAGGATGATGGGCACTGAACTCAATGCCCGGTATTATCTTCAGTCCTTTGGCAGGCAGGAGGCCATTCTCATAAAGGTGGCCCACCCCGTCCACTGTATCATGGTCGGTGATGGCCACATAGGTAAGGCCTGCTGCCCTGGCTGCCGCCACGACTTCCTCCGGAGTGAGCTTGCCATCGGAAAAAGTCGTGTGGACATGCAAATCGCTTGGCATCCTGCTATCAACTCCTATCTAAATTCAGCGGGGCTCCACAATCAGCTTGATAGCTGTGCGCTCCTCCCCCTCAATCTTGATATCCGTGAAGGCCGGTATGCAGATAAGGTCTACCCCATGGGGGGCCACAAAGCCACGGGCTATGGCCACGGCCTTGACCGCCTGATTGAGGGCACCTGCCCCGATGGCCTGCATCTCTGCACTGCCGTTCTCTCGCAGGACCCCGGCCAGGGCTCCTGCCACGGAATTGGGATTTGATTTAGCAGATACTTTCAAGATTTCCATGTTTTCAGCACGTCCTCTCTGGTTAATGCAACTGCTTCGATTGCTGGTACAGCTTGGCTGTCTAGCTTGGTTCACTTGGTACTGCCATTACTATTCGTCACACTTTGAAAAAATCCTTCAAAAAATTCATTCTGTGATAAGAATACGCTCTATGCCCACAGCCTGGTTGGTCTTGTCATCCGTCTCCACGATGACGGCGGAGAAAACCCGAGGGCCTTCATCCTCCACCTCAAAGCGCACAGGCAGTCCCGTGGTGAACTTGTAGATGATATTGTCAGTCCTGACCCCCAGCACGGAATTCCAGGGACCCACCATGCCCAAATCCGTGATGTAGGCCGTGCCCCGGGGCAGGATCCTTTCATCAGCGGTCTGGATATGGGTGTGGGTGCCCACCAAGCCTGTGATCCTGCCGTCAAGATAAAAGCCCAGGGCCATCTTCTCAGAGGTGGTCTCTGCATGGAAATCAAGAAAAATCAAATCACACTGTCCCTGCATTTCCTTCAGCAGTTCCTCTGCCTTCTGGAAGGGGCAGTCCAGAGCAGGCATGAAAGTCCTGCCCGAAAGGTTCATGACCCCGATGGTCTTGGCCTTGAAGGGATAAAGGCAATACCCCTTGCCCGGGGTACCCTCCGGATAGTTGGCCGGACGGATGAGGAAGGGCTCGCTGTCAATGAACTCCATGACATCCTTCTTGTCCCAGACATGATTGCCGGTGGTGATGATGTCTGCCCCGCCGCTGTAGAGTTCATCCAGAGAAGTGCGGGTGAGTCCCTTGCCGGCGGCAGAATTCTCCCCGTTGGCAATGACCACATCAATTTTCTTTTCCTTGCGCAATTTCTGCACGTATTCGCGGAACGCACGGCGGCCGGGGCGGCCGATGACGTCCCCCACTAACATGACTCGCAAATTCTTTCTCCTTCTACCTGTTGTAAACCACGACCCGGTCATTTTCCCGGACAGCAGCCATGCGCCCCTTGATGATGATGTCCGGAGCCTGGTCCAGCAGCCGGTCCAGCAGCTCGCTGTGCATAGCGGCAAAGTCCGGCTCCAGATTCTCCTCTGTGTGGCTGTCCACCATGAGATTATCCCCAAACCTGTCCAGCATGAGCTCTGCCATGACCTCCAGTTCTCCCCGGGAAAGATCCATGAGGTTCCTGGCTACATGGAAGAGCAGCGTATCTCCCTGCTCCTCTGCCTCCACCGAAGACCAGGCATTATATCCTGCCTCAAGGTCATGATAGGCTTCGAGGCTTTCCTGCAGGAAGTCCGCGAACTCATCTGCCCCCTTGCCCGGGGGAAGCGGCTGCCTCACCATGAAGGCAAGCTCCAGATTATCCCTCTTGGGGTCATAAGTGACAGATGCAATCTCGGGGTAGCAGACCAGGAGGGAGCCTAAGAGCTGGACTCCCACCTGCATCTGATTCTGCCTGCTGCTCTTGCCTTTATCTTCTTTTCCGAAAAACTGCCTGAATCCAAACATGAGCCTCACTCCCTTCCCTGTAAAACTAAGGGAGGGTGCCGTAGAAAAAACTCCTGCACCCTCCTCTGACGATTTCTTGAATTTTTACTTGGCGTAATCCACCACGCGGGTCTCGCGGATGACCGTAGCCTTGATCTGGCCGGGATACTCAAGCTCATCTTCGATGCGCTTGACAATATTGTGAGCCAGAGCTGCAGCCTCGGCATCGTCCACCTTGTCCGGCTTCACCATCACGCGGATCTCACGGCCTGCCTGGATGGCGAAGCAGCGCTCCACGCCCTCGAAGGACTCGGCAATCTCCTCAAGGCTCTTGAGGCGCTTGAGATACGACTCCAGGCTCTCGCGGCGGGCACCGGGACGGGCAGCAGACACGGCATCAGCCGCTGCCACCAGCACGGACTCAACGCAGCTGGGCTCGCAGTCGCCGTGATGGGAAGCCACCGCATTGATGACATCCTTGGACTCGCGGAATTTGCGGGCCAGATCAGCGCCGATGGCGGTATGGGAACCTTCCACCTCATGGTCGATGGCCTTGCCTATATCATGCAGCAGGCCGCCACGCTTGGCCAGCATCACGTCGCAGCCCAGTTCGGAAGCCATGACCCCCGCCAGATGCGAAACCTCGATGGAGTGGTTCAGCACGTTCTGTCCGTAGCTGGTACGGTAGCGCAGGCGGCCCAGGAGCTTCACCAGCTCAGGATGGATGCCGTGGACACCGGTATCGAAGGTAGCCTGCTCACCGGCTTCCTTGATGCGCTGGTCAACCTCGCGCTTGGCCTTCTCCACCATCTCCTCGATGCGGGCAGGATGGATGCGTCCGTCCTGGATGAGCTTCTCGAGAGCAATGCGGGCAATCTCCCGGCGCACCGGGTCAAAGCCGGAGAGGATCACGGCCTCGGGCGTATCATCAATGATGAGGTCAATGCCCGTCATGGTCTCCAAAGTGCGGATGTTGCGACCCTCGCGGCCGATGATGCGGCCCTTCATTTCATCGTTAGGCAAAGCCACTACCGATACAGTAGTCTCAGCCACGTGATCGGCAGCGCAGCGCTGGATGGCTGTGGAAAGGATGTCGCGGGCCTTCTTGTCCGCTTCGTCCTTGATCTGCTGCTCGTATTCCTTGATCTTCATGGCCTTCTCATGCTGGAGTTCTTCCTCTGTCTCAGCCATGATCATGGTACGGGCTTCCTCAGCCGTCAGGCTGGAGATGCGCTCAAGTTCCGTCCGCTGCTGGGCATGGAGCTCGTCCACCGCCGCCTGGGTCTTGTCCAGCCGCTCTTCTTTGCGGGCCAGATTGCTTTCCTTCTTCTCCAAAGATTCCAGCTTCCTGTCCAGATTCTCTTCCTTCTGGACAATCCGCCTCTCCTGGCGCTGGATTTCATTCCTGCGCTCCTTGGTATCACGGTCAAGCTCCTGACGCTGGCGATGTATCTCTTCTTTGGCTTCCAGCAGCGCTTCCTTCTTCTTGGTCTCTCCCTGCTGCCTGGCTTCTGCCACAATGCGCTGGGCTTCCGTCTCTGCTGAGCCAATCTGTGCTTCTGCGGTGCGTTTGCGAGCCGCATAGCCTGCGGCTGCGCCAATAACTAGTGCAACTATTACCGCTAATATTACCGTAACGATAATACTCACCCCCCTTTTCTTTGTTTTTTCATAGTTTTGATTTTCATTGTGTGTATGGCACACCCATACGTATATATTCTAATGTTTTTCCCTGTCTCTGTCAAGGAAACAAACCTTCCCGCCTTCCTCCAGAACGCTCCACGAATTTCTTGCAATGCTCACCTTACGGGTGGCAAAAAATCCAGCTTTAGGGTACAATGTAACATGTTTGGATTTAAGGTGTGTTGACTTAGTAATTTGGAGGAACAAAATATGCTCAAATGCAGCAAATGCGGCAAAACCTTAGCAGACAAAGATGCCCTGGTACACAAGGACCCCGAGGGCAATCAGCATATCATCTGCCACGACTGCTTCAAGGAAGCCATGGGGGTTGACTACCAGACCTTCGCCTTCCGCAAAGAGAATGCCAAGCAGACCTTCTTCGCGGTGCTCTTCTGCCTGGCGGCCACCATCTACGCCTTCATGGAAAAAGGCCCCCTGTACGGAGGCCTCGGCATTATCCTTACCATTCTCGTCTACATCTTCGCCAGCAAGGCAAAATAGGTTTGCTGCCTCATTCGGCAAACAGTATCTTTCTCACAGCTTCGGGCTTCAGCTCGAAACGGGCGCAAAGCTCTTCTTCCCCCATCCCCGCCTTATGCAGGCGTCGGATGATGTCATCGCGGGCTGTCAGAAGACCTTCCACGAATCCCTTCTCATAGGCCCCCTTGCCCTCGGCCTTCTCCTGAGGCGTGAGCTGGGACATGCGGCGGGCCAGTGAATTCAGGAGGGGGGAATCTCCCAGCATCACGTCAGGCTTTTTCCAGAGTGCTTCCCTGTCCACCAGCTTCACCTTGGGTGTGCGCTTCAGCAGGCGGTAATCCCCATCAGGCAGCATCTGCCAGGTCTCATCGGCCGGCCAGGAATCATTCAGCACCCGCTCTACATTCACCCTGTCGCTCTGCTGGTAGAAGTTCTCTGCCTCCTGCCTGGACTTGCCCCCCTGCACCTTGCGGCTGATCAGACGCTCCTTCAGGTCTTCCTGCCGCGCCTCGATGAAAACCGTATAATCCGCATATTCACGCAGCTCCTGCCAGCCGCCGCTGCCCAGCAGCAGCCAGTTGCCCTCCAGGAGCACAATGTCCTGCCGGACGGTGATGACATCTTCAATCACATCGTGGATGCTGCGGTCGTAGACTGGCCAGCGAATGTTTTCCGTCCGCACCTGGGCCAGTTTTTCTTTTAGGTGCTCCAGATCGAAGGTCTCCGGTGCCCCCTTGATGGCAGTCATGGGCACCATCACCCCGTCCTTCTCTATCTTGTTGGAGCGAAGCCAGGCTGAGGTATGGTGGAAGCCATCCAGCCCCAGGGCCTGCAGGGACACCACCCCTTCCGCCGTCTGGGAGAGCTTTTCCAGCAGCAGACAGAGGGTGGACTTGCCCGTGCCGGGGGGTGCGGCCAGCAAGATTATCAGCCTCCTTTTCAAGGCTCTCTGCTTCCTGGACATCTGCCGCAGAAAAGGCATGAAGAGTTCTTGGATGGCTGCTTCGTTGTACTGCACCTTGTGTGCCAGACCGTTGATCATAAAACGGCAGCTGCGCCACTGTTTCTCTCTCATGTAGTTCAGTCTCCTTTGCGCATGTATTTCATCGGGGTCGTTTCAGTAAGACTTGTCTTCCTTGTTCCTGTCGTACTATAATTTTACTATAATGATGCATCTATTGCCAGTCCTCCCCGCGTGGAGTATCATATATTTATTAGGAGGGATGCACTTTGAAAAAGAATTCATTCAAGACCAAAATAGCAGCAGCCTGCCTGGCCGGCACCCTTGCTGTCGGCTTCCAAGGCGCAGCAAGTCCTGTGACCGCAGAAGCTTTTTCTCTCGGCTCCGTCATAGGGGCAGTCATAGGAGGAGCTATCACCTCTGCCCAGGTGAACGATACCATCAAGCACTACAACAACACCGAGGAAGGCCGCCAGGAATACTTCCAGGCAATGAAGTCGCATTATGGAGTCAATAACGACCCCTACCTCAATGACAGGCTTGCCAGCATCATGGCCAATCTCACCCGTGCCATTGGCCAGGTAGATGACACGATCTACCAAAAGCCATACAACTATTTCATCAATAACCAAGGCAGCTTCAATGCCTGCTGTACTCTCGGCCATAACATGAGCGTCAATACAGGCCTTTTCAATGTCATTGATAACGAAGACGAAATCGCCGTGGTGCTGGGCCACGAAATGGGGCACGGTCAGAAGGATCATCCTGCCAAGGGCATGAAACGCTCCATCGGCCCTCAGATCCTGGCCAGCGCCGCAGGTGGCGGCCTTGCAGGCATAGCTGGTACCATCATAGCCAACACCTGGAACAATCAGGGCATCACCAAGCCGATGGAATGGGAAGCAGATAACCTGGCTTTCGAGTATATGACCCACTCTCCTTACAACCCGGGAGCCTGTGCCGCCGTCTGGCAACGGGTCATAGACAAGGGAGGAAACAGCAAGAATTCAGGCTTTGCCCAATTAATGGCCGGAGGCTCTGACCATCCCTCCCACTCAGCCCGCCGTGACAACTACGCCAAAAAACTCCATGAGTACAGCGGCAAACACGTCAGTGTCCAAGGCGGCAAAGTACAGGTAAACGGCAAAGACTTTGTCTCGCCCGCTGACAGTGCAGGCATGAGTGGTGCCGAACGCTCCTACTTCGTGGCAGGAAACCTTTCTGCCGCCTTCCACAATGGACTGGGAACCTCCGCTGCCACGGCCGATGGCAACATTGTCATGCTTGGCACCCAGCCCATCATGGAGTGCGTGAGCGGCGATGAAAGTGCCCAGTCACTGGCTGACAGGCTCAATGTCATCAAGTAACGATCAAGGAGTCACCCCATGCAGATTCGTGCCTATCGGACTTCCATCATCCTGGGGCTGGTATTCGCAGCATTGCTGTCTGCCTTCTGGTACACCCAGCAGCTGGCCTTCATCGTCTTTTTATCCCTGCTCCTCAGCCTGCTGCTCAATCCGCTGGTGGACAAGCTGGAAAAGAAAATTCCCCGGGGAGCGGCAGCTGCCGTAGTGATGGTGCTCTTCCTGCTTTTCGCTTTCGGGCTTATCACCCTGATCTCAAGCAATTTCCTGCCCACCTTTACACGTTTCATCAGAGAATTTCCCACTATCGCAGGAAAATTGCAGGAGACCTGGCTTTCATCAGATCCGGGATTTTTGCAGAATGAGCTCCACGAGCTTTGGGAAAGCCTGAAAGATGCCGGCATAGATGCGCTGAAATCCTCCATGACCTTGATGTTCTCCGCCTTCAGCAAGATCATAGACATAGTCATCATCTTCTTTGTGACCTTCTACCTGCTGAAGGATGGCGAGGCCATCAAGGATTACCTGGCGGGTCTCTTCCCCCACAGGGACAATCGCCGCATCCTGAATCTTTTCAACAACATACTCCGTTCCCTGCGCATCTACATCTGCGGACAGATGGCTATCTGCGCCATTACAGCCATGGTAGTATTCCTTTACTTTTCCCTGCGGGGCCTGCCCTATGCTTCGGTATTTGCCGTGGTGTCAGGCATAGCTGAATTCATCCCCGTGCTGGGGCCTACGGTGGCCTCAGCCTTCGGGGTGATGCTCACAGCTACCACCAGCCCCTGGATGGCCCTGCAGACAGCCGGCTTTTACCTCATACTCACCCAGATCAACCACAATCTGGTGACCCCCAATATCATCGGCAAATCCCTGAACCTGCACCCCATTGCCATCATCCTGGGGGTGGTGCTGGGCGATGAGCTGCTGGGGGCTGCCGGCATGTTCCTGGCTGTCCCTGTCATCGTCATCTGCAAGCTGGTGATAGAGGACATCTACCTGGCCCGGCAGCAGGAAATGGAGCGCCGCCGAACCTCCAGATGGCTGGCTAAGCCTGCTGATGAAAAAGACAAGTAAATCAAAGCACGAAAAAAGCACCCTCGCGGGTGCTTTTTTCGCATGGGTATATGTGCTTACTGAGCCATGAGCTTGGCCAGCTTGTTGGCAAATTCCACAGGGTTCTCCGGCAGGATGCCCTCGATGAGCAATGCCTGAGTGTACAGGAGATCGCAGTAATCCTTGAAGTCTTCCGTATCCTTGCCAGCGGCATGGAGGCTCTGGAGACGGGTGAAGAGCTCGTGCTTCGGGTTGATTTCCAGGATGCGGCGGGCCTTGAACATGGGGTTGTCCATATCGGCAAAGGTCTGCTCCATGGAGAGAGACGGGCCGGCCTCATCTGCCACCAGGCACACGGCGCTGGACTTCAGGCGGCTGGACACCTTGACATCAGCTACCCTCTCCCCCAGCACTTCCTTGATGTCCTTCATGAGGTCATCATTGCTCTTGGCGATTTCCTCAGTCTCCTTCTTGACCTCCTGGGACTCAGCATCCTCAAGGTCAAGGTCGCCACGGCTGATGGAGTGGAAGTCCTTGCTGTCGTACTGATGGATGGACTCGATGGCAAACTCATCCACCGGGTCGAGAAGATAAAGCACCTCAATGCCCTTGTCGCGCAAGAGCTCCATCTGGGGCAGATGCTCAATGGTCTCCTTGTCCTTGGCAGTGGCGTAGTAGATCTTCTTCTGGCTCTCAGGCATGCGTTCCACATACTCCTTGAGGGTGACCAGCTTGCCCTCCTTGGAACTCATGAAGAGCAGCAGGTCTTTCAGCTTGTCGATGGTGTCGCTGCCGCCGTACATGCTGTTGTAGACGCCAATCTTCAAGGACTTGCCGTACTCGTTCCAGAACTTCTCATAGTCCTCGCGATGCTTCTCCAGCTTCTTGGTGAGGGACTTCAGGATATTCTTCTCCAGGGCCTTGCCGATGGTCTTCAGCTCGCGGCTCTGCTGCAGAAGCTCACGGGAGATATTGAGGGAAAGGTCGGGAGAATCCACCAGGCCCTTCATGAAGCGCAGGTAGTCAGGCAGGAGGTCCTTGCACTTGTCCATGATGAACACGTGGCGGGAGTAGAGCTGCAGGCCCGGCTCATAGTCCGTGTGGTATAGGTTGAAAGGAGCCTTGGCAGGGATGCACAGGAGTGCCGTGTACTCCACGGTGCCCTCGGCCTTGGTGTGGAACACCTCCATGGGATTCTCCCACTCGTGGAACTGATTCTTGAAGAACTCATTGTAGTCCTCATCCTTCAGCTCGCTCTTGTTCTTGGTCCACAGGGGCTTCATGGAGTTCAGGGTGCGGATTTCCGTCTTCTTGATGGGCTCTGCATCCTTGATGGGCTCGCCCTTGTCATCCTTGGGCTGCTCCGTCACCTCGAAGCTCATCTTGATGGGGTAGCGCACATAGTCAGAGTACTTCTTCACCAGATTCTGGAGCTTGTAATTCTCCGTGAAGTTTTCCTCAGCCTCATCCCCATAGAATTCCTTCTTGAGGGTGATGGTGATGGTGGTGCCGCGCTTCTCCTTGTCGCACTCCTCGATGGTGTAGTTGCCATCGGCAGTGGACTCCCAGCGCCAGCCCTGAGTCTCGCCAGCCTTGCGGGTGATGATGGTGACCTTCTCAGCCACCATGAAAGCGGAGTAGAAGCCCACGCCGAACTGGCCGATAAGCTCCTTGTCAGAAAGCTCGGAGCCCTCCCCTTGAGCCTCCTTGGCCTTCTGGATCTGCTCCAGGAAAGCCTTGGTGCCGGACTGGGCAATGGTACCGATGTTTTCGATGACCTCTTCCTTGTTCATGCCCAGGCCATTGTCGGCGATGGTCAAAGTATGGCTATCCTTGTCGGGAATCAGGAAAATCTCATAGTCCTCATCCCCTTCCAAGAGGTCGCGATTAGTGAGGCTCTCGAAGTGGAGCTTGTCAATGGCATCGGAAGCATTGGAAATCAGCTCCCGCAGGAAAATCTCGTGGTTGGTATAGATGGAGTTAATCATCAAATCCAAGAGTTTTTTAGTTTCCGCTTGGAATTCATGGGTTTCTTTAGCCATGTCGCAATTACCTTCCTTATCTTGAAATATCATTAACCGGTTTGTTAGCACTCTCACAGTCCGAGTGCCAGCGTACAGGTAATAATATACTACGATGGCGGCTAAAAGTCAATAAGTCAAAATCTCCCATGCCAGCAAATCCACAAGAAAAAAGCCCCCTCCGGCAAGCAAATGCCTGCCGGAGGGGGCCTGTGATTTAGGTTACTTGACCAACTTGTCAGAAAGGATGCCCTACTTCTGCCATCTGCAGGCTCTGGCTTCCACCATGTCAATGACACCAAACAGGCAAAGGCCAATCATGCTCAAGACCACAATGCCCGCATACATATCCAGGTAGTTCACCCTGAGCCAGGCATCCATGATGTAGTAGCCCATGCCGTACTGGGTACCGAAGGTTTCCGTGAAGAAAAGCACAGAAATGGCGGTGGCCATAGCTACGCGAACGGCGGTGATGAATTTCGGCAGGGATGCCGGGAAAATCACCTCCGGAAGAATCTGGCGGAATCTGGCCCCCAAGGAGTACATGGGGTAGTAGGTTTCCTCTGGGATGGCCTTGATGGCATCCCGCACTGCCACTATGACCTGGAAGACGATGATAAGGAAAATCATGATGATCTTCGACAATTCCCCCACGCCTGCCAGCAGCATGAGGATAGGCAGGAGGGCAATCTTGGGAATGGGGTAAGTGAGGTACACCAGCGGGGCCAGATACTTATCTGCCTTCTGGAAATAGCCCATGAGGCACCCCAGGGGATAGCCTATAAGCACCGCCAGGAAGAGCCCCGCCCCTATGCGCCAAAGGCTGTAGAGGGCGTGGATGGCAATATCTCCCGCAAAAACGCCCAGCAGCCGTACAAAGACCTTCTCGGGCACAGGCACGATGGGCTTGTGCATGATGAGGGCAATGACCTGCCAGAGGATGAGAAGGAAGATTGCCCCCAGGAAGTAAGCAAAAAGCACCCCGCGAGTACGCCTGAAGTTCATAGGCCCTCACCTCCCCTGCCGTACTGCTGAGGCTTCAGCTTTTGCCTGAGCTGCCGCGCCAGCTGGAAGAAGCGCTCGTCGCTGCGGCGCAGGAGCGTATCCCCGGCAGGATTATCCAATAGCTCGGAAATCTTGCCATCCCCGCCCATCACCGCAATCTGCCCGCCCAGGTAAAGAGCTTCTTCCACATAATGAGTCACCAGGATGGTGGTGATGGACTCCTGCTGCCAAAGCTCCCGGAACACATCCTGCATTTCCTCACGGGTGATGGCATCAAGGGCCGAGAATGGCTCATCCATCAGCAGGATGTCCGGGTGCAGCAGGAACACGCGAGCAAGGCTGACTCTTTGCTGCTGTCCCCCGGAAAGTTCCCGGGGATAGCGATCCAGCAATGCCTCTATGCCCAGACGGGCAGCCAGGACTTCCAGCCTGTCCTCGTCCTGTCTCTGCCAAATTCCCTTCACTTTGCGGCCCAGACGGATATTCTCCGCCACGGTGCGCCAGGGCAGAAGGCCGTAGCTCTGCGGCATAAAGCCAATAGTCATCTGCCTGGTGTCCAGAGGCTTCCCCCCCACTGTGACCTGGCCCTCATAACCTTTGATGAGGCCAGCCGTCACTTTCAGCAAGGTGGATTTGCCGCAGCCAGAAGGCCCAATGACAGCACAAACCGTCCCCGAAGGGACGGCTAGGCTGACATCTGACAGAACCGGCAGATGCTCTTGGTTCTTTTGGTAGCTGACTGTCAAATGTTCAATATTTATCGCTGACATGATCTCACGCTGTCTTACTTAAACAGATCCAGAACTATATCACTGTAGCTGTAGGCATCCTTCACCAGGCCCTTGTCATTGAGCCACTTGATGCAGTCCACCACATCGCTTTCCTTGGGCAGGGCTGCCTCATGATACTTCGGAAGTTTCAATGCTTCCTTAGCCACCGGCGGGAAACCGCCCTTTTCAATCACGAGTTCTATGTACTCCTCGCGAGGAGTGTTGTTGAGATATGCCACAGCCTTGTTGTAGGCGCGATAGAGGGCCTTGATTTCCTCAGTCTTCTTCTCTGCAGCTTCGCTGGTGAACATGATGACGCCGGGGTTGATGCCCAACTCATCGGAGCCGGTGATATGGCGGCAGCCGTTGTGCACGGCAATGCTGGCCATGGGCTCAGGCAGGGTAGCGGCAGCGAGCTTGCCGTTCTGGAGCATTTCCAGGCGGGTGGGAATCTGGGGGATGATGACCTTGTTGATGCTTTCCCCGTCCATGCCCTCCTTGGCCAGGATCTGGTCGGTGACATACTCGATGATGGTATTGCGGGAAACGGACACATCCTTGCCAGCCAGTTCCTTGGCGCTCTTGGCAGGCTCATTGGGACTTGCAATGAGCTTGTAGCTGCCATCGGTGAAAGAAGTGACCTTCACCTCGAAGCCGCCAGACTTAGCAAAAGCCACGGCCAGCATATCGGAAATGGCACCATCAAGGTTGCCGCTCTGCAGGGCAGAGTCGCGGTCCATGGCGCTCTTGTACTGCTGAATGTCCACCTTGAGGCCCTCTTCATCGAAATAGCCCTTTTCCCTGGCGATGATGAAGGGAAGGGAATCCGTATCCGGCATCAGGCCGATGGCCAGGGGCTGAAGTTCCTTGGCCTCCTTTTTCTCACCGGCCTGCTGGCCGCAGCCTGACAGGAAAACCGCCAGAGTCATAACCAATGCTGCTAACTTGAACCACTTTTTCTTCAAAATCTTCACCTTCATTGAATTATTTTTTTATCACTGAGCAGCCCCCGGAGCATATCTGCTCCCTGCTGCACATAATAAATCACTTGGTCAATGGTGCCACGATTCTCCTTGTAAGCACTCTCCACTTTGCTGCGGAGCCCTTCGGCCTCACGCTTCATGGCCTGCACATCATCTATGCGCTGGTCAAGATTTTCCAGCATGGCCTGAGCCTGGGCGATAGACTGCTTCACAGAAGCCGCTTCATCGTCCAGCTGGGCGCTCTGGCGGTTGTTTTCCTCCAGCGCTTCCTTGCGCTCCTTCTCTTTGCCGGTCATGCGGTCAAGAAGCCTGCCCAGGCCCGGCTTTTGGGCCTCCTCAGCCAGTTGGTCATTCTTGCCCTGCAGGTGGGCGCTCTTTTCCGCCACTTCCTGACGGCGTTCTTCCAGAGCCTGCTTCTGGCGGGTCAGGCGCTCGCGTTCCTCTTTGAGGTCAGCTTCCTGCTGCTGGAGCTTCTGCTCCCGGCTCAGAAGCTGTGCTTCCTGCTGCTGGCGCTCCTGCTCTTTCTCAGCTGACCTGTCCTGGGACCAGCCCGCCAGGGCAAAGCCCAGGGTCAGGGCAAAAAGGAAACCTGCCAAAAGCAGCAGGAATTTTTTTCCCCCGGAAGACAGCAGGCCTTCTGACTTTCCCCGGCGGGGAGGCCGAGCTATTTCACTCTCCAGTTCCCGCACGCCCCCGGAACGGCCTGCAGGCCGTTCGCCACTTTTAGGAAAAGGGGGCTGTATCTCCCCCATATCCTCAGAAATAAGCGGCAGGGTCTGGGTATCTTCCAATTTTCTCTGGCCTTGAGGGTTCATATACTGGGTCTTTTCCAAATCTTGATTGTCTGTTCTTGCCATAAATGCCTATTCCTTTGCCTGCTTCTTCTGAGCTTCTCTTTCCTCCTGCTCCAGCATGGCGGCATGCTCCTTCTGCATGGTTTCGCAAAGGCGGCGCAGAGTCCAGAGCGTGTTGAAAGGCGTCACCACAGACTTGAACTTCACCTGAGGCACACCGCCCTCCTTCATGGCCAGCAGCACCTGGTCCAGGCGCTTGTTGCGTATATTTTGCATGACCATGACCTCATGGGGGAAGACAAAGCCGTCATCATACACAGATGAAGCGGCCTTGAACCCCTTCACCCCCAGCAGGAACCCCACCTTCTCGCGCCAGGCTTCCTCAGGCAGCACTCTGGTCTTGATATTCATGCGATGCAGGATTTTCTGTATTTTTTCCAGCTTATCCATGTCCAGGAAGCCGTAAAGCAAGACTTGCTCTTGTTTGCTCATATCTGCCACCTCAGCGCAAACCACGCATCAAGAGATAGGTCACCAGTTCGTCCAGGGTAACCTCCTCCTCCAGGCGGCGCTCCTCCAGAGCCTTCCGCAAGCTCTTGGGAATGCGCACGGAAAGGGCAGGCTCCTCAGCCTTGGCTGGCTTGGCTTCCTTGCTCGCCTTGCCGGGAACTTCCTTAGCAGTCCTGGCTGCGACGCTTTCCTTTGCTGCCTTCTCCTTGGGCGCCTTAGCGGGCTTCTCCTTGGCATCCTTTTCCTTCACGGCCTTTTCCTTGGCAGGCTGCTCTTTGGCTGCCTTGCCCTTGGCTTGCTTTTCCTGTGCCTTCCTGCCCTTGGCCTTCTCCTGGACAGGCTCGGGGGTCTCGGCGCTCTTGCTTTTTTTCACATCTTCCTCCGGCGGATAGACAAAAAATTCATTGTAAGCATTTCTCAGGCTCTCGCTGGCTTGCTTGGTGCCAACTCCGATGATATAGGAGGGGGTGTCAGCATTCAATGACTCGGCAATGCTCACGAAATCCGTGTCCGTAGTGACGATGAAGAATTTCCGCACCCCTTCCTGATAGAGAATCTGAGCCGAATCATAGAGGGCAGAATCAAGGGAATTCTTGCCGAAGAAAGTCCTGCTGATCTGCCTGAAGGTAAAGCCAGGCCTCCGCATGAGCTTTTCCCAGCGTTTCTGCTCCGGGCGGGCATCCCAGTCGGACACCACGATGATGCGGCAGGGCTGGTAGCGTTCTGCCTTCTCCAAAGTGAAATTCAGCATTTCAAAAGGCGAATTTTCTATGTCATATAATATTGCAACGGTATCGCTGCTGGAATCCAATGTCATGCCATTCCTCCAAGATCTTACTGCTCACCTTCCACAGGAGCTCCCACCCGGCGGGCCAGGAATTTCTCCTCCTGCTCCAGGGTCTTGGCCTGCTTGAGCTGGCGGTCAGCCTCTCTGATAGTGGTGGCCTTCTTGTCCGTCATCCAGGCGGCATAGCCTGCGGCATAGGCGATGTGCAGGTCGCATATCTTAATCCGCAGCTTGTGCAGGGTCTGGGCCGAGGCAGGCACGGTGACTGCCTCCAGTTCGGCCTTGCGCTGCTGCCAGTCAGCCTTGATGGTGTTTTCCATGAAGTTCTTCAAGGCCTTGCGGGTCTCATCGCTGCCCAGCGTGCCACGGGACAGCAGGCTGTTGAACTGCTCCTGGGCCTGCATCATGGCCGTGTCGTGGCGGGAGATGATTTCCGATGTGGTGTCGGCATACTGGACAAGCTGCGCCCGGCGGGCCTTGGTGATGAACAGCACGAACTCGTGGAAGTTATTGATTTCCGTCACCCGCCAGGTGCCGTCAGCCTGCTCGGTGAACTGCACATCCAGCACGAACTCCTCATTGGCCTCCTGCTGGAAAATCCGCACCTTGGCAATGGCTGTGCCTGCCTCCTTGTCCGTGGCCACGCTGTCCACCTTGCGGAAGCTGGATTCGCAGAGGCCGGACTTCTCCAATACCTGGGCAGCTTCAAAGCCCTGATTGCTGCCCTCTTCCTCCTCAGCCCAGGTGCCGGTGACCACGTACTGCTCCACCGCCTGCTTGAAGCTGGTGATAAGGGGGGCTTTCAGCATCTGGGTGAAATTGCCCACTGTGAACTTGGCCTCTGAGGACAGGGGCTGCTCGGCATCCATGAGGCCTTCCATCAGGTCATCATAGGATTTGTCCAGCAAGGCATCCATATCCACATAGTGCCCAAAGGTATCCTTGTCATGCTCATCAAGAGCCTGCTGTATCTTCTGCAGGGCATAGTCAGGCGTCTTGGTATAAACCTGAAAATACCAGTAGCCGCTGCCCATGACCAGCAAGACCAGCATGGCCAGCAATAAATATAATTTCATCCGCAATGAACGTCCCACGGCGGTATCCCTCCCAAATAGAGACTCGCATAAGCCCATATACAGTTAAGTATAGCATATTTTAAAAAGTTGTGAAGGGCTTGAGGACAAAAACCGTCTGCTCCAGGCAAACAAAAACGCATGCCGCCCCCTCCCGAAAAGGGAAGTGCGGCATGCTGCCTCTGCACATATTCAGTTGGGGTCTATGCGCTTTTCCACTGCTTGTTCCAACAGGCTGTCGCGCCTTGCCTTGGAAGCAGCGAAGTAGTCATGTATGGCCTGGCGGTCGTGGCCGTCTATGGCCGTGATGACCTCGCCCAGGATAGACTGGAGGTCGCGCAGGTGACCTGCGATGGCCTCGCCGTTGGTCATGCAGATGTCCGCCCACATATCCGCATTGGAGGAGGCGATGCGGGTGGTGTCCTTGAAGCCGCCGCCGATGAGCTTGATGCAGGACTCCAGATCATCCCCGCTGCGGTTCAGCAAGGTCACCAGGGCGGCCGCCGTCACATGGGGCACATGGCTGATGACGGAAGCGCAGCGGTCGTGCTTCCTGAGGTCAAGGGTGGTGAAGTTCGCCCCGGTATGCCTGAGCACCGACATGAGCTTCTCATGGGCTGCCTCAGGCGCTCCCGTATCCTCCACTATCACATAGGCCTTGCCCTGGAAAAGGTCAGCCTTGGCAGCAGTGACGCCGCTTTTCTCCCGGCCCGTCATGGGATGGCCCGCGATATAGTAGATATCCTCTGGCAAAATTCCCTGCAGCTGCTGCCAGATATACTGCTTGGTGCTGCCCGCATCGGTGATGATGGTGCCAGGCTTCAGATAGGGCAGGAGCTTTTTCACCATAGGAACGATCTGCAGCACAGGCGGGCTCAGGAAGACGATATCCGCCTCGGACACCACCTTCTCTATATCACTGTCCGCAAAGTCCACCGCCCCCAGCTCCACGGCCTTGTCCATGGAAGCCTGGGTGCGGCAAAGGCCTGTGATGTATATATCCTTCCCCATAGCCTGCTTCAGGCACAGCCCCAGGGAGCCGCCGATCAGGCCCACGCCGATGATGGCCAGGCGCACAGGCTCTGCCTGGCTCATATGGTTCTCCCCATGACGGCGGCAATCTTGCCCAGGTCAGACATGAGAAGATTGAAATTCTTCGGGGTCAGGCTCTGGTCGCCATCGGAGAGAGCCACCTCCGGATGGGGATGGACCTCGATGATGAGGCCGTCTGCCCCCGCCGCCACGGCAGCCCTGGCCATGGGCTGCACCATCTGCCAGCGGCCCGTGCCATGACTGGGATCCACTACGATGGGCAGATGAGAAAGCTCCTTCACAGCCGCCACGGCGCTGAGGTCAAGGGTATTGCGGGTATAAGTCTCGTAGGTGCGGATGCCGCGCTCGCAGAAGATGATATTCTCATTGCCCCCTGCGGCGATGTACTCGGCAGCGTTGAGCCACTCGCTGATGGTGGCAGAGAGCCCCCGCTTCAGCATGACAGGCTTCTTGGCCTTGCCCAGGGCTTTCAAAAGCTGGAAGTTCTGCATATTGCGGGCACCTACCTGATAGAGGTCGGCGTACTGCCCCACCAGCTCGATATCGTCCTTGTCCACGATTTCTGTGACTACCTTCAGGCCGTTTTCATCAGCCACCTGGCGCAAGAGCTTCAGGCCGTCCTCAGCCAGTCCCTGGAAGTCATAGGGGCTGGTGCGGGGCTTGAAGGCGCCGCCCCGCAGGAACTGGGCGCCGCCCTCCTTCACAGCTTTGGCTGCTTCCCGCAGCTGCTCCAGGCTTTCCACGGAGCAGGGACCGGCCATGACCACCAGCTGCTCGCCGCCCACCTTCACGCCGTCCACATCCACCACGGTATTTTCCGGATGGAATTCACGGCTCACCAGCTTGTATTTTTCCGTAATGCGCACTGTTTTTTCCACGCCGGGCAGCATATTCATCTCCAGATTGCCGATGATCTTCTTGTCACCGATCACTCCCACGATGGTGCGCTCAGCGCCCACGGACAAATGCGCCTGAAGTCCCACAGTCTTCAGCTTGTTTTCCACCTTGTCTATATCTTCTTTAGTTGCACTGGGGCTCATTACGATAATCATGCACTCATCCTCCTGTTTCTATCCCTTTTCAACGCTCTCTCATCAGGGCTATTTCATCGCAGTTTGGGAATTTGGGGCAGTCTATGCACTCCTTCCACACCTTGTGGGGCAGTTCCTCCTTGGTAATGATGCGGAAACCCAGGCTTTGGAAGAACCCCGGCTTGTAGGTGAGGGTGAAATACTGCTCAATCCCCAGCTCATCCCCCTCTGCCATCAGGCGGCGGACGATCTCACCGCCAATGCCGCGACGGATGTACTCAGGATCCACCGCCATGGTGCGCACCTCTGCCAGCTTATCCCAGATGATGTGAAGGCCTCCCACACCTGCCAGGCGGCCTCCCTTTCCCTCGTCAACGGCCACCACCATATCCCTGAGGGTTTCATAGAGCGTGTTGCGGGAGCGAGCCAGCATGACCCCCTCCTCCGCATAGTGGTTCACCAGTTCATAAATGGCTTCTACATCGTCAAAAACAGCTTTCCTGTATTCCATACAATCACTTTCCAGGCCCTTTAACGGCCTCACAACTTGGACACACCTGCTGCAGGGGACATTCCCCGCAGAGGGGCGACCTGGCCTTGCAGAGCTTCCTGCCATGCCAGATCAGCCAATGATGGGCTGCAGACCATTTCTCCCTGGGGATGGCCTTCTGCAGCCCCTTCTCCACTTCCAGGGGCGTGCTGCCTGCAGCCAGCTTCAGTCTGTTGGCCACCCGGAACACATGGGTATCCACCGCAATGGCAGGGTAGCCAAAGGCCACGCTCATTACCACATTGGCAGTTTTCCTGCCCACCCCGGACAGTTTCTGCAGGGCCTCGAAATCCTCCGGCACCTGCCCGCCGTACTCCTGCAGGAGCAGCTGGCAGGCCGCCATGATGTTCTTGGCCTTGTTCCTGAAAAGCCCGCAGTCCCTGATCTCCTCCTCCAAAGCCCCCAGCCCCATGGCTAAGATGGCCTCAGGCGTCGGAGCTTTGGCAAAGAGCCTTTCCGTCACCACATTCACCCGCACATCTGTGCACTGGGCAGAGAGGATCACGGCTATGAGAAGCTCAAAGGGATTGCGAAACTTCAAAGCGGGCTTTACCCCCCGGTAGGTTTCCTCCAAAATGGCAATCTGCTGCTCACGGACTGCCTTGGTCACCCGCATCTTAGTTGGTCAGGCTCCGCACAGGCGCAGGGATGCGTCCCCCGCGGGCCACGAAAGCGGAGGAGCTGTACTGGTTCCTGACGGGCACGATGGGGCAATAGCCCAAAAGCCCGCCATACTCCACCACATCTCCCACTTTCTTGCCCGGCACAGGGATGACCCGCACCGCCGTGGTCTTGTTGTTGATCATGCCGATGGCAGCTTCGTCGGCGATAATGCCGGAGATTGTGGCAGCAGAGGTATCCCCCTCCACCGCAATCATGTCAAGGCCCACGGAGCAGACGCAGGTCATGGCCTCCAGCTTCTCAATGGAAAGGCTGCCCTTCTGGACGGCATCAATCATGCCCTCGTCCTCGCTGACGGGGATAAAGGCGCCGGACAGGCCGCCCACATGGGAGCTGGCCATAAGGCCGCCCTTCTTCACCGCATCATTCAGCATGGCCAGAGCCGCCGTGGTGCCGGGAGCGCCGCAGGCCTCCAGTCCCATTTCCTCCAAAATGCGGGCCACGCTGTCACCCACGGCAGGAGTCGGCGCCAGGGACAGGTCGATGATGCCGAAGGGCACCCCCAGACGCCTGGAAGCCTCCCGGGCCACCAACTGGCCCACCCTGGTGATCTTGAAGGCGGTCTTCTTGATGGTTTCCGCAATCTCTGTGCAGTCTGCCCCCTTGAGATCCTCCAGGGCATGCTTCACCACGCCGGGGCCGCTGACCCCCACATTGATGACCCTGTCCCCTTCGGATACGCCATGGAAAGCACCTGCCATGAAGGGGTTGTCCCCGGGAGCATTGCAGAAAATCACCAGCTTGGCGCAGCCCAAAGCCTGAGTGTCACGAGTGAGCTCGGCGGTGCGCTTCACCACCTCGCCCATTTCCCGCACGCAGTCCATGTTGATGCCCGCCTTGGTGGAGCCAAGGTTCACAGAGGAGCACACGATATCCGTGGTAGCCAGAGCCTGGGGAATGCTCTCGATGAGCACCCTGTCCCCGTGGGTATAGCCCTTTTCCACCAGAGCGGAAAACCCGCCGATGAAGTTCACGCCTACGGCCTTGCCCGCCTTATCCATGGCCTCGGCCACAGGCACGAAGCTGTCCGTCTGGCAGGCATCGGCAGCGATGGCAATAGGAGTGACGGAAATGCGCTTGTGAATGATGGGGATGCCATACTCCGCCTCGATGTCCTCGCCGGTCTTCACCAAAAACTCTGCCGACTTGGTGATCTTGTCGTAGATGTTCTGGCAGAACTTCTCCAGGCTGGGATGAGCGCAGTCCCTGAGGGAAATGCCCATGGTGATGGTGCGCACATCCAGCTTGTTCTCGGTGATCATGCGGTTTGTTTCTAAAATATCATCTATAGTGATCAATGTTTTTGGTCCTCCCGCTTAGCTATGAAAGAAATCAGACATTATGCATGACATTGAAGATATCCTGGTGCTGGGCCTTGATGTCCAGGCCCATCTCCTCGCCTTTCTCCTTCAATACCTTCTGGAGATCCACCAGGCTCATGCGGGCGTCCTCGCCCATCTCGGCCCTCATGACCATGTTGAAATAGCCGTCCATGATGTTCTGGTTGATGTTGAGGATATTCACATTGTTTTCCGCCAACACCTGGCTCACCATGGCGATAATGCCCACCCGATCTTTGCCTACAATAGTAACTACCAGTTTCATTTACACATCTCTCCCCATAGATAATAAAACGACTTTACCAATGTAAACTCTTTGGCAACACAGCTAAACAAAAATTCTATCACATATTATAACAAGGGTTATATCAAAAACCAATAGTCTGACTGCAATTCTGTTTGGTTATGGTATGGGAAAAGAATCACGTTCTTGTTGACAAAGGTCAAATTAGTACCTATAATACAGTTGTGATGTAAATTTAAGAAAAGTCGCTATAACCCTATATTTCACGCGGTCTTGCACCGCAGAAAAAAGTCCTTTTTCTTCAATTTCCGTCAGTTTTATCTATAAGCATTATTTATAGAATGATAGTATGAGGAGAGTGTTATTTATGGCAAAGAATCCGGTCAAAATCACAGAAACGGTTCTCCGTGATGGCCATCAGTCCCTGGTAGCCACCCGCATGCGCATCGGAGATATGCTGCCCCAGCTTGAGGCTCTGGACAAGATTGGCTACAACGCCCTGGAAGCCTGGGGCGGCGCCACCTTCGATACCTGCCTCCGTTTCCTGGATGAAGACCCCTGGGAGCGCCTGGATACCCTGAAGGCCAATCTGAAGACTCCCATCCAGATGTTGCTCCGCGGCCAGAACCTCCTCGGCTATAACCACTATTCCAATGATGTGGTGGAGAAATTCGTGCAGGCTGCTTCCCGCCACGGCATCGGCGTGTTCCGCATCTTCGATGCCCTGAACGATGTGCGCAACCTGAAGGTCGCCATCAAGGCAGCTCTTGCCTGCCCCGAGAAGCCCCATGTCCAGGGCTGCCTGGTGTACACCATCAGCCCGGTGCATACCAATGAGAAATTCGTAGAACTGGCCAAAGAGCTGGAAGAGATGGGCTGCCATTCCGTCTGCATCAAGGATATGTCCGGCCTCCTGAAGCCCTATGTGGCAGAGGATCTGGTGAAGAAGCTGAAAGAAGCTCTCTCCATCCCTGTGGAGCTCCACACCCACTGCACCTCCGGCTTCGGCCATGCCACTTATCTGAAGGCTGTAGAGGCCGGCGTGGACATCATCGACTGCGCCCTGGCTCCTTTCTCCAGCGACACCTCCCAGCCCTGCACCGAGACCATGGTGGCTGCCCTGGAGGGCACCGACCGCGACACGGGCCTTGACCGCCAGGCCATGACCCCCATTTCCCAGCACTTCCTCTCCGTGAAGAAGCGCGTCATCGACGAGTTCAAGCTCAAGGGCTACTTCGATGTGAACCCCAACGTGCTGGACTTCCAGATTCCCGGTGGCATGCTTTCCAACCTGGCCAACCAGCTCAAGGAAAATGGCATGGAGGACAAATACCAGGATCTCTTGGATGAGATGCCCCGCGTCCGCAAGGATCTCGGCTATCCTCCCCTCGTCACCCCCTCCTCCCAGATTGTAGGCACCATGGCTACCTTCAACGTCATGAGCGGCGAGCGCTACAAGATGGTACCGAAGGAATTCAAGGATCTGGCCCGCGGCAAATTCGGCCGCACCCCTGTGGCCATCGACCGGGATTTCCTCACCAAGACTCTGGGCATCGCACCTGTGGACATCATTGACGACTGCTCCGTGGAAGATGCCAAGGCAGAGACCTTCGAGGAATTCAAGGCAGAACTCGTCGAGAAGGGCTTCCTGAACCCCACCGACGAAGATGTCCTCTCCTACGCCCTGTTCCCCCAGGTGGCAGAGGAATTCTTCCAGAAACACTACCAGAAGGTTACCGCTTACAAGCGCTAAGCAAATCTTATACAGAAACGGCAAGGCTGCCGGACAGACGTCCGGCGGCCTTTTTTGCTATAGGGTGGCAGCCTTTCCCCTGCCTTGACACTATTTAATTCTATAAATTATAATTGGTATGACCCTGCTCTGGTCTTATGTGCTGATTGTGGTGCTGGTGGGCTGCGGCCTCTATTTCACCCTGAGCACCGGGCTGGTGCAGCTGCGGATGCTGCCGGAGATGTTCCGGCTGCTCACTGAGGGGATTGGCAAGAAGACTGAGGGCAAGGCCATCAGCTCCTTCCAGGCTTTCTGCGTCAGCACTGCTTCCCGAGTAGGTGTGGGTAATATCGCCGGCGTAGCCATCGCCATTGTCACCGGTGGCCCGGGGGCTGTTTTCTGGATGTGGGCTATTGCTTTCATCGGCTGTGCCACTGGTTTTGTGGAAAGCACCCTGGCGCAGATCTACAAGCTGCCCCGTGGCGAGGGCAAGTTCCATGGCGGCCCCGCCTACTACATCCAGAATGCCCTGGGACAGCGCAGCGTAGCCAAGCTCTTTGCTGTGCTTATCTCCGTGACCTTCGGCCTCATCTATGTTTCCGTGCAGGCCAATACCATTGCCCTGTCTGCTCAGACAGCCTTTGACATTCCCCCTGCAGCCACAGCTGTTTTCCTCTGCCTGATGACGGCTATGGTCATCTTCGGCGGCATGACCCGCATTGCCAAATTCACGGAATTCCTGGTGCCTATCATGGCAGGCTTCTACATCCTCACTGCCCTGGCAGTGACCCTCATGCACCTTGACCAGGTGCCCGCCATGCTGGGCCTCATCCTTCACGATGCCTTCACACCCGATGCAGCCGTAGGCGGCGGCATCGGCACAGCTGTGCTGACGGGCATCAAGCGCGGCCTCTTTTCCAATGAGGCCGGCGAAGGCTCCGTGCCAAACGCTGCCGCCACCGCCGATGTAAGCCACCCTGTGAAGCAGGGCCTGGTGCAGTCCTTCGGCGTGTATGTGGATACCTGGCTGGTGTGCTCTGCCACCGCCTTCATCGTGCTGCTCTCCGGCCAGTACCAGATTGGCGGGGAGCTGACAGGCATTGCCCTGGCCCAGCAGAGCCTGGCCAGCATTTTTGGCAGCCTCGCCCCCAGCGCCGTAGCTATCATGATCCTCATGTTTGCCTTCAGCTCCATTGTAGGCAACTACTACTACGGTGAAATCAACATTGCCTTTTTCGAAGGCAAGAGCCACCTGATCCTGCAAATATTCCGCACAGGCGTGGTAGCCATGGTGCTCTTTGGCTGCCTGGCAGAACTCAATCTGGTCTGGAATCTGGCCGACCTCTTCATGGGCCTGCTGTGCCTGACGAACCTCTACGCAGTGATCCGCCTTGCCAAATACGCCCGCATCGCCCTGGACAGCTATATCAGCCAGAAAGACCAGGGGCTGGACCCCGTCTTTGACCCTGCTATCCTGGGCAAGGCAGAAGGTATTTATGCTTGGGATGAAAATACTGCCAAAAACCATCCTTCCAAGCTTCTTTAATAGCAACAGCTGACCGCCCAATAATTTTTGTTTCCCATCCCCATCCCCTGGCCTCCCAAGAAGCCAGCTATAAATCAAATATAAAAAGGCGATTGCTTCTCGCTCCCGAAAAGCAATCGCCTTTTCCTATCTCTATATGCGTTGGAACAGCGGTTCAAAGGCCCCCACCAGCCAGGAAAGCCAGTCGGAGCCTGCTCCAACATTCTTGTCTGCCAGTATATCTACCTCTCCTACCTGTTCTCCCTTGTAGAGAAGTTTCGCCGCCCCCACTTTCTGCCCCTTTTTCACAGGAGCCGCCAGCACGGGCTGGCTTTCGTAGGCTACTTTGTAATTCTTCTTTTCCTCTCCGTCAATCAGGACATAATTGATGTCCTCAGCCAAATCCAGGCCGACTTGGGCTTCACGGCCGTTCTTCACCCAGGCCTGCCCCCGGAAGCGGTCTTTATTTACCCCCCGCACCAGCCTGGTATGCTCAAAGCCGTAGTCCAGCAACTTTTCTGCATCCTTGAACCTGTCCTTTGGGGTCTCGGCATGCATGACTACGACGATGAGCTCCAGTCCGCCACGCTTGGCAGAAGCCGCCAGGCAGCCCCCGGCTGCCTGAGTCCAGCCTGTCTTGATGCCGGTCATGCCCTCGTATTTGCCCAGCAGCTCATTGGTATTTTCTGCCATGAGCATCTTGTCTTTGGGCAGGCTCCAGCGAATCAGCTGTTTCTGCTGCCCTACGATCTCACGGAATTTTTCATCCTGCATGACATGTCGGGCAAGTTTGGCCATGTCACGGGCAGTGGAATAATGGTTCGAATCAGTAAGGCCATTGGGATTCACAAAATGAGTGTTTTCCATGCCCAGCTTCTCCGCCTTGGCATTCATCATCTCTGCAAAAGAAGAAACTGAGCCGCCTATCTGCTCGGCCAGAGCCACCGCAGCCCCATTGTCGGAAAGCATCAGCAAACCGTTCAGCAGTTCCCCGGCCTGCAGCAATTCCCCAGCCTGTATGCCCATGGGCACATCCTCTGTATTGGCAGCATTAGCCGAAATCAGCACCTCGGTGCTGTCGCTGAGGTTTTCCAAAGTGAGCAGCCCCGTCATCATCTTGGTCATGCTGGCAGGATAGCGGCGCTCGTCGGCATTCTTTTCCCAAATCACCCTGCCTGTGGAAGCCTCGATGAGGATGGCCGCATCGGCGCTGAGTTTTATTTCCTCCTGCGCTTCACCCATTGCCCCCTGAGGAAGAATCAGTATCAAGCACAAACATGCTATTGCAATCTTTTTCAAAATCCGCATTTGCGGAAGCTCCACCTTTCTCTTCACGGGTCTTGACTGTCCCTGCTGCGTTGACAAATCCTCGACATAGCACCGCTATGCCTCCGGTTTGTCGCCTTGCAATGGACAGCCAATCCCCGTAAATCTGAGCCAAGCTCATTTAATCAACACGCCCTAGCGGGGCATAGCCAGCTTCAAGGCCTGGCTCACTGTCTCGGCGCCATATAGCTCTATGCCCTGCACCTCGCCTGACAGCTGCCGGAAATTCTTCATGGGCAGCACTGCGGCCTTGAAGCCCAGGCGCTTGGCTTCATTTATCCTGGCCTCTGCCTGGCTCACGGCCCGTACCTCCCCGGAGAGCCCTACCTCCCCAAAGACGATGGTCTGTGGGCGCAGGAGCCTGTTGGCAAAGCTGGAAGACATGGCCACGCAGAGCCCCAGATCTGCCGCGGGCTCGTCTATGCGGATGCCTCCTGCCACTTTCACATAGACATCACAGGCACCGATGGATAGGTGCACCCTTTTTTCCAGCACTGCCAGCAAAAGCTGGATCCGCTTGATATCAACGGAGTCCGCCGTGCGCCTGGGGGGCACATAGGGAGTGGGCGCCACCAGTGCCTGCACCTCCACCAGCAAGGGACGGGTCCCCTCCACCGTGGGGATGATCACCGTCCCCGTGTCCTGCTCCCTGTCTGAGAGGAAGAGCTTGGAGGCATCGGGCACATCCACCAGCCCCACATCCCTCATTTCAAAGAGCCCCAGTTCATTGGTACTGCCAAAGCGGTTCTTCACCGCCCGCAGCACCCTGTACTCCGCATTGCGCTCGCCTTCAAAGAAAAGCACCGTATCCACGATATGCTCCAGTACCCGTGGCCCTGCCAGATTTCCCTCCTTGGTCACATGGCCGATGATGAAGGAAGCAATGCCCCGGCTCTTGGAAATCCGCAAGAGATCCACGGCGCACTCCCTCACCTGGGACACGCTGCCCGGAGCGCTCTGGATTTCCGGCTTGAACACCGTCTGGATGGAGTCGATCACCAGCAAATCCGGCTTCGTGTTCAGGGCATGGTTCTCGATGGTGGCAAGGTTCGTCTCGCTCACCACCAGCAGCTTGTCAGCGATGGCCCCCAGCCTGTCCGCCCGCATGCGCACCTGCCGGGTGCTTTCTTCGCCGGTGACGTAGAGCACCCGACGGCCGGCGCGGGCAATCTCGGCACAGACCCTGAGGGTCAGGCTGGACTTGCCCACGCCGGGATCTCCCACCAGCAGCACCATGGAGCCGGGGATCACCCCGCCCCCCAGCACCCTGTCAAGCTCTCCGGAGCCGGTGGAAAAGCGGGGCATATCCTCCAGCTCCACCTCCCCGATAGGCTTGGGGGGCACGGCATCAGACAGGCCCGTGCGGGAGGTTTCCTCCGTCTCAGGCAGGGCTATTTCCTCCACCATGGTATTCCAGGCACCGCAGCCGGGGCACTTGCCCTGCCACTTGGGGGAGTCATAGCCGCACTGCTGGCAAACATATACTGTCTTTTTCTTCTTGGGCATAATTCCTCTCCACATGAAAGAGCCGCCTCCATCGAAGCCTTGGAAGCGGCTCTGATTTCTTCATCGCTTTAGTATACGCTTAATCAGCCGGATAGTCCAGCGTCCCAGCCAAACAATAGACCAAAAAAGATTCATGAGGAAGTTTCCCAGCTTCCCTCCGGCAGTCTTGGGCGCCAGCTTATTTTCCATGGACTGCCGCCTCCCGCCTGGTATTTGCTGTTCTCTCCTTCTTCACGAAGTCCAGCTTGTCCTCCGCCTTGCCCTTGCGGACGCTGATGGTATCCCCGGCCTTGAAGGTGCCGGAGAGCAAAAGCTCTGCCAAATCATTTTCCAGCAGCTTCTCGATGGCCCGGCGCAGGGGACGCGCCCCATACTTTTCATCCGTGCCCTGCTCGATGAGCTGCAGCTTGGCGCTGGGAGTGACCTCCAGGCGGATGTCCTTCTCCAGCAGGCGCTGGCGCACGTCACCCAGGAGAAGGTCCACAATGCGGGAAAGCTCCGGGCGCCCCAGGGGGTGGAACACCAGCAGCTCATCCACCCGATTCAAAAACTCAGGCTTGAACAGCTTTTGCACCTCGTCCAGGACGCGCTTCTTCTCCAACTCGTCCTGACTGAGGCTTCGTTCTGCCCCCACGGCAAAGCCCATGGCTGGGACGGCCTTTTGGAGGGAGCCTGCCCCGGCATTGGAGGTCATGATGATCACCGTATGGCGGAAATCCACTGTGCGGCCCTGGCCATCGGTGAGGCGGCCATCGTCCAGCGCCTGCAGGAGGATATTGAACACATCCGGGTGAGCCTTCTCTATCTCGTCCAGCAGGATGATGGAGTAGGGCTTCCTGCGCACGGCATCGGTCATGCGGCCTCCCTCCTGATAGCCCACATAGCCCGGAGGCGCCCCCACCATGCGGGACACCGTATGCTTTTCCATGTACTCGGACATATCAAAGCGGATGATGGCGTCCTCGCTGCCAAAGAGGTTTTCCGCCAGTGCCTTGGCCAGTTCTGTCTTGCCCACCCCCGTGGGGCCTAAGAACAGGAAGGAGCCAATGGGACGGCGGGGATCCTTTAGCCCCGCCCGCGCACGGCGCACAGCCCGGGAGAGGGCGCGCACGGCCTCCCGCTGCCCCACCACCCGGGCGGAGAGCTTCTTTTCCATCTGCAGGAGCTGCCTGGCTTCCCCCGCCGCCATGCGCTGCACGGGAATGCCTGTCCAGGCGGATACTACCTCTGCCACATCATTTTCCGTGACGGTGACATAAGTGCCGCTTTGCTGGGCCCAGTCCCGGCGGGCCTGTTCCAGCTCCTCCTTCTTCTTCTGCATCTCATCGCGGAGGCTGGCCGCCTGCTCAAAGGCCTGAGCCTTGATGGCCTCATCCTTCTCCCGCTCCAATTCTTCCAGGCAGCTCTCGATCTCCTGTAGGGGCTTGGGGGCAGCCACCGTCCCCATGCGCACCTTGGCCGCCGCCTCGTCCATGACATCTATGGCCTTGTCCGGCAGGAACCTGTCCGTGATGTAGCGGGAGCTTAGGCGCACCGCTGCTTCAAGGGCCTCATCCTGGATCACCGCCCGGTGGAACTGCTCATAGCGGTCACGCAGGCCCTTGAGGATGGCCTCGGCCTCCTCAGGGGAGGGCTCCTCCACCAGCACCGTCTGGAAACGGCGGGACAGCGCCCCGTCCTTTTCCAGATATTTCTTGTACTCGCCCAAGGTGGTAGCACCGATGACCTGTATCTCCCCCCTGGAAAGGGCGGGCTTCAGGATATTGGCAGCATCAAGCGCCCCCTCGGCAGCCCCTGCCCCCACCAGCGTGTGCAATTCATCTATGAAGAGGATGACCTTGCCGGAGCACCGGATTTCCTCCATGACCCCCTTGAGCCGTTCCTCGAATTCCCCCCGATACTTGGCCCCTGCCACCAGAGAGGCAATGGAGAGGGAAATGACCTCCTTATCCTGGAGCGTATGGGGCACCTGCCCGGCGGCAATGCGCTGGGCCAGGCCTTCGGCAATGGCAGTCTTGCCCACCCCCGGCTCCCCCAGGAGCACGGGGTTGTTCTTGGTGCGGCGGGAAAGGATCTGCACCACCCTGGTGATTTCCCGCTGGCGGCCAATCACGGGGTCAAGCTTCTTCGCCGCCGCCAGCTTGTTGAGGTTGCGCCCATACTTCTTCAGCAGGGGCATGCCTTTCTCGCTGCCGCCGTGTGGTTCCTCGCTATAGTCCCCCTTTTCCTCCAGCAGGGCAAAGATTTCACTGAGGGCATCATTGAGCTCTATGCCGAAGTGCTCGATGAGCTCCACCGCCGCCCCTCCGGCATCTTCCAGCAGGCTGATGAGGATATGCTCCGTGTCCACCACAGAGGCTCCCAGCCTGTCGGCCTCCCCCACGGCTCCCTCCATGACCCGCTTGGCCCTGGGGGTGTAGTAGGGATTGTCCGAGGGATATTCCTGCTCCGCAGCCGTAAGGCGGCGCAATTCTGCGAGGGCGCTTTCATACTCCATGCCCAGATTCCGCAGAGCCTTGGCCGCCAGGCTCCCCCTTTCGTGCAGAAGCCCCAGCAGGATATGCTCGGTGCCTATATAGTCACGGCGCAGCTCATGAGCCAGGCGCTGGCCAAAGCGCACCGCCCGGACAGCCATTTCCGTAAATTCTCTTCGGTCTCTATCGCCCATGCAGGGCCTCCTTTCTATCAGGGAATATGGCTCACTCCTTGCCCAGCAGGGCCTTGCGCACCTGCTCTGCCCGGAGCCTGTCTATCTCATTCTTGGACATATTCTCATTTTCCGCCAGATTCTGCAGGAAGTGGGTGCGGCTCACCAGCAGGATATCCCCGAAGCAGTCTGGGTTGCCCACCTCCATGAGCCTGAGGTTCATGCCCAGACGCACCCAGGAGAGAAGCTCCAGGGTCTCCTTCTCCGTCAGCAGGCGGGCATAGCGCAGAGTGCCATAGGCGCGCCAGACCTCGTCCTCCAGCCTGTCCTTCATGTAGAGGGCCAGAGCCTTGCGAGCCTTGCGCTCATGGGCCACCACTTCCCGGACGGCGCTCTTGAGATTTTCCACCAGCGCCTGCTCCGAAAAGCCCATGGTGAGCTGATTGGTAATCTCATACAGACACCCCCCAGCCTCCTGGCCCTCGCCGTAAAGGCTGTGGATGGAAAGCCCCAGCTGGGGCGCGATGGTCTCCACGCTGCCGATATTCTTGGTGAAGACCAGCCCCGGCAGGTGCAGCACCACCGAAGCCCTGAGTCCTGTGCCAAGATTGGTGGGCACCGCCGTGAGATAGCCCATCTTCTCGTCAAAGGCAATGTCCAGCTGGGACTCGATGATGTCATCAATGGCAAAGGCCTTCTTGAGGGGCGTGTCCAAATCAAAGGCAGGCGAGAGGCACTGGATGCGCAGATGGTCATCCTCATTGACCATGAGGCTCACCTGCCCGTCCTCTGCCAGAAGCACCTCCCTGTGCTGGGGATTCTTCATCAAGGCAGGGGTAGCCAGCTGCTTTTCAATCAGCACGCTACGCTCCAAGGGCGTCAGTTCCTCCATATTGAGCCCCGCAAACTCCACCTCCAGGCCCTGGGAGAGGCTGGGCACTATCTGCTCCACCTGAGTGCGCACCGCCAGCAGCTGGGAAAAATCCGCCCGGCTGGGGAAGGGCAGCTGCTTGAGGTTGCGGGCCAGCCGCACCCTGCTCATCAGCACCACGTCCCCATCCTGTCCTTCACCGGACAGCCAGCTGAGGTGGCGCTCTTTCATGACTTCGTCCTTAGACATGAGCTTCCCCTCCTTCCTTGGCAGAGAGCTTCTGTTCCAAAGCCCGCACTTCATCGCGCAGCCGTGCGGCCTCCTCATACTCCTCCTGGGCCACCTTTTCCTTGAGCTCGCCCCGGAGGCGCTTGATTTCCTGCTTCAGCTCCAGCGTGCCGCCGCTGCGGCGGGGAATCTTGCCGCTATGGGTGCTGGTGCCATGAATGCGCCGCAGCAGTGGCTCCAGCTGGCGGCGGAAAGTACCATAGCACACGCTGCAGCCAATCTTGCCCGTCTGCTGGAAATCCGCATAGCTCATGCCGCAATTGGGGCAGGTCAGCACCAGCGGCTCCCCTTCCTGCCTGTGCTTTTCCTCCTGCTCCCCAGGCTGTCTGAACATGCCTTTCAAGAAATCATCCACGGACATATTCCGCTTGGGCTGAGCCTCGGGCATGAACTCCCCGTAACCTGCCGCGCACTTCTCGCACAGGTTCTTCTCCTTGCGCCCCTCGGGGCCGATCTGCACTATATGCACCACCGCTTCACGGCGGCCGCAATCATCACACAACATCTTTCCTTCACCGCTTCCTCAATAAATATCAGCTGAAATTCTCCAAAGTAAGCAGCATGACCTTCAAAAGCCGCACTCTTTCCTTGTCGCTGAGGGTGGCAGAATTGAAGGCCTCCCCCACCACCTGCATGAGCAGCGCCCCCTCACGGGTGGACACCATATCATGCTCATGGAGGTACTGGATCATGCCCTGCACCGTCTTTTCGTCCGTGTCCTCGTCTATATCGTCCAGCATCTGCTGGTAAACGATACTTTTCATGGGCACCTGGACAATGCGGATATAGCCCCCCAGCCCCCGGCGGGACTCTACCATGAAGCCCTTGTCCTGCGTAAAGCGGGTGGAAAGCACATAACTGATCTGGGAAGGCGCACAGGAAATGGCATCTGCAATATCCGTGCGGCGCAGCTCCACTTTGCCCTCTCCTGCCGTAGCCAGCTGGCGCAGGATATAGGACTCTATCATGTCCGCAATATTGCTCATAGGAAATCACCTTCTGTACCATATTGACTAATTGACTTATCTTTCCCTACATTATATTTGATTTTTTGACCTTTTGCAAGGATTTGCAGGAAACTTTCATGCTGGCACCGTCTCAAACGTCCATATATCACTTTATATGTTTTTTTCAGAAATATTGTCTTCTCTTCCTCCTGATGTTAAAATACACATGTCGCAATCATAGTTTTCTACAGATAAGGATGTGTTGACCTTGGCAGAACTCCTATCCAGTCCCTCCAGCCTTTTCGCCATGACAGGCCTCTTTGCCCTCACCGGCAGCTGCATCTACATGAGGAAAATCCACCTCACCACCCAGATGCTGGTTTATGTCGCCCTGATGCTGGCCATCACCGTGGTGCTGCACCAGCTGCGCGTCTTCCACTTCCCCCAGGGCGGTTCACTGACCCTGGGAGCCATGCTGCCCATCGTGTTGCTGTCCTATCGCTTCGGCCCCTCCGTAGGTGCCATGGCAGGTTTTCTTTACGGCTTTATCAACCTACTGCAGGATCCCTTCATCCTCCACCCCATACAGGTGCTCTTTGACTATCCCCTGCCCTTTATGGCCATAGGTCTGGCAGGCCTTGTAAAGAAAAACTTCTATCTGGGGATTCTCTTTGGCTTTGCGGGGCGCTTCCTCTGCCACTTCATCTCAGGCATAGTCTTCTTCGCCTCCTACGCCCCGGAGGGCATGTCCCCCATCATCTACTCCCTCACAGTAAACGGCTCCCTGATCGGAGCCGAGTGCCTCATCTGCCTGCTGGTCGCCAAACTCCTGCCCATAAGGCGGCTCCTGGACAGCATGGGCCAGCATCATTGAGAAAAGGAGAATATCATGCAGAAAGATAGTCCGGCATTATTGCAGTTCATAGAAGCCTGCCCCTCCCCTTTCCATACAGTGGAAACAAGCAGCAACTTTCTGAAGGACGCAGGCTTCACCGAACTTGACATGTCCGCCCACTGGGAACTCGTGCCAGAAGGGCGCTATTTTGCGAAAGTATACGGCTCCACCCTGCTGGCCTTCGTCGTAGGGGCGGAATGCGGCCCCCTGCGGATAGGGGCAGCCCACACGGATTTTCCCTGCTTCCGCATAAAGCCCCAGCCGGCCATAAAAGAAGAAAGCTACGGCCTTCTCAATGTGGAAAGATACGGCGGCATGATGCTGCGCACCTGGCTGGACAGGCCGCTGGGACTGGCGGGCAAAGTTATCCTGCGCTCAGAGGAAGTTTTCTCCCCGAAAGTGAAGCTGGTAGACTTCGGCCGCCCCCTGCTGACCATCCCCTCTCTGGCCATCCATATGGACAGGGAAGTAAATGACAAAGGCAAGCTGAATCCCCAGACGGATATGCTGCCCCTGACCACCATAAACGACGAAGAACTGCCTGACAGCTTCTTCCTTGACTGGCTGGCCGAAGAACTGGAAGCGTCCCCTGAGGATATCCTCTCCTACGAGCTTTCCGCCTACCCCTTTGAAAAGGGCTGCCTTTGCGGGCTGCAGGAGGAATTCATCTCCTCTCCCCGCCTGGACAATCTCACCTCAGTCCTGGCCTGCCTGAAGGGCATCACCAGAGCAAAGCCCAAAGATTTTTCCGGCTTGCGCCTGATAGCGCTCTTTGACAACGAGGAGGTAGGCAGCGGCACCAAGCAGGGAGCAGGCTCTGCCGTGCTGAACCAGGTGCTGGAAAGGATATATTCGGCCCTGGGCCGCACCCGCGAAGACCTCTGGGCGGATATAGCGTCCGGCTTCATGCTGTCGGTGGATGTGGCCCATGCCCTGCATCCCAGCCATGCGGGCAAATGCGACCCCTCCAACAAGCCCCTCATGGGCTCAGGTGTCGCCCTGAAACAGGCCGCCGCCCAGACTTATGCCGGAGATGCAGAAGCCATCGCCATCATCCGCAGCCTCTGCGAGACCAGGGACATACCCTGGCAGAACTTCGTGAACAGAAGCGATATCCGGGGCGGCTCCACCTTGGGCTCCCTCGCCTCAGCCCTGGTTCCCATCCGCACCATGGACATAGGCGTACCCATGCTGGCCATGCACTCGGCCAGAGAGCTTATGCACAACGATGATCAGGCCTCCCTGGAAAAGTTGCTGGCAGCCTTCATGGAAGCATAGGCACAACTGGATTCAATAGTCACCGCTTACTTGCAAGAAAAGCAGGCTGAACTGCCGAAACGGCAGTCAGTCTGCTTTTTGTTACCCCACACCGTATTTCCTGGAAACTTCCATGCATTTGTAGAGGAACATTTTCGAGCTGGCAAAATCATCCAGCCTGCCAATATCCTCAAACACCCGCCTGTCGGCAATCACTCCCCGGCTTCTGGCAAACACACGGGCGTCTATTTCCGTAGGCGAGAAAAGATACCAGGCCATATCCCGCTTCAGCCTGTTGCACCGCCTGATATATCCCTCCTCCAGCATCTCATGCTGCATAAGATGACGAAACTCATGGTAGCAGGAGTTTTCCACATCCTCCCGGGAATGGTGCTCCTCCAGGTCAATGACTACCCGATAGGAACCGTCGTCATCAAAGAAAGTATAGGCCTTCTGCCCCCGCTGGGGGGTATGGCTGTAGAGGACCTTGCCCGCCAAAGGAAGGGGAAAGCGCTCAAACAGCTCCTTGAAAAGCGCTTCGGCTCTGCGCTCCCATAGCATATGCTTAATACCACGAAACACAATAGCCCCCTTTTCTCTCTTCCATGTGTTTTACATAATGTAACGCCTGCCCGGCCAAATTATCAGAAATCATCTCCCCCAAAGTCATCCCCGCCGTCAAAGTCGTCGAAGAAGCCGTCAGAATCTCCCCCATCATAACCATCATCGTAGTCACTATCATAATCGTCATCATCATAATAGTCATTGTCGTACTCATCATCATCTTCATCGCCGTACTCCAAATTCTCGAAGCCGGTTTCACTGTCCTGGTCCTCCCACTCATCGTCATCATCAAAATTATTGACGATGGTTTCGTTGTGGTTTATCACCGTATCGTGATGAGCCTCCGCCGAACTGCCAAACAAATTCCCCAGGAATCCTCCCAGAGCCGTCCCCGCCAGGAAATGCCAAAAGCCACTGCCGCTGCTCTGCTGCTGTTGCGGCAGGGCCTCCCTGCGGACTTCACTATGCAAATTCTGTGGTTCCGCAGGCCTGTAGGTCTTCCTCACAGCACCAGCAGACCTGCGGTCAACGACTTCCCCTACAGGCTCCCCGCAACCACCACAAAACTTAGCCCCTTCCTTGAGAGGCTCACCGCAATTTGTACAAAATCTACCCATTTCTTTTTCCTTCTTCCGAGTTATAATTTGAAAACTGATGCGTTCTTTCTAAGATGCAATTCAAACCTGTCTTTGGATATGCTCAATTCGTTAAATATACTGCTATATATATGATTTATATCTTCCTCGGTATATTCATACGTCCGCGTATCCGATAAATTACCCAATAATTCTATCATTTTTATGATTTTATTCGTCCTCGCCTCTGCCAAACGTACAAACTTTTCTCTCTTACTTTCCACAGCCGCACTCCTCTGGTTAATCTACACCTCTTATATCAACTATCTGATGTTTTCCTCCAATCAGATCTTCAAATTCCTGCAGTTCCCTTAAATACTTCCTTCTCTCTTTCTGTTTCTCAGCATAAGCTTCTCCGGAAAACTTTCTATTCATTGCAGCTATGAAATCAGGCGTAAACGCTTTTCTTACCAGTTCCATGGTTTCCTTGATTTCTTTTTCCAGCTCAAGATCCATTTTTATTTTATCTTTTCTACACTGCCCACGCTGGGGAAACTCAACAACTTTTGCCATAGTAAAATTTCCTCCACATTCATGAATCAACCTTGTCACTCCACACTCAATATCAGGCGCCTTTTGATAATGCAATTATAATCCCAAAATGCGCTCTCGTCAATATTTATCAAATATATTTTTTGCTATGTTTTTTCGTGATATTTTTTATATATCACCGTTATCTGAAAATCAGACGATTAAAAATAAAAATCTGACTATCAGACATATCTTAAATAAAATCGCACCGCTTCGCAGGGTAGAGAAAACCTTATTGTATAACACTACCATTCTTTTAATAATCATACACATTTTACATTATAGTGTGTATGATTGCTTAATTCTAATAGACGCGACCTCCCCACTGCGGTATAATATAAAAAATAATTAGAGGAGAGGCTTATGGAAGAAATACAAGATTTCACAGACAAAGACTTATGGCGTGTAATAACTCTCTATGGGTTAAACACCTCCACTTATAAAATTGCCTTAGCAGAGGCCCTGAACAGCCTCGTACGGCAGGGCATCACCAACGCCAGCTACGAGATTTTGGCACAGGAATTTTTCAAACTCTACAATAAACGGCTGGATAACGGCATGCCTCAACTAAACCATGAGACACGCTACACTAAGATGGAGAAAATTGTGACCCGTTTCAAAGGAGGTGCCGTAGATTACGACGAAGCCATTGCCTATGTCAAAAACAATGCTTTCGACAACGTAATTCCGAGGTTCCATAATCTCAATCAGATTGACCTTCCCAAGAAATTCTACGAGATTACAAAGGATGGTATTGTTCTGACAGATTCCGTTTTCAATGTATTCAATGATAACGAGTCCAAAGCTTTACATAATGAACTTGAAGCCCGCTGGGGACTCCTCGAATCAGCATTTGCGATGAAACGTGAAAATGCCCAGCTAATAAACGATGTAAAGCAGTTCTATCTCGTCCGAGGCTATGAACGCACAGACATTACATATATGCGCGACATGCTCAACGGCTATCAGGAAGGCCGCTGCTTCTACTGCGGAGAAATGCTTGACCAAAACCATATCCATGTAGACCACGTAATTCCCCGCGCTGTTCTCAATCATGATGAACCATGGAACCTAGCTCTGACTCATGAATACTGCAACGAACACAAAAACGACGCCCTCCCCAGCCGTTACTACGTCCAAAAACTCGTAGACCGTAACGAGCGATTAATCAGTAGCAATCACCCACTATCTAGAAAAATCATCGAGGCATTAGGGAAAACACCATTAAAACGTAAGACGGAGACCTTCAGAATTTACGATGAAATTCTTGCTGCCTTCGGCTCCAAGAACATTTGGGGTGGAGAAAACTTTAATCCCGAAAATGACCCATTTTACAGAAGTATGATAAGGAATATAGTGAAACGATGAACATGACAATAGACTATTACAGCAAAAATGCTACAGACTTCGTTGCTAATACTCAGAATGCAGATATGACAACCTTGTATCGTAAATTTCTTTCGTATCTTCCTGCTACGGGCCAGCTACTCGACTGCGGCTGTGGTAGCGGGCGCGACACAAAGTACTTTTCACAGCAAGGCTATAAGTTAACGGCACTTGATGCTACGCCTGAACTTTGCCAGAAAGCTCAAGAATTTACAGGTCAAGACATCTTATGCATGACATTCGATAAAATAAACTGGAATAACAAATTTGATGGCATTTGGGCCTGCGCCTCCTTGCTACATCTTCCAAAACAAGAACTTCCAGTTACTTTCCTTAAATTGACAACAGCATTAAAGCCTGGGGGGCACCTCTACTGCTCTTTCAAATATGGTGACTTCGAGGGAGAACGTAATGGACGATACTTTTCTGACCTAACAGAGAAAACATTAGATATCGCAGTACATGCCAGCGGATTGAAAATCATTGAGCAATGGAAAACTGAAGATGTGCGCCCAAACCACAATGAGATATGGCTCAACACAATACTAGCCAAGGATTTCTAACATCTATTTCTGAAAATTATATCTCCCCCTCAATCCCCCTGCAAAAGGAACTCCCTAATATTCTGATGTATGATTCCCTCGCGGCTCATGTCGAACTCATCCATGGAGAGCACGTATTTGGGATAGTTGTCACGAATGTTGCGGTAGACACCGAATTCACGCTCAACAGTCTCCGGGGTAGCCAGGATATAGCAGACCTGTATGTAGATACGTTCGGACTGACGTTCGGCGATGAAATCAACTTCCTTTTCACCATACTTTCCCACAGTGACCTTGTAGCCACGGCGCTTCAGTTCCAGAAAGACTATATTTTCCAATATGAGGTTGATATCCTGCATATTGCCGCCAATCACTGCTTCGCGGATGCCATGGTCAGCCAGATAGTATTTTTCCTGTACGCTGAGAATCTTCTTGCCTGCTATGTCCTGCCTCCTCACGGGATAAAAGAGAAACGCTTCATTTCCTGCGTGCAGATAGTTCAAGACGGTCTCAGCTGCTACCTTGCGTCCTTCATTTTTCAGGTATTTGGATATAGCAGCAGCTGAGAAGGTGTTGCCTATGTTGGCTGTTACATAGGCCAGTATGCGTTCCAGCAAATCTACATCCCGGATCTTGTTCCTGCGTATGATATCCTTCAACTCTATGGCGTTATATAAATCCTGAAGATATTGCCTGACTGCTGGCTCCTGATATCCAAGGTTCCAAAGATAAGGCATGCCACCGAAGCGCAAGTATTGCTGAAAGCCTTCGGATACGGTTAGGCTCGGCTGATTGGCACTGGCAAAATCGAAGAATTCACGGAATGAGAGCGGGTACATGACAAACTCTACATAACGGCCTGCCAGATAAGTAGCGAGTTCCCCTGACAAGAGTTTTGAGTTCGAGCCGGTGATGTATATATCGCAGTCCAAATCAACTCTGAAGGAGTTCACAGCCCTCTCCCAGTCTTTGACCTCCTGCACTTCATCAAAGAACAGATATGCCTTCCCCTGTATTTCCCTCGCCTTTGCCATGACATCATGGTGCAGCGCTTCCGCAGTGCAGAGATGTGACAAAGTCATAGACTCAAAGTTGTAAGCCAGCATCGACTCGGCGGGCACACCCTCTTTTCTCAGCTCATCCTGTATGATTTCCAGCATGACAGACTTTCCGCAGCGCCGAATGCCAGTGATAACTTTTATCAGATCCTTATTCATGAAGGGTCGTATCCTTTTCAGATACAAGTCTCGTTTTATCATAAAATCGCCTTCTTATCAGATATACTCTATAAATATTCTTTATCTGTTAATTTTATCAGTTATAACTTATGAAATCAATCTTCAACCTAAAACTACGCACCAAAAAAGCACTGCCGTCTGACAGTGCTTTCACTATATTCACTTGAACACCATGCAAACCACCTGATAGGCGCCTGCTCCCATGAGAGCAGTGCATGGTATGGTCATGACCCAGGCCATGACCATCTGCTGGGCTACGCCCCAGCGGACAGCGTTGACACGCTTGGCGGTGCCGACGCCCATGATGGAGCCGGACACCACATGGGTGGTGCTGACCGGCAGGTGCAGCATAGTGGCGGTGAAGATGACGATGGAGGAATTGAGGTCAGCAGCGAAGCCTGAGATTGGCTCCAGCTTGAAAATCTTGCCGCCCACCGTCTTGATGATGCGCCAGCCGCCCATGGCAGTGCCGCAGGCCATGGCGGTGGCCGCCAGCACCTTTACATAGGTAGGCACTTCAAAGACATCTATGTAGCCGCCAGAGAGCAGAGCCAGGGTGATGATACCCATGGACTTCTGGGCATCGTTGGAGCCATGGGAGAAAGCCATCATGGCAGCGGCGGCAATCTGCATTTTCTTGAACTTGTGGTTCACCTTCGAGGGACTGGCATTGCCGAAAATGCGGTAGAGCACCATCATCACGATGAAGCCCGTGGCAATGCCCAAAATCGGCGAACCGATAAGGGCAATGACTATCTTGCCTATGCCGGCAAAATTCAGCCCGTCCGCCCCCACAGAGACCAGCACCGCCCCGATGATGCCTCCCACCAAAGCATGGGAGGAACTGGAGGGCACTGCCAGCCACCAGGTGACGATATTCCAGACCACCGCCCCCACCAGGGCGGCGATGATGATATGCTCATCCACATGCTGGGCTGACTTCACGATATCCGCACCGATGGTCTTGGCCACGCCTGTGGAATACATAGCTCCGGCAAAATTCAGCACCGCTGCCATCATAATGGCATGGCTTGGGTGAATGGCCCTGGTGGACACGGAAGTAGCTATAGCATTGGCCGTATCGTGGAAGCCATTGATATAGTCAAAAAGCAGGGCCAGCACAATGACGGTGAAAATCAGATATTGCAGCTCATGCATACTTCATCACCACGCCTCTGAGCATATCCCCAATCTTCTCGCAGTGGTCAAGGGTATCTTCCAGATTCTCCAGGATATCCTTCCACTTGATAAGCTCGATGGGGTTCTTTTCCTGATCAAAGAGGTAGGCCACCTCATGGCGATAGACCCTGTCCCCTTCGCTTTCCAACTGGGCGATCTTGTGGGTGGCATCCAGGATCTGAGCCTGATTCTTGTGGATATCCTTCAGCATGGTCAGAGCCTTGATTATTTCTTCCGTGGCTTCGATGATGAGCTTGGTGAGGGATATCGCCCCGTTCATGGCCTTGCCTGTCTTGTACATGACGATGCGCTGGAGCGTTCCCTGCAGGATGTCCACCCCGTCATCCAGCCCGTTGGCAATAGCATAGATATCCTCGCGGTCGATAGGAGTGATGAAGGTCATGTTCAACTTGTCGATGATCTTGTCATTCACCGCATCGGCCTCATGCTCAAGCTCCATAATTTCCCGGACCTTGTCCGTGGCCTTGCTGTAGTCCAGCATGACTTCATCCATCATCAGGGCACCATTGTAAAAATAACGGGCACTTTCAACAAAAAGGTCAAAGTATTCCGTGTCCTTCTGATTGAACTTAAACATTTCGCCTTTGTCCTCCTCCTCACAATCTGCAACACATATATCACTCTTTCATTATAACTTCATTTAAGACTCTCAGCAACCGCAAATTTTCACGAAAAAAGAAAAATGGCATGCACTTTCCCCTTAAGGAAAGGCACACCACCTTTATCAATTTGAAATTGTCAGCACAGTCCAGCTTCTGAGATTCCTTTATTCCACAGCTTTCAAGGCCTTCAGCACCTTCTCGGCAATGCCGGGCATCTTCTCCGTAGCTACGGAGCAGGCAGCAATGCGCACACCCAGCTTCAGAGGCACTGCGAAGACCAGGTCCTCGTGTAGCTTCTCGCAGACGGCCTTGGGGTCTGCAGCAGGCACAGCCAGGAAGAAGCCGCCCTTGTAGGGAAGCGCCGGCAGGCCGCAGGCTTCCGCTTCCTTGGTGAAGATGGCCGCCCTGCCCTTGATGAGCTCATAGAAGTCATCCCGCTCCTTCTCGAACTGAGCGTACGCAGCTTTGTCCTGCTGGAGGCGTACCAAGAGGGTCATGGCACCGCGGTTGATATTGGACCAGGTAGCACGCCCGGAATACTTGGTGACATTCTTGAACTCCTCGATGACTTCCTTGGAAGAAGAGACAGCCACCAGGGCGCCGGTGCGCTGGCCATAGGCCGTGTAGCCCTTGGACATGGAGAAGGCCGTGAGCACCAGGATGTTCTCCGGCAGGTTGCTGAACTTCTTCATGAAGGCGCGGGTCTCGTTCTTCTCACCGGCAAAGTCGATATAGGCGATATCCACCAGCAGGATGACCTTCTTGCCCTTGGCTGCCTGGGCCTTGGCCACAGCCAGCACCCCGTCCCAGTCATCCTCAGTCAGGCTGAAGCCCGTGGGGTTCTGGGCAGGAGTGTTGAGGATTGCCAACAGGCTGTCCTGATGGGCAAGCAGTTCCTCCACCTTCTGGGTGAAATCTGCCAGGTTGAAATTCAATTTATCGTCGAAAAGCTTGAAGTTCGTCAGCTTCGTGCCGTACTCGTTGCAGATGACATTGTAGGTGCCCCAGAACCAGTCAGAGGTGAGGACGAAATCACCGCGCTCGGCGTAGTTTGCCACGGCATGGCGGATGGCGCCGGTGCCGCCGGGGGTAGCCACAGAGGCAAAGTAGCCTTCGGGGCGCTGGTCTGCGAAAGTGAGGTCAATCACAGCTTCCAGATACTCAGGCAGGCCGGCGATGGGAGCGTAGCGCATGTAGTCGCCAATACTCAGCTCGCGGTAGATCCTCTCCACCGTGGGCAGGGTGGCAAACTTGCCCTCATCGTCCATCATGGTGCCGATAGTAGCATTGGTTACCTTATAGGCACCGTATTTCTGGGCAGCCAGGCGGCAAGCCTCGCTGGCACCGAAAATTGCATCATGGAGTTCCTTATCAGCAGCATGAGTGGCTGCCATCCTCATAGTCATCGCTTTCGTTCCCCTTTCCTTCATTGCCAGGCCATTTCCTGAACATGTATATATAATAACTGTTTCATGCCGTCCTGTCTACCCATACAGGTGTCTGTATACAATATTATTTCTTTTTAGCCTGTTATTGCAAAAACAGTTCCATTGCAATTATTGCATAAAAAAGCCCCCTGCCAGGAGGCAAGGAGCCAAAAGGAAAAATGGGCAGACTTACTTGGAGGGGAAGAACTCCTCGTGGATGGCGCTGACAGCATCCTTCAGCCTGTCAGCCTTCACCAGGCAGGAGATGCAGATCTCGGAGGTGCTGATGATGTCTATGTTGATGTCAGCCTTGGAAAGGGCACCGAACATGCGGGAAGCGATGCCAGGGTTGCCCAGCATGCCTGCACCTACGATGGAGACCTTGGCCACATCCTCCTCGATGAGCACAGCTACGGCATTGAGCTTGTCAGCCACCTTGTCAACCACCTGCTTGGCCTGGGAAAGGTCGTCTGCGGCCACGGTGAACACCATGTCAGTGACATTTTTCTCGATATTGCGGATGCTCTGCACGATCATATCCACATCAATGTTGGCCTCTGCCAGGGCAGAGAAAATCTCATGAGCGATGCCCGGAGTATTGGGAATGCCCAGCACCGCAATCTTGGCTACCTTATCATCATGTGCGACACCGCGAACCACAAAATCTTTATCTTCCATAGTATAATCCTCCCTAATCATCGTGCCTGGCCTCTCGGTAAAGGTAGAACGGACATGGATGGGGATGCCGAAATGCTTGCCCATCTCCACGGAGCGGGGCTGCATGACGCCTGCGCCCAGGCGGGCCATCTCCAGCATCTCATCGTAGGTTATTTCCTTCATCTTGCGAGCATTGGGCACCATGCGGGGATCTGCAGAATATACTCCATCCACATCAGTGAAAATCTCGCAGCTATCTGCCTTCAGGGCACCCGCCAAAGCCACGGCGGAAGTATCTGAGCCGCCACGCCCCAGGGTCACAGGGTCGCCTTTTTCATTCCTGCCCTGGAAGCCTGCCACCACTACGATCTGCCCCTTGTCCAGCTCCTCGTGGACACGCTCCGGGGTGATGTCCATGATGCGCCCCTTGGTGTAGACAGAATTGGTCTGCATGCCGGCCATGGGCCCTGTCAGGGAAATAGCAGGCTGTCCCAAGGTCTGGAAGGCCATGGACAGAAGCGCAATGGAAACCTGCTCGCCGGTAGTCAGCAGCATATCCATTTCCCTTGAATACTGATAAGGTTCTTTATTTATCTCCTTAGCCAGATCTATGAGATGGTCCGTGGTCTTGCCCATGGCGGACACTACCATGACAATCTTATCCCCGGGCTGCTTTTCCTTCAGCACTCTCTTGGCCACATTCATGATCTTTTCGGTGGTGGCTACAGAGCTGCCGCCGAATTTCTTTACAATTAGCGCCATAATTCTCCCCCTAAATAACTTGTCACTTTGTAACAAAACCCATTATACAAGAATTTTTGTCCTCTGTCTATACACTACAGTTTATTAAAAATCACCTGCCTCATTTTTTTCTGCCTCCTATAGTATCCTGTTCCACCTATTGTCTTTTTTCCTAATATTCCAACGTGTATACCTGCCTATTTTTCCCTCCGAAAAGTGGACACATGTCCCCTTTTGTGCTAGGATATACAGCAGTATATTTATGTGGTTTTATAAAAAGGAGTGTTCTTCTTTGCAAAAGCGTCCCATTGCGGTGGACGAGAAACTGCCGCTCTTAGAAACAGTTCCCCTTTCCCTCCAGCACCTCTTCGCCATGTTCGGCTCCACGGTGCTGGTGCCCATTCTCTTCCATGTGAATCCCGCTACGGTGCTGCTCTTCAACGGTATCGGCACCCTGCTCTACCTGATTCTCTGCAAGGGACGCATACCGGCCTACCTCGGCTCCAGCTTTGCCTTCCTGTCCCCGGTATTCCTGGTGCTGTCCGAGTACAGCTATGAGTACGCCCTGGGCGGCTTCATCGCAGTAGGGTTAGTCTTCTGCCTGGTGGCGGGCCTCATCCGCGCCGTGGGCACAGGCTGGATAGATGTCATCTTCCCCCCTGCCTCCATGGGCGCCATCGTGGCGGTCATCGGCCTGGAGCTGATGCCCACGGCGGCCGGCATGGCAGGCCTCACCGGCGAAACGGTCGATTCCACGGTCATCACCGTTTCCCTGGCCACACTGGCCATCACCATCTTCGCTTCTATCGCCTTCAAGGGCTTCCTCTCCATCATCCCCATCCTCATCGGCGTAGTGGGCGGCTACATCATCGCCGGCTTCAGCGGTCTGGTGGATTGGGCTGCTGTGGAGGCTGCTCCCTGGTTCGCCCTGCCCACCTTCTACACCCCCGCCTTTGACCTGGGGGCTATCCTCATTATCCTGCCAGCCGCCCTGGTGGTCATCGCCGAGCATATCGGCCACCTGATTGTCACGGGCAACATCGTGGGCAAGGATCTCACTCGTGAACCGGGCCTTGACCGCTCCATCCTGGGCAACGGCATTTCCACTGTGATTTCCGGCTTCTTCGGCTCCACCCCCAACACCACCTACGGCGAAAACATCGGCGTGCTGGCCATCACCAAGGTCTTCTCCACCTGGGTTATCGGCGGTGCGGCAGTCTTTGCCATCGTCCTCTCCTGCCTGGGGAAGCTCGCCGCCCTCATTCAGAGCATTCCCGCCCCCGTCATGGGTGGCGTTTCCATCCTGCTCTTCGGCGTCATCGCTGCCTCCGGCATCCGCATCCTGGTGGAGGGCAAAGTGGACTACAACAAGCCGAAAAACCTGCTCCTCACTTCTATCGTGATGGGGCTGGGCGTTTCCACTGCCAGCCTTACCATCGGCACTGTCACCCTCAAGGGCATGTCCCTGGCTACTGTCGTAGCCATCATCCTCTCGGTCAGCTTCCGCATCATCGATGCCTGCAAGGGCAAACCGGAAGCAGAAGAAGAAAACAGCGCAGCATGACCACCTTCAAAGTGGTGCTGCCCGAAGCCTTGGCGACTATGCCCGCCAAGGCTTTTTTGCACCAGAAAGGCATATCGAATACCCTCTGGAAACGCATCAAGCACTCCGGCACCTTCAAGGTCAATGGCGAAAGCGTGAACGCTGCCCGCACCATGCTCAAGGGCGGAGATATGGTGAGCTATCAGGTGGAAAAGCCTACAGATATTGAGCCGGAGGCCCTCCCCTTGGACATACGCTTCGAGGACGAATATCTGCTGATCGTGAATAAGCCCCCCGGACAGCTGGTGCATCCCACCACCAAGGAGGCCCACGGCACTTTGGCAGGTGCTGTCCTCTACCATTATGAAAGCATAGGCGAAACTCACAGCTACCACCCCATCCACCGCCTGGACAGGGACACCTCCGGCTTGGTGCTCATAGCCAAGGAGCCTCAGGTGCAATATCTGCTGGCCGCCAAGGACGGTACGAAACTCTTCCACAGGGAATACCTGGCCATAGTGGAAGGCAGGCCGGAGCCTCCAGAAGGCCTCATCGATGCCCCCATCGCCCGGGCCTTGCCCAGCATTATTTTGAGAAAAGTCTCCCCCGAAGGCAAGGAAGCCCGCACCCACTATAAAACTCTCTCCTGTCTAAAAAGAGATGGTCATGAACTGAGCCTGGTGGAACTCAAACTGGAAACAGGCCGCACCCACCAGATCAGGGTACACATGAGCTATCTCGGCCATCCCCTGGCAGGCGATGACCTCTACGGCGGCAGCCTGGAACTTATGCAGCGACAGGCCCTCCACGCTTACAGATTGCATTTCCCTCACCCTGTTACCAAGGAGTCAATAGATATCAAGGCAGAATTGCCCACAGATATGCAGCAGCTACTGCCATGACTTTGTTCGGAAACCAGCTATCCTTGACCAACCTAAAAATCCCGCCCTAGGCACTAACGCTCCGGGCGGGATTTTTGTTATGCATGGAAAGTGCTTTTACAGCTTATCCTTCTTAGAACACAAGCGGATCCATCCTGAACTCCGCCGCATGGGCCAAAGGGTCATCAAAACTCAGCATATCCATCGTATTGTCAAAGGAAATAAAGTCCTCCCCGCCCAGCACATTGGGCGTGGTGAAACCCTCAAAGGACATATCATCACCATAGATATCCACGCCGTCCATCATATTGGGCATGCTGGAGGAAACCAAATCCGTGCCCTCATAGGTATCCATGCCGCCGAAGATATTCTCCACGGAATGGGATACAGTCTTGCCATCCACGATTATATCTGTGCCTCCTTCAAGATTATCGAAAGAAAAGCCCATGCCCGCCGAATCCAGCACACCATTGCTCCCCATATGGTCGACCACTATGCCATCATGCATGATATTCAGTCCGCCCAGACCATCGGCAACAGATTCATAAAGTCCGCCGCCATACGCCGCATCGAAACATTCAAAGATACTCATTTCACAGCCTCCTCTAATCGGAATTTCTCCAGATATGCCTGTATCTCCTGCAGCTGCCCGGATAACTCTGCCATTTCCCGGTGCAGGCTCTCCTCCTCGCGGCCCTTCTCTGCCATTTGCATCTCAACCCTGCTACGCATTTCCTCCAGCAAGGTTTCGTAGGCCTCTTCCGTATTTTTCAGTATATCCTCAGAGCGTCTGTCGACATAGTCATGCACCTGCTTCATCAGGGCCATGACGGCCTTTGGCAGTTCACCCTCCAGTTGTGGCAGAGCTTCTGCCTTGGCCGCTTCCAATTTTTTGGAAAGCATATTCTTGAAAAGTGTTGATCTCCCCCAGGTGCTGAGGATTGGCACCAAAAAGGGCGTAAGCATCGAAGACACAGCAATGGCCCCTATACCCGTGAGAGCGTTCACCTTGTTAGCCGTCTGTGAAAGGTCATCCACCTCCAAATGCAAGCCAAAGTCCGCCCCGGAGAAGCTACCCTTCTTCTCTGCCTGCAATTTAACCTGCTGCTCGAAGTTGCTGCTGAGCCCCCGGGCCAGCTCCAGCTCCATCACACCCAGCAATTCTTCCACATGAGGCACGTAAGCGGTGAGCCAGCTATCGATATTCTTCTGCACCTGCCTGGGTACTACAGTTTCCACGAAGTACTTGAAGTCCTGGTTGCCATACTGCTCTACTGATTCCAGTACGGCCTCCCGCAAGCGCCCGTGGAAATATTGCAGGGACTTGTCCGCCATGGCAAAGATCTTCGCCTTGGCAGATTTCACATAGGCCTCCAGTTTTTCCTGCTGGCCAGACTTCTCTGCCAAAGCCTGCCGCAGGACCTCAGCAGCCTCCGCAAGCTCAGCGGCATCGGCGGAACGCATCTGCCTCTCACGTTCCATTTCCCTTTCTAGTGCCATCAGCAGACGGCAAATACGGTTGCGGTATCCCTCCACCTTCTCTCGTTCGACTCGGCCTTCGCTGAGCATATCCCTGATTTTCTCCTGTACGGCAGGCATGCCGGACAGTCGCAGCATTTTTTCATTCTGTTTTTCCTGCCCCTCCAAAGCCCACTTAGCTGAAACGGGCAAGATAGAAATATCCTGCAGGGCAGCTTCTCCCTCCTCCGTGCGGAAAGCATTCATGATGCGCCGCTTCACCGTAGGCAGGAAATCCTCTTCTTCCTCCTCATCTACCGCATCATACTTGTTCACCAGGAACAGGATATTGGTAATACCCAAGGGCAGCAGTTTGTCCACAATGAAATCATGCTCGGTCTTTTTCAAAGGGGAATTGGCATCCAGCACAAAGAGCACAGCATTGGCCTGGGGCAGGAATTTATAGGTCACTTCTGAGCGATGCTCATTGAGGTCGGATACTCCCGGCGTATCCACCAACACAATACGGTTCTTCAGCATCTCACAAGGATAGCCGATCTTGATGTAGCTGACCTTCTCCGCCTCGTCCCCTTCGGCTCCGGCAGAATATCTCCGCAAGAACTCTCTGCTCGCCTCACCAACGACTTCCTTTCCATCCCTCTGCATGACGCTGAGGCGTGGCCGTTCCTCGTACATGATGGCATTGATGGTGGCAGTTTCCGGCAGCACATTCATGGGCAAGATCTCTTTGCCCAGCAAGGCATTCACCAGCGTGCTCTTGCCCCGCTTGAACTCGCCTACCACCACTACTGTATAGAAATCCCCCGCCATATCCCGCTGCAGAGCCTGCACACTTTGCAAGGCTCGTGGATATTTGTGCAGGAAACTGCTGCCCGCCAACTTTTCCAGCACTTCTGCAATATTCTTCTTCTCTGCCTGCAAATCCATGAAATCTCTCAACCCCTTCTCACCAGTCCAGGCGCTCCAAATCCCTGGCCAACCCTCGCAGTGCCTCCTGCCTCTCCCGGAGCCAGGCCTGGCGCTCCCGGGAATCATGCTCCTTTGCTTCTTTCTCCTTGATGATGGACTGGAGCTGTGCTTCCATATCCCCTATGCGGGCATCAACAGCCTCCTGAACCTGACGGCAAAGCTCCTCCACCTTGCCCTTATACTGCCTGGCAATGGCTTGCGCCAAACGCTCGCCTTCCCCGCTATAGGCCGAAGTCACCTGATTGCGTATCTTATCCCGCCAATCAGGCTGTGACTGGCCAGAGAACATGTTCCAAAGATTAGAAACCACCCCCGCAGCCGAAGCCAGTGCCGCAAAGACGCCACTTGCCACTCTTTCCCCTGTACTCTTGTGTGAAGAGAGCATATTCTCGAACAGCTTCCCTGCCTCGGCAAAGGCTTCTTCGGCAAAAGTCTTTTCTGCCTCGTCGATGGAAAGGCTTTTCTCTCCCTCCACCACCGCAGGCAGATTGAAACTGCTCTGATAGGCCACCTCTATGTCCTGCCAGATGGCAGCCAATTTCTTCCGTGCTTCTCCTGCCTCACGGCCAAAGAGGTTCTGCCACTCCTTCAGCACTTCGTCCATAAACTGCTTTTTCCTGGTCATGGCGGCCTTCTGGACAACTTGCTGCATAGCAGAAGCAGACATATCCCTGTCCAGGTTCTGCACCGCCCCACAAGCTGCCGAGAGAATATCCTGTCCCGCCTGACGGCATTTCAGGTCCAGAGCAGCAGCCCCGTGATCCAAGGATATGCGCATCTCTGTCACAATCCCTGCAGCCCTCTTCTTGGCCTTTTGGAATTCCCCTTCCATGCTGGCAGCCTTGGCTCGTATTTCATCGGCAGAGTGAGCCTCGATGGCAATATTCCTGGACAAATCACTCTGCACGGTGCGAATAACAGCAAGTGCCTCTCGCCTGTGCTTTCTCAAGCGTACCATGCCCTTTTCCTCAGCCAGGAAATTCCCCAGCGCCTCTTCAAAGGCAGGGAAGCCAGTCTCTGCCAAGTCCTCCGGCAGTTCCATCTCCTGTTTCATGGTCAGCTTTCCACCCTGCTCATTTATATGGTAGAAAAGAGCACCACGGCTGGCCACCAGAAAAATGCGGTTCTTGAGGCTGACTTCCTTGGGCAGGATCTTCCGCAGGTTCTCGCTGATGAAATCCAGCACACTCTGCTCCTCTTCCGGCCCACTCATCTCATCCTTGCGGCTGATGACAAAGAAGATATCCTGTATCTGATTCCCTAAAATACGCTCCTTCAAGAACTCCGCCTCGGAGGCAGATAGCGGTTGGGTAGCCGAAAGCAGCAATACCACCGCATCCGCCTGGGCAAGATACCCGTAAGTAATATCCAACCGCACCGTATTGAGGTCATTGGTGCCCGGCGTATCCACCACCTCCACACCGTTCTGGCAAAACGGCAGGGGATAGGTAATCTGTGCATAATCAATCTTAGCCAGTTCCTCCTGGGCACGGATATACTCATGCACGGAATCTGCGTCCCCCTCGTCTGGTTCCTTTGGGGCAGTCAGCTTGATGAATTCCTCCTCGGACAGATGACGCGGCTCCGCCTCCTCGCGGTAGCAGATATGATAGTCCGGTTTCTCGCCATAGACTATCTTGCTGATGATAGCCGTGGTCGGATTCTTGCTAGCAGGAAGAATCTTGCGGCCCAGAAGGGCGTTGACAAAGGTGCTTTTACCACGGGAGAATTCACCTACTATTAGGAGGTGGAATGTGTCGTTTTCCATGCGGGTGAGGATTTTCCGCATGCGCTGGGTGGCCTGGGGCATATTTAGGTAACTGTATATTTCCTCCAGTTTTTGAAGACTGTTTATTAACGAAGCAACTTTTACATTATAATCATTTAATTCCATAGTAAAATTCTATTCATTCTTTCACTTTATAACTTAATCTTTCGTTCTCCACGTTTCTCCCAAAGAAACAAGGAATCCATCTCTACCAATTGATACCCCATCTTCATTTTCATCTTCACTCAATGGCTCAAATATAAACTTTTCTTTAACTCCTTCTTCAATATCACAGTCGCCATTATTATTAAGCATATATATTGTTTTTCTAACAATTCTAGGAATACCTATTCGAATATCTACACAAGGCAGATCTACTATATCATATATAGTACCTTTGTACTCACTACTTTTCACCCCTACATGATTGGACATTTTATCTACCGCTTCTATTAAATTGCAAATCAACCCATAATATTCACAGAAATACTTTCTGTAATTTATTTGCACACTTTCCCCTTTATCCACTTCAGGATCAGCTAAATCGATACGAAGTATTTTCTCTTTACCCCCAAAATAGAATTGAACCACATTTGAAGTCTTAATTTCACAATTATTTATGTGCTTTATTCTCCTTTTCTGCTTTTTTCCCTTTTGGGTAGCACGCGAAGAATACCCATCAGAACTACCTTTGGCCTCAAATATATTCCACACATCTTTCGCTTCCCCCAAACCGAATAAATCCGGCTTCTCACCAGGTTCAATGTCAATATCATAACGCCCATTATTTTTATATACATCGTAATGCATCACCCATGGGGTTTGAAAATATTTTTCTGCAACCATTTTTGCCATTGTCATTCCTAAAAAGAAGCTGACGCCGCCTTTTTCCGATGGATCAAATTCATCAAACGTCTCGCTAGAGACAAATCTTTTCTTTTTTATCTTATTTTTCTCTCCCCCTTCACCCTTTAGCTCATCTATATACGTCTCATTCAAACTCATACGTATTAAAGCAACACGAAAAACGACCTCATAAGGAGCAACATTTACATCTTTACTTTTACCCGCATGTATACAAGACCTTATAATGTCTTCCATACTACATTCCAACACGCAAGTATCATTCTTTACATATCCATTGCTATTAGGATAACCGTGAATTCTTACATCTATGCTTACTTTCTCAGACACTATGTTCCCACCTTACAGTAAAACTAGGGCGTGTTGAAAAACTCACTCCACGAAAACTTTTGTCTGTCTACGGTAGACCGCTTGCGTAATTCTCTTTCACGTGTTTTGTTACCAATTTTAATC
>CACZHK010000007.1 GCA_902780915.1 Pseudoselenomonas ruminantium | reverse complement strand
GGCATCTGAAAAAGATGCTTGTAAGTTAAAAACAGGCTGTGAGCAATATATTAGGAAATGGCCAAATTGTGCCTTATCGAGAAAAACTTGACACATACTAGATATATTCACCTGTGGCGTAATTTGAACAATTGAGTTATAATTAAAAGAATCATGTAAGGAAAGGTGGCTGTCAGATGGGGCTTGAGAAGATTGAGTCTTTTTTGGGAAGCCATATAGAAGGCTTCTTCAACAGGCGCTTTGCCAGTGACCTTGAGCCGGTGGAACTGGCTGACGGTGTGAAGAAGGAAATCAGGCAGCTTGCCTCGGAAAACAAGGGAGAAGTGCCCAATGTGATCATCTTCTCCCTAAGTCCTGATGATTACAGCCGCCTGTGCGCCCAGCGAGTCCAGTCGGAGCTTTATGCTGAGATTGAGAGGGAAATCATCAGGGTAGATGCCTTTATGGAAGGGGAACTTGCCTTGAGGCTATGCTCCTCAAATGAGGTTCAGAAAGGTGTCTTTGATCTGAAGCTGGAGCAAGAGAGCTGTCAAGAGGTGCAGGAGAGCACAATTGTGATTAAGAAGGAGACTTTCCTGCTGGAACAGACTACTGCGCCTGCCAAGCAGCATAAGCTGGCCACCCTGTCTGTAATCGAGGGACCAGATGTAGATGTTTGTCTGGAGTTCGGTGAGGAGAAAATCTATATTGGCCGCAGGGATACGAATGAGTTTATTCTGACGGACGGCAATGCCTCCCGGCTTCATGCCTGGGTAGCCTACGAGCGCCATCGCCATGTGCTTTATGATGCCAGGAGCACCAATGGTACCTTTGTCAATGACGAGGCCATTGAAAAAGTCCAGCTCTGCCATGGCGACAGGGTGAGGATTGGCTCGACCCTGCTGAAATACGAGGTGATATGATTTGCCAGATACAGCGATGCTCCTGAAAGTTCTGCGGGTGCTTCTGGAGTACGGTATGCTTTTTTGGCTGCTGATGTTTGTGGGAAAAATTTCCAGGTGGATTTTCCTGGATATGAAGGAAAAATTGCAGGAGCAGAAGCCGCCGGAACTCCAAAGTGACGAAGCAGTGCTGGAGGTGCTAGGCAGGGACAAGGGGGAAGAAGGCCTGGTTAAGCGGCGCTTTGCCTTCAGTGAGCAGATTACGGTGGGCAGGGGTGAGGACAATGATGTGGTCATTCCCGAGAGCTTCGTGTCCCATCATCATGCAGTGCTCTTTCGGCGGGGCAGCCAGTATGTCATTGAAGACCTGGGCAGCCGCAACCATACTTATGTGAATGACCAGCTTCTGACGGGCAAGGCGTATATCAAGCCGGGAGATACCATCAGGATAGGTTTGGTAACCATGAGATTTGAGAGGTGAACCCATGATAAAGTCTTATTGGGCCAGCGACATTGGCTGCGTCCGTACCCACAATGAGGACAGCTGCCTATCTATGCCTGAAAAGCAGATCTATGCTGTAGCTGACGGCATGGGGGGCCAAGCTGCAGGCGAGGTGGCCAGCTCCCTTCTGGTCGAATTGCTTCGGGAGGAGTTGTCTTCTTCAGACATGATCGGGGAGAAGGAACTTCGTCGGGCTGTGCTCCACGCCAATGAGCGCATCCTGCAGGAGGCAGAGGCAAATCCTCAAAAAAAGGGCATGGGCACTACGGCTACGGTGCTGAAGATCCTTGATGGTCGTGCCTTATGGGCACATGTGGGGGATAGCCGCCTCTACCTTTATCGCGGGGGGGATTTGCAGCAGGTTACCTGTGACCACTCTTATGTGGAAAGCTTGGTGAGCCAGGGCAGCCTCACGGAGGAGGAGGCCAGAAAGCACCCGCAGAGGAATATGCTTTTGCGGGCTGTTGGTGTGGAAAGAGGATTAGAGGTGGACACTGGCTCTTTCCCACTGCAGTCGGGAGATTTCTTGCTGCTAGCCACAGACGGCCTAATGAATATGGTGGAGGATGCTGCCATCGCCGAAGTCCTGGAAGCTGTACGGCATGTGCCTGAACGGTGTGAAAACCTTGCCAGGGAACTAGTGCAGATGGCTTTGAGCGCCGGCGGCACTGACAATGTGACGGTGGTGGCGGTGGTGTACATCTGATGGAAAGAAGTGCTGTCCAAGGGGAGCGCTCCATAGGCTTTGCCAGGGCAGGCAGTTTCCTGCTCATGCCTCTGGGCATTTTGCTGGCAGGATTGGGTGTGCTCTGCCTCAAGGGCTATGCCATTGGGGCGGCGGGCAAGGTGCTGGAACCGGCGGTTCTGCCCTACCTGCTGGTCTGCTTGGCTGAAGCCCTTATCTTGCAGTTCCTCCTCTGGAGAAAAAAATACGATTTTATCCTGCTGCCGCTGGTGCTGATGTTGTGCAGCGTGGGGCTGGTGGAAATAGCCCGGCTGAAGCCTGAGCTAATGGTGCCACAGCTCAGGTGGCTCTGTGTAGCTCAAGCTGTGCTTCTGATTCTGTTGCGCTTTTGGAAGCAGATTCGGGAAATGCTTTCCTATCCTTATTTGCTGGGACTCACCTGCGTGGTGGTGCTGGGCCTGCCCATGCTCTTTGGCACGGAGATTGGAGGTAGCCGCAACTGGTTGGTTTTTGGCCCTTTTTCCCTGCAGCCTTCGGAGTTTGGGAAAATCTTGATTCTGTTCTTTTTGGCGGCTTATCTTTCGGATCACCGCCATGTGCTCTCCCTGCCCAGCATGAGGCTAGGGCCTCTGTGCTTGCCTCCTATGCGATTCATCGCGCCGTTGGTGTGCATCTGGGGAGCGGCGGTACTGATGTTCGTGGTGGAAAGGGATCTGGGTTCAGCTTTGCTGTTCTTCGGCATGGCGGTGCTCATGACCTATATGGCCACTGGCAGCAAGACCTATGTCTTTCTGGCGCTGCTGTTCATCAGCTTGGCGGCTGGTGTGAGTTATCTGGCCTTCGGCCATGTACGGGTGCGCTTCGATATCTGGCTCAATCCCTGGCAAGATCCCAACGGCATGGCCTATCAGGTGGTGCAATCCCTCTTTTCCTTTGGCACCGGGGGTGTCTGGGGCACGGGGTTCGGCTTCGGGCGCCCGGACTTTATTCCCGAGGTACATACGGACTTCATCTATGCGGCTATTGGAGAGGAATGGGGACTCATTGGCTCTTTATCCGTGCTTTTATGCTATGTGCTGCTGGCCTTACGTGGCATCAGCATTGCCCTGCAGTGCGAGGAAGATAGGGAACTGATGCTGGCAGCAGGGTGCAGCATGTTGCTCTTGTTGCAGGCCTTTGTCATCATCGCCGGGGTCACCAAGTTCATGCCCCTGACTGGCATTACCCTGCCCTTCGTAAGCTACGGGGGTAGTTCCCTGGTGTCAGGCTTTATGGAGCTGGGCTTGCTGTTGGCTCTTTCCCAGGGCACGCAGGAAAGGGGGACGAGCCGTGGCTGACTGGAAGCTAAAGCGCAATATGTTGCGGGCCATGGCCCTGTTGCTCCTGCTCTGTGGCATATTGGCGCTGAATGTCATTTATATCTCTGTCTTCAAGGCAGAGGAGGTATCGGAAAATCCTCTGAATCAGCGCACTGCCGCCTTGCAGCGGGAGATTGTGCGGGGCAAGATTGTAACTGCCGATGGACAGGTATTGGCTGAGACTGCGACAGATGGCGTGCGAACCTATCCTTGGGGTGAGGCAGCCGCTTCAGTCACGGGCTACAAAGGGGAAAATATTGGTGGGGCAGGTCTGGAAGCCCATCGCAATCTGGAGCTCATGGGCATGTCCAAGGATTTTTCCCGCCTGGGACCAATATCCCAGTTGCTGCAGGCTGACAAGGGCAATGACCTGGTGACCACCATTGACTCACGGGCTCAGGAGGCGGCTTACGAGGCGCTTTCTGGCAGCCGAGGGGCGGCGGTGGTGCTGGATGCCAAAACAGGGGCCATCCTCGCCATGGTCAGCACCCCTGCCTATGACCCCAATGTTGTGGAGGCAGACTGGCAGAGCCTCAAGGAGGCAGAGGAAAGTCCCCTGCTGAACCGAGCGGTGCAGGGACTCTATCCTCCCGGCTCCACTATCAAGCCCTTGACTGCAGCAGCAGCTCTGGGAGAGGGGGTAACGGACGAGAAAGAGCTCTTCAAGTGTACCGGCAGGCTGGAGCTGGAGGATGGCTCCTCCATCGGGGAGTATCAGGACGAGGTGCATGGGCAGGTGCATCTGGAAGAGGCTCTGGCCGAGTCCTGCAACGTGACCTTTGGCAGCCTGGGGCTGCGGTTGGGGAGCAAAAGGCTGGGGAAATACTTCGAGGATTTCGGTTTTTCCCAGGAAATAGGGGGAGAAATCCTCATGGCATCATCTCATCTGCCGAAGTTTGACACGTTGGGACAAGGCGATCTGGCTCAGACAGCCATAGGGCAGGCCAGCCTTCTGGTCACGCCCCTGCACATGGCTCTGATGGCCTCCGCCCTGGCCAACGGTGGCACAGCTATGAGGCCTTATTTAGTGCAGAAGGTCATCAGTCCCAAGGGCATCACTTTGGAGAATAACAGGCCGGAGAAATGGCGCAACTGCCTAGATACAAGACTGGCAACTGTCATTGATGGCTATATGGAACAGGTGGTGCAGCATGGCACCGGCACGGTGGCTGCCGTAAAGGGCATTCGTGTGACTGGCAAGACCGGCACGGCAGAAAATGCTAGCGGGGCAGATCACGCCTGGTTTATCGGTTCCGCCCAGCTGCCAGACAGAACGATTGCCTTTGCCATCATTGTGGAGAACGGCGGCAGCGGCGGCCGGGCAGCGGCGCCCATTGCCCGTCAAATCATAGAAAGCATGGCGAGATAGATAGATTGAAGAACAGGTCTTTTCGGGGGCTGGATTAGGAGGAAAGTATATGGCACAGCGGATATTACATCAGCGCTATGAGCTCCTGGAGCTCATAGGAGGGGGCGGTATGGCAGATGTCTACCGGGCCCGGGACAAGCTGCTGGACCGTCCCGTGGCGGTGAAGATACTCCATGAGCAGTTCAAGAGCGACAGAGAGTTCATCGACAAATTCCATCGGGAGGCTCAGGCGGCAGCCCGTCTGTCTCACGCCAATATCGTCAATATTTTTGATGTAGGTGTGGAGGGTAATGACCATTATATCGTCATGGAATATGTGCCTGGCAGTACCTTGAAAGACCTTATCAAGCAGCAGGGGCACCTGCCTGTGGCCCAGGCCCTGCGGGTGGCAGAGGATATTGCCAGAGCTCTGGCTCACGCCCATGATAACAATCTGGTACACTGCGACATTAAGCCTCACAATATCTTGATGATGCCGGATGGCAGCGCCAAGGTGGCGGATTTTGGCATTGCCCGGGCCGTCACTGAGTCTACCATGACCTATACGGGCAATATCGTGGGTTCTGTGCATTACTTTTCTCCCGAGCAGGCCAAAGGTACCATGATTACACCCAAGTCTGATGTTTACGCCTTGGGAGTGGTGCTCTATGAGATGCTGACAGGCGTGCTGCCCTTCACCGGAGAAACTCCTGTGAGCATTGCAGTGCAGCACCTGCAGGACACGCCGCGACCTGTAAGAGAGCTTGAGCCCAGTATTCCACCCGTGGTGGAAGCCATTGTGAGCCGCACCATGAGCAAGGCACCTGAGGCCCGCCCCAGCAGCGCCGAGCTGGTGGAAGAATTGCGGCAGGCAGAGCACATGATTTCTGCAGGCAGTGCCATGAACGCTCCCGACCCTTATGCCACTCAGGTCATGCCCCGTGTAAGCCAGGCTAATATGGAAAGGGTGCGCCAAGAGGAAGAATACGAAGAAGAGCCTGAGGAAGATAGCTCCATCTTCAAGTCCAAGAAATTCATCGCCGGTCTGGTGATGGTATTGATGGTGGGTTTCTTTGCCGGGGCTTTTATGAGCTTTGGCAAATTCTGGAGCACCTCTGAGATCACAGTGCCTGATGTGACTGGCAAGCCCATGGCCCTGGCCAGGCAAATACTTGAGGATCAGAAGCTCAGAGTGAACGTGGCAGAGGTCTATGATGCCACAGTACCTGCGGGTACAGTGGTTTCACAGACACCAGAAGCGGGCACCAAGGTCAAGGAAGAGCGCATGGTGACCATCAATGTGAGCCGTGGGGGCGAGGAGCTGGATATGCCAGACCTTCTTGGCCTTGATCGGGCGGATGCGGAAATCAAACTGAAGAAGATGGGACTGAAGCTAGGCAGTGTCTACGAGAAGTTCTCTGACGAGGAGGAAGGCACGGTCATCGGCCAGGAACCCCGATCCGGCATCAGGATCAGCAAGGGCCAGACCATCGATATCACCATAAGCAAGGGCAAGAAGGTGAAGAAGGTCATCGTGCCCAACGTGAAGGGCGGTACTCTTTCTGCGGCAGAGGGTACGCTGAAGGGTAAGGGCCTGTCCGTCGTCGTGGAGAAGCGGGAAAGCTCTCAGGCTCCCGGCACGGTCATCAGCCAGTCCCCTGCTGCTGATAGCGAAGTGGAGTCCGGTTCTATCGTGACGCTGGTCATAGCCGAGGAAGCTTCCGTCAAGAAGGAAACGTCTGAGGTCAAGGGCAGCGAGAAGAAGCAGGTGAAGCCTGAAAGTGACGGGGCTGCTCCTTCCAAGCAAGGCGATACTGGCAAGCGCCAGTAAGCCTTACGGAGAGGGACTCAATATGTTATAATGAATATAGGTTGTTCTGACAGATTTTCGAAAGGAAGACTTTATGCTGCAAGGCCGTGTCATCAAAGCCTATAACAGTTTCTTTTATGTGCAGACGGATATGGGACTGGTCACCTGCAAGCTACGGGGCAAATTCAAGATGTCCCGGCGGGAACTGGGGGTGGTACCAGGGGACTGGGTGAGCCTTGATGCACTGTCCGATGGCACCGGGGTCATTGAAGAAGTGCAGCCAAGGATACAGCTGCTGAAGCGTCCCGCGGTGGCTAATCTGACCCAGGTGGTGCTGACCTTTGCAGCCGCCCAGCCAGACTTGCACCCATTGCTGCTGAATAGGTTTTTGGTGCTGGCTGAATGGTCAGGAATGGATAAAATCCTCATCTGCGTGAACAAAATAGATTTGTTTGCTGGCAATGAGGATAATTTTCTGCAGGACTATCGCGCCATCGGCTATGATGTGTTGCCTGTCTCGGCTCGTGAGGGCAAGGGGCTGGAGGCCCTGCGGCAGAGGCTTAGGGGTGAGACCACAGTCTTTGCAGGCCCTTCAGGAGTTGGCAAGTCCTCACTCCTAAATGCCATAGATTCTCGTCTGGCTCTGCAGACAGGAGCCATAAGCGAGAAGATCAAGCGGGGCAGGCATACCACCAGAGTGGCAGAGTTGCTGCCATATGAGGGTGACGGGTATATAGTGGACACCCCAGGTTTCAGTGCCGTGGATTTCATGGGACTGGAACTTGAGGAACTGCCTGCCTGTTTCCCTGAATTTGGCCCTTATTTGGGCAAGTGCCGCTTCTCACCTTGCAGCCATAGCCACGAGCCTGGCTGTGCTGTCAAGGAAGCGACAGAGACGGGGGCTGTTGCCCAGGAGCGTTATGAGGCATATCTTGCCATTCGCACGGAAATACAGGAAGCGCAGAAGCTTTCCAAAAAGAAACTCTACAGATAAGTTCAGATAAAGGAGAAAGAACATGATTAAGATTGCACCATCTATCCTGTCTGCTGATTTTGCCAACCTGGCCGCTGAAGTGGAAAAGGTGGCAGCAGCAGGTGCCGAGTATATCCATATAGATGTGATGGATGGCCATTTCGTCCCTAATATCACTTTAGGATCCCCAGTGGTCCAGGGCCTTTCCAAGGCCATCAAGCAAGCGGGGAAAAAGGCGCCTGTCTTTGATGTGCATCTGATGGTGGACCACCCTGAGAATCAGATTGAGGCTTTTGCCGAGGCCGGGGCAGATATCATCACCTTTCATGTGGAGGTAGCTCCTCATGCCCACCGCCTTGTCCAGCAGATCAAGGCCGCAGGCTGCAAGGCAGGCATTGCCGTTAATCCAGGCACGTCCCTGGCGCTTATTGAGGAACTGCTGCCCTATGTGGACATGGTGCTGATCATGACTGTAAACCCGGGCTTTGGAGGCCAGAAGTTCATTCAGGGCATGCTTGAGAAGATTCATATGCTCCGTCATACTATCGAGGATATGGGATTTGACTGCGACATCGAGGTGGATGGCGGCATCAATGCGGAGACCAGCGAACTGGTCAGAAAAGCCGGTGCCAACGTGCTGGTGGCTGGCTCTGCCATCTACTGTGCCTCGGACGCAGCTCAGGCTATCAAGGATATACGCGGCTAGGGAGGAAATGGCAATGGAAAAAGAAAAAGCAGTAATCCTTCTGTCTGGTGGCCTCGACAGCTGCACTTGCATGGCTGTGGCCAAGGAAGCAGGCTATGAGCTCTATCCCATCAGCTTCAATTACCATCAGCGCCACAGCATGGAACTGGAGGGAGCCAAGAAGATTGCTTCCTTCTACGGCGTGAAAAAGCATCTTATCATCGAAACCAATATGGAGGCAATCGGCGGCTCTGCCCTTACAGATGAAAATATTGAGGTTCCAGAAGGGAATGTAGACCGCGAGGATGTGCCGCCTACCTATGTGCCTGCCCGCAACCTGATTTTCCTCTCCTATGCCCTGGGCTATGCTGAGGTGGTAGGGGCCAGCCATGTCTATATCGGCGTGAACTCTGTGGATTATTCCGGCTATCCCGACTGCCGTCCCGAGTTTATCCAGAAGTTCCAAGCACTGGCAGACTATGCCACTACCGCTACGGCTGTGGAAGGCAGGAAGATCAGGCTGGAGACCCCCCTGCAGGATCTCTCCAAGAGCGATATCGTGAAGCTGGGCTCCAAGTTGGGAGCACCCTTGCAGTTTACCCATAGCTGCTACAAGGGCGGGGCAAAGGCTTGCGGCGTCTGCGACAGCTGCAAGCTGCGCCTGCGGGGGTTTGCCGAGGCTGGCGTGGAAGACCCCATCGAGTATGAAACGAGGTCTGTCTGATGCAGGACGTACAGAATCGTCAGGATCTGCGAGGCATTGCCATCCAGAAGGTGGGCATCAAGGAGGCTCATCTGCCTTTTATGATCAAGACCAAGGAGGGAGGCTACCAGCAGGTGCTGGCCCGCATCCGCTTCACTGTTTCCCTGCCCATGGAGTACAAGGGCACCCACATGAGCCGCTTCTTGGAAATACTCATGCCCTGGAGCCAGAAGCCCCTGGCTGAAGCGGAGATGGAGGCCATGCTTAAGGAGGCTTTGGAGCGGTTGGAAGCCCAATCCGCTGAGGTAGAACTTTCCTTCAAGTATTTTGTGGATAAGTTCGCCCCCGTAAGCAGTAAGCATTCTGTCCTTGATCTGGACTGCACTTTCACGGGCCGCAAGGAGAAGGGACATCCCATGCAATTCCGCCTGGGGGTGGATGTGCCTTTCACCTCACTTTGCCCCTGCAGCAAGGAGATTTCTGCCTATGGTGCCCATAACCAGCGCTCCGTAGCGCGGGTGCAGGTAGAATTTCGGCAGGATACGGAGTGCATCTACATCGAAGATTTGGCTGAACTGGTGGAGAAGCAGGGCTCATCGCCCATTTATCCCCTGCTGAAACGGGAGGATGAGAAAGCCGTGACGGAAAGGGCCTATGATAATCCCAAGTTCGTGGAAGATATCCTGCGGGATACGGTGCTCTCTCTGCGGGAACTGCCTGGGCTTAGCTGGTTCTCGCTGGAATGCGAGAATTATGAATCCATACATAATCACAGTGCCTATGCCAGCCATGAGGAAATTTTGGGCTGACTTAGGCAGGATGGAGCTTTTGCATGAATAAGTTTTACCGCCGGCTCTTTGCCCTTATCTTGCTGGTTTTGGTAATTTCCGGTGTAGTCATATACACCACCATAGATATAAATACCTTGAAGAACCTGGACCGCTTCCAGTCTTGGTCCATCGCCCTGGCGGTTGGGGCCGTGGGGCTGGGCATGTTCTTCGATGGCAGCAGGCTGATGCATCTAGTGAAGATTTCCAATGAGAAGATCAGCCTCTATCAGGCGGTGCAGGTTATCTTCGGCAATTATTTCCTGGCCCTGCTGACTCCGGGTGCCACAGGTGGAGCGGTAGCTCAGCTGATGTTTCTGCGCCATGCAGGGGTGCCCACAGGCAAGGCGGCGGTGCTAGTCATTGTGAGGACGCTTCTTTCTATCTTCTTCTTGGCTCTTTGCATGCCCTTCATACTGCTCCATAATGAGGGCATCGTGCCGGGGGTTTCCAATGACTGGCTGATGGCGGTGACGGTGGCAGCTTTTCTGGGTATCATGGCCATGGTCATAGGGGCCAGGCTGGGCAATATGGACGGGCTGGTCATCTGGGCCACCAGAAAAGTGAAGCATCAGCGGCGGCGCAAGATTTTTGCCTTTTACCGTGACACGAAGTGCGCCATTGGGTTATTGGCGGAGTCCCCACGCAGCATGCTGCTGGTGTTCCTGGAGTCCGGGCTGAACCTGCTCTGCATTTACGCCGTGGTGCCCTGCCTGCTTTTGGGCTTGGGGGTCTTCGAGGCTGACTGGTACACGGTCATGGGCCGCATGATTTTCCTCAATATGCTGCTTTATTTCATGCCCACTCCAGGTGGCTCAGGCATTGCTGAAGGTGGTTTTGTACTCTTGTTTTCGGGCTCGGTGCCTGCGGGCACAGTGGGCATTATCGCTGTGTGCTGGCGGCTCATTGCCGAGTACATTCCCTTTCTGATTGGTTTCTACTACACGCTGACGGTTTTTGGGCGGGACTTCCTGAATCGTCAGTTAAGCAAGTAAGGAGGCACTATGTCAATCCTGACGGAGGACGAGAACCTGCGCTTTGGTTATACCACTGGCGCCTGTGCGGCGGCGGGGGTCAAGGCCATCTTGCTGAAGGAAAAGGGGCAACCCTATGAGGAGGTGCAGCTAACGGCCTTGGACGGCACGGAACTGCTGATTCCCATCAAAGAAGTTGTGGTAGGGGAAAAGGGGGGGCTACGGGCAGAGGTGGTGAAGTTTTCCGGGGATGACCCAGATATCACCAATGGCACCTCCGTCTTTGTGGAATTGCGCTCCCTTCCAGAAGGCGACGAGACAGTCTTCAAGGCAGGGGAAGGGGTTGGCACCATCACCAAGCCAGGTCTTTCCCTGCCAGTGGGGGAACCTTCCATCAATCCCGGGCCACGGAAGCTGATAAGGCAGGTCTTGCAGGAGATGACAGGAAATTCTTTGGGGTGGGAGGTCACCATCTCTATTCCTGCAGGGGTGGAACTGGCCAGGAAGACCCTCAATCCCGTACTGGGCATTGAGGGAGGCATTTCCGTCATTGGCACTACGGGGGTTATTCGTCCCATGTCCGAGGAGGGCTTCAAGAATTCTCTGGTGCCACAGATTGAGGTGGCCAGGGCAGCAGGATATGTCAGACTGATTTTCGTCCCTGGCAAGATTGGGGAGGAAGCGGCCCTGGCTTGGGGACTGCCTCAGGAGGCCATGGTGCAGACCAGCAACTTCATCGGCTTTATGCTGGAGGCAGCAGCCAAAAGAGGTATTAAAGAAATCCTGCTATTTGGACATATCGGCAAACTGGCCAAGGTAGCGGCAGGGATTTTCTATACCCACAACCGCATAGGCGATGCCAGATTGGAGACCATAGCTGCCTATGCCGCTGCAGAAGGACTTCCAAGCAAATATGTGGCCAGGGTGCTATCTGCCAATACCACCGAGGATGCCCTAACGGTGCTGGATGGCTGGCAGGAGGGCTTCTGCCGCCGGGTTTGCGATATCATTGCCGCCCAAGCCAGCCTGCGGGCCGAACGCTACCTCTTTGGTGAGGTGAAGGTGGGCACGGTGATGATGACAATGGATAGGGATCTGCTGGGCCTTGATGAGAAGGCGCGGGAAATAGGAGAGGCTTACGGATGGAAATTGTCCCAGTGAAAAAACATAAAATCAGGGTAATTGGCATAGGTCCGGGGGCGCCAGAATACCTCCTGCCGACAGCAGCCAGAGCCATCGAGGAAGCCAGAGTGCTAGTGGGCGGCCGCAGAGCCTTGGCCCAGTATGCTGGTGCAGACTGCCGCACTTTTTCCATTGGTGGAGATATTCCTGCCGTCATGGACTTTATCCGTCAGGAACTGGCAGCAGAAGATGTGGGGGTATTGGTGTCCGGAGACCCGGGCTATTATTCCCTGCTCGATGCCCTGAGAAGGGACTTTCCTTCAGACCTTATTGAAGTGATTCCCGGCCTCAGCGCCATGCAGCTGGCGTTTGCCCGTCTGGCTCTGCCTTGGCATGAGGCTAGTCTCCTTAGCTTCCACGGCCGCAGACCGGATGAGAAAGCGCTTAGCTACAGCAAGGGCAGAATATTGGGCATGCTGACGGACGGGAAATATAATTCCCGCAGCATAGCCAAACTGCTGATGGAGCAAGGCTGGCCTGGAGAGGCGCGGCTTTCAATCTTGCTGAGGATTTCCTATCCCGATGAGGAAATCCTGCATACAACTTTGGCAGAAGCACAGGAATTAGAGGAAAAGTCCCACGGCATCTTGATTGTCCAGGGGTGAGATAGAAATTCTACAGTAAAGGAGCAGGCTGATGGAGTATTTAGGCATTGACGATGATGAGTTTATCCGTGGCAAGGTGCCCATGACCAAGCAGGAGATACGCATACTTTCCCTGGTGAAGGCACGCCTGTCCCCTGATTCTTTGGTTTATGACATAGGGGCTGGAACCGGAGCTATTTCTGTGGAAGCCGCTCGGTTGGTCCCCAAGGGCAGAGTCTATGCTCTGGAGAGGAATCCTGAGGCTGTGACTCTCATTCGGGCAAATGCGGCCAATTTCGCCCTGCGAAACATCACTGTCATCAATGAGGAGGCACCTACAGGTATTTACACCTTGCCCCAGTGCGATGCGGTTTTCGTAGGAGGCAGTGGTGGCAAGCTCTGCCCCATTCTGGAGGCGGTGGATGCCAAGCTCAAAAGTGGAGGCCGCATTGTGGTGAACTGCATAACGGTGCAGAGCCTCATGCAGGCTATCGAGTATTTTCGAGCTAAGGATGCGGAGTACAGCTATGAAACTATTCAGGTGCAGGTTACCCATTTGCAGCAAGTAGGTCCCTACGATATGGCCAAGGCTGTGAATCCTGTCTATATCCTCACGGCCAAGAAGTGGGACAAGGATCAGCACGGCCTGGCGGATATGAATGAAAAGGCTGTGTAATAGAATTTTGGGGAGGCTGACAAGATGGTACATATAGTAGGCGCAGGCCCCGGCGACCCGGAGCTGATTACGGTCAAAGGCAAGAAATATCTTGAGGAAGCAGATGTGGTGATTTACGCCGGCTCCTTGGTGAATCCGGAACTGCTCTCCTATTGCAAGGACAGGGCAGAAATCCACAATTCTGCTTCCATGACATTGGAAGATGTTCTAGGAACCATAGAGCAAGCAGAGACAGAGGGCAAGATGACGGTGCGGCTTCATACGGGCGACCCTGCCATCTACGGAGCCATTCAGGAGCAGATGGACGCCTTCAAGGCCAGAAAAATTGAGTACGATGTGGTGCCAGGGGTCAGCTCCTTCCTGGCCACCGCAGCTGCCCTCAAGCAGGAGTACACCTTGCCCGGGGTGTCCCAGACGGTGATTGTGACCCGTCAAGAGGGCAGGACGCCTGTGCCAGATAGAGAGAAATTGCGCGCTTTGGCCCGGCATGGTTCTACCATGTGCATTTTCCTTTCCATCACGATGCTGGACAAGGTGGTAGAGGAGCTCATAGCAGGCGGGTGCTATACGAAGGAAACTCCCATTGCCATCGTGCAACGTGCTTCCTGGCCCCAACAGAAAATTGTCCGGGCTACCCTTGAGACCATTTGTGAGGAAATCAAGGGCAAGGATATTGACCGCACAGCTATGATCGTGGTGAGCCCGTGCCTGGCAGGGAACTATGAGCTGTCCCAGCTTTATGCCCCAACATTCTCCCATATGTTCAGGGAGGCTTCCAAATAATTTCTGAAGAGGAAAGAACATGAGAATTGCGGTTTTAGCCCTGACCAGCCGGGGGGCTGAGCTGGCACGGCAGGTGCAAAGGCTTCTGCCCGAGGTACCGGACGTTTATGTGCCAGAGAAGATTGGGCCGGAAGGTTTCGAGGTCAAGCATTTTTTCAACTTCCCTAAGTTTAGGGAGGCTTTCAGCGGCTGCTTCACCCATTATGATGTGCTGATATGTATTATGGCAGCGGGAATTGTGGTGCGCACCATGGCACCATTGCTCAGGAATAAGCTGACAGATCCGGCAGTAATCGTCTGTGATGAGCAGGGCAGGTTTGCCATCAGTCTCCTGTCAGGCCACGTGGGGGGAGCAAATTTCCTGACCAGGCAGCTGGCAGAGGTCATAGGGGCTCAACCCGTCATCACCACGGCTACGGATATAGCAGGGAAGGTGGCTCCCGATGCCTTTGCGGGCCAGATGGCATTGCATCCCTGGCCCAAGAGGCAGATCAAGGTGCTGAATTCTGCCCTGCTGGATGGGAAGAAGATTGGATATCAGGCTAGTCCCCACCTGCCCCATAGGGAATTCTATCTGGATAAGCTGGCAGAATATAAATTGTTGGATGAGCAGGAACAGGAATGTCCCTATCAGGTGATCCTCTGCACCAAGGAAGATCTTCCTAAAGAGGAGGATGTTTCTCCCAAGACACTGTATCTGGTGCCTAACCAACTAATAGCCGGAGTGGGCTGCCGCAAGGGAGTTAACAAGGCTTTGGTACATTCGGCTTTGGAGCAGGCATGCAGATCCATAGGCAGGAATGTGTCCTTCATTGATGCTATGGCCAGCGTTTCCATCAAAGCCCATGAGGAAGGCCTGCTGGCAACGGCGCAGGAGTTGAATGTGCCCATTCATTTCTATGAGCCCAAGGTGCTGGAGCAGCAAATAGATGCCTTTCATCTGCTTCAGTCAGATTTCGTGAAGAGCAAGGTGGGGGCGGGCAATGTCTGCGAGGCAGCGGCCCTCAGGGAAGCCATGGGCTCTGGCACGGGAGTGCGCTTCGCTCTACTAAAAACAAAATACGAGCAGGTGACGGTAGCCCTGCTCTGGTATTGGTGAGGTTGAGGTGACAGATATGGCAAAAATTACAGTGGTGGGTCTTGGCCCTGGCAGCCTTATGGATATGACCCCTCGGGCCAGACTGGCCATCGAGGCGGCAGAAGTGGTGGCAGGCTATAATACCTATATCAGATTGATTGAAGAACTGCTGGCTGATGGTTCCAAGGAAGTTATTGGCACAGCCATGATGCAGGAGATTGACCGCTGCCGTCTGGCGGTAGAAACGGCTGCCAAAGGCAGGGAAACTGTGGTGGTTTCCAGCGGTGATGCCGGGGTTTACGGCATGGCTGGACTGGTGCTGGAGCTTATCCTGAAGCTGCCGGAAGGCGAGCGCCCCCAGTGGGGTGGCGTGGTGGCAGGTGTGTCAGCAGTGAACGCCGCAGCTTCCCTGTTGGGCGCACCATTGATGCATGACTTTGCTGTCATCAGCCTGTCAAATTTACTGACGCCTTGGGAAACTATCCGCAAGCGCATTGAGATGGCAGCCGAGGGGGACTTTGTCACTGCTCTCTACAACCCCAAGAGCAAGAAACGGGTGCAGAATATCGAGGAAGTGCGGGAAATCATGCTGAAGCACCGCAGCTCCGACACCCCTGTAGGCATTGTTACCGCAGCCAGCCGCGATCAGCAGTCCAAGGTTATTTCCACCTTGCAGGATTTCACCAAAGAAGAAATCAACATGTTCTCTTTGGTCATCATCGGCAACTCCCAGACCTATGTGCAGGAGGGGTGGATGGTGACTCCCCGTGGCTATGAGAAAAAGGAGCAGCTATAAATGATTTTTGTCATGGCAGGTACCCAGGATGGCAGGGAACTGGTGAAAGTGCTGCTGGCAGAGGGCTATGAAGTGACAGCTTCTGTGGTGAGCTCCTATGGCAGGCAGTTGCTGGAGGAAAACCGTGGAAGCAGCCTAGTGATAAATGATGAGCCCCTGGACGGGGAGGCTCTGGATAATTATTTTCGGAGCCATCGTATCAAGGCTTGCGTTGATGCCAGCCATCCCTATGCCATCAACGCTTCCCGGAATGCCATGACGGCCTGTCGGGGAGCGGGAGTGCCCTATCTGCGCTATGAGCGTGACCTGACCCGGCTGGACTATGACGAAGCCGTGATTGTTCACAGCTATGAGGAAGCGGCAGAAAAGGCGGCAAAGCTTGGGAAAGTTATTTTCCTGACCACCGGCAGCCGCAATCTCAGCAAGTTCACGGTATCTCCCCATTTGCAGGAATGCCGCCTAATAGCCAGAGTGCTGCCCACGGCAGAGGTCATCGGACTCTGTGAGGAGCTGGGCCTTGCTCCTGATCAGATTGTGGCCCTGCAAGGGCCTTTTTCTGCCGCCTTGAATAGGGAGCTTTTCCTGCACTATGGGGCGGAGGTCATCGTCACCAAGAATAGCGGCACCCTGGGGGGAACTGACACCAAGCTGCAAGCGGCAGCGGAGTTGGGCCTGCCCCTCATTGTCATTGACAGGCCGCCTTTGGCTTACGACTGTCTGTGCAGCACTTTTGAGGAATTAAAAGAAAATTTGCAGAACCTGCTGAAGGAGGATGCCTAAGATATGGATTTCATCACCAAGCCTATGGAAATCGAGCACCGCAGCATGGAGATCATTGCGCCTCACTTGGCGGGGCTGAATCTCAGCGAGGCAGAGACCAAGGTCTATTCCCGGCTGATTCATGCGGCAGGGGACGTGGACTATGCTCCCTTGATACAAATTCACCCCGAAGCCATTGAGAAAGCACAGAAGGCTCTGCTGGCAGGCTGCGATATCTACACGGATGTAGAAATGGTGCGCACGGGCATCAATAAGCGGAAACTAGCCACTTTTGGGGGCGAGGTGCATTGCCTGATTGCTGCCCCTGAGATTGCAGAGCTGGCCAAGGCGGAGGGCATTACCCGTTCCATGGCAGCCATGCGCCGCTTCGGCAGGAAGCTGGAGGGCAGCATTGTGGCCATCGGCAATGCTCCTACAGCCCTCTTTGAGGTCTTGCGCCTGATGAAGGAAGAGGGCGTGCGCCCTGCCTGCATTGTGGGCATTCCCGTGGGCTTCGTGGGAGCGGCAGATTCCAAGGAAGCCCTGCGCCAGCAGGAATTGGTGCCCTATATTACAGTAGAGGGCACCAAGGGGGGCAGCCCTATTGCGGCCGCTGCCCTTAACGCCATCATGTATCTCATTGACGACACCCGTCCCTGAAAGGAGGCCCTGTCCATGGAAAGGCAGATTCCCCGCTTAGTCATAGCTGCTACTCAGTCCGGGGCGGGCAAGACCACCCTTGTCACTGGCTTACTGGCGGCTTGGCGGGCCAAAGGCGTGGCTGTCCAATCCTTCAAGGTGGGGCCAGACTATATCGACCCGGGCTACCATCAGCTGGCCTCGGGCCGTCCGGGCATGAACCTGGATACCTGGCTCACGCCGAAGGAAAAATTGCCTGCCGCCTTTGCCCGGGAAATGGAAGGGGCGGAGCTGGCTTTGATTGAAGGCGTCATGGGGCTCTATGACGGCGGCAAGCAGGGTATCAGTTCCACCGCGGAAATCGCCAATCAGCTTGATGCTCCCGTGATTCTGGTGATAGATGCCAAGTCCATGGGAGCTTCAGCTGCTGCCATTGCCAAAGGGTTCCGCGACTACGATAAGAAAGTTAATCTGGCGGGGGTGATTCTCAACCGAGTGGGGTCAGATACTCATGAAACCATGCTCAGGGAAGCTATGGCGGGCATAGATATGCCTGTCTTTGGCGTGCTTAGGCGGCAGGATGGGCTGCAGATGCCGGAGCGCCATCTGGGGCTGATTCCTGTGGAAGAAAGAAGCGGGGAAGACAAGCTGGCTCAAAAAGCCGTAGAAGCCATGGGAAAAGCAGTTGGCGCACAGGCGGACTTGAATGCTTTGCTGTCCTTGGCAAAAAAAGCTTTGCCCTTGAAAATAGTACAGGACAGCCATGCCAAGCCAGCCAAGAAGGTATGTCGCATAGGACTGGCCAAAGATGAGGCATTTTCCTTTTACTATCCAGCTAGCTTGCAGGTGCTTGAGGATATGGGAGCGGAACTAATTCCTTTCAGCCCCTTGGAAGACGAACATCTGCCAAAGGTAGACGGCCTTATTATTGGGGGCGGCTTCCCGGAGATATTCGCTGAAAAACTTACGGCCAATGTGTCATTGCGCCAGGAGATCAAGGAGCAAGCTCTAGCCGGCATGCCTGTCTATGCTGAGTGCGGAGGATATATGTATCTGATGGAGAGCCTGAGGGACTTTGCAGGGAAGGAATACGATATGGCAGGCATCTTTGCCGGCAAAGCAACTATGACTGACAAGTTGCAGACCGTAGGCTATATCGAGGCTCGTCTGACAGAGAACACGGTACTGGGGCTAAGAGGTACTATCCTGCATGGGCATGAGTTCCATTTCTCAGTGGAGGAGGGAGAGAACTATGGCCTCCGGCCTTTTGAGTTCACTCGCTTGCGGAACGGCCATACATATCAAGCGGGCAGGATACAGGGACAGGTGCTGGGCAGTTACCTGCACCTGCACTTTGCAGGCTGTCCCCAGGCAGCCAGAGCTTTTGTGGAGGCGTGTGCGGCATGGAAAGAACACCCTTGAAATCGATGGGGGCAAAAATAATTCTGATAACAGGCGGAGCCCGCTCCGGCAAGTCTGCATTTGCGGAGAAATACGCCGCCCAAACGTCAGGCAAAGACGGCAAGGTAGCTTATATCGCTACGGCCCAGGTCTATGATGAGGAAATGAAGTTCCGGGTGCGGCGGCACAGGGCAAGGCGTCCCAGGAATTGGCAGACATTTGAGGCCCCCACGGAAGAGGCTGTGCTTGCTGCCCTTCAGCAGGCAGGCGATACTTGTGATGTGATTCTCTTTGACTGCCTGACTATGTTCCTCAGCAATTTCCTCTGCAATCTCAGTGAAGAGGAATTGCAGGAAGAAGAACGCCTGTACCAGCAGGCTGAACAGATTGGTGAGAGACTGCTGGAGACGACTTCACAAATGACCTGCACGCGTGCCCTGGTCATGGTGACCAATGAGGTAGGGGAAGGAATCGTTCCCCAGAACCATCTGGCCAGGGTCTACCGTGATTTAGCGGGGTTATTGAGCCAGCAACTGGCTCGGGCAGCCAAAGCTGTGTATCTGGTGTCCTGCGGTCAGGCTGTCAATCTCAAGAGCCTGGCCTTGTCGCCTGAGGAAGCTGTACGAAGGGACTTTGGCGACTTTTATTATTTCAGTGTGTAAGTGGAGAAGGATTTCTTGATGCGGGAGCAATGCCCCATGCATGGGGATAAGAATTGCGTAATAGGGCGTGTTGCTCTCATGTTTCAATATACAATAAGAGTAAAAATAATAATTAATTCCAAGCAATCGGAGAAAATGGTTATGAAGACAATCTTACCTTGGCAGAAAAAAGAGCAGACGGCTGCCGAATATTTGTTGCACTGTTATGTAATACCCGCAAAAAAGCCAACGTTGCCACTAAAAGACGAAGCTTTTGTGTCTAAGTGGCAGAAGGCCGAAGGAAGCGGTGTGCTGAATTTTCTGTCCGATGACCTGGGGTTGCCTGCTTTTGCTTTCCATTGGGAAGATGAAGATAACTTGTGCATTTATTTCGCCCAGACTGCTGGGGGGAACTTGCCTGTTATTGCCACTGGAACCCATGAGGATTTCCAAACCATGGAAGCCCTATTGGGCGGTCGTCAAATAAAGCGGGAACTGCCCTTGACGGTGAACGCGTTCACCCTTGAAGCAAGGGCAGAGAAGATATTCCACCATCGAATACTACTGTTGAACCGGGCACCATACAGCAGTATTCCGGCGGAAGCGTTGGGACTCTCCGAAGAAGAATGGCTGAAACGCTCTAACCGACTTCGTTTGGCTCATGAGTGTGCCCACTATGAGACTTTGCGTTTGCTTGGCTGCATGAAGAACCATGCCCTGGATGAAATCCTAGCTGATACTTTTGGACAGATAGCTGCTTTTGGTAATTTCAGCGCAGAAAGGCAGCGGCTCTTCTTTGGCTTGGTACAGGGGGAAGATACATGCACGGGAAGGCTTTCCTTCTACACCAGAAATGTGCGTTGTGAGGACAGGGCAGAGATTTATCGGACAGTGGACAGAGTATTGGATATGATAGAAGCGGAAATACAAGAAATGTTGTCAAGAAAGGCTGATGATTGGGAAATATTGACGAGTTTGGCAGGCCAGAGCATAGTTGAGCGATTGGTGGTAGAGCGATAATAGGAAGTTCTGCTATCACATATTATGTGTAGAAAAAACTTGGAACTTTTTATGAAATTTTATTGAGATTGGGTAAAAAGGTAGGAATCCAATGCACGAAAAAGAACTTGAGCTTTTGGCAGGATTGAACAAAGCACAGTGTGAAGCCGTTACTGAAACAGAGGGCTTTGTACGGGTACTGGCTGGGGCAGGCTCTGGCAAGACAAGAGCTTTCAGCCACCGCTTTGCCTATCTTGTCAATGAAATCGGCATCATGCCCGGGAATATCCTCTGCTTGACATTTACCAACAAGTCTGCCACAGAAATGCGTAAGCGAATTCACCAACTCACAGGGGACAACGACACGAGCCAGAAAACGTCTATACCTGTCAGCAGCTTCCGGGCTGAACTTCGATGATTCAATCAGATACCCTTCTCGATTCTTGCTTGAATTGGATGACAAGCTTCTGCAGTATGCAAAGCCTATAGCGGATAACATCAGGGTAGATGCACTTGGCTATATCAAGAATATGAACAGGTGGATGAAATGCGAAAATACTGAGCAAAAAATCGTGTTTACCAGAGGCGACAATATAAGCTACCACATCCTTGGCAATGGAAAAATACTTGAGCTCAACACGGACAAAGGTGCATATCTCATCAAATTTGAAGGCATAGACACACCAAGGGAAATATCAGTTAAGGTAAAATTGGAAAATTTTAATCGCAAATCGTAAAATGAAAGTGGTCGTTAAACAACAAGATTTGGAGATATAGAAATGGAAAAGAATTTTCCTCTTTATCAATCTTATTTGGAAATTCTCAGGCGGGAACTAGTGCCGGCTATGGGATGCACGGAACCTATCGCTATCGCCTACGCCGCTGCCAAAGCCAGGGCTGTACTAGGAGAAATGCCGAATAAGGTCATGGTGGCTGCCAGTGGCAATATTATCAAGAATGTAAAAAGTGTAATTGTGCCCAACACGGGAGGACGCAAGGGCATTGAGGCCGCCGCTGCCATTGGTATCCTAGCGGGAGACGAGACGGCTGAACTGGAAGTCATAGCTCATGTCAAAGAAGAGAAGAAGGCTGCGTTGCCTGCTTACCTTGCTGAAACGGAAATCCAAGTGGAGTTTGCCGAGACTGAACACGTGCTGGATATTGCGGTCAGGGTCAGCAAGGGAGAAAATTATGCCAAAGTACAAGTGGTCAATGAGCACACCAATATCGTGAGGATTATCCGCAACGAAGAAATTCTCTTTGAGAAGGAAATCGAGGAAACTGTCGATGAAGGCACACCGGACTATGAATGCCTGACGGTGGAAGACATCTACGACTTTGCCATGACTTGCGAATTAGCAGATGTGAAAGAAATGCTGGACAGGCAGATAGAGTTCAATACCGCCATTGCCGACGAGGGGTTAAAAAAAGACTATGGTGCCAATATTGGCAAGACCCTGCTCAAGGCCTATGGCACTGATGTGCATATCCGGGCACGGGCTAGGGCTGCTGCAGGCTCTGATGCACGCATGAACGGCTGCGAATTACCCGTTATTATCAATTCTGGCAGTGGCAATCAGGGTATGACTGTTTCCCTGCCCGTCATTGAATATGCAGAGGAGTTAGGTGCTGACCGGGAAAGACTCTACCGAGCCCTGCTGCTGTCAAATCTGGTTACCCTGCATGAAAAGGCTGGCATTGGCCGCCTCTCCGCCTACTGTGGTGCGATCAGTGCAGGAGCTGGTGCTGGTGCTGGCATTGCCTGGCTCTGCACCGGAGATTATGAAGCAGTCATCCACACTATAGTTAATGCCTTGGCCATCACCTCTGGTATCGTCTGCGATGGTGCCAAGGCTTCCTGTGCTGCCAAGATTTCAGCTGCCGTGGATGCGGGCATTCTAGGTTTTGAAATGTATCGCAATGGCCAGCAGTTCTACGATGGCGATGGCTTGGTGAAAAAGGGCGTGGAAAATACTATACGCAATATCAGCCGACTTGGACGCATCGGCATGAAGGAGACGGATAAGGAAATCATCAGCATGATGATAGGGAAGTAGAGTTCCTGCCATAGTTGAAGCAGTTATGCATTTGTCATAGATTGGCAGTACAGCAAGGTATGAGGCTTTATTCTAATCAATGGTGGTGATATACTTTGGCAAATATATTGAGTGTGCTGGCAAAGGCAGAGGATGCAGATATACTGAGGCAAGTGGCAACATTTGAGGTCGTTACAATAAAAAATATCGTGGGCACAGAAGGCATGAAGGCCGTAGATATGGCCGCTGGTCTGGTAAACTCTGTTGGACGCCTGCTTGGAATGAAAAAACGGCTTGTAAAAGATGTACAGCCCAGAAGCATAGCTGAGCAGATTGAAGAAAAGATAGCAGAACGTGCTTGCGACAGCAGAGAAACGCTAAATGAGGATTTTAGAAAACTACTGACAGCTAGGATGGGGTTAGCAAGCGATGCGTCCTGCGAACTGATTTCCAAGGAACTTACAAAACGAGCTGCCGTCTACCTGGGGCTTGATGAGGCAATGACTCCTGCGGAAAGGGCAGATGCAGTCTTTGATAGTTATACTCAACGACTGGAGAAAACTGGCGCGACCATGAAAGCGCCCCAGGCAGGAGACTGGGAAAGCATAAGACAACAGCTGGAACAAAGACAGAAGTTCGACTTATGGCAGTATATACGAGGCATATCCTGGATAGATGGGGAAATTTATTCTTTTCTAGTGCTGATGGCAAGATTTCTCTACGGCAGGAATTTTGCTCCATGTGACGCTGACTTGCCAGACTGCCTGAAGGGTTCTGATGAGGAAGCAAGACAGGAAATAGCGGCCTCATATGATTCATATCAGGCCAGGGAAATGGAACTTGAAGAAGCTCGCACCAGTGTAGTAGAGACAGAGAAGGCGCTTAGGAAAGCCTTGAGCAACGAAGAAGCAGCCAAAGAGGCTTTTTCCCAGCAAGAAATCTATCTGTCATCAGTGCAGACACAGGTGAATAATTTTGAAGCAAACCTACTGAATGCCGAGATTGAACTAGGAGTCTTAGAAGGGCAGCTTGTAATGGCCGCCAGAGCAGAGAAAAAGTCAGCCCGTACCATCAATAATTTAAAAAAAGCTATCCTCAATCAACGTGAAAGGATAGTAAATCTTAAGAGGGAACATGAGGAAAACATCTTGACCCTTGAGCAGGCTCCAGAAAAGGAAAGGCAGATGAAGCATCTCATAGTGCAGGCCAAAACTGAGAGTGAAAAGGAAAGGACAAACTTGTACGAGGCAGAAGCAATTTTAGGTGCCGCCAGGGATTCCAGGGATGCAGTGCGAACCCGCCGCCTAAAGCGTATCCGTCAGTGTCTTGAAGATTGGCAAAAGCAAGAATACAACGGCATTGAATATGACTTTGATGAGATATTCTTGATCCAACTGGCCATGAATAGCAATGAACTTGGCTGGAATGTTTTTAAGTCTATGAAGCAGGTTCTGGATTCAGAGACACCAAGTGATTTAGGAGAGGTGGTTAGCGGAGAAAGTTTGCGTTTTCCAATCAAGAACGAGGGAATATTCTTGATTTATAAAGTTAATGTAGAAGGCAAGATGATTTTTTTACGTATCACAGATGAGGCCACATTGACAGCAATTCAGCGTGACCGTGAAGAAGAAACATCGAATTGTTTGATATAAAATTCTCTATTGTACCAAATTCGTAATACCGATGGGGGGTTTTCCATGTCTAAAAATATTATGTTAATGGGAACTAGTTCCCATGTTGGCAAGAGCATCATCACTACTGCTCTCTGCCGTATATTCCACCGCTATGGCCTTAAAGTAGTACCATTCAAGGCGCAAAACATGGCTCTGAATTCCTACGTCACACGAGACGGATTGGAAATGGGGCGTGCACAGGTAGCCCAGGCTGAAGCCGCAGGACTGGAACCTGCGGTTGACATGAATCCCGTGCTCTTGAAACCTACAGGACATTCCTGCTCACAGGTTATCATTAACGGCAAGCCTGTGGGCGATATGAGTGCCAGAGAATATCATACAGGTTATTCCCTGAAGGCTTTTTCTGCTGTGAAAAAGGCTCTTGTACGTTTGCAAGAGCAGTATGACATATTGGTTATCGAAGGGGCAGGCAGCCCCGCTGAGGTTAATCTCAAGGCCAACGATATCGTAAATATGCGAGTAGCCAAGCACCTCAATGCTCCAGTATTGCTGATTGCAGATATTGATCGAGGAGGAGCATTGGCCTCTCTGGTTGGTACACTGGAACTGCTAGACGAAGATGAACGGGCTTTGGTCAAGGGACTTATCATCAACAAGTTCAGGGGAGATATTACCTTACTGCAGCCTGCCCTTGATTTTCTTGAGGAAAAAACTGGGAAACCTGTGCTGGGAGTAGTACCACATATCGAAGAGATGGGGATAGATGACGAAGATTCAGTTTCTCTGGAAGAAAAGCAATTCTCTCCACAGGCAAGTGAGGGCAAGTTGCGTCTAGCGGTAATCCAGATGCCAAAGATTTCAAATTTCACGGATTTTGCCAGCCTGTCTGGGGAACCGGATGTAGAGCTTTACTATGTACAGGAGGCTTCGAGGCTAGGTGAACCTGACCTCATGCTGTTGCCTGGTTCCAAGAACACTACTGAGGACTTGCTCCATCTCCGTGAGTGCGGGCTAGAAGGAGCCATCAAAGAAAAGGTGCAGCAGGGAACGCCTCTCTGGGGCATTTGCGGTGGCTATCAGATGTTGGGGGAGAAAATCAGGGATCCCTATCATGTGGAATCCAGCCATGAAGAAGTAACAGGCTTCGGCTTGTTGCCTATTATTACCACTTTTTCCAAGGGAAAACTGCTGGCTCAAGTAAAAGCAACCTGTACTGGTATGAGTTTTGCTGGTTCCAAGCCTTTGCAAGCTGAAAACATGCCCGGGTACGAAATTCACATGGGTAAGACGGAATTCACTGTCAGTACGGTTCATCATCCCTTCGTCATAACCCAATGCAGTGGCGGGAACATGACTGAGCAGGATGGTGCCATCAGTTCCGATGGCATGGTGCTGGGCACCTATATCCATGGCATTTTCGACCATGACGGCTTCAGGCGTCAGTTGCTTAATTCCCTGCGGCAGAAAAAGGGCTGGCAGGTTATTAGTGAGCAGCGTAATCAGCATAAGGAAAAGGAGGCCGCCTATGAGCGGCTGGCTGATGTGGTGGAAAAAAGTCTGGACATGGAAAAATTGTCTGCCATCATGGACGAAGGTGAGGACTGCTCATGCTGACAGCTATCTCTGCTTTCCTTATTGATGCCATCATTGGTGACCCTAATGGAAAATGGCATCCGGTGGTGCTCATGGGCAATCTCATTGCCTTGCTGGAAAGGGTGTTCTACCAAAGCATGGATAGCAACGGCAAGAAGTTTGCCATGGGTGGCATGCTGGTTATGATTGTGCTGCTGATCTCTTATGATGTTTCTGCTGTCATTATGCACTTTTCCTATTATTTGCCCGGTTGGGGCAGCGCTATGGTTGGAGCACTGATTCTTTCCTTTATGATTTCCCCCAAAAGTCTGGCCAAGGCAGGCAAGGAGATTTATGCCCTTCTCCTGCTAGGCAATATTGAGGTGGCTCGCCAGAAGGTAGGCTGGATTGTGGGACGAGATACTGACAAGCTAAGTGAAGCTGAAATCGCAAGGGCCACAGTTGAGACCATTGCGGAGAACACCGTGGATGGCATCGTTGCACCGCTGTTTTACTTCGCTATTGGCGGTGTGCCACTGGCTGTGCTTTATCGGGCAGCCAATACCATGGACTCCATGATAGGCTACAAGAATGAAAAGTATCTTTACTTTGGCAGGGCGGCAGCTAGGCTGGACGATGCCATGAACCTGATACCTGCCCGTTTGACGGGATTGCTCTTCATCATAAGCGCCTGGATGTTGGGCTTTGATGCCCGTCATGCCTTTAATATCATGAAGCGTGATGCTGACAAGCATCCAAGTCCCAATGGAGGCTATGCGGAAGCAACGGTGGCGGGGGCTTTGCACATTCGACTAGGGGGAGTTAACTCATATTTCGGCAAGGATAGTTTTAGGGCTTATATGGGTGACCCCATACAAGTAACGGGACCAAAGCATATCATGGAGTGCATACGCATGATGTATACTGCTACGGTGCTATATCTTATCGGTTTTTATATCGTATGCCAATGCCTTGGCTACAGCCTGTACTGAAGGAGGAAAACATTGCGTTTATTTTTCGTTGCCTTGCAATTTCTGACCCGCATTCATATTGTCAAACAGGACAGCTGGACAGCCGAGGATTTTGGCAGATCAACCAGATTTTTCCCTTTAGTGGGGCTGGTGCAAGGAGTAATCTACCTGATCTTTGCCTGGGTTCTGCTTGCTCTATTGGGGCAGTCAGCCTTCTTTGCTTCTTTGATGCTTATCTTAACTATAATCATCACTGGTGGGCTGCACTATGATGGTTTCATGGACACAATGGACGGTCTGTTCTCTGCCCGTAACCGAGAATGCATGCTGAAAATCATGAAGGATAGCCGGGTTGGCTCTTACGGTGCTCTCGCCGCTATCTGCCTTATCCTGTTGCAATGGTCTTTGCTGAGGGATATAGATACTGACTTTATCATGATGGCTCTCTATATCATGCCCATTATTGGTCGCATGGGCATGGTACTGGTGATTGCGTCCTTTCCTTATGCTCGACCAGAAGGCCTTGGCAAGGCCTTTGCAGAGATGACAGACAAAAAGACACTCATTGTGGCAGGTTCTACTACCATAGCTGCCATTATTCCTCTAGGGATTGTGGCAGAGGCATCTCTTATAGCCGGCTTGCTGGCTGCCTACCTTTTTGGTCGTTATTCTGCCTCAAAGCTAGGTGGTGTAACAGGCGATGTCTACGGAGCAGCTGAGCTGCTGGCAGAAACTGCGGTGATGGGAAGTTTGTGCGTATTGGGAAGCAATTTTTATGATTTATGTCAGGCCTGCCTTGAAATTTTGAGATGTAATTTTGGTTATTGAGGTTTACAAGCTGCAGACAGCATGATATAATTATATACAACTTTGAGATTTTGAGAGTTTACTGGATTGTGAGTGCTATGGCTGACAGGTTTGACGTCATCTGAATTTAAGCGTTTTGGAAAGAGTGGGCTTAGGCTCACTCTTTCATATTTATGTAAAGAAGTTTAAGCAAGCAGCTCACAGATGGAGGTGGAGAGATGGCCCGAAAGGAAAATATCGAGCAGCAGGTGGAGAAAATCGTCCTAGAACTGCTGGAGGGACAAAGCGAAATCGAAATGGTTGACGTGGAATATGTGAAGGAGCGGGATTGGTATCTGCGCGTCTTCATAGACAAGGAAGGCGGCATTGAGATAGATGACTGCCAGGCCCTCAGTGAAAAGCTGGAAGAAAGGCTGGACGCAGAGGACTTCATCACAGACAGCTACATCCTGGAAGTGAGTTCACCCGGTATTGACCGGGTGCTGAGGAAGCATAGAGATTTCCAACGGGAGCAGGGCAAGAAAGTGGACGTAAGTCTCTACGCTCCGTTGGAGGGTTCCAAGGAAAAGGAACTCACGGGAGTGTTGACTGGTTCTGACGAAGCAAGCATTACCTTGGACGAGGAACTGCAGCTGCCGCTTGAGAAGGTGGCCCAAATACGCCTGCACATAGATTTCTGATAGGTAATATAGGGCACAGCCCTTTCAATTAGGAGGAAAGTTATTTTGGCAAGAAGAGCTACTAAAGCTAAGGCGAAGGACAGTGGGCAGGAATTTCTCACTACCCTTCGTGAGTTGGGCGCAGAGCGTGGCATTGATGAGAATGTGCTGTTCGAGGCGATTGAGGCAGCCCTGATTTCTGCTTACAAGCGGAACTTCGCCTCTGCCCAGAACGTGCGCGTAACCCTCTCTCGTGAGACAGGCCACTATCATGTGTATGCCATCAAGACTGTGGTGGAAGAGACCGAAGACGAGATTACGGAGATTTCTCTGGCTCAGGCACGCACCATTCGTCCCGAATACGAAGTTGGTGATGTGATTGAGATTGAAGTCACCCCTGCCAACTTTGGCCGCATTGCCGCCCAGACTGCAAAGCAGGTGGTGGTGCAGCGCATCCGCGAGGCTGAGCGTGGCATCATCTACGATGAGTTTCAGAGCCGTGAGAGCGACATTATGAGTGGCCTAGTGCAGAGGGTGGAGAACGGCAACGTGTTCATCGACCTTGGCAAGACTGAGGCTGTGCTGACTCCTGCCGAGCAGATTCCTGGCGAGAGCTATGAGCATGGCGACCGTATCAAAGCCTTTGTGGTGGAGGTCAAGAAAACTAACAAAGGACCACAGATTGTGGTTTCCCGTACCCATCCTGGCCTTTTGAAGCGTCTCTTTGAATTGGAAGTGCCCGAGATTCAGGACGGCATTGTGGAGATCAAGTCCGTGGCCCGCGAGCCAGGCCATCGCTCAAAAATCGCTGTCTACTCCAGTGATGAGGCTGTAGATCCCGTGGGCTCCTGTGTGGGCTATCGCGGCATGCGCGTGCAGGCTGTGGTGGACGAGCTAGGCGATGAGAAAATCGACATTGTGAAATGGAACGAAGACCCTGCCAAGCTCATTGCCAATGCCTTGAGTCCTGCCAAGGTGGTTTCTGTGGCAGTTAATGAGGAGGAGAAGGTCTCCCGAGTCATCGTGCCAGATTATCAGCTTTCTCTTGCCATTGGCAAGGAAGGGCAGAATGCCCGTCTGGCAGCTAAGCTTACCGGCTGGAAAATTGACATCAAGAGCGAGAGCCAGGCTGTAGGTGAGGTCCTGGATGATAACATGAACGAAGTCCAGGTTGAAGGCGAGGAATCCTTTACCGCAGAGGTTGAATAAGCCATGAAGACCAAGAAACTTCCTGAAAGATTCTGCCTGGGCTGCCAGCAGAGCCTGCCCAAGAAATCCTTAGTGCGCATCGTAAGAAGCCCCGAGGGAGAGTTTTCTGTGGATATCACTGGCAAGATGCCTGGTCGTGGCGCCTATATCTGCCCCAAGACAGAATGCCTTGAGAAGGCGCAGAAATCCAGAGGGCTGGAGCGATCCTTCAAGGGCAAAGTGCCCCAAGAGGTTTACGAGCATTTAGCGGTGGAGGTCGCTGCCCTGGAAGCAAAAGACACGGAGGCTGAGTCTTGAGATGGCAGCTACCAGAGAACAGCGAATCATGAACCTTCTCAGCATGGCCCAGCGGGCCCGCAGGATTGTGTCCGGTGCCTTTGCTGTGGAGCAGGCATTGAAGGCTGGCAAGGCCAATCTGCTCATCATGGCGGAGGACACAGCAGAAGAATCTAGGAAAAAGTATCTAGCTTTAGCCGATAAATATAAGGTTCCCTATCTAGAGGCGCTTGACCGCGATATGCTGGGCTCATGTTTGGGCAAGGATTACCGCGCGGCCGCAGCCTTGACGGACGCTGGTTTTGCGGCGCAGCTCAAAAAGCTGATGGAGGAACCATGAGCAAATAAATGGGGGTGGATCAATGTCAAAACGCAGAGTTTTTGAATTGGCCAAGGAATTCAATACGGACAGCAAAGTGGTGCTTGAAATCCTCAAGCGCAACAACTATAAAGTGAACAACAATTTCAGCGGCGTAGGCGAAGCTGAGTACAATGTGGTGAAGCAGGAACTGCAGAAGTCTGCCAAGCCGGCTTCTCCTGCTTCCAAGAAGCCGGAGAAGGATTACAGCAGCCAAGATGGGCGTGTGAAGACGGAAAAGCACAGACCGCCCAAAGAGAAAGCCGCAGCAGAAAAGGCAACGAGGCCTGCACAGGAAAAGGAAGAGCGCCATATGCACCAGCCCGCCCATACCGAACCGAAGCACGAAGAAAGCAAGAGTGAGAACCAAGGCGTGGGCGTGCGCCATGAGCGTGGCGGTGAACGCAACAGTGACCGTCAAGGTAGTCGCGAACATAAACATGACAATTATGTCAATGACAGCCATGCTAAGGATAATAGCGGCAAGGGCGGCAATGGCAAGAACGGCAAAAATGGTAGCCGTAATGAGAAAAATGGCGGCCGCAGTGAAAAGAACGAGCGCGGAGGCCGCCGGAGCGACAAGAATGACCGCAATGGCAATAACAGTTTCAACAACAACGACCGCCGCGGCGGTCGCAAGAACAAAGGCAACAAGCGTGGCGGCACTCCCCAGCCTGCACCAAAAGCGCAGATTGCCCGTCCAACCCATATCAAGGTAGGGGAGAGCATAGCAGTCAAGGATCTGGCTTCCAAGATGAGCTATACGGCTGCAGAAGTCATCAAGAAGCTCTTCATGATGGGTGTCATGGCTACCATCAACCAGGAGATTGACTACGATACAGCTGCTCTGGTGGCGGCTGAGTTTGGCGTGGCCTGCGAGGAACTGCCTCCCGAGGTTGACCCCACCCTCATTCCCGAGATTGAGGATGATCCCAAGTCCCTGAAGCTTCGTCCCCCTGTGGTGACAGTCATGGGCCATGTCGATCACGGCAAGACCTCCCTGCTGGATGCTATCCGCAATACCTCTGTTTCTACCCATGAGGCAGGCGGCATCACCCAGCACATCGGTGCTTATCAGGTCATGTGCCAGGGCAAGAAGATTGTCTTCCTGGATACCCCGGGCCATGAGGCCTTCACGGCTATGCGTGCCCGTGGTGCTCAGATTACGGATATCGCAATCCTGGTAGTGGCGGCAGATGATGGCGTCATGCCCCAGACTGTCGAGGCTATCAACCACGCCAAGTCTGCCGATGTTCCCGTCATTGTAGCCATCAACAAGATTGACAAGCCTGGTGCCAATCCGGATCGTGTGAAGCAGGAGCTCATGGAACACGGCCTGGTGCCCGAGGAATACGGTGGAGACACCATCATGGTGCCCGTTTCTGCCAAGAAGCGCATGGGCCTTGACAACCTGCTGGAAATGGTTCTGCTGGTAGCCGAGGTCAAGGAGCTCAAGGCCAATCCGAACCGCGATGCCCGCGGTGTTATTGTCGAGGCAAAACTGGACAAAGGGCGCGGCCCTGTGGCTACCGTACTGGTACAGAATGGTACCTTGCGCATCGGCGATTCCATCGTCTGCGGCACAACCTACGGCAAAGTCCGCGCCATGGTCAACGATAGGGGCGACAATGTGAAGAAGGCTGGACCCTCTGTGCCGGTGGAGATTCTGGGTCTCAATGATGTGCCTTCTGCGGGTGACATTATGGCTGTGTTGGAAGAGAAACAGGCCCGCTCTATTGCAGAAGCTCGCGTAGAACGTCAGCGCACCAAGCTCATCAAAGCCAAGAAGGTATCTCTTGATGACCTCTTCCAGCAGATTCAAGAAGGCGAGATCAAGGACCTCAACATCGTGGTCAAGGCTGATGTTCAGGGTTCTGTGGAGGCTCTCAACAGTTCTCTGCTGTCTCTTAACAAGAACGATGAAGTACGCGTTTCCATCGTGCATTCTGGTGTTGGCGCCGTCAACGAAAGCGATGTCATGTTGGCCTCTGCTTCTAACGCCCTTATCATCGCCTTCAATGTACGTCCCGATGCCAATGCCCGCAAGATGGCAGACAATGAAAACATCGATATCCGCACTTACCGCGTCATCTATGATGCCCTGAATGATGTGAAGGATGCCATGAGTGGCATGCTGAAGCCAAAGTACAAGGAAGTTATCCAGGGACGCGTGGAAATCCGCAAGGTCATGAAGTTCTCAAAAGCCCTGGTAGCAGGTTCCTATGTGCTGGACGGCAAGATCTTCAACAACTCCAAGATTCGCATTATCCGCGACAACATCGAGATTTTTGACGGTGAGCTGGATTCTCTGCGCCGCTTCAAGGATGAGGTCAAGGAAGTGGCCGCAGGCTACGAGTGCGGTATCTCCATCGTGGACTTCCGCGACTTCCAGGAAGGGGACATCATCGAAGCCTACACCATGGAAGAGATTGCTACTTCCATTACCGAGGCCAACAAGGCTGCTGCCAAGCGCCGCGAGGAGCAGGCTAAAGCCGCTGAGGCCGCCAAGGCAGAAAATGAAAATAAATAAGCAATGAATATTTGACAGGAAACGCAGGCTGGCACATAGCCAGGCCCTGTCGTTTCCTGTTTCTTTATGAGGAGGTGTTTCCATGAGCCAGTTGCGAGTGGAAAAAGTACAGGAATTGATGAAACAGGAAATCAGCTCAATTATCCTGCGGGAACTCAAAGATCCACGCATCGGCTTTGTAACGGTGACTTCTGTGGAATGCACAGGTGATTTGCGAGAGGCAAAAGTCTATGTGAGCCTGATGGGCAGCGACCAACAAGTGAAAGACTGCTGGCAGGGACTACAGTCCTCTCTGGGTTTTATCCGCCGGGAAATCGGCAAGCGCATACGCTTGCGCTTCACCCCGGAAATCAGCTTCGTGGTGGACAAGTCTCTGGACTATAGCGCCCATATCCAGGAACTGTTGCTGAAGATTCAGGATGAGACTCCTGTGAGAGAAGAAGAAACAAAGGGTGAGGAAGCATGAGACTGACCCTTGAGGAAACTCTGGCTGTGCTGGGTGAGGGCAGGAAAATAATCATCACTGCCCATGTGAATCCCGACGGTGATGCCATCGGCTCCTGTCTGGCTCTGTCCCGCTATCTGGAAAAACAGGGGAAAGAGACCTTAGTGCTCATTGATGATGAGGTACCCAAGGGCTTCATGGTGTTGCCGGGAGCAAATAAGATTGTTGCCCCCGAGGAAGAACGAAGCTATGAGGCTGATCTTTTAGTGGTACTGGATTCCACGCTGGATCGTATCGGCAAGGTGGCAGAGTCTGTCAAGGCTAAAGTACTCAATATCGACCATCACCTTACCAATGATGGTCAGACAGAACAGCTTTACCTTGACGGGGAAAGGGCTGCTACAGCAGAGATTATCTACCAACTGCTGGAACTGGCAGGGGCAGATTTTGACAAGGAGATGGCCATGTCCCTTTATACAGGACTAGCTACAGATACAGGCTTCTTCCGCTTTTCCAACACAAATCCTCTCACAATGAAAGCGGCAGCCCGAATGCTGGAAGCAGGAGCAGAACCCCACGTGATTTCTGAATCTCTGGAGCAACGGCCTTATTCCCATGTGAAGGGATTGGCCGCTGCTCTTCAACATATTGAAGTCTGGCACGGTGGCAGAGCCGCTGGGGCTTTCCTTAGCTATGAGGTCATGGAAGGCATCGAATCCACTGAGGGGCTTATCGATATGCTCCGCGTCATAGAGGGCGTAGAAATTGCCGTGGTCATGAAGTACAAGGAAGCGGACAAGGCCCGGGTAAGCATGCGTTCCAAGGGTACTGATGTCAGTGCTGTGGCTCTGAAGTTTGGCGGTGGCGGTCATGTGAAGGCAGCAGGCTGCGGTCTTGAGAAGCCTTTTGGCGAAGCCAAGGCTCTGCTGCAGCAGGCCATTGACCAGGCGCTTTCACCCACCGACACTGCGGGAGCATCAGAAGGGGCTGGGGAGGAAAAGTGATGGCATTATCTGGCTTTATCAATCTGCTTAAGCCTCCCGGCATGAGTTCCCACGATGTGGTGGGCTTCGTGCGCAAAGTACTGAAGGAAAAGCGGGTGGGCCATGCGGGCACCCTTGATCCTGCGGCGGCAGGCGTGCTGCCCATAGCTGTAGGACAGGCCGCCCGCCTGATAGAGTATCTGGAAATCACGGACAAGGCTTACATAGCTGAAATCAGCCTGGGTATCTCCACGGATAGCGGAGACGATACAGGGGAAATACTGGAACGGCAAAATTTTGTGATGCCAGGAACCTCTGCCATTGAGACTGCACTGGCAAAATTCCGTGGCCCCATCAAGCAGATCCCTCCGGCTCACTCCGCTATCAAGATTGACGGCAAGAAAGCCTGCGACCTTATTCGCCAAGGCCACGATGTGGACATTCCAGCAAGAGAAGTGATCATCCATAGGCTGGAACTATTGTCCTGTCGGAAGGGCGGTTTTCGCATAGAGGTAGTGTGCTCCAAGGGCACCTATATACGCAGCCTTTGCATGGATATTGGCGAGGCTTTAGAGATTCCTGCACTAATGTCATTCCTAGTGCGCTTGAAGGTGGGAAACTTTACTCTTGAGGATTCCCTGACCTTGGAGGAATTTGAGGCTCAGGGGGCAGATGCAGTCCTCGCCCCTGAGCCATTCCTGCATCATCTGCCCCGCTATGACCTGAGGCCGGACAGGATGAATGCCTTCCAAAACGGCCTTGCCACCAAGGACAGATTTTATAAGGGGACGGAAGGACCCTTGCGGGTCTATGCTGAAGGTACTTTCCTGGGTATTGGAAGCTACAGCATCAAGGATCAGAGTGTCAAACCACATAAGGTGGTACACGGAGCAGAGAGAAATTAAGGAGGGAAGCAGACATTCCCATGGAAATATACAATAAGCTGGCAGATTTAAGAAGAACATACCCTTTGTTGGTGGTGGCCCTGGGCATGTTTGACGGGGTGCATATCGGCCATCAGAGCATTATCCGGCGGGCGGTGGAACTCGCAAAAAATATTAGGGGCAAATCCCTGGTCTTTACCTTCAGCAACCATCCTCTGTCAGTGCTTGCTCCTGACAGGATGCCGCCCCAGATAGGCAACAACTTCTTGCGACAATATAGGCTTGAGGCACTGGGCGTAGATGTGCTGATGAACATTCCCTTTACCAAGGCCTTTTCCCAGGTTAGTCCAGAAGATTTCCTGCTGCTCCTGCAGGCTCACTTTGCCCCGCGCTATGTGGTGACAGGAGCCAACTACACCTTTGGTGAAAGGGGCAGGGGCACCCAGCGACTCCTGTTGCGGGCAGGAGCAGACTATGGATTTGAAGCAGAAATCTGCCCCACGGTGCTGCAATCCGGCAAACCAGTCAGCAGCACTCGGGTACGGGAGTGCATCCAGACTGGTGATTTGGCCTCGGCCAACACCTTCTTAGGCTATCCTCTGACCATCATTGATCGTGTACAACACGGTGACAAGAGGGGCAGGCAACTGGGGTTTCCCACGGCTAATCTGGCAGTAGGAGAGCATAGAGCAATCCTGCCATCCGGAGTGTATGTTGCTAAGGCCATATACGGCAGCAGGGAGTATGCAGCTCTTGCCAATATCGGCAAGAATCCCACATTCGAGGGAAAACGCGCCCTGCGTATAGAAGTGAACATCCAGGATTTCAACAGGAATATCTATGACCAGATGTTGACCGTGCAATTTCTGCAACTGCTACGGCCGGAGAAGAAATTCTCCTCTGTGGAGCAGCTTATCAAGCAAATGTATAAAGACAGGGAAGTAGCAAAAAACATTTGGCTGAAACACGAGTCTCTTTAAAGATTTACAAAAAATAAACAGGGTTATTATGAATATCCAAAATCCTGCAAAAGGAACACTGAATTGAAAGAATTAATCTCTGCGCAATATTAAACCAAACATTTTCTGTGAGGTGAGTTACTATGCAGGAAGAAACAAAAGAAAAAGTTGAGGCTGAAATAAAAGATTGGACATATCTGCAAGAATTGCCAGATACGTGCCATGGCTTCAAACTTTCTAGAGAAAAAAAAATCGTTGAGAGTATGTATGATATCTACAGCTATATTCATCCCCAATTGCATAAAAAAGCTGTCATTTACTATCATGAAGAAACACGTGAATACAAAGTGCGCGTCTATATAGGCTTAATTGAATTCTGTCGTATTGAATTCATTACAGCTAATTTGAAAGATTTTGAAAGGCTACTTCGCCTGCAATTCGAAAAGCTGCTGAAAGATATGGAAACATACAATCCTACCAGTCTAAGTAGCATTGTACTAAAAATGGGCATAGAAGAATGGGGAGATGCTTGTTCTTTACCTGAAAACTGTGAAGGGTTCAATCTCTTCATAAGTCCAAAACAGCCGGAGAAAATCAACAACGGCTCCTATGTACTTATAAATTATGTTGACTTCAGCATTGAGAGCGATTTCACCATTTATTACAATATATATCGCAATGAATTTTTTGGTGAGGCTCGCATCTGGGATATACCTGATGTTAATTATGATTTTGATTCTGCAACCCTTGATGAATTAGCAGCTAAATTGCAGATATATATGGTGCCGCGCTTGCAGGAAATCAGGCAAAGGGCTTTGAAAGAAGCTGTGGCAAAGGAGAAGGAAAAAGCATGATTATCATAGATAAGGCTGTACTGCATATAATGGATTTAAGCTCTGGTATGACAGTGTATTCCGATGAAGAATTATCCATAAAAGACAGCATTGAAACTTTCCTGCTGAAACATATAGAAAAATCCTGGGGGAGCCAGGACGCAAAGCCTGGGACTTTCTATGAAGATAGCTCATTCAAGGAAAAGCTCAATGCGTATATTTCCGGGGAATCGGACTTCATTTCCTTCAGCAAGGAAGTGGGACATACCTTTGAAGAAGCTTTCTGCCATGCGGAAGAGATGGCTTCAGCTGATCTGATTATGGCGGACGTGCGCATTGATGACCGTCGTCAGATAGTTATCTTCAAATGCAACAGCCATATAGGCTATATCCATCAAGTCAATCAAACAGAAAAAGGAGTAAAAAATGAGATAATAAACCACTACGCCATCATGCCCAACCTCACGCAGAAGATGGATGAATTTGCCTTTATTGATATAGAAAATCAAGAGATTTCTGTTAGCGCCAAACGCTATACCATTGACGGGAACCACATCTTTGTTTTCCCAGAAATATTGCTGGAATGTTCTTTGACTCCTTCGCCAAAAGAAGCTATCAAGAGCCTGGACAAAACCATCAAAAAAGTGGCTGAAGCATATGGGCAGAATGAAGCTTCTCTATCAGCTGCAGCCAAGAATTGTGTGGCTGAAACTATGCAAAGTGCCGATGAACTTGATATGACAGCCATAGGCAAGGAAGTGTTCAAAGACAATCCTTCCATGCAAGCTGATTTTGAGGCAGCCATTCAGGAAGAAGGATTTGAAAAACCTGTTAAAATGAATCAGGAAAGCACCTTGAAAAAAATGTGCAAACATAAATTGAAAACTGATACAGGTATAGAATTGACTATCCCTACTGACTACATGGATAATATCGAATATGTGGAGTTTAACAACAATGATGATGGAACTTTATCCATCACCTTGAAGCATATTTCCAACATAGTAAGTCGCAATTAAAACAAGAAAGGAAGTTTTTCGTTTGGTATTTTCCGAGAAGTTGCTGTCATTAAAGAATGAGGTTTTGCAGGAATCTGAGCCACTGTTCAAAAAAGTTGAGGCGATAGCGGAGGCCAATACCTTGAAGGTTTTGGATGCCATGAGGGAGTGCAAAGTATCTGACAGCCATTTCAATACCACATCCGGCTATGCCTATGATGATATAGGCAGGGGCAAACTGGAGGAACTGTATGCCAGGATTTTTGGCGCTGAACGTGCTCTGGTGCGCACTCAGTTTGTCTCCGGCACTCATGCTCTGGCCACAGTACTCTTTGGCATCCTGCGCCCCGATGATGAGCTAGTATCCTTGACGGGCAAGCCCTATGATACCATGCAGACGGTTATTGGCTACGACAATCCCTCTCCAGGCTCCTTGAAAGAATTTGGCATCAAATACAAGGAACTGCCCATGGAAGATGGCAAAGTTGTGGTTGATAATATCAACCACATTGTAAGCAAAGATACCAAGCTGGCCCTTATCCAGCGTTCCCGTGGCTACAGCATGAGGAATCCGCTTTCTATTGAAGATATCAAGGAGATTACGGCGGAGGTACACCGCGTAAATCCCGATTGCATCTGCTTTGTGGATAACTGTTACGGCGAGTTCGTGGATGTACTGGAGCCGACTCAAGTAGGTGCCGATATCATGGCAGGTTCCCTGATCAAGAATCCTGGCGGTGGCATAGCGCCTACAGGCGGTTATATTGCAGGCAAGGACAAACTGGTAGAGCTGGCTTCATACCGCTTGACGGCACCTGGCATGGGCGATGAGCTGGGGGCGAGCCTCTCAAACAACCGCATGCTGTTCCAGGGCTTGTTCCTGGCACCGCATGTGGTGTCCCAAGCCATCAAGGGGGCTATCTTTGCTGCCGGCATGTTTGCGAAGCTTGGCTACAAGACTTTGCCTTTGCCAAAGGATGTGCGGGGAGATATCATTCAAGCCATCGAGTTGGGCTCAGCCGAGAAGCTGATTGCTTTCTGCGGAGGCATTCAGAAGTATTCGCCAGTAGATTCCTTTGCCACGCCAGAGCCCTGGGATATGCCAGGATATGCCGATCAAGTTATCATGGCAGCAGGAACCTTCGTGCAGGGCGCTTCCATAGAATTCAGCGCCGATGGTCCTTTAAGAGCACCATATAATGTTTACCTCCAGGGTGGTCTGACCTTTGAACATGCCGTCATCGGCATCATGGGGGCAGCTCAAGCTATCGAAGATTTGCAGGGCTGATAAAAATCTTGCAATGACGAAGAAAAGATATTAAAATAAATTAAGCAGATAATTGAAAAGACAGCAGGTCAGTCCCATGACCTGCTTTTTCCTCCAAATCTTACTGTGTTGTATTCCCGTACAACACAGTAAGGTGTCAGAAGAGGACTTTGAGGTAAATTTCTACGTGGTTTTACAGAGGTTTTGACTATGAAAAAAATGTATGACAATATCAACCACTTTTCTGAGTGTGCCCCGGCTGTTCCTTCAGTACAAAAAATCCAACCTGATTCTCTTATGCAAATGCCTGCCACACAGGTCATAACTGCTGATTACTTTGTGCAGCACTATATCGAATTCCTGCCTAGATATATTGCCAACGGCAATCCCAGCCGCAACACTTTGCAGACCTATTGTTCCTGGATTGACCACTTCATCAGCTGGTGCCTGGAAAACAAGATTCATCCCTTGGCCGTAGCTGATTATCAAATGCGTGTTTTCCGGGAATACCTTATCAGCGAAAATTACCAGCCCGGCACCAACCACACGGCTTTCATGTCGATAAGAGCCTTTTTTTCTGCAGCCCAGCAGCTCGGTCTTATTAATTACAATCCCTGCCAGGATGTCAGCGTGGCCAGCATTACTTCCCATAACCTGCTGAATTTCTATAGCCAGGAGCAAATGAGGGAAATTTGTGAGTTCTTCGACCAGGAACCAGACCCTTTTATCCGTAACCGCAACATACTTATCTTGTATCTCATGGGCGTAGAAGGTCTCCGCAATATCGAGGTTCACAGGTTATGCCGTGAAGATATCCGCTGGGACATCAAGATTATCATGATACGAGGCAAAGGTGCTGCCGGACGGCTTGACCCCATTTACCCTTGTGCTGAAACCTTCGACATTCTTAAGGCTTATCTTGATGCCATCCCCACGGATAGCCCCATAAAAAAGGAGGGTTCCCTCACCCCCCTTATCCTGTCTGATTCGCACAACAACGAATTGGGTCGCATTTCCCGCAATGGTCTGCGATATATCATGAACAAAGCCCTCAATATCACAGGTCTGAAGCACCATGGTCAGACTTGCCATATCTTCCGCCACAGCTGCGGCACGAATCTCTATCAGCAGACCAAAGACCTCCGCGTAGTCCAGGACACCCTACGTCACCGCGACCCTAAAATAACAGCCCGTTACGCCCATGTAAACCAGCAGTTGAACAACCGTGTCACTTCAGGGCTGGCTCTCAGAAACGACTGCGAGCAGTAATTTATTCCGGCAGCTTCTAGTATATAAAAAACGTTAGCTTGCAACTAACGTTTTTTATATGCCTATTTTACGGCTTATATATTTGCCAATGCTCTATGAGCTATATCCTTACGGTAATGCACACCTTGGAAATGAATCTTTCTCACACTCTCATAAGCTTTCTCCACCGCGGCTTTGATATTGTCGGACTCTGCCACGACACCTAACACACGGCCACCACTGGTGACAATCTTGCCGTTCTTTTCAGCCGTGCCAGCATGGAAAACCAGAGCACCTGCGGCCTCAGCCTCTTCCAAGCCGTGGATAGGCACCCCCTTCATATAGCTGCCGGGATAACCGCCGGAGGCTAGTACCACGCAAACTGCGGCACCGTCTGACCACTCTATTTTCTGCTGAGCAAGGGTTCCCTCACAGCAAGCCTGCATGATTTCTGCCAGGTCGCTTTTCAGCAGAGGCAACACTACCTGAGTTTCTGGATCGCCAAAACGGGCATTGAACTCCACTACCTTAGGACCTTCCTCGGTAATCATCAGTCCGGCGTAGAGACAGCCTTTGTAAGGACGTCCCTCAGCTTTCATGCCTGCAATGATGGGCTTCAGAACCTTTTCCATGGCGATATCCATCAGTTCATCAGTCATGACCGGAGCGGGAGCGTAAGTGCCCATGCCCCCGGTGTTGGGACCTTGGTCGCCATCATAAGCACGCTTGTGATCCTGTGAACTGATCATGGGCACGATGGTCTCGCCATCAGTGAAAGCCAATAGAGATGCTTCCTCTCCCACCATGCACTCCTCAATGACCACTTGGCTGCCTGCATTGCCAAAGCTTTGTTCTTCCATGATGTTGTTGACAGCATAAATGGCTTCATCCACTGTCTGGGCTACAACTACTCCCTTGCCCGCCGCCAATCCGTCAGCCTTGATGACAATAGGCGCTCCCTGCTCCTTCACATAAGCCCGAGCTTCCTCAGCCTTATCAAAGACCTTGAATTTAGCGGTGGGAATATTGTACTTTTCCATCATAGCCTTGGCAAAGGACTTGGAACCCTCCAGCTCTGCTGCCGCACGGCTGGGGCCAAAGGCGGGAATGCCAGCCTCCTCCAGCGCATCCACCAGACCGTGGGTCAGCGGTGCCTCAGGGCCCACTACCACCATATCAATAGCCGTCTGCTGAGCAAAGGCCACAATTTTTTCATTGTTATCAATGGAAATGCCATCTACGCACTGGGCCAACTTGGCCATGCCAGGATTGCCGGGAAGGGCGAAAATCTGCGTTGCTTGGGGACTCTGGGCGAGCTTCCAGGCCAGGGTATGCTCCCGCCCGCCGCTGCCGATAACCAGGATATTCATGCTCACGCCTCCTGTTTGATGACCTTGGCCAGATAATCCTTGATGGCCGTATCATAATCTGCAGTGTGGGCAAAAGCCTCCTGGGCCAGCTGCAAGCGCAGGCTGTCCGCCACCTCGCCGCTGGCCTCCACTTGGGCAGCCACTTCTTCGTAGCGGGCAGGGTTGGTGACGATAGTCACAAACTTGAAGTTCTTGGCGGCAGCGCGAATCATGGCCGGGCCGCCGATGTCGATATTCTCGATAGCCTCAGCCAGTTCAACGTTGGGCTTGGCAATAGTTTCCTTGAAGGGATATAGATTCACTACCACCAGATCAATGCCCTTGATGCCATGTTCCTGCATCTGGGTCAAATGTTCCTGATTGTCACGCACGGAGAGAATGCCACCATGGATATAAGGGTTCAATGTCTTGACCCTGCCGTCCATGATTTCGGGGAATCCCGTCACATCGCTGACATAAGTGACGGGAATGCCCGCCTCCTTGATGGCCTTCATGGTACCGCCGGTGGAAATGATCTCCACCCCGGCAGAGTGAAGTCTTTTGGCCAAATTTACCACACCATCTTTATTAGAAACGCTGATCAGCGCACGCTTGATTTTCATTGTTTACATTTCTCCTTCTGCATTTATAAGATATGCACATGTCGTCCTTCTACCTTGAGCCGACCTTCACAGTAAAGCTGCACGCACTTGGGATAGATGATATGCTCCTGCTCCAGCACCCTTGCGCCCAAGGTCTCTTCTGTATCCCCCGGCAGCACTGGCACAGCAGCCTGCATGATGATGGGGCCGGAATCCGTCCCCTCATCCACAAAATGCACTGTGCAGCCGCTGATCTTCACGCCATAGGCCAACACATCCCTGTGAGCATGCGCCCCAGGGAAACTTGGCAACAAGGCAGGGTGGATATTCATGATGCGTCCAGCAAAACGCCGCACAAAAAGAGGCGTCAGAATCCGCATGAAGCCTGCCAGCACCACCAGAGTGACACCAGCCTCTTCAAGCTCCTTGATCAAGGCCTCTTCAAAAGGCTCACGGCCCTCATATTCCTTGCGATTCACGCAGACAGCCTTGATACTAGCCTTCCTGGCTCGCTCCAAGGCAAAGGCCTCAGGCTTGTCTGTGAGGACTACGGCAATTTCGGCCTCCACCTCACCGCAGTCAATGGCATCAATGATGGACTGAAGATCTGTTCCCCGTCCCGAGCAGAGCACCCCCAGTTTTTGTTTCTCAGCCACGGAACACCCCGCCTTTGATGGTCACATCATGGTTACCCTTGACTACCCGGCCAATCTCATAGACAGTCTCTCCGCGGGCTGCCAGGAAGGCCTCAATCTTCTCTGCCTCGTCAACACTGGCAATGAGCACCATGCCAATCCCCATATTGAAGGTGCGGTACATCTCGTGCCAATCCACATTGCCCCACTGCTGCAGAAGCTTGAAGATGGCAGGCACCTGCCAGGTTTCCGCATTGATTTCCACTGCAAAGGCCTCAGGCAGGGCACGGGGAATATTGTCATAGAATCCGCCGCCAGTGATATGCACCAGACCGTGCAGATCAAACTCCCGCAACAAAGGCAGGCAGGACTGGGGATAGAGGCGGGTGGGTGTCAAAAGCTCCTCGCCAATGGTCTTGCCCAATTCCTCAATATATTCGTTGCCTTTGAACCCCTTGTGCTCAAAGACGATTTTCCTCACCAGGGAATAGCCGTTGGAGTGTACTCCGGAACTGGGCAGGCCCAGCAGTATATCTCCCTCCTTGACATTTTCAGAAGTAATGAGCTTAGACTTCTCTGCCACGCCCACGGCAAAACCGGCGATATCGTACTCCCCTTCGGGATAGAATCCATTCATTTCCGCCGTCTCGCCGCCAATCAGGGCACAGCCTGACTCCCGGCAGGCACTGGCCACCCCCTTCACCACATCTGCCACCTGCTCCGGGTCAAGCTTGCCCACAGCCAGGTAATCAAGGAAGAACAGGGGTTCCGCCCCCTGCACCAGAATGTCATTGACGCACATGGCCACGGCATCCTGGCCGATGGTATCGTGCTTGTCCAGCATGAAAGCCAGGCGCAATTTGGTGCCCACCCCGTCGGTGCCGGACACCAGCACAGGCTCCTTGTACTTAGAAGCCTGCAAGGCAAAAAGGCCGCCGAAGCCACCCAAATCCCCCAATACCTCGGGACGATAAGTAGCCTTCACGCAGTCCTTGATAAGCTGCACGCTGCGATTGCCCGCATCAATGTCCACACCTGCATCTTTATATGTCAGTTTTTCAGTCATAAGAAATACAAAACTCCTCTAATGCTCAATCAAATATCAGCTATCCACGAAAAAATACGCTTTTCAGCACTTGGGGTGCTCAAAAACATACTTGCTGTTGCCCGCAGGCTTTTCACCGTCCTCGATGGGGTAAGCCTTGTTGAAGCAGGCATAGCACATATCATCAGGATTCAGATTGCTCATGCACTTTTTTAGCCCTTCCAGGGACAGGAAGTGCAGAGAGTCCGCCCCGATGAACTGACGGATTTCCTCCACGCTCTTGGTGGCAGCGATAAGCTCCTTGCGTATGGAGGTATCTATGCCATAGTAGCAGGGATAACCGATGGGCGGGCTGGAAACGCACATATGCACCTCTCTGGCTCCAGCATCTTTGAGCATCTTCACTATCTTGCCGCTGGTGGTGCCACGCACAATGCTATCATCCACCATAATGACAGACTTGCCCTTGATGGCAGCACTGATGGCGTTGAGCTTCAGCTTCACCGCCGTGTCCCGCTTCTTTTGGGTGGGCTGAATAAAGGTGCGCCCTATATAGCGATTCTTGATCAGCCCTTCCAGAAAGGGAATGCCTGATTCGTAGGCAAAACCCGTAGCTGCCGTGGTGCCGGAGTCCGGCACAGAAATCACCACATCACCCTTGAAGCCTGATTCCTTGGCCAGCTGCCTGCCCATCATGAAACGCGCCTCATGCACGCTCTGTCCGTCAATGACAGAATCGGGACGGGCAAAATAGATGTACTCGAAGACACAGGAGGCCTTCTTTTCCTCTGTGGCAAAGGGGAAGGACTTCACCCCCTCATCATCGATGACCACCATCTCGCCGGGCAGGACATCCCGCACGAATTCGGCTCCCACCACATCCAGGCCGCAGCTTTCGGAGGAAAGGATATAGCTCCCCTCCTCGGTTTTGCCCAGGCAAAGAGGGCGGAACCCTTGTGGATCACGAGCCCCAATGAGCTTGGATTCCGTCATGATGGTGAGGCAGTAAGCCCCCTTGATTTTCTTAAGGCTCTCGATGATTTTTTCCTCAATGGTTTCCTGGCGGGAGCGGGCAATGAGGTTCACAAAGACCTCGGAATCAATGGAGGTCTGGAAGATGGTGCCCTGCTCCTCAAGGTCGGCGCGGATAGCCGCCGCATTGGTGAGATTGCCGTTATGAGCCAGGGCAATCTTGCCCCGGGCATAATTCACCAGCAAAGGCTGTGTATTGGCCAACAGGCTGGAGCCTGTTGTGGAGTAACGCACATGACCTATAGCGATAGTCTGATTTTCCATGTGTGGCACCTGATGGCGGAACACTTCATTCACCAGGCCCATGCCCCTGGACACATCCATCCAGGCGCCATCAGTGAAGGCAATGCCGGCACTCTCCTGCCCGCGGTGCTGCAAGGCATACAGGCCAAGATAAGTCATGGCAGATACGTCTTCTGTGCGTGAATAAACGCCGTAGACACCGCATTCCTCATGCCACTGGGGTTTTAATGCGCAGTCATTATTTTGCATTTCTTATTGGTCTCGCTTTCAATTTTTTTTACAAAAAAACAGTCCGCCAGTGCGCAGCTTAAAGCTGTGCAGCTACACGGGCTGCCTTCTTCTCTACACCTTGTACCATTTTCTCGCGGTATTCAGCCAGCTTCTGCTGCAAGCCAGCATCTGCCACGGAAAAAATCTCCACTGCCAGAATGGCAGCATTCTTCGCCCCGTTCACTGCCATAGTCGCCACAGGAACGCCAGAGGGCATCTGCACGGTGGACAGCAGGGCATCCATGCCATTTAAGGGAGTGGCGTTGATGGGCACGCCAATAACAGGCCTGGTGGTATAGCTTGCTACCACACCGGCCAGATGAGCTGCGGCCCCAGCAGCCACGATGAACACCCCCACTCCGTCCCTGACAGCGTCAGTGACGAAATTGCGTACCTTGTCCGGGGTACGATGGGCTGATGCAACCTGCACCACAGGCTCCACACCAAACTGGCGCAGCACCTCCACCGCAGGCTTCAGGATGGGCCAGTCAGAATCGCTGCCCATTAAAATTGCTGCTTTCACTTTCCTCAGCCTCCTTAGTTATGCAGCAGAGCCGACAGTATTTGCCGCCGGTCCCGGCTGAAAATCAGTTGAATGCCTTGCCAGTCAGCTTCTGGTATGCTTCCTTGTACTTGGCAATGGTCTTGTCGATGATGTCCTGGGGGAGCTTATAGCCCTTGTCGGGATTGGCCTTGAGCCAGTCACGGACAAACTGCTTGTCGTAGGAGGGCTGGCCATGTCCAGCCTCATACCCCTCCAGAGGCCAGAAACGGGAACTGTCCGGTGTCAGCATCTCATCGCCAATGACGATGTTGCCTTCCTCGTCCACACCGAACTCGAACTTGGTGTCGGCAATGATAATGCCATTGGATTTGGCATACTCGGCACACTTCTTGTAGATGGCAATAGTGTAGTCACGAATCTTTTCCACATATTCCTGGCCATGACCGGGGAACAACTTTTCCACACAGGCTGCCCCCTGCTCCAGGGTCACATTCTCATCATGGTCACCCAGTTCAGCCTTGGTGCTGGGAGTAAAGATAGGCTCGGGGAGCTGCTGGGACTCTTTGAGACCGGCAGGGAGCTTGATACCGCAGATTGTGCCATTTTCCTGATAGCTTTCCCAGCCGCTGCCGGTGATGTAGCCACGCACAATGCATTCCATGGGAATCATCTTGAGCTTCCGGCACTTGGTGGTGCGCCCCTGAAACTCCGGCTTCTGGAAGAACTCCGGCAAATCTGCCGTATCAGTAGAAAGCACATGGTTCGGCAGGATGTCGCTGGTGAAGTCGAACCAGAACTTGGACATCTGGGTGAGGATAGCCCCCTTGTCCGTAATATCGTTCTCAAGGATGTGGTCAAAAGCCGAAATGCGGTCAGTGGCCACCAGCACCAGGCTGTCATCCAGGTCATAGATCTCGCGGACTTTGCCAGATTTGAACGGTTTGTACTCTTTCATGAGCTTAGATCGTCTCCCCTTCTCTAATGAGTTATTAACTTGGCTACTCTCCCATGATATATGGAAATCCATTTTATGTCAACAAAAAGGGACACATGTCCTTGCATTCCAAAATCATCAGATAAACGGAGCTGAAAATCGGAAGCAAAAAGGACGCCCTCAGGCGTCCCCCCATTGCAATCTTTATGACTGTTCTTCAAATTGATCCTTGCCTACGCCGCACAGGGGGCAGACAAAATCCTCTGGCAAATCCTCAAACTTCACGCCAGGAGCCAGGTCATAATCCTGGTCCCCTTTTTCCTCATCGTAAATCCAGCCACATACCGAGCAAACCCATACCTTCATGGCAACCCCCTCCTGTCAAATACACCTAAAATTTTATTTCCTGAGTGTACCTTCGCCAGAAGTCAGGAAAAATCCTGCCGATTCACTATATTTTCAAAGAAGCTGTAAGGAACCTGCATATTGCCCTCTACGCCCGTCCCCAATTCTATGCCAGGGCGATTCGTGCCGTGGAAATCGGTGCCGCCGGTGGGCAGGAGATGGTACTTGTCTATCATATAAGCGGCAAATTCCGCGTCCTCAGCAGTGTAGTTGGGATAAAATCTTTCCATGCCGTCCAGCCCCATTTCATGCAGCCGCAAAATAGCTTGCTCCTGCTCATGGCGTTCAAGCCCTTTTAGACCTATGGCCTTATGGAAATGGGCCAGCGATGTGATGCCGCCTGCCTCATGCACCAAAGGCAGGGCCTCTTCGGCGGTGATGTTGACGTTAATGCCCAACTCCCTGGCTGCAGGATCTAGGAAGTTATCCCAGATTGGCTGAGCACGCTCATACATATTAAGGGAGACCATGAAGCGCATCAGGGCGTACCTATCCACATTGCCCTTGGCAAAAGGACGGACTTTCTCCAGGGAGATATCAACTCCCTTTTCTCGAACAAACTCTATCATCTCAGGAATCTTAGCTTCCTTGATGGAACGCACCTTCTGGTAGAACTTGCGGAAAGCGGGGTGCTGAGGGTCAAAGCCAAGGCAAACAATATGCACCTTGTGGCTCTCAAAGTCGGCGCTGAGCTCCATGCCGTTGAGGAAGCCTACGCCACAGGAAGCCGCAGCCCTTGCCGCCTCCTCACAGCCCAGCATGCTATCATGGTCTGTCAGGGCAAAGGCTGCCAACCCTCTCTCCTTGGCCAATTCTACCAGCCCGGCGGGACTGTAGCTGCCATCCGAAATATGAGAATGCACATGCAGGTCAACTATCTTCTCCAACTTGATTGTCCTTTCCCTTGCCCTCAAGCAGCTTTTGCTGCGCGAGGAAAAAATTACGCACGGCCTCTGCCGCAGGCTTGTTCATGCCTGGGGCGGCGGCCAGTTCCTCCACTCCTGCTTCCTTGATCCTGGCCAGGCTGCCGAAGTGATTCCAGAGAGCCTGCCTCCGCTTGGGGCCAATGCCCACAATATGATCCAGCACGGAAACAAGATTGCGCTTGCCCCGAAGTTTTCTATGATAAGTGATGGCAAAGCGGTGAGCCTCATCGCGAATGCGCTGTATCAGGTAAAGTGCCTGGCTGTGACGCGGCAGCACCACAGGCTCAGATTCACCTTCCTTGAA